>JACZTL010000023.1 GCA_022573715.1 Bacteroidota bacterium
CCTATCCGGCCGGTATTTATCATTTGCAGGTAATGACGGATAAAGCATTGGCAATTAAAAAATTAGTGATAGTAAGATAATTGAAAACAACCTGAATAATTATTTTTATAACAAATTCATTTTTTCTTCCATTTCATTTCCAGTATCTCCGCCTTACTAACCAGCACATCCAGCAAAATAACCATTGAATTAACAGTAGATTTACCCGCCTTTATTTGATACCACTTAGGCAAAGTGGGATTAACATAAACATTATTGTACTCAAATCCCTTTACTAAAGCTTGCATCGCTTTCTGTGAATATAATAAGGCCTGATCAAAATCTTTTTCCAGGTAGTCGATATTTGGGACTATGGCAATATCTCCCCTGATATGGTCTCCATCACCCGGTCTGCAACTGAATTCCGGAACGCTGTCCAACGCTAAATTCACTTTTCCCGAACTTCCTCTTAATTTAAATCGATTGATCCCTTTCAGAATATCATCTTCCAGATACTCTTTTCCAACCATTTTTAAATAGGTTCGATTTGGATCCAGGTTTGATATCACCACTTTGGCATTCAATTCATCTCCATTTTCCAATACTACCCCGGTAGCTTTACCATTTTTAATTAATACTTGTTTTACAGGCGCTTCAGTTCTAATCTCAGCGCCATAGCTCATTGCAGACCTTGCACAAGCCATACTAATACTTCCAGTGCCGCCTTTAGAAAAGCCCCACGATCTGAATGCACCGTCAAGTTGACCCATGTAATGATGCAGCAAAACGTATGCAGTACCAGGCGACCTTACCCCTTGAAATGTTCCGATAATGCCACTAACAGACATTGCAGCCTTCAGCGTTTCTGACTCAAACCATAGATCCAGAAAGTCTAGTGCACTCATAGTTATTAGTTTGATATTGAGATGCAAAAGTTCGGGTCCCAGGTCTTTAAAGGTTTTTCCTAATCGAAATAGGTTGGCCAGTTCTTTAGGGTTGATTGAAGTAATATCAGGTGCAGGATAATCAATAACGGTTTTAGCAAGTTTACCCATATGTGTCATTACCCGGCTGAATTCCGGATATACTTCCGAGTCTTTTTTGCTGAACCGGGCTATTTCCCTTCTTGTGCGTTGAGGATCAGCCCACCTGGCTAACGAGTCTCCATTGGGTAATGGTAGAAACGAACAATCCATCGGGATGACTTCATAGCCATGTTTTGCCAATTCTAATTCTCTGATGATATGGGGTCTGAACAAGCTCACAACGTATGCGGCAACTGAAAATGTAAATCCCGGGTACATCTCCTCAGAGACAGCGGCACCGCCCAATACATGTCTTCTTTCCAAAACGAGTACCTTTCTGCCTGCTTTTGCTAGGTAAGCAGCACAAATGAGTCCGTTGTGACCTCCTCCTATAATAATTGCATCATATTTTTGATTCATGATTTCTGGCTGTCTGGGTTAGAAGTTTTACGTTCAGGATTAAAAAATTGTGGTTTACTAACTATTGCCGAAACAGTAAATCGTTTATGTTCAACAGTCATTTCGATCTGCAGCTTGTTTCCGATCATATTATTCTTTTTTTCTACAGTTGCAATTGCAATGTTTTTCTTAAGAATTGGTGACCATGTACCACTGGTAGCATATCCTACTTGGGTCTTCTTGTCTTTACCTGTATATAAGGGAATTGAACCACGCCAGGCACGGTTCCCTATCTCAGGTGGCAGTCCATGTCTGTTATACAAGGATTCAATTTGAGGCCAATCAATATCCAGTCCAACAATAGCCCATTTTGATCCTTTCTCTTTTTCCATTTTTAGTGCTGCTTGTCCATTGAAAGGTTCCCTATTGAGATTTACTGTCCAACCCAAAGAGATTTCATACGGTGAGGACTTTCTATCCTCAATCAATGCGTGCAGAGCATTGTAATAGTCAACATCTTTTAAAATCAAACCTGCCTCCACTCGAGTAACATCCAGGGCGTCAAGCCCCGCAGGTCTGATGTCGTAATTCTTTCCGGCACTAATAATTGCGTCCCATATTTTCAAGGCATGTTTGTTTTCCACCCATATTTCATAACCAAGATCACCTGTATATCCGGTTCTTGATACGTAAATATCATACCCGTCTGCTCTTGCCAATCTGGTTGAAAAGAACTTGAAATCATCTAAATCTGCATCGCAGACGTGTTTGAGAATATCACGCGATGTTGGTCCTTGAAGTGCTAATCCAGCTATTTGTTCTGATATATCTTCCAATTCAACATCATATCCACGCAGAAAGCGAGAAAACCATGAATAGGAAGGTTCGGCTGAAGTAACAAAAAATTCATGTTCCGATCTTCTCATTACCGTACCATCGTCTACTACCTTTCCGTCATCTGTGCACCAGCAGCAATATGAAACACGCCCCATACCAAGTTTGTTAATATTTTTTACCACGATGCGGGAGATAAAAGCAGCTGCATCAGGTCCTTTTACACTGTACTTGTAAAGAGGTGTGATATCCAACAGTCCGGCAGAATATCTAAACGCAAAGTATTCTGAATCATGCAATGTCTCATAGGAACTTACTGCATAATATCCGGACCATTCCTTCCAATTCATGCTTTTGCATAGTGCAGAAGTTCTTGGGAAAAAGGGTGTTTGTATCGGCATATATATTAGGTTTAAATTATTACAAATTCATCAATGTGAATAAAATAATTGTGAAATCTAAAAAATTGATAAATAAAAAATAGTGTGGGATAGAACAGTAGAGATACTTACAATCCTGGTATTAAGATCCAAGGGAATTTGGATGTATCTGTTTTTCTACTATTCATTCGGTCATAAATCCACGTATTCTTGAGATAAGTTTAAAAAAAATTATCGAAAGATACAAATGAGCCTTACTTCAATTTAGGAGTTGGTGTAACAAACAAATGAAACAACAGAAAATTGTTTAATGTAAAAGTAATGTAAAAGTATTAAATGGTAATGAAAAATAGTTTTTTATTCGGCATAATTCATGTAGTTTGTTACTATACTGAAAGAATAAAATTCTATGAAAAACGAACATACATTTCACGTTCCTGTGATGGGACTTGGGTTTACCATCGATACTCCCGTAAGAGTGGCTAAGTATGGAATATCATCCGTCATTTCTATAATAGATGATATTTTGATAGAAAAAATGAGAGGCTTTTACTGTGAAAAATTAAACATTCCTTACGAACCTATAACTGAAAAAGCTGAAGATTTCAGAGCTAAAAGAATTACGGCTTATCTAAATTTAATAGACGATATTGTAAAAGATAATTTTGATGAACTTAAAAATTCATTTGCTGAAGATAGAACTGAAGTAGAAAAGTATATAGATATGCTTCCCGATAGTTCGGAATTAAAGCAAGAATTTTGTGAGCTGGTTGAAAACAATAAAAACGCAAATGACATAAAAGATTGGCTTCATAACAATTTAACAGTTGGAAGTATTGATGTAAATATTATGACCAAACTTGATAAAGTGAACTATTTAAAAGATGAAAAACTTCCTTCTGAATACAACGATGCACATGCTGCACTGCGTGGTTTTGCAAACAGCAAGCTAAGTACATCAATTATTTTATCTGCAGGATTAAATGCAAGATTGTACGGCTACTTCGAAAAGTTTGAAGATTTCTATCCGGATGAAAATGGTAATCTGAAAAAGAAAATTGTTTTAAAAGTAAGCGATTACCGTTCAGCGATCATTCAAGGAAAGTTTTTTGCGAAAAAAGGTCTGTGGGTTTCCGAATACAGAATCGAATCAGGATTGAACTGCGGTGGACATGCATTTGCTTCCGATGGTTTTTTGATGGGACCGATTTTAGATGAATTCAGAGTAAGCCGGGAAACACTTATCGAAACAATTTTTGACATATACTCTCTCGCACTTAAAAATAAAAACAGGATCTGCCCACAAAAATCTCTTGATGTGAAAATAACCGCTCAAGGCGGAATCGGAACTTTTGAAGAACATCAGTTTATTTTAGATTACTACAAACTTGATTCCGTTGGCTGGGCAACACCGTTTCTGCTTGTTCCGGAGGTTACAAATGTTGATAAACTTACCCGGAATATGTTGATTGAAGCTAAAGAAAAAGATTTGTACTTAAGTAAGATTTCACCTCTGGGTGTACCTTTCAACAGTCTTAGAGGAAACACAAAAGATATTGAAAAGCAGATGCTTGTTGATAAAGGAAGACCTGGAAGTCCTTGTCCGAAAAAATTTCTCGTTTCTAATACTGAATTCACCGAAAAAGCAATATGTGCTGCTTCGCGTCAATATCAAAGTTTAAAAATAAAAGAACTTGATTCAAAGAACTTGAGTCCAGAAGAACATAAAGTACATTTTGATAAAATTGTTAGTAAATCCTGCTTATGTGTGGGACTTGGAACGAGCCCGCTCATCAATAACGATATTGATAGAAAAGTTGAAGGTGAAGGCGTATCAATTTGCCCCGGGCCCAACATGGCATATTATTCGAAAATTATTTCTTTAAAAAAGATGGTCGATCACATCTATGGCAGAACAAACATTATAAAAAGGAATGACCGCCCTAATATGTTTATCAAAGAGCTAAATCTTTATATTGATTTTCTAAAAGATAAAATAGAGGAAACAAAAGCTTCAATTACTAATAAACAAGAAAAGTACTTGTTAACCTTTGAACAAAATCTAAAAGATGGAATTAGCTATTATACCAGGTTATTTAATGACTTGACTGACGTATTTGAAGATACAAAGTCCTGTATTCTAAAGGATTTAGAAGCTAGTAAAAAAACTTTTCATCACCTGATTTTAGAAATTGAAAATCTAACATTATCAACTGCTATAGCATCTTAACATTTGTGCTTGTCTCGTTTACAAAAAAAAATCGGAGTGTACTTAAAACTGTCTAAAGATCGATAGAAACTGAAAACGCCATAGCCCGACCCTTGTTGTACATTTAAAAGAAAATAAAAGTGATTAAAGAATATAGAGAAGGACCCGTTGGAGCGCTCATGGATGAATATGAACGAGCGACTAACCAACTTAAAAATGTAGTAAAAGCAATAACTCAAGATGACTTTATAAATATTGTTGACCGTGATACTAAAGACCCTGACTGCAGATCAATCCAAACAATTATGAATCAATGTAGTCAGATCGGGATACGGATACTCAAACTATATTAGAAAACAGTTTAGTGATGAATGGATTGAGAAAAAAGAAGATTATGAATTAAACACCCCTGAAGATGCTTGCAATGAACTCGATAATATGTTGACTTATACCGTTACAACATTGAAGAATAAATGGAATTTTACCTTTGATGAAGCAGTAACCAATATAATTAAAACAGAATGGGGACAAGAATATGACTTTGAACAATTGCTTGAACATGCAATCGTTCACATTTTACGACACAGAAGACAGATAGAAAGATTTTTAATTAAAATTAAGACGGCACATTAGCAGAACAAAGCCTAAAGAGGAACGGGCATAGCCAAAATGTTATGCTTTCAACTTTTCAATAATATCAACAGATGAAACACCCTCTGCTTCAGCGCTGAAGTTTGTTATTATTCTGTGCCTAAGAACAGGAAGCATCCCAAATTTAACGTCGTCTATGTTCGGTGTAAATTTACCGGTAGTTATTGCTCTTGTTTTGGCAGCAAGTATTAAGTACTGAGACGCTCTCGGTCCGGCACCCCAGCTTATCCAGTCTTTAATAAATTTTTGAGATTTTCCGTTACTCGGTCTTGTTTGGTTTACAATGTTTACAGCAAATTCTATTACATTGTCTGCAACCGGTACTTTTCTTACAAGGTTTTGAAATTCAATTATCTCTGCAGAAGTAACAACCGATGACAATTTAGGTTCATATTCACTTGTTGTTGTCTGTACAATTTTTATTTCTTCTTCAAAAGAAGGATAATCAAGCCAAAGATTAAACATAAATCTGTCAAGCTGTGCTTCGGGTAAGCGATAAGTACCTTCCTGTTCGATCGGATTCTGGGTAGCCAAAACAAAAAACGGTTCTTCAAGTGTTGATGTTATTCCTGCAGTTGTAACCTTGTGTTCCTGCATTGCTTCCAAAAGAGCGGCTTGAGTTTTTGGTGGAGTTCTGTTTATTTCGTCTGCAAGTATTATGTTGGCAAAAATTGGCCCGGGTATAAATCTGAAATGTCTTTTCTTTGTAACCGGGTCTTCTTCAACTAATTCAGTACCTATTATATCACTCGGCATTAGATCAGGTGTAAATTGTATGCGGCTGAATTTAAGATCTATAACTTGTGCAAGAGTTTTTATCAGCAAAGTTTTTGCAAGCCCGGGTACACCTACAAGCAGGCAGTGTCCTTTTGCCAATAATGAAATTAATAATTGGTCAATAATATCTTCCTGTCCAATTATAACCTTGCTGATTTCTGCTTTTATTTTCTTTATTGATTCATTCAGCTTTTCAACAAGTTCAACTGCACTTTTATTTTTTTCAATATCGTTCAAAAATATTCCGTAAAAATTTAACTTTTAATATGCCAGTGTATTTTATTCTTTAAATCTTTTATCCACTTTTCATATTTTTTCTGTTTTTTGTATTCGGTCGCCAATTTAGCAAGCTCATTATAATCGGTAATCAAATTTGCTGAATGTTGAGGTTCTCTTTTTTTAAGAAGTACTATATGATAACCATAACTGTCACTTCCGAATTCAAATCTTCTCGGAAAGCTTATTTCTCCTTCACCTAGTTTTGTAACAACATCCAATGTTGATTTGTCCAATTGATTAAAATAAAATGTACCTAAGTCTCCGCCAAAATTTTTAGAGTTATCATCCTCGCTGTATTTTTTCGCCATTTCTTTGAATGATTTATTAAATCTTACAATGCTGTCTCTCAAAGAATTTAAAAAATTGATAGCCCTGAAATCGGCTTGTTCACCTTTTTTAAGTTTCATTAATATGTGCCTGGTATGAATTGCTTCTCCTCTTTTTTCAAGCAATTGTATAATGTGTAAACCGACAGGTGTTTCAATAATTGGGGAAATCTCTCCAACTTTTAATGCAAAAGCAGCTGCTTCAAACTGCGAATAAAAAACACCTTTTTTTACAAAACCCAGGTCACCGCCTTTCACGGCGCTTCCGGGATCCTCGGAATATTTTTTTGCCATAATAGTAAAATCAGATCCCTTTAAAATTGAATCTTTTATAGCCTGTACAAAATTATAATGTTTTTTTATAGTTTCTTTTGAAGCTTCCGGTTTTCTGAAAATGTGAGCAATGTGGACTTTTTCAGGGATAATCCCTAAGCTGTCTTTGAACTGATAATAAAAACTTTCAATTTCCCTTCGAGTTGCATTTACATCGCCAAACTTCTTTTGTTGTATTTTTTGAACCATTAAATTTTTCTTTATATCGTCCCTAATCTCTCTTTTTATTTTACTAAGACTCATTCCGTAAACTTGCTCGACCTTTTCAATTGATCCGTATTGCTGCGTGAACACGTTTATTTGATAATCAACTCTCTGATTTATTTCGCTTTCACTTATTTTAATTGAATCAATATCAGCTTGGGCATAAACAAGTTTATCATCAATCATGGAATTAAGGACTCTTTTTTTAAGTTCAGGGTCGTTTGGATCCAGTTTTCTTTGTGCAGCTAAAAGGTTTGTTTGAAAGTTAACTTCACTTTGGAGAATTATTTCGTTGTCAACTACTGCAACTATTTTATCTACTACTTGTTGTGGGAATAAACTAATTGTAAATAATAAAACAAGATATATTATTCTAAATTTCATAAGCACCTAATTAATAATTTCAATATCATTATTTAAACGAAGATTATCTAAATAGTTATTTATAAGAGATTGTTGTTTCTGAGCCAAATACATTTCTGTTACTTTTTCTTTAATTAAAGGAAAAGGGGGTGTAACTCCTTTTCTGAATTTTTCTTTTACTTGCACTAAAGTGTATGTGTTTTCTATGTAATGTAGTACAAGACTTACTTCGTTTTTATTTAATCCCTTAATTACTCGCAATAAAAATTTGGGTTGAATTTGATAATCATATAAAAGCAAACCGGTTTTATTGTTTACTACAGTCGAGTCATTTCTAAATAAGCGAACAGCTTTATCCCAATCACTTTTGATAACAGTATTTCTAAAAAGAATAGCTTTATCTTCTTCATTAAACGAAATTCTATTCAAAAGAGTTGCATAATTAAAGAGCTTAAAATCATCTTTATGTGCAAAATAAAAATTCTCCAGCTTTTCATCTGTAATATTAAGTTTATCTGATGAAAGAATTTTTTTTATAAGTAAAGAGCCTGAGATTTTTCTTTGTGAATTTTTAATAAGCTGCTTATAATACTTTTGTTTTGTTATACCTTCTTTTACGGCTTCTTGATAAAGTAGTTCATCAGTTACCCAGTTTCTTATAATTTCATTCTTAGTAAGTTTCTGTACATTGTTTGAATCTAAAATTGAATTTAATTTAGATTCAGTTAAGTAAGTATTATTTACTTTTGCTACATATTTTTCTTGTTCTTTCTTTTTATTACAGCCATATGAAAGAAACATGATAGTTATTAAAACAATATAGATTGTTTTTTTATTTAAATGCTTCACTTAATTTATTTGGAAAATTTATTGGTTTATATTTTTCATCTAACTTTCTAAGATATTCATTTTCTAATTTATGTGCCTGCATTTCTTGATAAGCAGAGGTTGCTTCATTTTTTGCTTCTTCAAAAGTTTTAACATGTGCAGGTATTTTCTTGTTAAGTCTCAATATAGAATGACCTCCGTAATTCTTGAACAGTCCCGAAATATCACCTGGATTTTTTAGCGTAAAAGCTTTTTGAGTAAGGTTGTTATATTTAGCCTCTCTAAGTCCCCAACTGCCGGCTTTCTTTTTGAATCCCGGTCTTTCAGTATATTTTGCTGCTAGACTATCAAAATTTTCGCCTTTTTTTATTAATTCAGAATAATGTTTTATAAGTGAATCTTTTTTTGAAAATATTTCGCTGAAGTCAATTTTATCGGGCCACATAAATCTTTTTCTATTATTTTTAAAGAATTCAAGAAACTTGACACTGTCTATTTTTACTTTGTTCCAAACTTCATTCTGCTGAAGACTGAAAATTAGAATACCTTTTTTGTACTCTTTCATTATATCAGCAAATTTAGGATTTAAGTCCTCTAGTCTTGATGATTCAATTTCCAGCACTTTATCCTGACTGATTTTATCAATAGCTTTTGCCAAAAAATTAGCAGTCATTTTTTTGTTAATATATTCTTTTTTGGTTTTAATAGTTGAAAGAACGTCGTTAATCGAAAAGGTTTTTCCTTTGAATGAGAATAAAGTCAAATCTTTTAATTTGTCTATGGATTTATTTGATTGACCAACTATAAGTGTGTCGGCGCTTTTAACTAATTTTACAAAATTAGTAGCCTCAAATTTGTATTTATATTTTACTTTTAATTGCGAAGCTAATTTTTCTTTTGCTTGCTCGAATCTGTTTTTCTTGAATAATTGTACCAGTTCTTTTTTATCTTCTTCGTAAGTAGATGGGGAAAGTTTACCGGTTAATTTAATTATGTGGTAACCGTATCTTGTTTTAACAATACCGGAAAGATCTCCTGTTTTTTTTAAATTAAAAGCAGCCTCATCAAATGATTTTACCATGGCTCTGCGTTTGAAAAAACCCAAGTCACCGCCCATGTCCTTACTTCCGGTGTCATTAGAATATTTTTTAGCAAGATCACTAAAATTACCGCCAATTTTCAAACTATCAAATATCATCTTTACTTGATTGTATGCCATTGATGTATCCGTTTTACCTTTGTTTGTAAAACTGATTAATATATGACTTGCTCGTATTTCAGGAACTCTTTTCCTTTTATCTGTTATTTTTATTATATGATAACCGTATTTAGTATTAACAATGTTCGGGTATACCTTACCTACCTTCAATGAATAAACTGCATTTTCAAATGATAAAGGTAAAGAACCTGCTGTTGTATAATATATGTCTCCGCCTTCTTTTGCAGAATTTCTGTCTTGAGAATATTTCTTTGCAAGTATGCTGAAGTCAATTCCTTTTTTAATACTTTGCAGAACAGTTTCAGCCATTTTATAAGTGGAATCTTCTTTTCCTTTTTGGGGAATCAACATAATATGGCTCACTCTGTATTCCCATTTTCTTCTTTCGTATAACTTTCTAGTTTCAGGTTCAATAAGTTTTTTTTCTATTAGAAAACTGGAAGCAATACTTTCTTTATATTCATTAAGTTCATTTAAGATCGAAGGATCTTTATCTAATCCTCTTTCCTTAGCATCGGCTAATTTCATTAGATATTTTACATAAAGATCTAAAAATATTTTATAGTCATCAACTGTTCCTTTTTTAGCTTTATCTATACCGCCAACATTTTTTGAATAAGCAGTTTCAAATTCTTTTAATGTTATGCTTTGATTTTTGAATTTAGCTACAATTATTTCATCTTTTCTTGATTGTGCCCACATTATTGTGCAAGCAAAAATAATCGTCAATAATATTATTGTGAGCTTTGTATGCATATTTCCTATCTCCCTTTTATATAGTTCTGATTTTTCATTAATTAATTTTGATTAGTTATTTCGGGATGTCTTTTTAATTAATAATAGTGATAGACTTACACTTTTGTCATTTTACTCTTGTTCCAATTTTCACTGAATCATCTACTTCAATTATTTTTAATTTGCCATCCTCGTTTTCAGCAGCTAATAACATTCCCTCAGATACTTGTCCCATTAGTTTAACCGGTTTAAGATTTGCTACAATCACAATCTTTTTATTTAATATATCTTCAGGGCTATAATCTTTTGCAATTCCAGCAATTATTTGTCTTTCTCCGTTACTGGTTTCTACTTTTAATTTCATCAATTTTTGACTTTTCTCAACTTTTTCAGCAGCTAATATTTTGGCTACTTTCAATTCAACTTTAAAGAAGTCATCAATTGTTACCAAACCATTTTCATTTACAACAGTTGAATTTGATTTACCCAGGTTTTCAATCTGTTTCTCAATCACATCATCCTCAATTTTTTTGAATAGTATTTCTGTCTTATTCAAAGTATGTCCGGGGGATAAATTTT
Organism: Bacteroidota bacterium; assembly: GCA_022573715.1. Classification (GTDB taxonomy): domain Bacteria; phylum Bacteroidota; class Ignavibacteria; order Ignavibacteriales; family Ignavibacteriaceae. Next base: position 11,121 of record JACZTL010000023.1, read on the forward strand.
CTTCTCCGCATTTATCCCATTCCGTAGATTCAGTATTTAACATTTCAAATATTTTCTCAGAAGAATTTGGAATAACAGGATAAAATATCTCAGCTAAAGTATAAATGACTTGTAAACAAACATAAAGTGTTGTACCGCATTTATCCTTATCATTATTTACCGTAGCCCATGGCTCTGAATCGTTAAAATATTTGTTAGCATCTCTTGCAAGTTGCATTGCTTCAAATACGCCTTCTTTTATTTTATATTTTTCAAAAAGTTCCCCGACTTTTTTAGAACTTACTTTGGCCAGCTCAAGCAAATCGTTATCAATTTTATCAAGTTTTTTCTTCCCCGGTACTTTACCGTCAAAATGTTTTTTAACAAATGTAAATGTTCGATTGATAAAATTGCCTAATGTATCAGCAAGTTCATTATTATTGCGGGCTTGGAATTCTTTCCAGTAAAAATCCGTATCGCGTGTTTCGGGCAAATTAGAAGCCAATGTATATCGAAGTGGATCGGCAGGGAATATGTCTAAGAATTCATGAACATCAATTCCCCAATTTCTGCTTTTTGAAAATTTCTTTCCTTCAAAATTTAAAAACTCATTTGCAGGTACGTTTTGTGGTAATATATACTTGTCTTTTTCACCGTCATTCCACGCCATCAGCATAGCAGGGAAAACAATACAGTGAAAAACCACGTTATCTTTGCCGATAAAAGCAACGTATTTTGTTTTTTTATTTTGCCAGTAATCTTTCCAAAGATTTTCTTTGCCGATATTTTTTGAATATTCTTTTGTTGCCGAGATATAACCCAATACCGCTTCGAACCAAACGTATAAAACCTTACCTTTGGAGGAATCCAAAGGAACTTTTACACCCCAGTCCAAATCTCTTGTTACTGCTCTTTCTTGCAAGCCATTTTTAAACCAGCCTCTGCAGTATTGAAGAACATTTTCTTTCCATCCGTATTTTTCATTCATTTCATTTATGTATTCTTCTAACCTTGTTTGGAATTTAGCCAGGGGAAAATACCAATGCGATGTTTCTTTAAGTGTGGGTGATCCTCCCGATATTTTGCTTTTAGGGTTTTTCAGTTCATTCGGTTTGTACAATGCACCGCAGTTTTCACATTCATCGCTTCGTGCTTCTTCGTTACCGCAGTTGGGACAAGTTCCTTCAACATATCTGTCGGGCAGAAACATTTTGGCTTTTTTGTCATAAAACTGTTTAGTCTTTTTCTCTTTTAAAATTCCTTGGTTGTAAAACTCAAGAAAAAATTCCTGTGCAGTTTTGTGATGACCGGGTAAACTTGTTCTTGAGTAAATATCAAAACTCATTTCAAATTTTTCGAAAGCATCTTTATTTATTTTATGGAATCGGTCGATAATTACCTGGGGTGTTACACCTTCCTTATCGGCACTGATTGTAATGGGAACGCCGTGTTCATCCGAGCCGCAAATGTATAGAACATCGTTACCTTTCAGCCTGTTGTAGCGTACATAAATATCCGCAGGAAGATAAGCTCCGCTGAGGTGACCCAAATGTATTGGTCCGTTTACATAAGGCAGAGCAGAAGTAACAAGTATTTTTTCTTTACCCAATTCCGTTTCCGGTTATATAAAAAATAAGTCTTTAAATATAATAATTTTGGCAGGAAATTAGGAAAATATTAATAAAAAAAGGGGAGTAAATAAAATATCTTTCAGCCTATAAACCAAAAAATAAATTTTACTCCCCGTGGTGCCTAGAATCACTGAGGGAATGAGCGATTCTTAGGATTAGAATTATAAATTTATAAGATTTAAATTGAAATGATGTGACGGAGAACAAATTTAAATATCAAATTTCAAACTACAAATGACAATTAAATTCCAAATACCAAATTCTAAAATTAAAAATCTTACTTGCAGGTTCTTTCAATAAAATCGACAATTATTTTATCTTTAGAGTTGAGAAGATCGTCCGGAGAGCCGTGGAAATAAATTTTACCATCGTATATCATAGCAACAGAAGATGCAACATTCTTTACGCTGTACATATCGTGTGTTACTAAAACGGAAGTTACATTTAACTTTTCGCTTAACTCTTTTATTAAATTGTCAATATTATTCGACATAATCGGGTCCAAGCCTGTTGTCGGTTCATCGTATAAAATATATTCCGGATTTGTAATTAGTGCTCTTGCAAGTGCGGCTCTTTTTTTCATTCCTCCGGAAAGTTCTGCAGGCTTTACTTTTTGTGTGCCGGGCAGACCTACAAGTTCTAATTTTTCAGAAACAAGCTTTTCAATCTCTTTTTTTGATTGTGTGTTTTTAGTTTCAACAAGCGGTAAAGCAACGTTTTCTTCTACTGTCATAGAATCGAATAATGCTGAGCCTTGAAAAAGAAATCCGAATTTTTTTCTTAATTCATATAATTCGTTCTGATTTAGTTTATCAATAATTTGTCCTCCTACTTTCACGTTACCTTCGTCGGGTGTTAAAAGTCCCACAATGTGTTTAAGCAAAACACTTTTGCCGCATCCACTGCTTCCGATAATTACAATTGTTTCCCCTGGATCAATTTGAAGATCAATTCCTTTCAGAACCTCGTTATCATCAAAACTTTTATATAGATTATTTATTTCTATCATTAGAAAAACATATAATAAATTTTATTTATCAAAAATACATAAAATAACTTCTCTGATAGCAGTTAATTTTTTATTTATCCCTTTAAGTTTTAAAATAAAATTTAATATAGAAAGATGTGTATGATAAATAAAATTGTAAGGTTAACTTTTAATTGAACCTGTAAGTTTTTTCAACCCAATAAACAATATTGTTATCTTTGATTTTTACAGGTTCCCATTTTGATTTATAGGCCGCTGTAATTACACTCTGCAAACATTTTTGTGAGTCCGTTGTATTTGCGATTACTTTATGTTTAATTACTTTTCCATCTGTACTGATTTTTAATTCTATCTCAATTAAACCTTTTACATTTTCATCAACATTTTGTGGCAAAACTTCTAGTATCTGCCTTGGAACGAAAGGTAATTGTGGCGCGTCAAGCGTCGCTCCCTTCACGAATACATTGGAATTCCCTTTCCCATTGTTTTCTTTTTTAGTTATCGAAACAACTTCTTCGTCAGGCAAAATTTCCGGTTCATCAATTATACCGGGCGTGAATATTTTTGGCTCTTGAGGTTTTGGATTTGCAATATTATCCTGTTTAGTGTTTGGTGCAATATCATTTATTGTGAATAAGAGTGACTGGTATTCTACCGGCGGAGGAGAAGGTGGTGCAATGTACGGAAAGAACAAAAACAATAGTATGCAAACTGAAAGACTTGAAATTAGACTTAATTTAAAATTAATCCTATATTCATTCTTTAATATTTTGAACCGCTCTATCATAATCCTGGTAAATGTTACTTCCAGGTAAATTTAGTGTTTTGTTGAGTTTCATTTCTTGCAATATGGTCATTTATTTTGATAGTTAAAATGTAATTTCCAGGTTCATAACCATTCATATCAAGCTGAAAATAAATCTGCGGATCTTTTTCGGTAACCTGGTATTTTGTTGTTAAAATTATTTCTTTGTTTTCATTTCCCATTCCGAAGATATTCAGTACTGAATTTACTGCTTTACTAAACCCTGATCTGTCATCAGTTTTTTTAATGGTAAGCATCTGTTCAAATTCTCCAACACCTCCGTTCAAGTTTACGTTATACAATTCGTAATAAATAAACAATTTATTTTTTTCTGTAAAAATTCCTGAAGGGTTTGGAAGAATATTAATGTTACGTCTTTTTAAGGTATAATTAATCTTATTTTCTGTTTCGATATCCGAGGCGAGAACTATATCGCTTATATCAAGGCTAATATTATCAAATTTTTTAACAGTAAGTTTATCGTGGTTAGCTGAAACTCCTTTGTCAATTCCTCTTAGTAATTCCAAAGCAAAATAACCTGAATCGGGTGGTAAGCTTAAGTTTAATGAATTTACCAACAATTCTTTACCTTTTGAAAGATTTATTTTTTTTGATTGATCAAAATTATTAAGAGTATCGACAGTAGATTTTTTTAAATTATAATATCCGTCACTGTAGAAAAATCCAGCAACGTGAGGATAGACATATAAATTATTTTTCAGTAAAGTATCGGCAGCATCAAGTCCGTAATGTATATAAACATCTGTTTCGTTTGAATTATTTAAATTTTTAAACTGTGTAATTTGATAAGGTATTTTAAATTTTGGTCCTTCAAATTTAGGATCGTACAGTTCGTTTCTTACTGATTTTACATAGTTAGCATACCTGTAACTGTCACCGGCAAATTGAGAAACATATCTGCTGCCCGGTGTAGGCGTACTGAATCTGAAGTTTCCATTCATAAAATCATCCGTAAAACCAAAAACCATATCGGTATAATACCAGACATCTGTTTTTAAATTTACCTGTGTTCTTCCGCCAGCATTTATGTGGGGTCTGAATCTAATTCTGTTGACGGGTTCTCCATAACGAAGATAAATATCACCTCTGTCTGTCTGCCATCCGGGTTTATTTTCTTTCGGTAAACTAAAACGCAGATTTGCATAGGTTACTCTTGAATAATGCTCAAGTAATCTTTCGTTGTATTTTGTTAAATAAAGAGGTTCTTTTATTTTCCAATATTCTTTTATCAACAACCTAATTTCAGCATCTGTAAAGTCTTCAAACTTATCTTTAAATATCGGCTTTATTAATTCCTTAACAGAATTAAAAGTGAAATCTTCCTCTTCCGCCGAACTCATAAGATATAAAGCCTTTTTGTATTCTTCATGTGCTTTTTTATTCTGTGAATTTTCATAACAGAGGAGTCCTAAAAAAAGATGGGCAGAATATTCATTGGGTTCAATTTTAACTAACCTTTCTAAAAAAGGTATTCCTTTTTCAGGTTTACCCAAATCTTCGTACAATGTACTTAAATGTAAAAGAGCCTGTGGGTTATCGGACTCAAGTCTTAGAATTTTTAAAAAATAATTTTCTGATTCGTAAAAATCATCCATTGCAAATTCTTCGAGACTAAGCATCGGGCTGAATGGATCATCTTGAAAAACGGATTTGTGATAATCGTTAAAATCTTTTTCTTTGAACCTTCCCATTTGAAACAGTGCGGTGATGTTTGTGCTGTCTATCTCTATAATTTTTTCATATTCTTTAAAAGCCATTCCGTCACTGAAGGATTCCATCAGCGCGGCTTTAAGCAGTCTTATTTGAATGTTATTTGGGTCCCTAAATAAAGCATTAGTCAGAAGTTTTCTTGCTTTTGCTCTTCCGTTAATTGTTTTTTCAGATATATAAATTTTCGCAAGTTCAAATTCAGTAAGAGCGGTTTTTTCTTCTCGAATAGATTTTTTTAAAAAATATTCTGCTTTATTCAAATCACCTAATTTAACGAACTTTAACCCTGTCAAATAATATCCCTGGGCTGTTGTGTCGGTATCTGAATAGCAGAAAAGAAAATTAGTACATAGGAGCAATATTAAAACAATTGTATAAATTTGCTTCATTTACTTATCATCATCCTTATTTTAAGTAAGTTAACATTCCTAAAATATCAAATCAATGATAATCAAAACGAACTATTCCCAATCTCTTAACAGAAGTTCAACTTTTTCTTTTAAAATCTGCAGTATTAGATCTATTGTTTGCAAATGAGTTCTGAAAGCAAGCACCGCAATTCTAATAATAAATTTGCCGTTGATATTTGTTGAAGAAAGAAAAATTCTTCCGTCTTTGAGAATTTCCTGAAGAAGCAATTGGTTAAATTTATTTGCATCACCTTCTTTAGGTAAGTATCTGAAAGAAGCAACAGAAAGTTCCGGTTCAGGTCCCATTTCAAAACCGTTTATCTTTTTTAACTCTTCATAAAAATATTTTGTAAGAAGAAGTTTTTCTTCCAAACCGGCTCTGAAAGGTTTTACACCGTGCAGCATAAGAGGCAGCCAAAGTCTTAAACCCCTAAAATGTTTTGTCAACTCGGGAGAAAGATCCGCAGGAGATGGTTCTTCTTCTATTGCAACTGCATCCTGGAGATAGTTGGCTGTATAGTAGTGAGCGGCATTTAGTTTGTTCTTATCTTTAACTAAAACTACACCAAGACCATAGGGAAGAAAAAGTCCTTTGTGCGGATCCAATACCAAGGAGTCAGCTTTTTCAATTCCTTTTAATCTTGGTTTTGCTGTTTTTGAAAGGACAAAGAATGCACCATAAGCACCGTCAACGTGGAACCACATTTTATTTTCTTTTGCTATTTCGGATAATTCATCGAGAGGATCTATTACCCCAAAATCAGTTGTCCCGGCTGAAGCAATAATAAGCCAAGGAAATCTCCCATCTTTTTTATCTTTTTCAATTTCCTTTTTAACTGCATCCGCTTTAATTCTGTAATTGTCATCTAAATCAACAAATTTCATTTTGCATTCACCGAGCCCTGCTATTCTTATTGCTTTATCAATACAGTGATGAACTTCCTGAGAAAGATATATAACTGATTTACCTATTTCAGTTGCTTTTAATTGAAATGCATCTCTTGCAGTAACAATTGCAATAAGATTTGCAATACTGCCGCCCGATGCTAAATTGCCGACAGTCTCCGGCGGGAAGCCCACTATTTTCGCCATCCAGCGAATAAGCATATTTTCCATTCTTACTGCACCGGGGCCTGTATAAAAAAGGCCTGAAAATCTGTTAGTTATATCGGCGAGATAATCACCGAGAGCAGAATTATAAATTCCACCGCCGGGAATGTAGCCCAAATGTCCGCCCGAAGCAGGGTTTAAATTGGGAAAATCAACATTATCTTTAAATAGCTCAATAGCTTTATCAATATCTATTGGTTCTTCAGATATTGGGGTTTCCAACAAGCCTTCACCCGTGTTATCGGTTAAATTAAAAGCATTAATGTTATAAATATTATTTATAAAATTTTCGGTGTAATCAACAACTTTATCTCTTGTTTTTTTTCGTTCTTCAGCAGATGGTTCAAGTTGCATGGATATTTTTTCTAGTTCTTCAATCTTTTGCTTTAGTTTATTCATATTATTGAGAAATATAGATTGTACAAAAAATTATTAATTGAATTATAATAATTATGCAAATCTTTAGGAAAGTCAATTAAATTATAAAATTTATGGTATTCGCTTATTATTTCTCAAACAAATAAACGTATTTATCGTAACCTTCTTTTTCAAGGTTTTCTTTTGGAATAAATTTTAGTGCAGCTGAATTTAAGCAATATCTTAATCCTGTAGGTTTAGGTCCGTCATTAAAAATGTGTCCTAAATGGGAGTTAGCAATTTTGCTTTTAAGTTCAATCCTAATCATACCAAAATTAGTATCTTTGTTTTCAACAATATTATCTTTACTGATTGGTTTTGTAAAAGATGGCCAACCTGTGCCGGAAGGAAATTTATCAGTTGAGCTGAACAATGGTTCACCCGAAACTATGTCTACATAAATTCCTTCTTTTTTGTTATTCCAATATTCATTGTTAAACGGCTGTTCGGTAGCATCGTTCTGAGTAACTTGATATTGAAGCGGGGTTAATTTTTTTTGTAGTTCTTCTTTTGAAGGCATTTTAAATCCTGTCTTTAATTTATTTTTTATTTCGTTTTCTCTTTTATCTCCCCAAATTTTATTCAGATATTGATCACGTCCTGAACCATTGCGGTATCTTTTATAATTTAACGAATTATTTTTGTAATAATCCTGGTGATATTCTTCCGCCTTGTAAAAAATTTTAGCAGGCAAAATTTTAGTTACTATGGGGAAATCATATCTTCCGGATTTGTTCAAATCTTCTTTTGATTTTTCGGCTTCTTCTTTTTGTTTTTCATTATGGTAAAAAATTGCAGTTGTATATTGAAATCCTCTGTCAACAAACTGTCCGCCGTCATCTGTCGGATTTATTTGTCTCCAAAAAACATCCAAAAGTTTTTTATAATTAATAATGTTAGGGTTATAAGTTACCTGAATAGATTCTATGTGTTTAGTTTTGCCCGAAGATACTTGATGATATGACGGGTTTTTAAGGTCGCCTCCAGTATAGCCTGAAATTACTTGCATTACTCCTTTCAATTTTTCAAAAGGGTGTTCCATACACCAGAAACAACCACCTGCAAAAGTAGCTTTTTGTAGGTTTTCGTTTTGTTTAATTTCTTTAGAATTAGTATTACACGCAGAAACAATAAAAATTATTATCAAAATAATAAAAACATTTTTTAATTTTCTCATTTTCTTTTACCTTTTAAACTTTTACTTTATTCTCAGCCATTTATTATAGACTAAAACCTGTTTATCAGTGGGTTCATCTACTTCTTCAATAACAAATTTTTTCACTAGATTGTTTAATATTTCAACTTTAATATTTAAAAGTTTTCCATCCCGTGAAAGGAGAAAATTTAAAATTGATCCTATGGGAGATTCTTTTATTAAAGTATCAAGTAATTTTTTGTCGACTCTGTAATTGTTAACGGCTATAATTTCATCTTTCACGTTTATACCTTTATCGTATGCAGGTTTTCCTAAAATAACTCTGGTAACAATTAGTTTATTCTCGTTGTATTTAGTTTGTAAGCCAAGGTTTTTCTTTTTTGATGATTTTCCTTTATCAATTAATAGCAAACCTGCATATCCTAAATATTTGTTATAGTTAATTTCTTTTATTCCGTCAACGTAACTGCTGAAAAAGTCATCAAGATTTTTATCCGCAATTTCTTCAACTGCAGTTTTATATTCGTTTTCGGTAAAACCACGCTTTAATTTTTTATAATATTTGTTATAAAGAAGACGAAGGACATCATCGTAACTTTTTTCCCCGTTTGTACTGTTTATTATTTCCAAATCGAGAAGCATACCGAGTAATGAACCTTTTGAGTAATAGGATATCTCGGTATTATAACTGTTTTCATTTCTTCGGTAAAATTTTATCCAAGTATTAAAACTTGACATCGCAGCAGATTGCACTTTGTTACCTGGTCTGTTTTCTAAAGAAGAAATTGATTTTGAAATATTTTTCAAATATTCACTCGGTGTGTAAAATCCGGCGCGTAGAAGTATTTGTCCCGAATAATATGTTGTTAAACCCTCCATCTCCCATAACAATTTTGTGTAATTTTCATTTTGGTAATCAAAAGGTCCTAACTGAAAAGGTCTGATTCTTTTTACATTCCACAAATGAAAATACTCGTGGGCAACCAAACCCAAAAAGCTTTTTGACCTATTTTCCGTATCGTATGACCATCTTCTGAATTGGAGCGTTGTCGAATTTAGATGCTCAAGTCCGCCCCGTTTTTTGCCTAAATTGTGAATAATAAAAGTATACTCTTTATTAGGATTATGTCCAAAAATATTTGTCGTTGTCTCCACAATTTGTGCCATTTGTATTTTGAGCGAGTCGATATTGTAATTTCCCTTACCGTACATTACAATATTGTGAGGAATGCCTGCTGCGGTAAATTGGTAAATATCTTGGTTACCGATTTCAATTGGAGAGTCTGCTAAGATATCGTAATTCGGTACAGAATATTCCCAGTTCTTTCCTTCAATCGGAGTTAATCCTGTACTTACTTTATTCCAATCCTTAAATGGAATTATTTTTAATGTTGAAGGAGAATCTTTCATTCCTTTTATGTACATAAATATACTGGAGCCATTTAAATAACCGTGCGATGCATCAATAAAACTTGTTCTTACAGATAATTCAAACGCGTAAACTTTATAACTTACATTAACAGATTTTGATTTATTTAAATAAACTTTCCAAGTGTATTTATTAGTTTTTTCAAATAGTAACGGTTTGCTTTTGCCGTCATAAGCTTGAAAGAAATCCACATTTTTAGAGAACTCTCTTATTAAATAAGAACCCGGTGCCCAAACCGGCATCACAAATTCAATTATATCTTTATTGTATCCATTTACATTTATTTCAACTTCGAAGTAATGAGTGTGAGGCTGACTCATTGTAAGTATGTATTCTATTTTAGGTTTTGATTGTGCAATTGATAATGAAGAAATAAAAAACGTACATAATAAAATAATGAGAGAATACTTTTTCATAAATTTCCTTAAATGTTTTTATAAAATTATTATTAATAGAAACGGCTGCAATTGGTGTTGAATTTATTATAATTATAAAACTAAATCAATGGAATTTACATTGAAGGCAATTCTACAAGTTTATAGTTTTATTCCTAATTTCTTATAAACAAAACCTAAAATCCAAGCAGGACCTATTAAAAGAAATTGCAAGTCTTTAAAAAATGACGGTTTCTTTCCTTCCACATTATGCCCGTAAAATTGTCCAATCCAGGCTAAAACGAATATTATTACCGAAAAAAGCCAAAGTGGGATTATACCCGAAGAATAAATAAGAAAGTTTAATAAAAGTGAAATAATTGAAACAAGCAGCATTCCAATTGCAATTGAAAACGATAAACGTATGTAAAAAATAAAGATGAAAATTATTATAAGGGATGCCAGGCTAATAAAAAAACTATACTCCGAATTAAAATCTTTGCTTAACGAAGTTTTCGATACATATGATAGCAAACCTATTATGCTGAAAAATATAGTAGGGACACAAATAAAATGTATCCTTTTGTTTGTTTTATTCCGATGACTTTCGCCGTATTCTAAAAACCATTGGTCTATAGTTTTACTCATAAAAACCTCAAAATTATATATTTAACTTTTCGGGTAAATAAATTGGATTGATAAATTTTCATTTATATTCCGTTTTATAATCACTTTTCAATTGTTCTAGCCCGATCATTATTTCTTTAATTTGGCTAAAAGATAAATCCGGATTTTCTTCAGCTATTTTGCCGATTTTTGCCCAGTATTCAATTTGTTCTGTGACAGATCGGTTGTCAACTTTTGATTGGATTTTAGCACTTTCAATTAATTTTCTGGATACTCTTACTGCTGTACTCATTTTTTTATTAAATCTTATTCTGATTAAAAATATAAATTTAATTAAACTTTCTCGCTACAACAAGTGCTGCTTTCATTGCTTCGACTGTTCCTGAATTTTGATTTAATGCCTCAAGATAAACAATATAAATACCAATTCGCAAGGGATTTCCATCATCATCAAGCCCGTTAAAAATAATTGAACCTGTCGAACCCGATGCAAGATTGTTATCTAATATTTTTACAAGTCTTCCTTTGCTGTCATAAATTTTTACTTTTACTTGTGCTATAGGTTGAGTAAGGTTATAAGAAATTATTGTGAAATCCTCAAAACCATCGTTATCTGGTGAGAAAGGATTTGGTGAAATAGTAAGATTAGATTGAGATTGTAATTTTATTGTAAAAATACTGTTTTGCTCTCCTGGTGTAGCACCAATATGGTTTACGGATGTACTCCAATTTTTTTTATCGTTCCCGTCAATACTTGGATTGATTCTTTCAAGAGATTTATTCTTTGTATCAGTAAAATTACTGTTGTTCCATTTGTCGGAATAAAAAACGGAATCTATTGTGTTACAGAGAAAATCTTCAAGCAAAATTAATTCTCCGGAATTGACTAACCCTAAAGAAGATTTGTTTAAGATACTAACTATTTTATTTTCCAGATTATAATAATTAATTAGTGACGAATCAGCCGAAAGGATAAAATAATTTTTAGAAGGTATTATTAAACTAGTCTTAGATAGTTTATTCATATTTCCGTTTTCGTCAATTATTTTCCATCCGCCTATATTCACGTCTTTTGAGCTGTTATTATAAAACTCAATAAACTCGGTGTTATTTTCACCTGGATTGTACATTATTTCGTTTATTATAAGTTCTCCTTTTATTCCCTGCACTATATTATTGATTGAATTAGCTTGTCCGGGTGTACTGTGATTTACACTTAATGAAGTAGTCCAATTCGTACTGTCGTTAGTAGGATTATTTTGAGAAATCCTTTCAAGCGAAAATCCTTTTCCACCTCCCCAATTTGATGAATAAAACATACTGTCAATTACTGCATCTCTGAAATCGTAAACAATTATTCCATCTTTAATATTACCGAGGGAGCCGAAATTAACTATTTTAATTTGTGAATTTATGGATGGGTATTGGTTAAAGAAAGTTGAATCTTTTGTGAGGATTAAAAACTCATCCGGATTTAACATTAAATCTGCTGTTGTTATAAAGTTTTTTGTAGGCGATGGAAGTATATCACTGATGGACCAATTCTTTAGATTTAGAGATTCATTGGAATTATTTATAAGCTCAATCCATTCAGGCTTTCCGGTTTCCGGTGCATACATAATTTCATTTATTAACATAGAGTTGTGTGCAAAACCGGGTTGTGTAAAGGCTTCGGAATAATTATTAAGAGTATCTTCATCCTGACTAAAGACAATATTTGCACCCACTAAAACCTTGCTTTGTAAATCCTCAATATCCGTAGATGAATTTATAAATGCAGAATCAAATGCATTCAAACTTAAACCGGATTCAGTTGACAGTAATTGATCAGGCACGTTATCCGAGTTTGTATCTATGTAAAACATCACAGAAAAATTATTGGCAGATGATTGTCCTTTGTTTATTACTTTTAACGTTGGGGTAACATTGTCGCCCGCAACGGGATATTGCGGGTCAAATGAAATTTCTACTGCCGTTAAATCAAAATGTCTGTTTGAAATGCTGTTAATTCTTCCCGGTGTGCTCATTTCATTATCCGTTGAAGAAGACCAGTTACCGGATAAGTTACTTGCAACAGAAAAGTCTTTTCTCTCCAATGAATAGCCGCTTGTTCCACCCCAGCTATTGTTATATAGCACTGAATCTATCGTTAGATTTCTGTCATCTCTCAACACAACTCCGTCTGCATCATTGTTTAAGCCTGGTAAATTTAATATTACCAATTTTGATGGTACTGCTTTGTGAAAATTAAATATGCTTGAGTCTCTTGCAACAACTAAATATGATTTCGGCGGTATGAAAACATTTTCATTTATTATTGCTGAAACGGGAGTTGCAAATCGATCGGTTATTGTCCAGTGAAAAAGATTTATGGAATCCGATGAAGTATTGTAAATTTCTACCCATTCAGGTTCGCCCCCAACAGGTGTGTACATAATTTCATTTATTAAAATTGTTGATTTAGGATACCCGGGTTCAATGGATATGTACTTACTGTTATCGGTTGTATCCTGGTCATTTGCTAAAACGGCTTTAACAATAAACTCCCTCTTATTCTGCAAATTTGTTATTTGATAATTAAAGAACTCTGTTTTATTCTCTGTAGGATTTATAGTGAGATTTGATTTAGTTTCCAAAAGTACATCGGGGAATAAATCCGAATTAATATCTTCAAATAATTGAAGTGAATACAGAACCGTGTTTTTACCGGTATTATTAACAATAGCGGAAATATCAACGTTATCACCAACGAAAGGCTTTTCAGGATTAAAAATAACTTCACTGACTCCAATATTAAAATCTTTTTGTGTCAATGAATTTATTCCTCCCGGTGTAGCACCTAGAAGATTATTTGAGGTTCCCCAGTTGCTCTGCAGGATTGAACTTACATTCGGATCAATTCTTTCCAAAGATTTTCCGTTATCACCACCCCAAGTTGAAAAGTAACTCAGACTGTCGATTAATAATCCCAATGAGTCATGTATAATTACTGCATCACCACTGTTGTTTAGTGAAGGCATATTCGGTATGATTAATAATTGAATAGAATTTGTGAAAATATTTAACAATGAAGAATCCTGACTAAGAACGACAAAACTTTTTGGAGCCAGTATAAAATCTTTGTTAGTAATACTTACTGTTGTTCCATTATCCGAAAGCGACCAATTTCTTATGTTAATTACTGAATCACTTCTGTTGTATAATTCAATCCATTCGTTTTGAGTTGAAGAGGGAGAATACATTATCTCGTTTATAATGATATTGTTAAAAGTGTTTGGTTCTCGTACAACTATAAAATTGTCAATACTTTTGTTGTTGGAAGTATCTTCATCAGAAGTGAAATCAACTTCTGCTATAATATTATAATTTCCTGCTTGAATAGAATTAATAGTATGGTTTACTATTACAGAATCTCCAATAATTAAATTCGAATAATTTTGAGTAAAGATTAATTCGTTAGCTGAAGCAACGTTATCAAAATTAGAATCATTATACAAGTTGACAGCAAACGAAGATGCAGAAATCTTTCCAACATTTTTAATTGTAGCAGAAACATTAACATTATTTCCCTCAATGATTAATTCCGGTGAGTGAGTTAACAATGTAACTGCTAAATCATTATCAAAAGGAGTAAGAGAATTTTTTAACCCCGGCGTAGCTTCATTGCTACTAATTGAAGTTCCCCAATTACTTTGCTTTGTTGAGGAGTCGTCGATATCAATTCTTTCCAGTGATTTCCCGTTATCACCACCCCAAGATCGGCTATAAGTTAAACTGTCAATTAAAATATCAAGAGAATCTTTTATTACAACAGCATCTCCGCTGTTATTTAAAGTAGGCATGTTACTAAATACAACAAGTTTAACCGGGATACTGTAATTTGTTAACACAGTTGAATCTTTGCTTAAAACAACGAATGATTTTGAAGGAATATTAACATCGGTATTTACAAAAGTTACCGTTGTGTTGTTATCGGAGAAAGACCAACCATTTAAATTTACAGATGAGTCTGTTCTATTGTATAATTCTACCCACTCTGTTTGACCGGAAGAAGGTGCGTACATTATCTCATTTATAACAATATCACTAAATAGATGTAGAATTGGGAATACATTGATAGTTATTATTTTTGAATTATTTGTGGTGTCTTCATCATTAGTATAATTAACTTTTGCAATTAAATTTATTACGCCTGTAGATGGGTTTGAAATTACAGTATTTACAATTGTAGAATCGTTCGGCGACAAATTTGTAAATAACTGCGAAAATATTTTTTCGGATAATGCGCCTATTAAATCGAAATTTGTATCATTGAAAATTTCAATTGAATAATTACCCGCTGACTGTGTGCCTGTGTTTTTAATTGTTGCGGATATATTTATATCATTACCTGCCAGATTAATTGAGGGTGAAGTTGTAAGAGAAGATAAAACTAAATCGTTATTTAAAGGTGTTACTGAATTTCTGAAACCGGGTGTTCCGTTTGTCTGAGTTGAGTTTGCCCAATTTGTACTTGCATTATCTTTTTTCGTTGTTATTTTTTCATCTGAAATTCCAGTAGAATTATTTGCCGAGTAAGTATAAACATCTAAAGTATCGCCTGCTGAATTGAAAAGTATAATCTGTCTATTGCTTGAATTTGACATACCCGACGAACCAAAAGCTTTATTGTTGAGTTTTAACACTAAAGCAGAAGCGGGGATAAGTCCGCTATAAATTCCATTTGTAAAATCATAATCTCCCTCAAAAATAACTGCATAACTTTTGGGGGGAAGCAAGGTACCGTTTCCAGTAGAAATTATTATGTCTGTACTGGATGTGTGATATTTGAACTTAAAATTATTTAAATCGATAGTTTCAGTAATAGAAGTGTTGAATAGTTCTATAAATTCACTATTGCTTGCACTAGGTTTGAACATTACTTCATTAAAAGTAAGTGCCGTATCTGTCTGTGGGAATAAATTAACAGTAAATAGCAGAATTACTGAGAGAATTATTTTATTTTTCATACCCCGAACCCCCAAATCAAAAAAATTATATAAAATTATTTTTTTACACTTTTACTTGCAATTTTTTGAAACCAAGAATCTGGCATTCTCTTTAAGAAGCCAGTCAATAAAGCCATTTGCCAAGGGAATCGTATTATTTCTTTTCCTTTTTTAAGTCCATTAAAAATTATCTCCACTGCTTTATCCACATCCATAAGATAGGGCATCGGGAAATCGTTTTTGTCTGTCATTGGTGTTTTGATAAACCCAGGATGTACAGAAATAATTTTTACATTGAATGGTTTGTATTCTGCTTTTAAGCTTTCCAAAAGTGCCGTCACTGCAGCTTTACTCGAGCAATAAAATCCGCTTACAGGGAAACTCCTAGCATCAGCAAGACTGGAAACACCCGCTATAAAACCGGATCTTTGTTTTTTTAAAATAGGTAACAGTTCATTTAAGAAATAAACTATTCCAAAGAAATTTACAGCAAATGTTTGTTCGCCGATTGATGAGTCGAAATTTGCAAATGATTGTTTCATACCAATACCGGAATTTAGAATAGCACCATCAATTCGTTTAAATTTTTCCAATATTAAACTGACGGTTTTTTTTACTTCATCTTTTTTTGTTACATCACATTTTATTATTAATAGCTCTGAACCATAATTTTCAATTTGTTCTTTTAATGCTTCTAAAAGTTCTACTCGGCGGGCGATTAAAATTAATCTGCATTTTTCTTTTGCAAATCTCAATGCAAGCTCCCTACCTATTCCGCTTGAAGCACCCGTTATTAAAATATTTTTATTTTTTAATTCCACAGAGTACTACCAAATGTAATTTTAAAGTAATTTTATTAATATACAAATAATCTTTGTTAGTATTATCAGAGATAAAACTTCAATGATAAAAATTACTAAAAATAAATATTTTATTATATATCGAATAAGCTTTTTCAAAAATTTTTTAGTAATTCATTTAATATTAATACTGATATTTTTTGGAGGATAATAAATCAAATATTACGATTTATAATTATCTAGGTCCTATTTTTTAAAGAATTGTGATATTAATAATAAGTATTGACTAAATTTCAATTGTTATGATTTTTTTTTATGATTTCATAACAACAGATATAATAAAACGTTGAAAAAACAATGGCATGTAAATAAATTTGAAACAATTGCTCTTATAAGCAAGGCAATTGAAGAAGATATTGGACCTGGCGATATTACAAGTAATCTAACTATTGAAGAAAAAACTATTTGGTCAGGTAGTTTTATCCTAAAACAAAATGGAATTATTGCAGGTCTTGAGATATTAAAAGAAGTATTTAATCAAATAGATCCTTTGCTAATTATCACTTGTCATGCAAAAGATAGTAATTATTATAAAAAAGGAAAAAAAATAGCACATGTTAAAGGAAGAGCACGTTCTATGCTTGCAGGTGAAAGGACAGCATTAAATTTTCTACAAAGAATGTCAGGTATTGCAAGCCTTACTTACGAATTTGTTCAAGCTGTTAAAGGGACGAAAGCCGTTATTTTAGATACTCGAAAAACACTTCCAGGATTAAGAATACTTGACAAATGGGCTGTTAAAATAGGGGGCGGTACAAATCATAGATTCGGTTTGTTTGATTGTATTCTGATAAAAGAAAATCACATTATGGCTTCAGGAGGTGTTAAAAATGCATTAGAAAACTGCTTACGATTTAAAAAACCAGATTTAAAAATAATAGTGGAAGTTCAAAACTTAACACAATTAAAAGAAGTAATGAAGATAGGTTGTGATAGAGTATTACTGGATAATATGAAACTATCTGAAATTAAAAAAGCTGTAAAGTTAGTTAATCGAAAAATTTCTTCAGAAGTTTCAGGAAACATAACTTTAGCTAATGTAAAAAAATATGCTGAAACTGGTGTTGATTATATTTCTGTGGGTATGTTAACTCATTCTGCAAAAGCTCTGGATATTAGTTTTATTTTAGATAATAAATTTAAAGAGAGAAGTTAAAAATGGATATTAATAGTATTTACAATTCAATGCAGAAAGCACTAAAGGGAATTGTTCCTGAAATAGAATTAAAATATAAAGCCGAACTTGTTTATAAGATTAACAATCTTAAAAAAGAAAAAAATGCTATAATTCTTGGACATAATTATATGGAACCTGCCCTCTTTTATACAATACCCGATATTAAAGGAGATTCATTGGAATTGAGCCGTAAAGCTGCTGAAGTAGATAATGATATAATTGTTTTCTGCGGGGTTAAATTTATGGCCGAAACAGCAAAAATTCTTAATCCTAATAAAACAGTTCTTCTACCTTCTCAAAAAGCAGGATGCTCGCTTGCGGAAAGTATTACTGCTGACGATGTTCGCCAGTTAAAAAAGTCTTTTCCAGGAGTTCCGGTTGTAACATATGTGAATACTTATGCAGATGTTAAAGCGGAATCTGATATTTGTTGCACTTCAAGTAATGCTGTTTCAGTTGTGAATTCATTAAAAACAGATACTGTAATCTTTCTTCCCGATGAATATTTAGCAAAGAATGTAGCTAAAGAGACTGGAAAACACATTATTTTTCCTCAGATTTTACATGGAACAGAACAAAAGAAAAATGATGTTGATATTTTAGATTATCAATTGATAGGCTGGAAAGGTAGATGTGAAGTACACGAGAAATTTTCTGTAGAAGATATTAATAATGTACGCGAACAATTTTCTGATGTGGTGGTTTTAGCCCATCCTGAATGCTCACCCGAAGTTGTAGAAGCATCTGATTTTTCGGGCAGTACTACGACGATGATAAAGTATGTGGAAAAATTAAATGGTTGTAAAATATTATTGTTAACTGAATGCTCAATGGGAGACAATATTATAGCTGAAAATCCTGACAAAGATATATTAAGATTATGTAGTGTCCGCTGTCCGCATATGAATCAAATTACACTTGAAGCTACACTATCTTCATTGACGGATCTAAAATATAAAATTGAAATACCCGAAGATATTCGTTTGCGTGCACATAAAGCCGTTCAAAGAATGATTGAAATATCTTAAAATTAATTATGTATCAATCAGATGTTTTAGTAATAGGTTCAGGCATTGCAGGTGGTATTACTGCTTTACAGCTTGCTGATGCGGGGTTGGAAGTATTATTAGTTACCCGCTCTAAAGATCCTACTGATTCTAATACATATTATGCTCAAGGTGGAATTATATATAAAGGCAAAAGCGATTCTCCCAAGCTGCTTACCAAAGATATAATTTTGGCTGGAGCAAATTTAAATAATGAAAAATCAGCGTATATTTTGGCTAAAGAAGGGCCTAAACTAATTGAAGATATTTTAATTAAGCGGCTAAACACTTCTTTTGACAGAGATGAAAATGGACAGCTTTCATTATCGTTAGAAGGCGGACATTCTATTTCTAGAATAATTCATTCTAAAGATGCTACTGGCAAAGCGATTGAAATAAGTTTGATAAATGTTTTAAAAAAACATCCAAATGTTAAGATTCTACAAAACCATACGGCCATCGATTTATTAACCATGTCTCATCACTCGAAAGATAAAAAGAAAGTTTACCTTGAAGAAGAGTGCTGCGGGGCTTACATTTTTGATAACGAAACTAAAAAAGTTTTACATGCCATTGCAAAAAGAACCGTTTTGGCAACCGGTGGTATAGGGCAGATTTTTTTACGCACTACTAATCCGAAAGGTGCCAGAGGAGACGGTTTAGCTATGGCAAGTAGAGCCAGAACACGCATAATAAATGCAGAATATATTCAATTTCATCCCACAACATTTTATAAAGAATATGGACCGTTGTTTTTAATATCGGAAGCTGTCAGAGGTGCAGGCGGGAAGTTAGTCAATAAAAATGGTGCAACATTTATGGAAAAATATTCACCGGAATGGAAAGATTTGGCTACAAGAGATATTGTTGCACGAAGTATCTTAAATGAAATGTTAACTAAAAGTCTATCGAACGTTTATATAAATATCTATTCTTATTTATCAAAAAATAAAATTAAAAAATTATTTCCAAATATCTACAGAAAATGTTTAGAAAACGGCGTAGATATAACACAAGACTTAATACCGATAGTACCATCTGCGCATTATTTTTGCGGTGGTGTATGGACCGATGAATGGGGAAAAACTACCATTCGAAATCTTTACGCTGTAGGGGAAGTAGCTTGTAATGGACTTCACGGTGCGAACCGGCTTGCCAGCGCATCTTTATTAGAAGGTCTTGTCTGGGGAATTAGAGCCGCTAAAGATATATTAAATAACATTACTAATTTATTCCAGTTTAACAAACGTGATATACTTCCATGGATAGACACTGGTATTGAAGACCCGGATCCGGCCCTCATACAACAGGACATGAATGTTATTAAACATATTATGTGGAATTATGTGGGGCTAATACGTTCAACAAAGCGTTTAGACAGAGCAATACGGGAACTTCGGAACTTAGAAATTGAAATCGAGCATTTTTACAGAATCAGCCGTATAACTGATTCACTTATTGGTTTAAGAAATTCAGTTCAATCTGCACTTATTATTACTACGGCAGCTTGGAAAAACCATAATAGTTGTGGTTGTCATTATAGAGAATTATAACTGACAGTAATTAATTTGTGCAACTATTTTTTACATTAATTAACATTTTTAAGTCTATATTAAAATTAACCAACAATTTTTTTTTAAGTTTTAATTACATCTTTTCAATTTAAGAACAATTCATTATCTTTCATCAAAAATTATTCCAATGTTTGTAAGTAATACTATATTAATAGATGATATTGTTGTAAGGGATGAAATTCTTTCACAGAAATTTGTTTGTGATTTGGAAAAATGCAAGGGTGCCTGCTGTACTTTAAAAAGTGAATTTGGTGCTCCTTTGTTAAAGGAAGAAATTCCTTTAATTGAAGAAAATTATGGTGAAGTAGAAAAATATTTACCCGAAAAACATAAAAAAGCTATAAACACAAGCGGCTTTTATGAAGAAAAACACGGTGAGCTAATGATTAATAGTGTAGATAATAAATCTTGTGTCTTTGTTTATTATGAAAATGATATTGCAAAATGCAGCTTAGAAAAAGCATATTTAGAAGGAAAATCATCGTTCAAAAAACCGGTATCCTGTCAATTATTCCCGATTCGGATTTCAAATTTTGGTGGAGATGTTTTAAGATATGAAAAATTCAGCGAATGCAATCACGCTGAGAAAAAAGGCAGTAACAAAAACACTTATCTTTATGAATTTAGTGAAGAACCGCTAACAAGCAAATATGGGAGCAAATGGTATTTATCATTAAAGGAAAAAGCAGGGAAATAAAATGTTATCATTACACCAAAGACTTTCACAACAACAGAGATTATCTCCCCAGCAAATTCAGTATCAAAAGCTTCTTCAACTTAATACTCTTGCCCTTGAACAAAGGATTAAAATTGAGTTGGAGTTAAATCCTATTTTGGAAGAAGAAATTGATATCTCGTTAGAAGAAGAAAAAACTGATAATGAGAACGAAGAAAATGAAATTGATGAGAGCAAAGACGAAGAATTTGAAATTGAAGATTTTATGAACGATGAATCTATTGACGACATAAGAGTTAACAGAAACGAAGATAAAGAAGATTATCATCCATTAACGCCAGCCAAAAAAACATTAAATGAATATTTAATTGATCAACTTAGACTTCTAAATTTAAGCGAAGATTTATTTTTGTTGGGCGATGAAATAATTGGAAATTTAAGTGACAACGGATATTTAAACAGAGCCTTTGATGAAATTGTAAATGAAATGAGAATGTTTGAACATATAAATGTAACTGATGAGCAGGCACAGAAATTACTGAATACAATTCAAACATTTGATCCTGTTGGTATTGCCGCTTGTGATTTAAGGGAATGTCTTCTAATTCAATTACGAAATTTGTCTTTAGATCCATACTATTCATACTTAGCTGAAGAAATGTTAAGAGATAATTTTGAAGACTTTAAAAACAAACGTTACGATGCAGTAAAAGCTAAAATGAACTTAACTGATGAAACATTAAAAGCAACAGTTGAACTTATTCAAAGTCTTAATCCTAAACCCGGCGAAGGAAATATAGATACCGAACAATTAAATCAAATCACACCTGATTTTCTTATAGAAAAAATTGAAGATAATTTTATAATTACTTTAAATGACAAAAGTGTTCCTTCCATTACTCTGAATAAAACATATTTAGAGATGATTGATGAGAATAAAAAGGCGAAGAAGACAAAACAATCAAAAGAGACTTATAAATTTTTGAAAGAAAAATTTGAATCAGCCAAATGGTTTATAGCATGTATTCAACAGCGCAGGGATACATTGATGAAAATAATGCAGACAATTTTTGAAAAACAATTTCAGTTTTTTGAGAAAGGGTCCAAATTTTTAAAACCCATGATTTACAAAGACATAGCTGATGAAATTAGTATGGATATTTCAACAATAAGCAGAGTAGTTAATAATAAGTACGTACAGAGTCCTATGGGTATACACGAACTTAAATATTTTTTCAGCGAGGGCTTAAGTACGGATACTGGCGATGATATTTCAAACAAACATATAAAAGAATTACTAAAAGAAATTATTGATGGAGAGACTAAAAAATCTCCATTAAGCGATGAAAAACTGGCAGAACTGCTAAATGAAAAAGGCATTCACATAGCAAGAAGAACAGTTGCTAAATACAGGGAACAGCTAAGAATTTCAGTTGCAAGACTTCGGAAAGAATTATAATGCAAATATTTGTTGACGTTTTTCTGATATTTATCCTTTATTTTTTATTTGGATACACGCACACATTTTTATCATCAAAAAAAATTAAAAATTTTATAAAGAATAAATTCGGAAATCTTATAGCTTTTTATCGACTAAGCTTTAATATAATTTCCATTTTACTTTTAGCGTTAATATTAAAATACGCGCCGCGCCCTGATATAATAATTTATGACTTACAAAATCCGTATGATCTTCTTATTTTAATATCACAATTTTTGGGGTTAATCGGATTTTTTTGGAGCTTTAAATATTTATGTGCTTCAGAATTAATTGGAATAGGACAAATTAAAAGATGGTTAAGAAATGAATATGATGTGGAAGATCTGGATGAAAGAACAACGTTAAATATTAGGGGACCGTTCAAGTTTGTAAGACACCCAATTTATTTTTTCTCAATATTATTTTTAATTTCAAAACCAACGATGGACCTTTTTTATTTAATTACTTTTATTTGTGCGGTTATTTATTTTTATGTAGGCTCTATTTATGAAGAGAAAAAATTAGTTGATGAATACGGTAAATTATATACTCAATATCAGTCGATTGTCCCCAGAATTTTGCCGTTAAAAATATTTAAGCCGTATAAAATTGAAAAAACAATTTAATTTGTAAAAATATTTATACTGAATTTGCCTGTTGAGCAATTTGCAAGCAGGTTTATTCTCAGAATTATTTTAAGAATTCGGGAGAAATTTTATGGAAATGAAAATTAATGCAACAACAATTTTAGGTATTGTACATAACGGGAGAGCCGCCTTAGGCGGTGATGGTCAGGTAACTTTGGGGAATACGGTTATGAAACACAATGCAGTAAAGATAAGAACTATTTCAAAAGGTAAAGTGTTGTGCGGTTTTGCAGGTGCTTCTGCAGATTCTTTTACTCTTATGGAAAGATTTGAAGATAAACTTCAACAATATAGAGGGGATGTTTACCGTGCTGCCGTTGAACTTGCTAAAGATTGGAGACAGGATAAATACCTTCGTCGGTTGGAAGCAATGCTTGCTGTTATAGCGGAAGGTAAAGCTCTTTTAATTTCTGGTAACGGTGATGTAATTGAACCCGATGATCAAATTGTTGCTATCGGTTCCGGCGGAATGTATGCTTTGGCTGCCGCTAAAATGTTAAAAAAATACAGTAAACTTCCTGCTAAAGATATAGTAAAAAAAGCTTTAATTACGGCTTCT
Organism: Bacteroidota bacterium; assembly: GCA_022573715.1. GTDB lineage: Bacteria > Bacteroidota > Ignavibacteria > Ignavibacteriales > Ignavibacteriaceae. The sequence goes on from JACZTL010000023.1 coordinate 34,785, forward strand.
CAAATATGTATTTTTACAAATGATAAAATAAATGTAGTGGAATTAAAAAAATAAATTATGGATTTAAAATGGGAAATAATTCAAGTAAAGATCTTACACCAGTTCAGATTGTAACAGAACTTGACAAATATATTATAGGGCAGGACGATGCAAAACGCGCAGTTGCGATTGCACTCAGAAATAGATGGAGGAGACAACAGGTTGAAAGCCCTCTTAGAGAAGAAATTTTTCCTAATAATATTATTATGATTGGACCAACAGGAGTCGGAAAAACAGAAATATCGAGAAGGCTGGCAAAAATTGTCTATGCACCTTTTATTAAAGTTGAAGCATCTAAATTTACAGAAGTCGGCTATGTGGGAAGAGATGTGGAATCAATGATAAGAGATTTGGCTGACTTTGCGGTGAACATGGTAAAATCGGAAAAAACATTGGAGGTGCAGGCAAAAGCAGAATCACTTGCAGAAGAAAAAATATTAGATATTTTGATTCCAGCTGTAAAAAGACCTGCGCAACAACAAGCCCAGGAAGATGCTGCAGTTTCTAAACAGGAAGAGTATGAAAATCAAAAAACACGCGAGTGGATGAAAAAGAAACTGCAAAAAGGTGAACTCGACGATAAAATGATAGAATTTGACACAACTGCTGTTGCTACTAATATAGGGATGCAAATATTAGGTCCATTTGGTATGGACGATATGGGTATAAATTTTAATGAGATAATGGGCAGCATAATGCCCAAGAAAAAGAAGAAGAAGAAAACAACAATTGCCGATGCAAGAAAATTTTTAGTACAGGACGAAGCTCAAAAATTAATTGATATGGATGTTGTTCAAAAAGAAGCGATAAAAAGAGTAGAAAACTCCGGCATTGTTGTTATTGATGAAATAGACAAAGTTGCAGGAGGAGGGAGCAAAGGACAGGGGCCGGATATTTCCAGAGAAGGAGTACAGCGCGATTTATTACCCATTGTTGAAGGTTCTAACGTAAATACTAAATACGGAGTTGTAAAAACCGACCACATTTTATTCATTGCTTCCGGTGCTTTTCATATGACAAAACCCTCTGACTTAATACCCGAGCTACAGGGAAGATTCCCCATAAGGGTAGAATTGAATAGTCTGACAGAAGAAGATTTTGTTAAAATTTTAACTACACCTAAGAATGCTCTTTTAAAACAGTACATTGCTCTTTTAGAGACTGAAGGTGTTACCTTGGAATTTACACTAAGCGGTATAAAAGAAGTTGCTCGGATAGCCTGTGAGGTAAACAGCCAGGTTGAAAACATTGGGGCAAGAAGGTTACATACAATTCTTACAACATTACTCGAAGACATTCTTTTTAATGTTCCAGACGAAGTACCGGAAAAGAAAATTAAAATAAACGCTAAAATTGTAAAAGAAAAATTAGATAAAATTGTTAAAGATAGAGATTTAAGTAAATTTATTTTGTAAGGGAATAACGAAAGAAAACAATTTTTTAAAAATATTTAAACCTCAGAGGTCTTCAAGACCTCTGAGGTTTTTTTCTTTGCCTTACGTCTCACGTCTTTCATTTCACGTTTTTAATCTTTTTACTGCTTGTAATTATAAACTTTTTTATATTTAGTAAGTTTTATCCTTAAAATAGTTTATAATATTTTATGTTTTCAAAAACCTCTCAATTTTCAAACAAACAAGTTGTTAAAAGAATTTTAATAATACTATCAATTCTATTTTTGGTTTTTTACAAAAGCTCGAGCTCTTCCATAGATTACACTATTAGCAGTATTTTTAATGAAATTAGGGGAGAGGTGCAACCGGACACAAATATTATATTAATAACCATATCTGCCGATGATATTTCTCAAATAGGACCCTGGCCGATAAAACGAAGCTATTATGCTTTACTCGTAAACAGCTTAACAAAATTAAAAGCCAAAAAAATAGGACTCGAAGTTTTTCTAACAGCAAAATTTGCTACACAAACTCTATACGATAATTTGCTTGTGAAGGAAGCTGAGAAATCCGGGAATGTTGTGTTTAGCGCTTTGGCAGGTGGAATAAATGAAAAAGATAAAAAATATATTACGGATTCACTCAGTTTTCCCAGTCCAAAATTATTAAATGATAACCTGAAGATTGGACATATAAATTATATTAGCGAACCTGGGATACAGATTCCAATTCAAATAGAAAAAGGTAATGAAAAAGTTAATTCATTCTCAGCCGAATTGGCTGGAGATGATTTTTATTTAACTGCACCAAGTAAAATTGAAGTGAATTTCACTTCCTCATGGACAAAATTTAAGCAGTACAGTTTGTTAGAATTTTACCGACTGGTTGTTGCAAAATCTGATGAACTCAAAAATTTTAAAAATAAGATAATATTAATTGGAATTACTGACCCACAAATTACAGGGAAATTAAAAAGCACTTTTGACGAACAAATGCCTGGTTTGGCTGTTCACGCTTTTGCGTTGGATAATCTATTAAACAAAAATTTTATAAAAAATAACTGGTTTCTGTCATCAACTATTTTCTTTCTAATTTTATTAACAATTGTCATAATTGTGCAAAATAAAAACAGCAAAGCAAATACATTAAAATTCTATTTAATAACATTTGCATCTTTTTTTGCTATTTCATTTTTCATATACGAGTTCTTAAACATAAAACTTTTTTATTCACTTTTTATTATTCCCTTATTTGCTATTTCAATGGTTGATTTATTCTATTACACAGCCGGTGAAAAGTTAAAGCTAAAAATTGCAATCGATGAAGCAGATCTTTTTAAATCATTGCTAAAAAATAAAGAAGTTGAATTATCGGCTATGCAAAATGAGTTGAAGCATTCAACAATTGAGGAATCGGAGACATTGAATTCAAAAATTAAAATCTTAAAAGAAGAAATTGAAAAACTTAAAGGAAATGAAAACGATAAAACAGAATCTGAATTAGAAGATATCGACAAAATTAAAAACTTTCACGAAATTATTTATAAATCCAAAGTGATGAACCAAATAGTGGATTTGATAGGTAAAGTTGCCCCGGAAAATGCAAACATTTTAATTTTGGGAGAAAGCGGAACTGGAAAAGAACTTGTTGCAAAGGCAATTCACAAACTGAGCAAAAGAAGTAATAATAATTTTGTGACGGTAAACTGCGGAGCCTTATCGGATTCATTAATAGAAAGTGAATTGTTCGGCCATGTAAAGGGCGCTTTTACGGGTGCAGTTGCAGATAAAAAAGGAAGATTTGAGATTGCTGATAAAGGCACAATATTTTTGGATGAAATCGGCGAAGTAAGTGAAAGTTTTCAGGTCAAGCTTTTAAGAGTGATACAAAATGGGGATTATGAAAAAGTCGGCTCTGCTGAAACAAGTCATACCGATTTAAGAATTGTTGTTGCTACGAATAAAGACTTAGATAAGTTAGTTATGGAAAAGAAATTTAGGGAGGATTTGTTTTACAGACTTAATGTAATTAAGATATCTATCCCTCCATTAAGAAAAAGGAAAGAAGATATACTTCCGATAGCGAATGGATTTCTTATGAAAGAATCTGAAAAAATAAAATTATCGGGTGCGGTTGCTACTGCACTAATTGATAATGATTGGAAGGGAAATATTAGGGAGTTGCAAGCAGTCTTAAAAAGAGCCGTTATTTTTGCAAAAGCTGCTAACAGAAATTTAATACAATTATCCGACCTACCGCCGGAAATGGTAAAAGCGGTAAAAATAAGTTTTGATGAACTGGTAATAGAATCATTGAGGGAAAAACATTTTTCATATTCCTCTATTTCAGAGACGGCAAACGAATTAGGGGGTATAAGCAGAACCGTAGTTTCTGAAAACTTCAGGGGTTATTCTTTCAAATGTTTTGTAGAAAATAATTTTAATATCGATTTAACTGTAGAAAAAATTTCGGGGTTGAATAATAAGAAGTCAATAGAGGCTGTAGAAAACAAATTGAAATTGTTTTTAGATAATCTCAAATCCGATATAGAGAATTCAGGTTTAACAGATTTTGATGAAATGAAAAAGAAATTCAAATCAAAGTATAAAAACCTGCCCCAAAAATTCCATATTTATTTGGATGAGGTAATTAAGTATTTATGGGGGGGAAGTTAAATTTCTCTAAAATTATATCTATTAATTATAACTATCTACCACGACACGTTAAGTAAGTCATTTACTATTACGACATTTGTCGTTATTTAATAAGAACCATTTTTTTGACCTTCAGAAAATTCTTATTGTTCTCAATAGATGTTGCTCTAATTGAATATAAATAAATGCCTGAAGATAATCCTGTACCATTAAAATGTATTTTGTGAATACCTGCCGGTTTATTATTTTCAACAAGTTTCGTAACCTTTTTGCCCAGTATATTATATACTACAATAGAGACATTACTTTCAAATGGAAGAGAATATTGTATTATTGTACTGGGGTTAAACGGGTTAGGATAATTCTGCGAAATCGAATAGTTATTAGGTATAATATTTTTATTATCTATGCCGGTTATTAGACCATTTCCGTTGTAATAAATTTTATTTATAACGCCTCCGCTGCCAGTTAAAACCCATCCGTTCTGATTATCCGGAAAACAAATATCATAAATTGCTAAATTTCTGAATGTGGTGTCGCTTGTCCAGGTTTTACCAGTGTCTGAACTAAAATAAATATTACTTTCGATGGTTGCCACTGCAACAGTAAAAGAGTTGCCGTTTTTTATGAATTCGATATCCATTCCAAAAGAATTATCACTTACAACAGATGTATTCCAACTATTCCCACCATCCAATGTATAAAAAACTTTTCCGAAAGTATATGCAAAGCCAATGTCTTCGTTATAAAATTTTAATATGGTAAGATATGATGATACATTAGAAAAATTAGTTGTGTCCCAACTTACTCCGCCATTTGTAGTTTTGTAAAGTTTGTAAGGTTGTGTCATCGATTTAAAGAAATAACCTGTATTGGTGTTAACAAAGTCTATTCTTCTCCATTGATCCAAAATAAATCCCCCTTTATGTATATTACTGGTAATCCAGTTTTGTCCACCGTCAGTTGTCTTTAATAGAATTGCAGTTACTGTATCGTCATTAATAACTTTATCACCCATAGCAACACCATTTTGCAGATCAAACATTTCAATATAATTTATAAAATCTGTAATGGTTGTATCATAAAATTGTAACTGCCAGGTTATTCCCCCGTCAACTGTGTTTAATATCTTTCCATTATCAGTGCCCAACCAGATATGGTCTTTATCAATAATTGAAACATCTATTACCATTTCAATTTGGTTATTAGCTGTGTCTCCATATTCTATCATTGTCCAATTATTGCCTGAGTTAGTTGTTGTAAAGATTTTTTTATACCATCCTCCAATAACAACATTTTGACCATCAGAAGCGTCTATTGGGGAATGACGTAAATTACCTTTATCAATGCCGTTTGTTTGTTCAACCCACTGGCTTTGTGGTAATATCGAGCAAGCAAGGAAAGAAAATGCTAATAGTATAAAAACTTTTTTCATATAAACCCCGTTTTATGACATATTAATATAAATAAACGTAGTAAATATTTGAATAATTATCAATGCTAAATAAAAAGGAGGAAAAAATAACGAAAATTCTCAACAGGATTTAACTAATACTCTAATTATACTCATCCCAGCTTTTTACGGCAAGTTCATCTTCTTTGTAACGCGATAGTGCTTTAACAAATCGGTCCGCTACCTGAACATTATTTATCAGGTTAATATTTAGATCTATAGATTTTCTTCTTATCATATAATCACTTTTAATTTCTTTTAAGTCTGTTCCTTTTGGAATGTTAATCACCAAATCAATTTTACCTTCATTTAGATAAGTAAGTACGTTAGGTTCTTTCTTTTCAAGAGGCCAGTGAAGCACCGTTGCATCCATTCCGTTTGCTTTTAAAAAATCTGCCGTCCCTTTTGTTGCATAGAATTTTAATCCCATCTCATATAATTTTCTTGTAACCGGAAGCAACTGAGCTTTTTGTTTTAAATTACCCGTTGAAAGCATTACCGCTTTTGTGGGAATACCGAGTCCAATTGAAAGGATGCTTTTTAAAAACGCTTCGTTAATATCATCACCTAAACAAGCAACCTCGCCCGTTGAAGCCATTTCTACGCCTAAAACAGGATCAGAACCCTTTAGTCTTGAAAAAGAAAATTGAGATGCTTTGACACCGACATAATCAACATCAAAAGACGATTTATCTATCTTTGGTACTTTCTCACCGAGCATTAGTTTTGTAGCAATGTCTATAAAATTCACTTTTAATACCTTGGAAACAAACGGGAAACTTCGAGAAGCTCTCAAATTACATTCAATTACTTTTACTTCATTATCTTTTGCAATAAACTGAATATTAAATGGACCCGTAATTTTTAACGCTTCTGCAATTTTTTTAGTTACAATTTTTACTCGTCTCATTGTTTCCAGATAAGTTCTCTGGGGAGGTAAGACAATTGTAGCATCACCAGAGTGAACTCCCGCATTCTCAACGTGCTCTGAAATGGCATAACAAAATAGTTTTCCGTTTTCGGCAACTGCATCTACGTCAATTTCTTTGGCATCAAGAATAAATTTACTTATTACTATCGGGTGTTCCCTGCTTATCTCAGCTGCCTTTTTCAAAAATTCCTCAAGGTGCTTATCGTTTATTACCATACTCATTGCTGCGCCGCTTAAAACATAACTTGGTCTTATCAGCACAGGATAACCGACTCTTTTTGCAAATGCTTTAGCTTTATTTAAACTTGTAAGTTCTTTCCAATCAGGCTGGTCTACTTTAATGTTATCGAGTATTTGTGAAAATTTGTTCCTGTTTTCCGCATTATCAATATCGTCTGGAGATGTTCCTAATATCGGGATGTTTGCATTGTGAAGTTTCATAGCGAGATTATTTGGTATTTGTCCACCCATTGAGATGATAAGACCTTCCGGGAGTTCTTTCTCATAAATATCAAGAATTCTTTCAAATGATAATTCTTCAAAATAAAGTTTATCGCAAATATCATAATCGGTGCTTACTGTTTCCGGGTTATAGTTTATCATTATTGTGCGGTAATTCAGTTTGTTTAAAGTCATCACCGCATTTACGCAGCACCAGTCAAATTCAACCGAAGATCCTATTCGGTAAGAACCGCTGCCAAGCACAACAATTTGATTTTCACTTGGGAAGGGTATGTCGTTCTCTTCGCCGTGATAAGTTAAATACAAATAATTTGTCTGTGCAGGAAACTCCGCCGCAAGTGTATCTATTTGTTTTACAACGGGTATTACATTTAAAGCTTTTCTGTACTTCCTAACTTCAAATTCACTGGAGTTTGTTAACGATGCCAATTGAAGGTCGGAAAAACCTTCTTTTTTTGCTTCCATCATTAATGAATAATCAATTTTATTAAGCTGTTTTTTCTTTAATTTCTTTTCGGTGTCAACAATGTTCTTCATTTTATAAAGGAACCATTTGTTGATCTTTGTCAATTTATGAATTTTTTCTATTGAGTAACCTTTTATTAGAGCTTTCGCAATTGCAAATATTCTTTTATCTGTCGGTACTGCTAATTCTTTGTCTAAATTTTTAAAAGTGATATTATTTGAAACAAATCCTTTCATACCTATGTCAAGCATTCTAATTGCTTTTTGAAGTACTTCTTCGAACGATCTTCCCAAAGCCATTATTTCACCTACAGATTTCATCTCGGTCCCAATGCGTGTACTTACCTGTTTGAATTTTTGAAGATCCCATCGAGGAAATTTTAAAGCGATATAATCCAAAGCCGGCTCAAAACATGCCGATGTTTCTTTTGTAATAATATTTTCAATTTCATTTAAAGCATAACCCAAAGCAAGTTTTGTGGCGATGAAGGCAAGAGGATACCCGGTTGCCTTTGATGCCAAAGCAGAACTACGGCTTAGTCTAGCGTTCACTTCTATAATTCTGTAATCGTCTGAATTAGGATCGAGTGCATATTGAATATTGCATTCACCTATTACGCCTAAGTGGCGGATAAGTTTTATTCCGATGGATCTGAGCTTAAAATTCTCTGCTGCGGAAAGTGTTTGTACCGGTGCAATAACAACACTATCTCCGGTGTGAATACCCATTGGATCAATATTTTCCATAGAGCAAATGGTAATGCAGTTGTTGTGTTTATCCCTTACAATTTCATATTCAACTTCTTTCCATCCGTAAAGAGATTCTTCGATTAAAATTTGATTAGTAAAACGAAATGCTTTTTCTGCTTTTTCTATCAATTCTTTTTTGTTTTTTACAATTCCCGAACCTAGACCTCCGAGTGCATATGCAATACGTACCATTACCGGGAACCCTATTACTTCAGTGGCGGCAATTGCTTCATTAATATTTTTAGCAGTTCTGCTTACTGCCATTTTTAATCCTGCTTCCTTTACCTTTTTGTCAAAGCGAAATCTGTCTTCCGTATCTTGAATAGTTTTAATAGGTGTGCCTAATATTTTTATACCGTTTCTTTTTAAGATCCCTTTTTTATGGAGATCAACACCTACGTTAAGAGCTGTTTGACCACCGAACTGTAGAAGAATGCTGTCGGGTTTTTCTTTTTTAATTATCCTTTTTACAAAATTTGTTTTGATGGGTACAAAGTAAACTTTGTTGGCAAAGTCAGAAGAAGTCTGAATTGTAGCAATATTCGGATTGATAAGTACTGTAGTTATTCCATCTTCTTTAAGTGCTTTTATTGCCTGGCTGCCGGAGTAATCAAATTCACCTGCCTGTCCAATTTGTAGTGCACCGGATCCTAAAATTAAAACTTTTTTCGGTAAATCTTTTTTTATCATTTTAGAGCCCTTAAGAATAAATCAAAAATAAATTCCGTATCATCTGGTCCGGGAGATGCTTCGGGATGAAACTGTGCGGCAAAAAATGGTTTTGATATATGAATTATTCCTTCGTTTGTTCCATCATTTTCATTTATAAACCATTCTCTCCAATCCATCGGAAGAGTTTCAGTATTAACTGCATAACCGTGATTCTGTGATGTTATGTAACATTTCCTTGTTCCCAACTCATTACAAGGTTGGTTATGAGAACGATGCCCGTACTTCAATTTATAAGTATTGGCACCCACTGCAAGTGCAATAATTTGACTGCCTAAGCAAATACCCAAAAGGGGGAGTTCTTTCTTAATTGCCTTACGGACATTCTTTATTGTTTCCTTGCACATTTTAGGATTGCCAGGTCCATTTGAGATTATAATCCCGTCCGCTTTTTCATTCAAGAAATTGTAATCATAAGGTACTCTCAAAACAGTAATATCTCTTTTTAGAAAAGCTTGAATTATATTGTTTTTAGTTCCGCAGTCTACAAGAATGATTTTCGTTTTACCTTTTTTATATTCTTCATTTACCTTCTTGGCTTTTGCTTTAGCCTCTTTGTGTTCTTTGTCAGTTCGAACAAGACCACCCAACTTCTTATACACATACTCTTTCCAATCTTCCTCTTTAACTTTATCCTCCTTGACAAACGCTTGATATTTAACTTTAAGCTTTGCGTGCCATTCTTCTTTTGTTGGTGCTCCTTTCAGCCACTCCACAATTTCATCTGCTCGTTTCGACTTAGAAGGGTTTACATATATTAGACTCATAATTATATTTGATTGATTGATAATTCGACCTGCTATTTTTTAAAAGGTAATCCCGATGCTCTCGCTCCAAAGAATCCTTTCTGTTTCTCTGTTAAAGGCTGCCCATGAACTTCTCCATGACGTAATATCTTCCTTGCCTTACGACTAGAAATTACCTTTTTTCTGTTAAGATTTTTTGCTGCTCTTCCCATGATCCCAATAATCTTTTACTTTAATACTTTTAATTGCTTCCATTGGAATATAAATTCTATTGTCTTTATCATTATAAATCGTTAGCCACCTATCTCCAAATGTAGGATGGTCTGACCCCTCAAAGATTTTCTTTTTATCATCTCGATATTCAATGGTTGTTTCAAATTTAATTGGCATATTAAGTAGTTAAGTTTACTTCTCCAACTGCCGCATTTTCAACCACTCTGCCTGCCACTCCCTTGCGTGGTGGCGGTAAGATGCCTTGTAATGATTTCTTTGGATCTTTAGGAAGGTACTTTGCTCCCTCTCCCTTGACAGTTGGCTCAAACAGGAAGTCTCTCGTTACCTCAGCCATCTTTTCAGGGTCTGCCGCTATCAATGGATTGTTGATTGCTCTGTCATAGGTCTCCAATCGTATAGCACGTTCAAATGCTTCATTCTTAGGCAATAAGATGTCAGGCTCTATGACTATAAGAAATTGTCGCTTGGCCCAGATTGCTGGATTTACTTCATGTAATTCCCTTGCGTCTCCTGCTTCTTCGTATAAGGCAACCTCCATTCGCTTGATTTCTTCCTCGCTTAATCTTTTCCCCACCCATCTATCCGTAAATCTAATAACAATGGTCTTTTTCACGCCATTGACCATTTTATTGTCTAAAATCATGCTCATGTACTTCATTCCTAATGCGCCACCAGCTAGTTGCATAGACTCACCTACAGTTTGGTATCTTAGAATGTCATCTACTTCCAACTCTCCTGCCTGTTGAATCATGGTAGCAATCATATTAACCATGACACCTAAGTTAGTTACAGCGTTTTGTTGAAGTATTATCGCACCCCTAGCTGTCTCAGGGCCACTTCGCGAACCTTCAGTCCTTGGATCAAGGGAAGCGTTGTTTACGTCTTGTTCTGCCATTCTAGCAGCTTCAAAGGCAAACTGTGGATTTGCTAATCCTGTTGCGGGTTGTACTTTAGCGTCTTTAGGCAGATCAATTGTAGTAGCCGGAATGAATACAGACTTGTCTAATTTCCCTGCACCCATAGTAAAGATTGATGGGAACGTAGCGAATGTAGAAGCGTCTACAGCGTTTTGTCTCATTCTGTCCACTAATTCTTTGTCGTTCGACAACTTCGAAGCCAATGATTTAAAATAGGCAAACCTCATAGCATCAATCGGCTCTGCTCCGAACTTTACTAAATTATACTTAGGTTTGTTTTTGTTTGTACGATGCTTCATTGGGTTGAAGTCTGCATTTGGGTTGCCTAGATATATTCTGTTTACCATTGGGAATTGCAAGTCCCGCCCTCGATATGAAGGTATTGCTATTTCAACCAATCCATCTTGTTCATCATCAACATCATAGAATAGATTATTAGAAGGATTTATTAAGGTCAGCACTCCAGGCCTTACGTGCATAAAATCAACAAGATGTCCGTATAAAGCTTTGGCTTGTGTATAAGGAATTCGCCTTCGCTTTATCACGAACGGCTGTTTTTGTATGTCAAAGATATACGGATTGGCAAGCAATACTTCATCAGGCGGCAAGAGAGCATGTTGAAAGCCTGACAAAACATCATCCACTACTTGCTGTCTTTTAAAAGCACTTGATGTTCCCTCAAGAACTTCTTGGAATCCCTGACAATAATCCACCTCAAAATAAGAAACAGGATTTACAAGTCCCGATATCACGGCATAGAGAAAAGTCTGTTCGTAGTTGTTTCTACGACAGTTATATTCAATGGCATTTTTCATTACATATGCCGCACCTTCGTCTTCTTCGTCATCATCATTTTGTGCGAATACACCAGGATAGATTACCTGTGATGTGAGGTGAGCAGCTGTGGAGATTATTTTGTTTCGTGTTGCTCCTGAGGTTCCTGTGAACATCCATGATTCATCAGGGTTTTGTGAGGGAGCGTCTGACCATGCAAGCCAGTCTTTTTGGTCAAGATTTGTTCGTTGTATTAAAGAGTGATTGTTAAATTCCTCAAAGGAGCGGTTGATTATCTCGTCCCCAGTTTTAATATCTAACTGTCCTACAGACACAAGCTCTTGTATCGGCTTTGGAGGTTGATATGAGGAAAGAGGACTTTCCACTGTCCCATCATTTGAGTAAGCTAAACTTGCAATCATAAGTTTCATGCCCACTCACACTTTTCTTTATTTTAACACACTTTAATTTAAATTGCTTGTGGATAGATTACTTCCATCTCGTGCCGACCCAGCTTGCTGTGTTTATCTTAACTTTCTCGTTATTTATTATATTCGGAAGTCGTAAAAAGAATATCATTCTCATCATCAAGCAATCTCCATAGTCAGGTGAACGCCCTATCGCTTCTTTGACATCATCTTTAGGAATGATATTTAACTTTGTTTCATCTGAATCAGGGTCTTTGGCTTTTATCTGTTCAAGGTCTTCAGTCAATAGCTCGTCATAATCTATATCTTCATCCGCAACCACGATTGGCTTGACTGCTATTCTATGATTGTTTATCTCCTCAGCCAGCATATAAGAACACTGTGTCTTTAGATTTCTGTAGTTGGGTTTCTCTTCAGTGTCTTTATTAACTCTTATATCTTCCAATGGCGAACTGTTGGCTATAAATCCTCTTACACCCATGAGATTGTCAACAACCCCACCCCCAACTCCGTCTTCATCAATCGCAATGTTGCTATATGGTATTTTCTCATTGGATGCTTGAGTCCTAATTAAATCAGTTGTTACATTTGTTGCTTGCTTGCTTCTTATAATTACTTTGTAAATTTCCATTCCCTTCCATAGTGTCAATACTGTCTTGTCTTCCCCAAAACGAGCGACATCAACTGTCATGTATTTTTCTTTGGTCTCAACTGTATTTGTTAATAAATCAGATATTGCTTCAAAGTTTATAAGAGTAGCGGGGTCGTCATCATATTCCCAATTTCCATAAAGCAATCGTTGTTTCTTTGCTTGATTCTTTAATCCAATTAACTTCTGTTTGTAACCACTTTCATTCTTGGGATTGTCTCCTACTAACGATTGTAAAAACTTTCTGTTCTTTGGCAATGTACCTGCTTTCCACAATTTATAAAACAATTTATAAAGCCAGTTTTTCTTTGGATTGCAAGTAATAAACACCTTGCCCAATATCCCATACTTATCATTAAGCTGCCTATTAACACGAACTGTCAAAGTATCAAAAGCACCAAAGACCACTTCACTCGCTTCCTCTATCCAACCAGATGTGTACTCCGAGCTTCCCAAGTCCTCATAGTCAGGGTCGCTTGGCCTGTAATCAACTTCCAATAAATCAATCACCGAGCCATTGTAAAATTCTATAACTGACTGTTGCTCTTTGTAATGGTAATGTGCATCTCGTTTTAAATTGTGATGGCGACAAACTTTAAAAAATGTAATGAGGGTTGTTTGCTTTAATATCTTTAATCTTTTTCTTGCAATGAAATACCGTGTTCCGGGATAACGCAAGCACATACTTATCAGCCATTCACATCCCAGCCAGCTTTTTCCTCCTCCCGCACCTCCTCCGAAAAGAAACTCTTCTGTTTCGTTATCATTTAGTATCTGCCAACCCAAGTGCTGTTTGTATGTTGGCTCAATCGTTAGGCTTGTCGGGGATGACATAATTTATTCCTATTATCTTCTCACCTCCTGAAGTTACATCAGTTTCTGTTCTATCTCTAAAATGAAAAGCATTCTTTAAATAAAATATAGTACCCGCTACTTGTTGACTTGCATTTAATCTTTGTACCCATGCTTCTTCAATTACTCCATAAGCTCTTTTTATGGCGTAAGAAAACTCATCTCCTTTTCCTTCATAATCTCCCAATGTTTCTCTTGTGGTGCCAAGATGTAAAGCTAATCCTCCTTTTGTTGGTAATTTCTTTTTTTCTTCACCTTCTGTAAAATAATCTGTAATCTTATCTTCAAGGTCTTT
>JACZTL010000044.1 GCA_022573715.1 Bacteroidota bacterium
TTCTCCAAAGCAGTATCTGCTGTAAATTATACATATATAATAAATAATTAAATTAAATCACGATAAATGCAATACGTTATAACCGTAATATTCCCTAACACACGCATTGCGTATAGCAGTTGTTAGCCTTCATTACACATAATTCTATTTGATTAAATGTCATCCTTTCGAAGAACCAACAAATCGTTAAATGATGAAATTCTTTAGAAAAATACGTTACGACCTTATGGGAAAAAATAAGATTTCCTTAAAATCTATTTATTTTCTGATTTTCTTTATAGTATTAGTAGCAGAAGGTAATTGTCAAACCGACGCTAGCTCCAATGTAGTATGGTCCCATACTAATGGTCCATTTGGAGGTAGATTTAATTTATTAACTATAGATCAAAAAGGAAATTTATATACTACAACTGGTAGTTTTATTTTCCAATCAAAAAATGATGGGAAATCATGGCAATTAATTAATCGTAATTTGAGCCATGCAGACTTTAGATGTTTGAGAATTGATAATAATGATCATCTTTATGCTGGAACAGATTCTGAAGGGATTTATTACTCTAAAAATTATGGAAAAACTTGGAAACAAATTAATGAAGGACTAAGTGATTATGATATCAGATCAATAAATATCTTAAAAAATGAATCGATAATTGCAGGAACAAGTAATGGAATTTTCATTTCTCATAATAAAGGAAAGTCTTGGAAAAATATCCTAAATAATGTACAAGTTTTAAGTGTTGAAACTTCTCAAGATGAAATTTGGGTTGCAACTACAAATCAAAAAATTATTCACTCGAATAATGCCGGTTCATTGTGGAGTACAATATCTGAATTTGAGAATGAAGAAATAACTTCACTTTTTATAACCCCAGCAAAAAACTTATTAATTGGTACTAATTCTGGCATAATTTATAAATCAGTTGATAATGGAGCTTCATTTAGCACTGTCTACCAATTAGAAAAAGATTTCCGAGCAGTACGTTTTGCTATAGATAATGAAAACCGTATATACACTGTTGTTGAAGGTCCTTGGTTTAGCAATAAAGGGGGTGCTATGTTTAGTTCTACTGACGAAGGAAACACTTGGTTTAAACACAATGATGAAATAACGAAGCATGTTACTCCAATCTTATTGGTTAAGGACAAAATTTATCTTGGCACAATGGGGGTTATATCTAGTAAAAGTAGGGATGAAATAAAATGGTCACATTACAATAATGGCATAATCGCTCAAAGAGTGAATGACTTATTATTTACTGAACAGAATGATTTACTCGCTGGCTCCTACGATGGAGTATTTCGTTTAAATAAAAATAAGGATAGTTGGCTTCCTTTAAATAATGGACTAGAGGAAAAAGGTGTTTTAGATATGGTAATTGATAAGAAAGGCTATATTTATTTGGGCACATACACCTCTAGTATATACCGTTCAATTGATAATGGTGAAACGTGGGTTAGAGTTGGTAATGGATTACCAAATAAGGCATGGATGTGGTCATTAGCAACTAATGAACATAATGATATATTTGTTGCTACAACAGGTAAAGGAATATTCAAATCTATGGATTCGGGGATCACTTGGCATGCTATTAACAATGGATTGAAAAAGCTTAATTTTTATGCTATTGGGGTCTCTCCAGATGGAGTATTATTTGCTGGATTACATGAAGGTGGTATATTTAGATCCCTAGACAATGGAAATAATTGGGAAGAATTGCCTTCTGAAAATTTGAAAAATATATCAGTATTGGAGTTTGTCTTCTCTGAAGATAAAAAAATATTTGCTGGTACTGTAAAATCAGGTGTTTTTCGTTCTGATGACAATGGAGAAAGTTGGATTCAGATAAATAATGGACTCACAACTCCAAATATAAGATCCTTGGCAATATCAGATGACGGTACACTTTATGCTGGCACGAACGGAACTCTAGATTATGTACATTATAGTGGAGAGAGTGTTTTTCGTTCAGATAATTATGGAGAAAGTTGGACTTTAATTAATAAAGGATTATTTCATACAAAAGTTAAGGCACTCATTGTTGATAATATAAACGGACTTGTATATGCCGGAACATTTGGAGGTGGTGTATTTAGAAGCTCAAGAACAAATCATAAAAAATAACGAAAGGCTAACACCGTATAAAATTAATTGCTAGTGCAAGCCTACTTACGAAAATCCTCGCGGATTTTCTATTCGGTTTGTATTTGCTAAATTAGTTACTTAAAACACGCAACTAATCTTATACAATACCGTTACAAGCAAGTTGACAAAAATTAATACTAACTAATAAATTTAAAATTATGATTTTAAAAAAAAGATTTCAAGAATCGTTTAAAACATTGTTATTATTTACTTTTTTGGGATTATTCATATTGCTGCAAAGTTGTGAAAACGAAGAAGATAAAACTAAGAAAGAAACCGAAAAGCCAACAGTTGAAATAACTACCAAAACTGAAAAACCTGTCGGTGGAATTATGGAACCTGATGCAGGAGAACACTTATGGATTTTTCCTAAAAACAAAGACACACTTGGTTCGGGTGGTAAACTTCAAATATTTATGGATGCTGAAAGTCATCCGCACGCATCCGCAAGTTTTGCAAAATATGAATTAGGAGTTGGTGGAGAATTACCTGAACATAAACATAATAAAACTGAAGAAATTGCTTATTTTCTATCTGGAGAAGGAATTGTTATAACGTATGAAAATGGAAAACGTATAGAAACTCCTGTGAAAGAAGGTTATGTATGGTATACTGCTCCCGGAGAATACCATTCATTTAAAAATACTGGAAACGAACCTTTAAAATTAGTTTTTGCAATTATACCTAATGATAAAGATGGTTTACTCTCTTTCTTCAAAAAAGTTGGGGCTGAACCCGGAAAAGATGCAACAGTTTTTAGCCCAGAAGAATTTGGTAAAATAGCGGCTGAACACGACCTAATTCTAAAACCTGCGAAAGTGGAATAATGAACAAAACCTGCTTGTAACAACGGCTATACTTAATTGCTTAGGTCTGTGCTACTTTGGAAAATCTCAGATTTTTCCAAGTTGGTTTTGTACTTAAAAAATTTCGTATTATACTGTAGCAACTAAGCATAGCCAAACCGTTGCTTTCTAACCTTCTTTATTAACTTCATTTATTCTGCTTGCCCTCCGCAAACTGCGCTTCAACCTCTAACACAAAAATAATTATAGATATTTATAAATAAATATTCAAAAAATCTTTTATACTCGCTCAGTCATTTTTCTTGTTACAACAAAACCGCCTTCGCTTAAGGTCGGTTTACCAGCCTTTGGCTTGGTAAAAAAATTTTATATTTCGT
>JACZTL010000024.1 GCA_022573715.1 Bacteroidota bacterium
AGCTTCAACTGGTGAAAAGAGCAGTTGATGTGATGATAAACGAACCGCCAAGTACGTGAACCGTACGCTTGGTGGTGTGAGAGGCGCACCGTGAGCTTAATTGCTCACGGCCGTCTACTCGATTGTATGCCTGTGCTTTTTTCTTTATTGTATTTTATTTCTTAATTAGATTCCAATTTACGGTTCCACATTTGCACCTTACTCCATTCATGTTTGCACCATCAAAAGTGACCTTTAGAACAGCATCGCAACCCTCGTTATCACAGGCAAACACACTATCACACAGTTCATGGAAAGCTGCAACGACAGGTTCGAAATCTTCTTTACCAAGGTTTGCCCATTCATTGTAGTGAACTGTCTTGTTAATAGTCCACTGTTCTCCGAGAGCTCTTTTAATAATCTTCTTAGCTTTTTCGCCTCTTTGGTTTAGCGCTTGGACTTCATCTTGTCGATTCCAAGAATTTGCCGCCTCCTTCGCTTTGCTTAATAGTTCGTTATAGGTTCCTATTGCCGCAGGTAGAAAATCACCCAAACTGCCGGCATCATCTAATGTGTAGGGCACCTTTGCTCGGAGATTATGACAAACAAATCGGGTAAGTTCTTCCAATCCATATCTGAGTTTTGCAGAAGCAGCACTAATATCATCTTTGGCCAAATCTTCATCGATTCTAGTCCACATATCAGCATCATAGTGAATCTTTGGTCCACTATCCACGCTCCAATCAAAGAACTTGAGCATTTGCTTTCTGTCAACCAATCCTTCCCCGCGTAATTGATTTGCCCAAGTAGTATCACAGGTAGTAATGATGAACTGCTTGTTAGGGAAGTTAGCGATTAATACCCCACAAAATGCTCGTCTATGGCCAATATCCACCGACATGACAACATCATCCAGAATTATTAGATCAATTAGTCCGGTGTTCAGATGTTCAGAAAGAGCAAGGAACAAGCACACACCCATACTATCCTGATGCCCCTCGCTATGCATTGCATGTGGGGGATGCAACCCTCTCCCGTAAAAGTCCACTTCCAAATTGAGCCCTGCCTCTGTGGGGGTGAAACTGGCATCAAATCCTTTTTCATCATCACCATGCATTTCTTTATAAAGCCCGACGAATCTATCTTTGATTTTATCGTACAGACTTTCAAGCACTTCATCCCTTGCTTTAACGTAAGCTTGCCCGAGAGCGGTAGCCCTGCTGAAAATTATCGATGCATGGTGTAATGCTATATGACTTTCTTCAACTATTTTTATCCGTTCAACAAGCTTTGTTAAACTATCCCATGCTGTTTGCTCTGGTGTTGCTTCTGGAAATAAACTTTTTACTTCTTTTTCAAACTCTTCCAAATCATTATCAAGAGTCTCTGGGACATACAGCTTTATTACATCATCATTAGAAAATGTTTCATCTGTATAATTTTCCATCGGGTCTGTCAAAGCTGTTATAAGAGTGGTTAAGGCATCGCTCCAATTATTAAGGTCTTGCAGCCCATTAGTAAACACTTCACTTGCTTTTGCAATATCGCTTTCAGCCATGGGGTGCAACAATACAGTTATCTGCTGTATCCTGATTTTGACTGTGTTCGCTTTTTCTGTTATGGTCTTGCTATTCTCAGTCAGTTCAGTTTGTCTTGTGCTTTCAGCTCCTACACGTTCTTGCAAATACTGGTGCAATTCACCATCCGGCCATTCCTGATCACACAAAGGACATTCCCCAGTTTCTCTAATTAGCTTTATTCCATCCTTAGTGAAGGCATATCTCTTGGCATTCCAGCTTGCTTGGGCGTCTTCCTTTATTCCCTTTATTATCGCTCTTAAAGCATTATCTGCTTCTGTTACTTCAGTGGTTACCTTAACTATTTCTTCTGATTTAAGGTTACTGATTCGCTCAGTTAGATTCTTGTGATTCACGCTAGTTGGGTTAACCTGTACTCCCGTTATCCCTTCTTGCAGCTTCTTTGATTCGAGTTCTTCAATCTCTGCCCCGCCCAGTTTGGTTCGTTGTTCATTCACGAACTTTAACACTTCATTGTATCCGTATTCCGCCTGTCCAGTAATGGCAAGAACATCTCTTTTTCCCTTGTCTAGTGCATCCTTTGTTGCTTTATGCTCGCGCTTACTTTCGTTATATACAGTTACCAAATTCGTTCGTATATTCTCAATGTCGCTGATCTTTAGCACCTTCTGTATTTCTTGTGCCCTTGTTGATGACTTTGCTGTTATTAGTTTTAGCACCTCTCTCCGTGTGAACAAGTATTGGCCTCGATTAAGTAACTCAATGATTGGAGCCAATGGAGTTTTATATTTGGAATCATAATCCAGTTCATTTGGTTTGCTCATTTTCCTCGAAATACTAACAGCTTCAGTGATGCCAGGAACTTCAATTTCAGCAATCACTTCAACATTGGTTAAATCAGCAACTTTATCAATGTGAGGTCCGTGTTCTTTTAAGGAAACACCTTCGGTTCCTTCTCCGCTTAGTCGGGCAATTTTACCTGTAAGGAGAAAATCAATGGCGTCAATGACAGCACTTTTTCCTGAGCCATTAGGGCCGTAGATGACAAGGGATTTACCCTTGGGTTCAATCTCAAGGTCAGGAATGCCTCTGATGTTCTTAATCTCAAGCTTTCGTATCTTCATTTTCCTTGTCTTCTATTTCCTTGGAAATCGTCTCCTTCACATCACTTTTGCTAGTTAGGTCAATACTCTCCAGTTCAGTTAAGATACTTTCTGTAAAACCCTCGGAACCTTTTAGATTACCAATCATCTTTTCAATGATTTGCTCAGAAATTGGTTTTTCAATTTGAATATTATCACTCATTTCCATCATTCAAAGTTTTGTATTTTGCATGGCACACAACTGCTATACGCACTGCGCCTGCCTGCCGGTAGGCAAGTATAGTAAGAAATATTACTCATATAAAGCATAGCATATTTCAAAGTGCTACATATATTATTTAATTCTCTATTAATTTAAAAATTTGTTTAATATCAAAATGTATTATTTGTCATTTAATTTGAATCTAATTCTGAGGACACCGCTTTCATAATTAGTTGAAATAATTTTGAACTCTCCAATCTCGTTTGTGTTCTTTACGTGATTACCTATACAAGGGCAGGAATCATAATCTCCAATATGAATTATTCTAATATTGTCGCCCGCATCCTCAGGAAGTTTGCTTAAATTAAATTTCTTTTCAGCTTCCTCTTTAGTATAAAACTCTTCTCGTACATCAAGATTAGATTTTATTATATCGTTAACTCTTTTTTGAATTTCAGTAATTTCCTTTTCGGTTAAAATCCTGTCAAAGTGATAATCTACCTTTGATTTTTTCTTTTCGATATGTGCGCTGAATGACCTGCCTTTGTTGAACATTCTTACCATAGTTTGGTTAAGCAGATGTTCTGTAGAGTGCATTTTAGGATCGTATTTTTTCATTATGGTTCCAGAATAATAATATTAAAACTACAACTGTAAATAATATAAATAAAAATTAAATTATAATTTTAATGATTCTGTTCACATAAATTAATTTATATTTTAATTTTCTTTTTTTTACCCACGACTATAGCCATTCCTATTCCACCCAATATTAATAAAGAAGCAATAATAAGCCTCAGTGAAATTTCTTCCGTTAAAAACATTACACCTCCAATAGCAGCAATTATTGGTACAGAAAGCTGCACCGTAGCAGCACGGGTTGCAGTTAATCCTCTAAGTGCAACATACCATATTGCATAACCTAATCCTGATGTTACAGCCCCAGATGTTAAAGCAAGTAAAAATCCTTGAGGTGAAATATTCATTTGACTGAAAAATATTATGCTTATAACAATAACAAAAGGTACAGAAAGTATAAAATTGTTTGCAGTAGATATAAGAGGATGTTTGTTACGCCTGCCTCTCAAAGAATAAATTCCCCAAGCAATACCCGAAAACAACATAAGCACCGAACCGCCTATGGAAGGAGCGGTTAAACCAGGTGACACAAGATAAACTAGACCTGCAAGAGCCATTATTAAACCAGCCCACTCAAAAAGATTAGGTCTTTCACCGATAAATAGTGCTGAAATTATCATTGTAAGTTGTACTGCACCGAAAAGAATCAAAGCACCTGTTCCTGTACTTAAATTTATGTACGCAAAAGAAAATGTTACAGCATAGATAAACAGCATACTTGAAGAGAAAAAATTATCCTTAAAGGTGAAATTTAATTTTTCCTTTGAGAATAACGCTACAAAAGTTAACATTACAGCACCTGATATCAAACGAACAGATGTAAAGCTTGCAGCATCTATAAGATTTTTACCCAAAGCAAAACGGCAAAGAACAGAATTTGCAGCAAAAGCAATCAGCGCTAATACTGTACTTGATATAATAATTATTGGTTTTAAATTTGAATTTTCTTCTTTTGTATTCATTAAAAAATGGAAAATTATTTAGCAGTGTAAATGATATCAGCATCTTGCCATTTTTTTCTTTTTACCAACTCTGCCCATATTTATAATTTTATTAATATACTCATCAGCTTTTGGTACTTTGCAAGCAGTTCCTCCCATATCAACTTTAACAATACCTATTTTCTTTGCAGTTGATAATGCTGATTTTGTTAACGGTTTAACATATGCCCCGACAGATATTACGAATCCGTTCATTGTATATCGAACTCTGTTTGGGGAGTTTTCAATTTCTTTTTCAACTCTATCTAACAGTTTCATTAAAGCACTTATGTCTAATTCTAAATCATCTTTAATTGCCACCAGACTTAACAATGTTGACCAGCCCGCTGATGCAATATTTTCGTTTTCTGATTGAATCCATTTTAATGTTAATTCCCAACCGAATCTACTTTTGGCGGCAATCCAGGCAACAGTATATTCACTAAGCATGTACCAATAAGCATTTTTCGCCCATTTATTCAAATCTTTTTTTGTCATCTTATCTTCGTCGGCAATAAGACCGGCAAGATACATTGCATCAGAATTTCCGGTATCAAACAGTTCAAGAGATAATTTATAATCTTTTTTTATTCGTTTTTGAATTTTTTTAAGGTCTGCAACTTTAACGCCGTAAAATGGTTCTTTGGCACCATGTTTAATCAAAATTTTTTTTGTATTCGGGTTACCTAATTTAGAGAGTTCATTCAGTATTTCATTTGAATTCATTATACCTCGAAATTTAATGCAGTCAACTAAAAGCGGTAAACAGTTAGTTGACTGCTAATATTGAGAACGCGCACTCATTTTACCGTAACCATCCGAAAACGCCTGCAGTTAATAGGGCATAAATAAGTCCGTCGAAGGAGGATGTAATTACATATCTTAGAGATTTTTTGTACCAAATATAACCCTGCCACAGTGCAAGGGAGTATCCAATAAATGCTGTGCATCCAACAAATCGGAAAACGGCAAGATAAGCTGCGTCAGCCGGTAATGCGTGTGATGCAATGTAAGCCGCAAATATGCTTACAACCAAAATGTAAATAAACCACTGTACAAGACTTTTACCCATCTTTGGCATTCCGTTTTCTAGCACAGTCAACAATGCTACAGGTCCTTTATCCCATTTTTCTATCATTTCAGGTTCTTTCATTCCTTTTGATGTTCCGCAATACGGCATAACGTAATCACCCTGGGGAATATCAAGTGGACGCAGGGCATTCATTGCGCCTTCTTCATCGGGTAATTTTTGTAAATCTTTTTTATGATAAGTTAAGACGGTATGAATAATAGAACTTGCAATGAATACAACCACTGCTGAAACGAGGATAGGGAGCCATAATGAAAATAGTAAAGCCATTAGAACCTCCAGATTATTTAATTAAAAGTATTAAGTATATAAAAGTAATTTCTGTATTAGACTATATTATTTGAAGTTGTTAATTTATTGTTAAAAGTTAAATAAATGAATTCTTTTTAGCAAATGCATTTTTTTTTCATCTTCCATTACCATACACTTAAATATACAACCGTTAAAAAAAATTACAATAAATTAATTGACATTTTTTACCTATATTTTATGAACGTACTGCACAGTTAATACGTCAATAATAGAAATCATTTTAAAATAATAAGGTGTTTTATGAAAAAATTTATGCTTCCCGTTTTAATACTATTTCTTAGTTTACCGTTAATTGCACAAATCAATGCCAGACTTTTTCAATTTCCCGATGTATCCAAAACACAAATTTCTTTTGTTTATGCAGGGGATATCTGGGTTGTTTCAAAACAAGGAGGAACTGCTCAAAGATTAAGTTCTCCACAAGGCAATGAATCATTTCCAAAATTTTCTCCCGATGGAAAGACAATTGCTTTTACAGGAAATTACAACGGCAATAATGATATCTTCACAATACCGGTAACAGGAGGAATTCCAGTGCGTGTTACCAATCACCCATCAAGTGAAAGAATGCTTGCCTGGTATTCCGATGGAGATAATATACTTTTTGCATCCTCGCGTAAAAGCGGAAGACAACGGTTTAGACAGCTGTATAAAATATCAAAAGAGGGGGGATTACCTGAAAAACTGCCCGTGCCGTACGGCGAGATAGGTGAAATATCTCAAGACGGTAAATGGCTTGCATTTACAAAACGAACAAGATTATTCAGAACCTGGAAAAGATACCGCGGAGGTATGGCTTCGAATATTTGGATTTTTAATTTAGATGATTATTCATCCCAAAATATTACTAATAACGATGCTAACAATGAGCTGCCGATGTGGGCGGAAGATAACATCTATTATTTGTCCGACAACGGTCCCGCCCAGCGATTTAATATTTGGGTTTATAACTTAAATAATAGATCATCAAAGCAAGTTACTTTTTTCAATGACTTTGATATTCATTTCCCTTCTATCGGTAACGAAGATATAGTTTTTGAAGCAGGCGGGAAAATGTACTTGTTGAATTTAATATCTCAAAAATTTAACGAAGTAAAAATAAAAGTTGTCACTGATGCAATTTCTCTTTTATCTAAAAAGAAAAAAGTTTCCTCTTATACTCAAAACTTATCAATAGCTTATAACGGTAAAAGGGTTATTGTTGAGGCAAGGGGTGATTTATTTTCGCTTCCCGCAAAACACGGACCGGTTATTGATTTGACTCAAACTTCCGGCATTGCCGAACGATACCCTTCGTGGTCTCCCGACGGGAAATTACTTGCTTATTGGAGCGATAAATCGGGCGAGTATGAATTAACTGTAAAAGATTTTACAAAAAACGGTTCTGAAAAAACATTAACCGAATACGGACCCGGTTTCAGGTATAATATTTTCTGGGCACCGGATAGTAAAAAAATTGCTTTTATTGAAAAAACAATGGCAATAAAAATTTATGATTTTGAAACTGATAAAACCACGACCGCTGACAAGGGTTTATATAAGTATGAAGGCGGTCTTAAAAATTTTAACGTCAGCTGGTCATCCGACAGCCGTTATATTGCATATTCCAGAGGTGTAAATAATCAAAACGATGCTGTTTTTATTTTTGATACGCAAAACAAAAAGAAGTATCAGGTTACTACGGGTTATTATTCTGATTATGGGCCTGTTTTTGACCCGGAAGGAAAGTACCTTTACTTTTTAACATCACGCACTTTTCGTCCGCTCTACAGCAGTTTTGATAATTCATGGGTTTATACAAACTCATCAACAATTGCGGCAGTTCCATTAACAAATAAAATAGCTTCACCGCTTTCAACAAGAAACGATGAAGTAAAACCGAAAGAGGAAAAAAAGAAAGATAAAAAGGACAAAAAAGATTCAAAGGAAGATGATAAAGATTCAGTTAAAGTAAAACCTGTGAAAATTGATTTTAACGGATTTGAAAACAGGATAGTTTCTCTTCCGCCCAAAGCCGGACGTTACAGAAACTTAAGTGCTGTTAAAGGAAAGATAATTTACCTAAAATATCCTAACTACGGTTCTTCCAACAAAAAAATAAATCTTGTTTATTATGATTTAAAAGAGAGAGAAGAAAAAACGATTATTGAAGATATTAATTCTTATCAGCTTTCTGCGGACGGTAAAAAAATACTTGTGGTAAAAGAGGGGAAAAATCCGAGTGCTTCCATAATTGACGTAAAACCAAAACAAAAAATGAAAGATAAGCTTCCACTGAGCCAAATGGAAATGACCATTAATCCGAAAGAAGAGTGGAAACAGATTTTTACAGATGCTTGGAGATTGGAAAGAGATTATTTCTACGACCCCAATATGCACGGTGTTGATTGGGAAGCTATGAGAGAAAAGTATAGCAAATTACTCGATGATGTTGTTACCCGCTCTGACCTGAATTTTGTACTTGGTGAACTCATTGGTGAAATGAACTCTTCGCATACATACAGATTCGGCGGAGATTTGGAACGTGGAAGCAGGGAAAACACAGGACTTCTCGGAATTGATTGGAAAGTTAATGACGGTGCTTATCAGATTAAAAAAATTATACGTGGTGCAACCTGGGACGCTAATGTCCGGTCACCCCTTACAGAACCCGGATTAAAAGTAAAAGAAGGGGATTACATTCTTGCTGTGAATGATATTCCTCTTAATACAAATAAAGAACCGTACTCTGCTTTTCAAGGGCTGGCAGGGAAGACAGTAAAATTAACGGTCAGCACAAAACCTGACTATGATAGTGCAAAGTCAGTCTATGTAAAAACACTTAAGTCTGAAAGCCGTTTACGTCACCTTGCGTGGATAGAAGCAAACAGGAAATATGTTGAAAAGAAAAGCAACGGAAAGATCGGATATATTTATGTCCGCAGTACGGGAAGAGACGGACAAAGTGAATTAGTAAGACAATTTCTTGCACAAATTGATAAAGCCGGATTGATAATAGACGAACGATTCAACAGCGGCGGGCAGATACCCGACAGATTTATAGAACTGTTAGACAGAAAACCGCTTGCGTTCTGGGCTGTACGCGACGGTAAAAATTGGCAGTGGCCCCCGATTGCTAACTTCGGTCCAAAAGCAATGCTTATTAACGGATGGAGCGGTTCGGGTGGTGATGCATTCCCTGATTACTTTCGTAAAAGAGGTTTAGGTCCCTTGATCGGAATGAGAACCTGGGGCGGACTTATTGGTTACACAGGAGTTCCAAGTTTAATTGACGGCGGAAGAGTAACCGTTCCTACTTTCAGGATGTATGACCTAGACGGTAAATGGTTTAGAGAAGGATACGGCGTTGACCCCGATATAAAAGTTATGGATGATCCGACTTTAATGGCAAAGGGAGGACTCCCTCAATTGGATGCTGCAATAAAGTATGTATTGGATCAGATAAAGAAAAATCCTAATCCCGAACCGAAACAACCGGCTTACGAAAAGAGGTAAAAATAATTTTATTTAGGTGTCACGGACAATACCGTGACACCATTTTTAGATAAATATTGTCATTCAGACCATTCTGTCTACGGCAATATTCTTAGTTAAATTTTTGTATTATTTTTATTGTATCTGAGAAGTAGTAATGATATTCTTCCAAGGTCCGTCAAGAATATTCTCAAACTTTACAAATTGCCAGCTAACTATATCCAGTCCTGTAAGTCCAAGATAATCCCTTACTGCAGGTGATAAATCAAGTCCTGCATTGTTAATTTGGTTTAAAGGTTGTTCGCTGCCAAATACATATTGTGCATCGTCTGTTTCAAATGGACCAACATCCTCCCATTGTGCAAATGCTACCTTGTCTCCCTTAATTATTTGTATCCATACGTTCTTGCACATTGATTCATTCTGTCCCCAGTTTTTTTCACTTGCCCAAAAAACAGTTGTGAATGCACTCTGTTTTCTTATGCCTGCATTGTTAAAATCATCATAAGGCAAAGCAAAATAAAAAGGGTTTTCTTTAGGAGTGAATGAAGCTGGGAAATATCCAATTCTATTATTTGGATCATCTAAACCGCCATAGTGCTCTTCCCATTTACTGTCCCACGCGCTTACATCATTTGCAATAAAACCATTTGAAGAATCTGCCAATTCACCAACCCAAAATGTTGTGGCAGTAATATTGGTATGTGTTGGATATGTTGAAGATGCAAGTATTAATGCGTCATTACTTGTAGCTGATTTATCTGAGCAGGATAAAGCAAACAGCGACAAATAAAATGTAACATTTAGGAGTAATGTTTGTTTAATAATTTTTGGCATATGTAGTTTCTAATATATAAAATTGTTTTTAAAAATAATACACCTACCTCATAACCAGCTTTTGTAAGGCTGTCACGAATCATTCCGTGACACCACTTTAATTTTGGGAATCTTTTATTGTTAAGAAAGTTATTCGGATGATTCGGGTTTTAATCTTTCTTTCAAATATTTATCTATTGAAAACAAACCTGCTCCGGTAATCAGCAAAGAAATTAATGCCGCAATGTACAGCAGGTTTAGTTCGTAACCCGGCATTCCATATTTAGGACCTGCTTCTATTATAACAGTTATATTCATTACATTAAAGCCTTGTGAGATATTTACACTAAACATTGCCACAAGCATATTCAATATAAGGATGATACTAGCAATACTTACAAAAGCGCCTAAGAGTATTGCTATTCCTCCAAAAAATTCTACTGCCCCAATTACCCAAGAAATTATTGTTGCTCCCGGAATCCCGATATCGTTAAGCATACGCAGAAAAATGTCGTGACCCCAAGAAGTGAAAAGCTTTATGGATCCGTGATAGATGAAGCCAATTCCGATGATAATTCTAATAGCCATCGGACCCCAAGCAGTTGAAAGTTTAGTCATAGTTAATGCCTCTTTAATTAATTGAACTAAAGAATTATTTAAGCTTATTAAAGAATTAAATAAATGATTTTTTTCTCTGTCATATTTCTTTTATGTGTCTTTTGTAAGACTGTTACTGCCTGCCCCGAAATTTATTCGGGGGTCGTACAGTGACAGCCTTTACTTCATACCTAATTTTTTATTTTGATTTAACAGTGCAATAGATTCTTTTAAACGCCGTTCTTTTGTCTCGTCTCTCTTTGCGGCTCTTATCCACCAAATATATTGTTTTTTATAACTCGGTGCCAACGTATTAAAATTTTTCCAGACTATTTTGTCTTTCATAAAAGCTTTTATAATTTCCGGGGGGATGAAAAGTACTTTAGCATTTCTGACTTCCAGAATTTCTTTTGAGTAGTTTAATTTTCTCTCGAATGCAGTCAGTCCCGCTTTAGTCATTCTTTTATCTTTTATTAATTGCCCGGCAAGTTTAATATTATACGGAGACCATTTGCTCTTTTCTTTGCGGGGTGTAAATTTATATGTAAATCTTTCGTCGTCTATTCTTTTTTTAAGACCGTCAACCCAGACAAAACAAAGGGCTTCCTCCAATGCTTCTTTGTACGTTATACTTGGTTTGCCTGAGTGCTTTTTGTAAAAAACCAGCAAAATTTCTTTTTGTTTATCGTGATTTTTCTTAAGCCATTTTCTCCATTCATTTCTATTTTTTGCATAAAATGTTTTCATAATATAAATGATAAATATAAGTAGTTAGGAATTTAATCTCACTTATGCGGCGTCCGATTGATTGGCTGCTTATCCAGGTATATGAAATAATTATTGTTCTATTTGTTAATGATTTTTAAAAGTTCACTTAATTCATTTTCAGATTGATCAAGAACTTTATCTAGGGTTAACCAATTAATATAATACCTTCCATCCGGTTGCTTTGTCATTTTAGATTTTGCCAGCACATCTATATCGTCTTTGTCGATAGTTATAACAAAATTCTCATAGTAGATCCATTTTTTATCACTGGAGTTTCTAATCCAGATAATAACTTTGTATGTTTCTGCAATAAAATTTGATAATAATGAATCTGTATGTGGGATAAATAGTATTCGCTTTACAGAGCTCTCCATTTTTCCTAATTCAAAAGAAATAAAAGGTTCAAGCGATGGTGGAATTAAATCCTTGCCTAGAGTTAGGCTTCGATTACGAACAATAGCATAGCTTCTAAATAAAAATTTTTTGTCATTTGTTTGAAGTTCTAAAGCAACATCTTCTATAACGCCTCGTCTTGCACCATTATTAGTGAAAACTAAATCTAATTGAATACAATCTTGACGCAATTCTTCTGCCCACGGATTTTTAGATATAGTAATACGTCCAGCAGTTTTAATTGAGAGATCAAAAGGTTTGAGATAATCAATATAAAGTAGAATTCCAGATATTATAAGAGCTATACTAGATATTAGAAGAGCTAGAATGAACATCTAATTATCACCTAAAATCTTTTCCATTGGTCTTCCTTTTTGCTCAATGGCTAACTATTAAATATGCCCAAATAACGGTCTTAAATTCGGCAGAAAATTAAAAAAATTGTTCTTATCTATCAACCGCTTTTTAACTATTAGTTCTATATTTTTTAGGCTTAAAGAATATTTAGTGTGAAATTTAAACCCCAGTTTTATTTGTATATATTAACTTAATCCAATTATTATTCAAAACAAATACTTAGTTAAATATTTTTGAAAAATAATTGTGGGTTAAAAGGTTCAAGGTGAAATGCTAATATTTAATTCCAGTCTAAATCAGACTGTTCAATTCAAAATATTATAGAGATAAATTCCAAGAACCAATAAAAGCGTAATGGGAATAATCCACTAAGAAAATGAGGTTTGTTTGATGTGATGGTTAGGTGTTTGAATTTTTATTATATAATCGTATCTCTTTCCAGATCCTTATTAAGGCTACCAATACCACCGAAAGTCCAACAAACTCTCCAATGACCAATGGCCAAAACCCTTGCTTCAGATCCCCTAATAAACCTAATATAGTCCAAGGAATATAAACCAAGGATAGCACTATTAGAGTCCATAGCTTAGGTACACGAAGACCATAATAAGCCGTTAAAAATCCTACAGAGCCTAAAATTAAAAATAACGGACCCTGCCAGTTATAACCGGGGGGAATCATTTTCGCAAAATAGAAACCCGTTACAATAAGTCCGCTGACAAGAAAAATTATACTAATAGCAATTAATATATATCTTGCCATTTTTAATGATATAAACATCTTCCCCTCACATAATTATAAGCTAAAATTAAATTTAAAAATTCCTATACTGTAAATCAAAAAATCCTTTCTTCTTCAGACAAGCAAAATTTCCGTCATTTGCCGGACAAGCATAATTACCGCCTGCGGCGTGTAAACAAAATTCATAATTATTATTTATATTTGTGTTATGAGAAAGAACATTCATATAATAATTTTGTCATTACTATTTTCTATAGTACTTTGGGCGTCAATAACAATGTCAAACGATTATTACACAACTTACAATTTCCCACTTGAGCTTGTGGACTTTCCAAAGGGTTATTCCTCCGGTGTGGAAATACCGAAAGACATATCAGTAAAATTGAAGGGACAGGGCTGGAAATTATTTGCTTTTAATTTAGGTGCACTTTCGGTTTATAAAGTTTCCGTAGGAAAGGGAAGGGGGAAAAAAGTTCTGAACCTTGCAACTTTTTTAGGAGAAAACCAATGGCTCTCGTCCGTTGTTGAGGTATTAAATATTCAACCAAATACAATAAGAATAAATGTAGAAAGGACGAGGACTAAAAAATTAAAAATTATTCCTCAAATAAAATTAGGTTTTAAGCAGGGTTACGGTTTGGCAACAAAGATAAAAATATCACCTGACACAGTTAAAGTTACCGGTCCGAGAAGTACGATGAGAAAATTAAACTCTGTACTTACAAATGAAATTGAATTAAACGAACTTGATAAATCGACACAAAAAGAAATTGCACTTATGGATATTCAGGGTGTAACATATTCTCCGGGTAAAATAAATATAACATTGGACGTTCAGAAAATAGTAGAAATGAATATTGAAGAAATCAGCGTTGAAGTTTTGAATGTTCCAAGGAACAGGGAAGTAGTATTACTGCCGAACAAAATAACAATAAGCATAAGAGGCGGAATTGATGTCCTCGGAAAATTAACAAACGATCAGTTTAAAGCTTCCGTTAATTACAGGGATATTATACGCGATCTATCGGGAAGCATTCAGCCTAAAATAATATTACCCGAAAATACCACATTGCTCTTTACACAACCGGAGAGAGTTCAATACGTAATTAAAAGATACAGATAAAACATAAGGAACAAATATTTAATGTTTATCACTTTTGAGGGAATAGATTTCTGCGGTAAGTCAACTCAAATTGAATTACTGAAAAAACATTTTATATCCGAAAATAAAAAAGTAGAAATTATACGCGAGCCGGGCGGAACGGCAATATCAGAAAAGATAAGAGAACTTCTTCTATCCAAAATACATAAAGAAATGTTTATGGAACCTGAAATATTTCTCTTCTCGGCAAGCCGTGCTCAGCTTGTTAGGGAAAAAATACAGCCTTTGCTGGATGAAGGATATTATGTACTTTCAGATCGTTTTCATGATTCAACAACTGCTTACCAGGGTTACGGTAGAGGTGTTGATCTTGATACGGTAAATAAAATAAACTACCTTGCAATAGACGGTACATTGCCTGATCTGACATTTATAATTGATATTCCAGTAGAAGTTGCAGAATCAAGGAAAATGGAAAAGGAAGAGGGGCAGCTTGACAGGCTGGAGATTTTAGACAACGAATTTTTCAACCGTGTAAGAGAAGGATATTTAACAATGGAGCAACAGGAAGAAAGATTTAAAGTTATCGACGGTGTGTTGAGTATTGAAAGCATAAGTGAAAAAATAATAAACGAAGTAAAAAGATTGGAGAAAAAAAGTTAGCATGAATAGGAAAAAAATAAAAATAATACTTGTATCATTTTTTGTCGCAGTATTTTTTACTGGATTTGTTTTTGTAACCGATAAATATTTTGAGATTTCAAAAAACATTGAACTGTTCAGTAAGGTCTATAAAGAAGTTACTTTCAATTATGTTGAGGATATTGACCCGGCGCAGTTTATGCGTGCAGGCATTAATGGTATGCTTGGTTCCTTGGACCCTTACACAATTTTTATAGACGAAAACAAAAAAAAAGATTATGATCTGCTTACAACAGGAAAATACGGAGGCATTGGAGTTTCTATCGGGGTAAGGGGAGAGAAGGTCACTATTATTAATGTCTTCGATGGATATTCTTCACAAAGACAGGGTTTGCGTGTTGGAGATGTTTTAATCGAAGTCGGAGGTACTAAAATCATTCCCGATAATATTGATTTTATTTCTTCACTTGTTAAAGGCGAACCCGGAACCACTGTTAATTTAAAAATACAGCGCAACGGAGATAAGGACACTTTAAGTTTTAATCTTGTCAGAGAAGTAGTAATTGTTAAAAGTTTATTATATGCCGATTTCTATCCTAAAAATTCGAATAATGTTTATCTTAAATTAAGCAACTTCAGCCGTTCCGCTTCCGATGAAATAAGAAGAGCTTTAAAAGATCTACGGAAAGAAAAAACTATAAAATCCATTGTGCTTGACTTAAGAGGAAATCCCGGAGGTTTGCTGGATGTGGCAGTAAATTTATGCGATGACTTTCTTCCGAAGGGTAATTTAATAGTTACGACTCTGGGTAGAGAAAAAACAAATGAAAATAAATTTTATTCTCTTCATAAGCCGTTAATAGAAAATGCCAAAATTGTTGTACTTATAAACGGGGCAAGTGCTTCAGCTTCAGAGATTGTTTCCGGTGCGCTGCAGGATCACGACCAAGCCGTAATAGTTGGAACAAAATCTTTTGGTAAAGGATTAGTTCAAACAATAACACCCTTAAATTATAATACATCTATAAAAATTACTACTGCTAAATATTTCACTCCTAGCGGAAGAAGTATTCAGAGAATTGATTATTCAAAAGACAATAAAGTAATTGCCAAATCGGATTCAATTGTTAAAACTTCTTTTAAAACAGACAATAAAAGGACAGTATTTAGTGGAGGTGGAATAAATCCTGATACAACAGTAAAGCGAAAAAAATTGTCGGAAATTACGAAAGCTCTTCTTGCCAAAGGTACTTTTTTCACTTTTGCCGATCATTATTATTATGCTCATCGAAAGATTAATTTTAATAAATTGAATGATCACACTTTACTCAATGATTTTAAAAAATATCTAATTTCCAATAAATTTAAGTATAAATCCAAAAGTGAAAAAGAGTTGAACCAGCTTATTGCAAATCTTAAAAATAAAACAGTGTATAAAAATGTTATCGGCAATTTAAATAAAATTAAAAATGAAATGAAAGAGCTGCATAAAAAAGCAATAGACAGCAACAAAAAAGATATTTTGGATCAACTTAAAAGCGAGCTTGCATCGCGTTATAAAGGAGCAAACGGGAGAATAGAAGAATTGCTTAAACACGACAATCAATTTCAGTTTGCCGTTAAGCTTACAAATAATAAAAAATTGTACAGAAAACTTTTACAGGTAAAATAGAAACGTAATACCTGTCCGTTTAAGTTCGTTTTCAACGAACGTAAACAGATATTAAGTCTCTATTGCCCTTTTATGGACAAAACTATAAAATCAAAATTAAAAAAAATTGTTGGCAATGCTAATTTCTTTGATTCCAATGAAGACAAATTAAGCTATTCTTTTGATGCAACACCTCTTTATCAGCAATTACCCGAAGCAGTAATCTTTCCCGAAAATGATGAACAAATTTCTCAAATTATTAGACTTGCAAACAGGGAAAGATTTAACATTGTACCGCGTGGAGCAGGCACAGGTCTTAGCGGCGGTTCTATTCCGGTAGAGAACAGCATTTCAATTGTAATGACCAAATGGGATAAAATTTTAGAAGTTGATTCTGCAAATCTTACTGCAACAGTACAACCGGGTGTAATAACAGGCTACCTTCAAAATGAAGTAGAAAAATTAGGTCTTTTTTATCCGCCTGATCCGGGTAGCTCAAATGTTTGTACAATCGGGGGAAACGTTGCAAATAATGCAGGAGGTTTGAGAGGACTAAAATACGGTGTTACAAAAAATTATGTAATGGGTGTTGAGATGGTTCTTCCGAACGGTGACCTATTAAGAACCGGGGGTAAAAATGTAAAAGATGCAGCAGGTTATAACCTTAAAGATTTCATAGTCGGCAGTGAAGGTACACTCGGAATAATTACAAAAGTAATGCTCAGACTTATACCAAAACCAAAATCCTTTTCGACAATAATAGCATTTTTTGATAATATGATTGACTGTTCAAATGCTATTTCTGGAATTATTAATTCTTTCATCACTCCTGCAATGATGGAGTTTATGGACAGAACTACTCTAAACTGTGTTGAAGATTATGCAAAACTTGGTCTGCCAAAAAATTCCGAGGCTGTTTTATTACTTGAATTTGACGGGAGGGAAGATGCAGTAAGAGAAGATTCTGAGATTGTAAAAAAGATATTCTCAGATAATAGAGCATCAATTATTAAAACAGCAGATACGATTTTAGAATCAACTAATTTAAAAGCGGCAAGAAGAAGTGCATTCAGTGCGCTTGCAAGGGTTAAACCTACAACGATATTAGAAGATGTAACCGTACCAAGAACGGAATTCCCTGTCCTCATTGAAAAAGTAAAACAAGCTGCCAAGGACAACAATGTAATTTTCGGCAACTTTGGGCACGCAGGTGACGGTAATCTTCACCCAACTTGTCTTACAGATGAAAGAGATACTTCTGAAATAGATAGAGCACACAAAGCCTTTGAATTTATTTTTAACGAAGCAATAAAGTTAGGCGGTACTATTACAGGTGAACACGGAACGGGTCTTGCAAAAAAAGACTTTCTTGAAAATGTTGCGGGCATTCCCGGTGTAGAAATGATGAAAAAAATAAAATCAGTAATTGATGAAAATAATATCTTAAATCCGGGTAAGATATTTTCAAATGCACCCCGTTGTGAAGGCACACTCCCATTTAACAAGAACCAGATAAAGTCCTTTAATGGATAGGCAAAGAGAAAATTTATCCGAGTTGATAAGCGATGATCTTCTTACACAGTGTATCCATTGTGGCATTTGTCTTTCTGTTTGTCCTACTTACGATATTACAAAATTAGAACGTTCTTCACCAAGAGGCAGGATCAGACTTATAAAAGCTTTTGCAAATAATGAGATTTCATTAGGCAAATTATTTGAAGATGAAATGTCATTTTGTTTGGGATGCCGTGCATGTGAAACAGCATGTCCGGCAGGTGTTCAATATGAGAATTTACATCAAAAGACAAAACACATATTAAATAAGGGAAGGAAATTTAGCGTTCAAAAAATTGCTTTAAAGTATTTTCTAAATAAGATTTTAACTTCTTCAGCAAAATTGAAGTCTTTTTCTAGGATGCTTTTTTATTATCAAAAAAGTTGGTTACGCAAATTTTTACATTCAACCTCTCTATTAAAGAACATTTTTTCCAAATTATTTTTAATGGATGAATTATCACCTCAAATTTCAGATGTTGCAAGCGATGAGTTGATTGATGAAATATCTTTACCTGAAAACGAACAAAAATATAATGTTGCTTTTCACGTTGGATGCATAATGAACGTAGCTTTTGCAGAGATTAACATTGACACAATAGAAGTACTAAAAAAATCCGGTTGTAAAATCTACACTCCTATAAATCAAAATTGCTGCGGGGCTTTACACGCACACAATGGTGAATTAAATACAGCAAAAGGACTTGCAAAATCAAATATTGACTTGTTTGAAAAATTCGGATATGAATATTTAATTTCAAATTCAGCAGGGTGCGGAGCGTTTATGAAAGAATACGTTGAATTATTTAACGAAGATAAAAGGTATACTGAGAAAGCTGAAAAGTTTTCTTCAAAAGTAAAAGATATTTCCGAATTTATCACAGAAAATGATATCAATTTAAAGTATAAAAGGACGGATGAGCGTGTAACATATCACGATGCCTGTCACCTCGTACACGGACAGGGTGTGTTCAAACAACCGAGGGAAATAATAAATAGCTTACCGGGAATAAGTTATAATGAACTGAATGATTCCACCCGGTGCTGCGGAAGTGCGGGTATTTATAATATTTTAAGGCAGGAAGATTCAATGTTGTTTTTAGACCAAAAAATGGAGAATATTATTGATACAAATGCTGATATTGTATTAACAGGGAATCCGGGTTGTTTGCTGCAATTGAGATACGGTGTTAAAAAGTATAATAAAAACATAAATATAAAACACATAGTAAGTTTTGTTAACTCAACAACAAAAAATGAAAAGAAGAATTAATCTGTATTTTCTAAATATTATTTTTATAATAAAATATTTTGTGCATAATCTTCTTAAAATCTATTTGTTTTAAATATAAAGTTTTATAAATTTAGCTTTCGATGTTAAAATTTTTGAGTCAGAATTTTATAAACTTTATGCGGCAGATATTAAAAACCGCTTTTATAATAATATCAATTTGTTGTTAAGTTTTAAAAAGACAGCCTTTATATACCCGTAATTGAAAATTAACTATGTAAATCTTTACATAATAATGTGTAAGAAAAAGGTAAGTAATGAAAAAATCGTTTCTTGATTATGTACTTAAGGTAAGATTGCCAATTGCCTTGTTTGTAATTATAGCTTCATTTGCTATTACATATTATGTATCCCGTGCCGAAAGGGACGGACTTGGTTATACGCCTGATCAGCCTATAAATTATTCCCATAAACTGCACGCCGGTCAAATGAAAATTGACTGTCAATATTGTCATATTGGTGTTGAAAAAACGAGGTACGCTATGGTCCCCGCAGTTTCAACTTGTATGAATTGTCACACAATTGCAAGAGCAGATAAACCCGAAATTATAAAATTGAAAAAATATTATGATGAAGGTATCGCAATTCCCTGGAAAAGAATTCACAGGGTTCCCGATTTTGTTTACTTTAACCACAGTGTACACGTAAGCAAGGGAATTGACTGCATAAGTTGTCACGGTGATATTAGAAATATGGATAAAGTTGGACAGATGAAATCTTTTACTATGAGCAGTTGTTTGGACTGTCACAGGAATGCGCACAATAATGTCCCCTATGTTAAAAATTTGAAAAACGGACCAGAAAACTGCTGGACTTGTCACAGATAAAATGGAGTTAAAATGAAATTTGAAACAAAAATAACGGCATAAAAATGGAAAGAAAAAAATTCTTTTATTCACTCGGTTTCGGTTTTATAGGTGCATTTGCCGCAAAAAATATTGTACTTGGTATGCTATCAAAAAAAGTAAAAGTTAGGAAACCTAATGTTGTTAAAAATTCAAGGGTAAAAATAAATCCTCTTGCAGTTAGCAGAAATAAGACAGGTATAAATAATGGCTGAAAATTTTGGCAATAAAAACAAAGAGTTGGAATTGAAAAGAGATCCAAATTATTGGCAGGGATTTAAGGAAATACATGATGACCCTAAATTTTCAAAAGCAGTAAATAAGAATGAAAACGGCTTATCAAGAAGAAAATTTTTAGCATTGATCGGTACCTCCGCTGCACTTGCCGGAGTAGGTTGTTCTGATTACAGAGATAAGGGCGAAATTATGCCTTATAATAAAATGCCTGAAGAAATATCATTAGGCAAACCTACTTTTTATGCATCAACTTGTAATTTATGTCCTAACTTTTGCGGAATTCTAATTAGAACGAGAGAGGGAAGACCGATAAAAGTTGACGGTAATCCCGATCATCCCATAAGTAAAGGAAAAATATGTGCAAGAGGGCAGGCAAGCATTTTAGATTTATATGATCCTGACAGACTTCAAAATCCGTTAAGAAAAAGTAAAGAAGGAAAATTCTTAAAAACTACCTGGGAATCGGCTGATACAGATCTGATAAAAGCATTAAATAATGCCGAAAAAGAAATTGCCGTTATTACCCATCGAATAAATTCCCCTACAACAAAAAAATTGTTAGATGAATTTATCAATAAATATCCGAATACTAAAATATATTTCTACGAACTATTTGATAACAGCATAAGAAACAAAGCCTGGAAAAAAAGTTACGGAACGGATTCATATCCGTTTATCAAATGGAATGAAGCAAAAGTAATTGTAGCATTGGAAGCTGACTTTTTAGGCAACGATGGTAACAAAATTGAAAATGCACGTTTATTTGCAGAAGGAAGAGATGTTGATAACATAAAGAATTTTAGCAGACTTTATTCTGTAGAGGCTAATATGTCTCTTACCGGTACTAACTCAGATTACAGATTAAAAGTAAAACCGGAATTGCAATATGATTTTGTAATGTGTCTTTTGAATGAGTTAAGCAGAAAAGCAAATATTAAAATGCCGATCTCTGTTTCTTATTTCTCAATGAAATCTTTTATGAAAGATAACGGATTAAAAGAGAAATATGTTGAATATCTTGTAAATGATTTGATAAACAATCAAGGTAAAGCTATTGTTTATGCCGGAAGAAGTCTCCCTGAAGAAACTCACATTGCAGTAAACTTATTAAATGATGTTCTTGGCAATACAAAATTGTACAACACTATATCTTCAGATTTTTCTACTACAGAATTAAACACACTTGATGATTTTAACAAATTAGTAAAAGAAATGAATAACGGAAATGTTTCAGTAGTTATTCATTTTGATTCAAACCCTGTTTATCATTTCCCTGAAAATATGGGATATAAAGAAGCACTAAAAAAAGTAGAAACAGTTGTAGCACTAACTGAAAGTGAAAATGAATCTTCTGCCGTTAGTGATTTGGTTTTTGCAATAAATCATCAGTTTGAATCTTGGGGTGATATAAAAACAAGAACAGGATTTTATTCACTTCAACAGCCAGTAATTTCTCCCATATTTAATACACGACAAAAAGAGGAAGTAATTTTACAATGGACTAAAGGCTTGGAGTCGAAATTTGAAGGAAATCTTTATCATAAATATTTAATGGATAATTGGAGAGTAAATATTTATCCTACTTTAAATTCAAAAATTGATTTCAAACGCTTTTGGTACGGAGCTTTAAATGAGGGTGTAGTATTAACAAATGAAAAAATTAAATCATTTGGTAAATTTAAAAACACTTCATTATCAGGGCTAACAATTTCTCCTGTAAAATCTAATGGTTATACGGTTATAGTAAAAGAAAGTTATGCTTTGGGTGACGGAAGACAGGCTAATAACGGGTGGCTGCAAGAATTGCCAAATCCGTTAGCTCAGATTACGTGGGATAATTATGCTTCACTATCAAAAACTACTGCAAAAAATCTTGGTGTAAAAAACAATGACAAAATAAGTGTGGATACCGGTTCCGGTAAAAAAGTTTATCCAATATTTATTCAACCCGGGGCAGCAAATAATACCATTACTATTGATTCCGGTTATGGAAGGACTACAGTTGGTCAAGTAGGCGAAGGAACAGGTTTTAGCATAAATGGATTGATGTCGAATAAACCATTGTATACGCCTTGGATTTATACTAATGCTAAAGTTGATAGAGAAAAGGGAACATACGTTATAGCAGCAGACCAAGAACATAATTTGTTCGAGAAATCTCCTGCTGAAAACATATTCGGTAAAAGGGGAATATTATTTGAAGGTACTGTAAATGAATATAAAAAGAATTCTCATTTTCTTAAAGAAGATCATGATAAAAGACATCATGCTTCCCCTGAAATTTATCCTCCTCAAAAAGAACTTTACCAAGGTGTGAAATGGGGAATGGCAATTGATCTGAATAAATGTATTGGCTGCGGTGACTGTATTGTAGCTTGTAATGCAGAAAACAATGTTCCAATTGTTGGGAAAGAACAGATTGAAAAAGGAAGAAGAATGCATTGGCTGAGAATAGATAAATATTATTCAGGTTCTTATGATGAACCTGTCATAAGTACACAACCGATGTTATGCCAACATTGTGATGATGCACCTTGCGAAAATGTTTGTCCGGTTGCTGCAACAACACACAGTGAGGATGGATTGAACCAGATGGTTTATAACAGATGTGTGGGAACTCGCTATTGTGCAAATAACTGTCCTTATAAAGTTAGAAGATTTAACTACTTTGATTTCAGAGATAGTTTTAAAGATGGTTATCAAACAGAACAAATATTTGATTTAGTATATAATCCTGAAGTTACGGTAAGATCTCGTGGTGTAATGGAAAAATGTACTTTCTGTATACAAAGGATTATGGAAGAGAAAGCAGATGCTATAAGAGATGATAGAGAAATTATTGGTTCTAATGTAAATACTGCTTGTCAGGATGCTTGTTCTACTTCAGCAATTAAATTTGGAGACATCAACGCAAAAGATTCAGAATTTGTAAAATATAGAAATCACGAACTTGGGTATTATGTATTAGAAGAAGTGAATACAAAACCTAACGTTACATATATTGCTAAACTTAGAAACACGCATACGGAGGAATCGTGAGTTTGGATTATTCCGAAGATATGGTTCAATTTACTAGGGAACCGCAATTAGTTGAATTAGACGATCTGATTGCAAAACCAGTCGAAACAAATCCATCTAAAAAATATTTTCTAGCATTAACTTTTACAGCAAGTTTGTTATTAATTGGAATAATATGCACGGGTATTACATTTTATTTTGGTATTGGTACTTGGGGAAATAACCAAACAATTGGCTGGGCTTTTGGTATCACTAACTTTGTGTTCTGGGTGGGTATTGCTCACGCCGGCACTCTGATCTCCGCTATACTTTTCTTGTTAAGACAGAAGTGGAGAAATGCAATTTCACGATTTGCAGAAGCAATGACAATATTTGCAGTTATGTGTGCTGGTTTATTCCCAATTTTACATATGGGTCGCCCCTGGCTTGGTGGTTATTTAATGCCTTATCCTAATTCAATGAATCTTTGGCCTAACTTTATTTCTCCATTAGTTTGGGATGTATTTGCAGTATCAACTTATTTTATAGTCTCTCTATTATTTTGGTACCTTGGATTGATTCCTGATTTTGCGACATTAAGAGATAGATCAAAAGATAAAATTAAAAAAATTGTTTATTCATTCTTTAGTCTCGGTTGGAGACATTCCAACAGACACTGGAGACATTACGAAAAAGCATATATGATTTTTGCCGGCTTGGCAACACCACTTGTTTTATCTGTACATACAGTAGTAAGCTTTGACTTTGCCGCAACAATTGTACCGGGCTGGCATTCAACTATCTTTCCGCCCTACTTTGTTGCCGGTGCAGTCTTTTCAGGTTTTGCAATGGTGGTTATAGCATTATTAGTAGTCAGAAAAGTCTTTGATATGGAAAACATAATCACTTTAAATCATCTGGAAAAAATGAATAAAATTATTCTTCTTACAGGCTCTATGGTTGGTTATGCCTATCTAATGGAAGCATTTATTTCTTGGTATAGTGGAGTACACACCGAGCAATACTCTGCTATAAATAGAGCATTCGGTGATTATGCTTGGGCTTATTGGACCATGGTTAGCTGTAATGCATTCATTCCACAGTTCTTCTGGTTTAGAAAAATTAGAAGATCAATCCCTGCTATGTTTATTATAGTTATACTTGTACTTGTGGGTATGTGGTTTGAAAGATTTGTTATTATAGTTTCTTCACTTTCCAGAGATTTTCTTCCTTCAAGTTGGACATACTTTACACCAAGCTTAATTGATCTTGGGATATTAATTGGAAGTTTCGGTTTGTTTTTTACTCTTGTACTTGTATTCACCCGCACTCTGCCTGTAATTGCAATGTCAGAGATTAAAGGAATAGTCAAAGGTGCGCAACCAACACATAATGGAGGAGCTAATTAATGTCAAGAAGTAATAAATTACATTCAGTAGCTGCTATATTTGACAATCCCGATAAGGTCATTTTCGCAGCAGAGAAAGTAAGAGATGAAGGATACAAAAAATTTGATGTAAACACTCCGTATCCTATTCACGGTATGGATGAAGCTATGGGGCTAGGTAGTTCAAAAATTGGTTTTGTTACTCTTTTCTTTGGGTTATTCGGAGGTGCATTTATACTATTATTTATGTGGTGGTCTTTAGCATTAAGTTATCCTCTATTTATAGGTGGAAAACCATTTTTTTCATTACCTGCTTTTTTCCCTATTACATTTGAAACAGCAGTACTATTTGCTTGTGTCTCTACATTTATAGCTTTAATAACTGTCTTTTTCAAATTACCTTTTAACAATCATCCTTTGCACGATACAGATTATATGAAACAAGTATCTGTTGATAAATACGGAATTTATATTTTGTTGGAGGATGAAAAATTTGATAAAGATAAAATAATTGAATTATTTAATTCATTAGGTGCATCTTCAACGGAATTAATATATCAGCCGAAAGAAGAGAAGTATTCAATGTTTCAACCGAAATACTTAATATTTCTTGTTTTTCTTGCTGTAGGTACATCTGCTTCAACTTATCTAATGCTAAATAAACTAATGTATATAAACCCTTTCAATTGGATGGAATTCCAAGAAAAATTAAATCCACAAGAAAGCAGTCTATTTTTTGCAGACAGAAGAAGTATGCGAACACCAGTAAATGGTACTGTTGCCAGGGGGTTTATTCCATATCCATATAAAGGAATAGCTAATCCGAAAGAAGTTTTGTCAAACCCAACATTGCCGACTACAAGTTTTTTGAAATTAGGAAAGAAAAAATATTTAACTTTTTGCAGTCCTTGTCACGGTAATTTTGGAGAAGGGGACAGTCGTCTTAATGGTCAATTTCCTAACGGACCTACATTTCATTCAGACAAAGTTAGAAACTTCAAAGACGGTATGATATATCATATAATTACTAACGGGCAAAATTCTATGTCTGCTTATGATAGACAAATTTCCAGGGAAGAAAGATGGGCTATTGTTGATTACATTAGAGTACTTCAAAGAGCTAAGAATGCTAAAAATTCAGATTTAGAAGAGATTAAAAAGGAGCCATCCACTAATGACTAATAATGATACTGGTTATATAAAAAGAACATTACCAAAAAATGTTGGTAAACTTGGTATTATTTTATTTTTAGTAGGAGCTATTACTGGATCAGTCGGGTTTTTTTTAGATCCCGCAAGAGCATCCTACAGTTACTTAAATTCATATTTATTTATATTAAGTATTGCTGTTGGTTCACTTCTTTTAGTAGCAATTGAATATGCAGCCAATGCAACTTGGAGTACTCCATTCAGAAGGATGAGTGAGTTTTTGGCTTCTTCTTTGCCGTTACTTATACTTTTAGTTATTCCTTTACTATTAAATATTCAGAATTTATTTCTTTGGTCTCACAGCGAAGAAGTTGCTAAAGATCATATGCTTCAGGCAAAATCGGTTTATTTAAATACTCCTTTCTTTTCAGTAAGAGTGTTTGTAATCCTTTTAATCTGGTCATTATTTTATTATTTAATAGTAAAGAACAGTCGTCAACAAGATGAAACAGGTGATCTATTGATGACAAAGAAAAATAATAAGCTTTCTATTATTTTCATTCCAGTATTTGCAATTACGGTAACACTCCAATCTATTGACTGGATAATGAGCCTCGAATCAAGATGGTTTTCAACAATGTTTGGTGTTTATCTTTTTGCAGGGATAACTTGTTCGGCATTAGCAGCTCTTACATTTATATCTGTAATGTTAAAAGAGAAAGGATATTTTCATCCTAAAATTACAAAGGACCACTTTTATAGTCTTGGAACATTGATGTTTGTGTTCATTTGTTTTTGGGGCTACATTGCTTTCTCACAATATATGCTAATATGGTATGGCAATTTACCTGAAGAGACTTTTTGGTTTATGCAGAGATGGAAAGGCGGATGGAAAATAGTTTCGTTATTCATAATATTTGGACATTTTCTTGTTCCGTTTAGTGTTTTATTGTCGCATCCTTCAAAAACAAATTTTAAAAAATTAAAATTTATTTCTATATGGATTTTAGCAATGCATTTTATTGATCTTTACTGGTTAATAATGCCGGGTATGAATGGAAACGGTCTAAATTTTTCTTTTAGCTGGATGGATATTTCTTTTCTAGTTGCCACAATCGGAATAATAATTTATATGTTTAATAGAATGTTTGAAAAATATAACTTAATTCCCGTGAAAGATCCTAAGCTCCAACGTGGTTTGGATTTTCACTTATAATATTCAGGCAGGTTATGAATTCTTCTGATAATAATAATTTAAAATTTTTTAACGGAAAACCAATAGTTTTTCTTTCGGGTATTTATATATATCTGATAGTTGTTATTATTATTATTGGATTGATTTACGTTAACAATTTAAATGATATAACTACACAAGCAGTTCCCCTAAGATTAAATTCACAAGCAGTTGAGAAAGATTTACAATTACAAGAAGCTAAAGTAATACCCCCTGTGGATGTTTTATCTATAATTGATCCTTCACCTGAAATAATTGCAAAAGGGAAGATGTTATTTGAACAGAATTGTTCCTCTTGTCACGGAAATGCAGGCAAAGGTGACGGACCTGCTGGTGAGGCATTAGATCCAAAACCAAGAAATTATACTCAAAGTACCGGATGGAAGAACGGTATGAAATTGAGCGAAATTTACAAAACTTTGGAAGAAGGAATTCCCGGAAGCGGTATGGCTTCTTACAACTATTTATTACCGGAAGATAAACTGGCTCTTGGAACTTATATTCGTTCTGCTTTTATTCAGAATGCACCGGAAGATACGGATGAAGATTTATTCAATTTAGATTTGAATTATAATTTATCTGAGGGAACTTCTTTACCGGCACAAATACCGGTAAAGTTTGCAAATAAATTAATTGTATCAGAAAATAATAAAACCGTAAAGAAAATTAAAGGAATAATTGCATCAATAAAAAATATGGATGATAATGAAGGGAAGAAACTTTTTTATAAAGTAACAAACAATAAATTTTCAGCTTTGGTAACTTTAAATGCTGAACAAAGCTGGAAAAAGAATCAACAATTATTTGTTGAT
Source organism: Bacteroidota bacterium (assembly GCA_022573715.1). Classification (GTDB taxonomy): domain Bacteria; phylum Bacteroidota; class Ignavibacteria; order Ignavibacteriales; family Ignavibacteriaceae. The sequence goes on from JACZTL010000024.1 coordinate 27,891, forward strand.
GTTATAGTAAACGATGCAATTAACAATGGTTTCAACGGGAAAGTGTTTCAACTCTCTTCTAGACAATGGGACAGCCTATTTCGCTTTTTGAGCGGACAAATTCAATAAGTTAGAAATGAAATTAAATAGAGTAATTTTTTATATCATTTTATCATTTACGCTTATATCATTTCAGCAAAATGTTAAAGGGGATAATAAAAATGATATAACCATAGATGAACAGCTTGGTAAATATATACCATTGAATGTTAAGTTTTTAAATTCATTGGGAAAAGAAATTGTTCTTAAAGATTTTTTTAATGATAGACCTGTTGTTTTTGCCTTTGTTTATTATAAATGTCCGGGTATTTGTACTCCATTAATGACTGATATTGCTAAAGTAATAAACAGATCTACTTTAGAGCCGGGGATAGATTATAGAGTTGTAATTTTAAGTATGGATGAAAAAGAAACATCTAAAATTGCAGCAGAGAAGAAAAAAGCAATATTCAATTTGATCGATAAGAATATTGCGCCTGAAGACTGGGGATTTTTAACAGGTAGTTATAATAACATAAAAGAAATAGCTGATGCTACAGGTTTTCATTTTAAGAGGGAAGGAACTCAATTTATACATACAACTTCTCTAATGTTTTTGACTAAAGACGGAAAGTTAAGCAGGTATTTATATCCGAGTTATAAAAAGAGCAGTGGATTTTCCATATTACCTTTTAGTTTTAAGCTTGCAGTAATTGATGCAACTGAAGGAAATGTTATTCCAAGTTTGGGTAAATTATTAGCGTTCTGCTTTAGTTATGATCCGCAGGGAAGAACGTATGTTTTTGATATTTTAAAAATAGTTGGAGCCAGTACTATTTTAACAGTAAGCGTGGTGATAATAATATTGGTAAAAAAGAAAAAAGTAAATGACAACAAGAGGTTAGTTTAATGGCAGATAATTCTATAGCTATTAGCAGTAAAGGTCACGAAAGTTATATTGACCATAAAGGTAAACATTCAGGTCTATTAGGTTGGATATTTTCTACAGATCACAAACGCATAGCTATTCTTTATTTAGTAGCTATTTCATCATGGTTTTTAATTGCAGTATTATTGGGGTTTTTAATAAGACTTGAGTTATTGACACCCGGAGAAACAATTGTAGGAGCACAGACATATAATGCGTTTTTTACACTGCACGGAATAATCATGGTTTTTCTTTTTGTAATTCCAGCTATTCCTGCAATTTTTGGTAATTTCTTTTTACCAATTATGCTTGGTGCAAAAGACGTTGCGTTCCCGAGATTAAATTTATTTAGTTGGTACCTTTATATTATCGGAGGAATATTTGTAATTATTGCCATCTTTCTACCTGGCGGTGCCCCGGATTCAGGCTGGACATTTTACATTCCCTACAGTATAAGAACAAGTACAAATATGATTTTTACACTGTCGGCAGCTTTTATATTAGGCTTTTCATCTATAGTTACAGGTTTAAACTTTATTGTAACAATTCACAGAATGAGAGCACCGGGAATGAGTTGGTTTAGGATGCCTCTTTTTCCTTGGGCTTTGTATGCTACAGGATGGATACAAGTTCTTGTTACACCGATAATTGGTATCACTCTTTTACTTATAATAGTTGAAAGAGTTTTTAGAGTAGGACTTTTTGACCCTTCTTTGGGCGGTGATCCTGTTTTATATCAGCATTTATTCTGGATATATTCTCATCCCGCAGTTTATATTATGGCAGTTCCTGCAATGGGAGTAATAACTGAAATTATAACAGTATATTCGCACAAAACTATATTTGGGTATAAAGCTATTGCATTTTCATCATTGGCTATTGCTTTGTTCGGTTCGTTGGTCTGGGGACATCATATGTTCTCTGCGGGAATGAGCGATACTGCCAATTTTATTTTTTCTTTACTTACATTTTTGGTTGCTATACCCAGTGCAATTAAAGTTTTTAACTGGACGGCTACTCTTTATAAAGGGTCTATTGATTTAGAACCACCAATGTTATATGGACTGGCATTTATTTTCTTATTTACAATAGGTGGCTTAACAGGAATAATGCTGGGTACACTTTCACTCGATATTCATTTAACTGATACTACTTTTGTGGTGGGTCATTTTCATTATGTCATTTTTGGTACTACAGGTTTCGCTTTCATTGGAGGTTTATATCATTGGTTTCCAAAGATGTTTGGCAGAACTTATAATAAAAAATTAGCTAAAATATCATTTTGGATTCTCTTAGTAGGTTTTAACATACTTTATTTTCCAATGTTTGTTATGGGCTGGTTAGGTATGCCTAGAAGATCTTATGATTATTTACCTGAGTACCAATCTTATCATGTTATTTCAACTATAGGTTCTTGGATTTTAATATTAGCTTTAATAATAATAGTATATACTTTTATTAAAGCATTAAGGTCCGGAGAGAGAACACACGAAATGAATTATTGTGGCGGAGAAACTTTAGAATGGAAAGTAGAAACACCACCTACTCACGAAAATTTTGATGAAATACCAGTTATAACAGGTGGACCATACGATTATAAACAGAATGAATTAGAATCGGAGGTAGAGTAAATTGAGCTCAGAAGGAAATGTAGCTGTGCACGTTCACAGAGACGATGAAGCTACTAAATTAGGAATGTGGTTATTTCTATTCACTGAACTTACTTTGTTTGGCGGTTTATTTTTAATATATGCTGTTTACAGGTTTACACATCAAGCTGATTTTCATATAGCTGCACAAAATATGGATACTTTTATTGGTGCATTAAATACTATCATTCTACTTACAAGTAGTTTAACCATGGTATTATCCATTACAGCAATACGAAGAGGAAGTAAGAAGCTTTCATTGCTTTTTCAAGGTATTACAATATTCTTCGGGTTTATATTTTTATTAAATAAATATTTTGAATGGAGCCACGAGATTCATCTCGGTAATTTTCCAGGATCTGAAATTTTATTAAGTAAAAGTCAAGGTGATATTTTGTTCTTCGGTTTATACTATGTAATGACCGGGCTTCATGGTTTACACGTAATTATTGGAATGATTGTTATTGCTATAATGATGAGATTCACTTTGAAGAATGTTATAACTCGTAACAATAATATTAAACTTGAAGTAGCCGGATTGTATTGGCACCTGATTGATATAATTTGGATTTTCTTGTTCCCATTGTTTTATTTAATTTCTTGAGGCATTAATGGAAGAAAAAGAAAAACATTCATTAACTAACCATAGCTACTCTGTTTATATTATAGTTTGGTTGGCTTTGTTAACTTTTACTGCTATAACTGTAGCTGTAGCTGGAATAAATTTTGGTAATGCTACAATTGCTATTGCATTAATTATAGCATCGATTAAAACATATCTTGTATTAACAATTTTTATGCACTTAAAAATCGAAAATAATACTTTTAAGGTTTTTATAATTATAGCAATATTCTTTTTAATTGTTACATTTGTCCTATTATTCTCTGATTATTCTAATATTTAAGGTAAGATAAATATGATAGCGCAAGCTACTAATTTTGCACAAAACGTAGATAATACTTTTATTATAATTGTTGGAATATGCGTATTCTTTTTAGTCTTAATAACTACATTATTAATAACTTTTGCTATAAAGTATAATAAAAAAAGAAATCCTAAAGCAGTTAATATTCACGGTAATATTAAGTTAGAAATTATTTGGACTATTATTCCAACGCTAATAGTTCTCTATATCTTTTGGTTAGGTTGGAGTGATTATATAGAATTGGCAACACCACCTAAAGATGCAATGGTAATAAATGCTACTGCTAGTATGTGGCAATGGAAATTCACCTATTCTAACGGTAAGCAAGCCGATACACTTTATGTACCTGTAAATGAAAATATTAAGATAAAATTAAATTCGACTGATGTGTCTCATTCTTTTTATATACCGGCTTTTAGAATAAAAAGAGATGCAATGCCAAATACTAATAATTCTACATGGTTTAATGCAGAAAAATTGGGTTCATATACTTTATTTTGTGCAGAATACTGTGGTTTGAATCACTCGAAAATGTATACTGAAGTTAAAGTAGTAACTAAAGATAAATTTAATAACTGGTTAAACAGTGAATAATTTTTATAATGGAATTTAAAGAAAAAATAAATATTTTATTAGAACTTACTAAAATAAAGATTACATCTTTTGTTACACTTACAACAGTTTTTGGTTTTATATTAGCAAGTAATTCTATTAATGAAAAAATTATATTACCAACAATTGGTGTTTTACTGTTAGCCTGCGGTGCAGCCGTTATTAATCATATTCAGGAAAGAAAAACTGATGCTTTGATGGAAAGAACTAAAAACCGTCCTCTGCCAAGTGGTAAAGTAAAACCAATAACTGCATCTTTTATCGCATTAGTCCTACTGATTTTGGGTTCAATCTTTTTATCATTAACAGCAGGGTTTATAGCATTAGGATTAGGACTTTTTAACTTAATATGGTATAATGTTATTTATACACCTTTAAAAAAGAAAACAGCATTTGCAATTATTCCGGGTTCACTTGTTGGTGCAATACCTCCTGCTATTGGATGGGTCGCAGGGGGAGGTAGTTTATCAGACCCTAGAATTGCTTTTATTTCGTTTTTCTTTTTTATCTGGCAAATACCCCATTTCTGGCTATTACTTTTTATATTCGGTAAGGATTACGAAAAAGCGGGTCTTCCATCATTAACAAAGATCTTTAATTTAGATCAATTGGGGAGAATTACTTTCATTTGGATTTTAGCAACGATAATAATTTGTTTATTTCTTCCTGTATTTGGTATTGTTAAATCTTTATACATAAATATTGGACTATTGTTATCAGGATTTTGGTTAACCTGGAGTACATTTAAATTGTTAAGACCAAACTTAGAATCAAAGCAATTTAAATTAGCTTTTTACAATATTAATACATTTGTAATATTAATTATTTTTCTTATTTCAATAGATAATTTATTCATTTTATATTAAAAGAATTTGTGAGCATATAAATGGAATTTCTCGATAAATTTGTAATACCTCAATCTTTAGAACATATTAAATTATTGCACTATTTGGCTACCCTGGTTTTATTTCTTTTTGTTCCTTTTATTAGCATAGTCTTCGGAAGCACTGCATTGTCACTTCACTTTAGAAAAAAAGGCACAAGCGAATCAGATAAAGGTTTAATTTATTTTGCAAAAGATCTAATCGGAATGTTTACGGTGAATAAAAATGTTGGTATAGTTTTAGGAATTATACCTGTAATTACTTTGATGCTCATTTATGCCCAGTTATTACATTCTGCAAATAACTCAGCAGTTACTTATTTATTTATTGCTTCTATTCTGATAATAGTGTCGTTTATTTTTATATATACTTACCGTTATTTGATGAGTTTTGATATTATATTCAACTCTCTCCAAAATTTTGAATCTGATAATAAAACTATTGTTAACGATTTTAATAAATTAAGTAAAGCAAGCAGAACCATCAGTTTAAGGGTAGGGCATTACGGTTTAATATTACTTGTCTTATCAATTTGGTTTTTACTTGGGGGGTGGAATGTTGCGCTGCATCCAGAACAAGCTGATAAACAAGGTATTTTTGCTGTTTTATTCTCTTTAGATGTAATAATTAGATTACTTTCTTTCCTATCATTTGCAATGGCACTTACAGGCGGTGCAATATTATTCAGATTCTTCTTTTGGGAAGGTGGTATTAAGGGACTTGATGAGAAATACCTTGGATTAGTTAAAAATATTGGAGTTAAAATTGCTTTTTACTTCTCAGCATTAATTCCGATATTCTTAGTTATTAATTTAACTATATTTCCCAAAGCAGCTTTGTCTTCCTCAATATTTATTTATTCCGGATTAACTTTATTCTTCTTGTTTATCTGTTATAATATTCTATATGCAATGACTAAGAATGAAAAAGTAAATTACAGTGGAGTGCTTTTTATATTATTACTTCTTGCTATGTGTTTCTCATTAACAAAAGATCAACTTGCAATGAACAATGCAACTGAACTTCAAACTTTAAAGTTGGGCAAGAAATATGAAGTTATGATGGCAAGTTTAACCGGTGAAACTGTAAAAGTACCTGTAATAAATGGAGAAGATGTATTCCAAACCAGGTGTTCTGCTTGTCATGCATTTGATTACAAAATAGTTGGACCGTCTTATAATGAATCCTTAAAAAAATATGAAGGGAAACTGAAAGATTTGGTTGCTTTTATACTAAATCCTAAAAAAATAAATCCGGATTATATTCCGATGCCTAATCCGGGACTTAAACCAAGTGAAGCTAAGGCAGTAGCAAAATATATTTTAGATACATATAAAAAATAATTTTGTAATTTTAATTTTGATGATAAAAAAGCTTTAAAACTTATTTTGTTTTTAAGCTTTTTTTTTAAAATAGAAACAATATATAATCACTTTAATATTATTATACTTTTATGGAAACTATTTCAGACAAAAAAGAAATATTGTACAAAATTGCAAATAATTTATTCTGGTCCTGGGACCCAGAAACTAGGAGCTTATTTGAAAAAATTGATTTAAATACCTGGGATAAAGTTGGTCATAATCCTATAAAATTATTAGAAGAAATAAACGATGAAAGGTTCAAAAGTCTGTTTGAAGACGAAGAATTTATAGACATTTTTTTAAATGTAAACTTGAGATTTCAAAATTATTTGGAAGGTAATACTTGGTATAAAACAAATTTCCCTAATGAAAACAATTTAACAATTGCCTATTTCTCAGCTGAGTTTGGAATAACAGAGTGTATAAGGATATATTCCGGAGGTTTAGGTGTACTTTCAGGTGATCATATAAAATCAGCCAGTGATTTGGGAATTCCATTAATTGGTGTTGGGCTGCTATACAGCAAAGGGTATTTTCAACAAGCATTAGATAAAGAAGGATGGCAGAAAGAATATTATATAATAGAGGATTTTAACAAATTACCTATAGAACTTCAACGGGACAAAAATAATGAACCTTTAAGAGTCGAAGTAAAAATAGCAGATGAAAGTGTTCTTATCCAAATATGGAAAGTCAATCTTGGAAGGACCGTTCTTTATTTACTCGATACTGATATAGAAATTAATTCCAAACAAAATAGAGAGATTACGGAAACACTTTACGGCGGAGATATTGAAACCAGAATAAGACAAGAAATTGTAATGGGGATTGGAGGCATTAGAGCATTAAATGCTCTAAATATTATTCCGAATGTATGCCATATGAATGAAGGGCATTCAGCATTTTTATCATTAGAAAGGACGAAAATGGGGTTGGAAAAGTATGGACTAAGTTTTAACGAAGCTAAAAGCTTATGTTATCAGAGTAATATTTTTACAACACATACACCGGTACCTGCAGGCATAGATGTATTCCCTAAGGAATTAATTAATAAATGTATGAAGGAATATTATACCGAAGATCTACAATTATCTGAAAATGAATTTATGGCTTTGGGAAATATACCTGACAGTATAGAACTGAGTTCATTTAATATGGTTCATTTAGCAATGAATAGCTCTATGTATATAAATGGTGTCAGTAAATTACACAATATAGTTTCAAAAGAACTTTGGGCTGATAGGTTTAAAGGAATGAAAAATAATGAAATTCCTATAGGTTCAATAACCAACGGTGTTCATATTAAAACTCACACTGCTCCAAATATGCAAAAATTATTCACAAAATATTTACCTGATTTTTGGGGAAATGAATTATCAAAAAAAGAAACATGGAATTCGATTAATGATTTACCAGCCAATGAACTTTGGAATGCGCACAATGAAAATAAAAATAAACTTATAAAATTCATTAAACAACGTATTGTTAGACAAACTTTGGAAAAAGGTATAGATGCAAATAATGTTGACTTAGAAAATATATTAAATCCGGATGCTTTAACAATTGGATTTGCCAGAAGATTTGCAACTTATAAAAGAGCTACTCTAATTTTTAGTGATTTGGAAAGATTGGATAAGATTTTGAACAGTCAAAAACATCCTGTTCAGATTATTTTTGCTGGTAAATCCCATCCGCGAGATCTTGCCGGGAAAGAATTTATTCAAGCTATTTACAAAATCAGCTTGGAAGAAAGATTTAAAAATAAAATTGTTTTTTTAGAAAATTATAATCTTGAAGTAGCAAGATATCTTGTTAGTGGTTGTGACTTATGGCTTAATAATCCGCGTCGTCCTTTAGAAGCAAGCGGAACTTCCGGTATGAAAGTTGTAACTAATGGAGGATTGAATTTCAGTGTTTTAGACGGATGGTGGGACGAAGCCTTTACCCCCGATTTAGGTTGGAAAATAGGGGACAGAAAAAATTCTTTTAATTCTGATTTTAAAGATGAAAAAGATATTAACGATTTATATAATGTTTTGGAGAAAGAAATAATTCCATTATATTTCAATCGAGATGAACAAAACCTACCCAATATGTGGATTAATAAAGTTAAAAATTCAATTTCAGAATTGAGTTGGTTCTTTAACACTGACAGAATGGTGATGGAATATTTTAACAAGTACTATATTCAAGCTTTCAAAAACTATAATAATATCTTATTAGAAAAAAGTTTAAATTAACTTATTATTAGATTTTGTATTTTATTACTAATTAAATAAAAACTATTATTTTTTAGATTTTTAGATCATTTTTTTATTTTTCAATAAATAAAATTAAGTAGGTTTTTATGTTATTAGAAACTTTAGATATTAAAGAAAATGATATCATCATTTATTCGCAAAATATTCCCAACTTAGAAAAGAATTTTAGGATTATTTTTAAAGACAAACCTGATAAAAAGGCTTACAAAATCAGCTATTCCGAAGTTTGCAGACAAATAAATGAATTTGCACCAAAGAATTTAATTGTATACAGGCTGTTGACTAATAAGAGAAATTTAACATTGGATAATGTTAAATACGGATTCTTAATTTATATAAATGGAATAAGGGAGCTAATATATTTTGACCCCATTTTTGCGGTTAAAGAATTAGAAGGATTATTTAATGAGGGAGATTTACCAAATATACGCTTCCGTATTCAGCAGGTTGGGTTAACTACATTAAGCAGAAAAAATAATTTCCAAAATTATGCAGAGATTTACAGTATCGATCTTGAAGCTACAGAGGCTAAATTTCAAAATGATAAAGTCTTTGCCGATGCACTTTTTAATTTTACTATTGATAATGATTTTAGAAAGGAACCTATAAAGACTGTCAAGAAACCGGAGAAAATTTTAGAAAAAATTTACAATAAAAAAGTAAAAAATATATTAGTAGTAAATAAAGGTGTGAAAATAATTTCCCACAATATTGCCGAAGACAAGAATTATGATTTTCATCAAGTTAAAAAAATGAACTACGGAAGAACACTTACAAAAGAAATTGTTAATGATGAAGGGAAAAATATAAGAATTTCAACAAGTGAAGATGAAGTGCAACCTGATGTTACTATTCCGAGTGCGATAACAAGCGAAGAAAATGGGGCTAAATCTTTAAACGACTTTATAAAGAGCAAAAAACCAAAGACCAAAACGGGCGAAGAAGCTTTAGAAAAATCATTAAAAGCACAAGTACATTTGCTTGACATATTTAAATCTTCTGAATCACTTAAAAAGTATATGCTTGATAAAGAAGATAAAAGAGTTGTCCTTAAATTAAAATAATAGCTATAATTTTTGTTAAACCTTTCTTAATTCAACAGACTTCTTACACCAAAATAACTTCAATTAAAAGTTTTTTTTAATTTTAATTCTTATATAAATCTATATTTGGTAAAAAAAAGATTCACTGTATAATTTAGCATTCTTTTGCTGTATAAATAATAGTTGTTGTATTTTGAAATTGGAAGATGTAGGATAGATTTTCTTCTAACTAAATAATCTTGCAGCTTATTAATATGTTAGCTATAATAGAAGTTAAAATGAAACCACACGAAAAAAATTTATCGTTACAGAAGAAATACAATGTAACAGGACTTCTTTATGATATTTTGGATTATCCTTGGGAACAGAGATATAAAAAATGGCGTCCTACTTTAGTAGGTGATTTAAAAGGTAAAGTATTAGAAGCTGGAGTTGGGACAGGACGAAATTTGGAATTCTATCATGAAGATGTAGATATGGTAGGGATCGAATTAAGTAAACAAATGTTGCGAAAGGCTGAAAAAAGAATTAAGAAAGCAAGGTGCAAGGTTAAGTTAATTTATGAAGACGCAACAGTTATGCAGTCAATAGGATCAAATCAATTTGATTGGATTTTTTCGACTTTTATGTGTTGCGTTATGCCGGATGATATACAAACACTTGCGATCGAGCAATTCGGTAGAGTGTTAAAAAAAGGGGGGCGATTTCGACTTTTAGAAATAGTATTCTCGAAAAATAAAAAATTAAGAAAAAGACAAGAACTTTATGCTCCATTTGTTGAAAAAATATATGGAGCAAGATTTGACAGAGATACACTTCGCCATATTGAGCGATCATCAACTTTAAAAGTTACAAATACATCTTTCTTAAAAGATGATACTTATTTGCTAATTGAAGGTATTCGTATTTAAAAATGACTACCAAATAATTGTACCAAACAAGTCCGGTGAATTCCAATTGTTTAGCAGAAGATAAAAGAGTTGTACTTAAATTAAAACAGAAGTAAAATAATTACTCTCCATATTTTCAGCATCCTGTAACCTTCAACTTTCTACTTTGTTTTTTACAAAAAATAAATTAAATTAATATGTGCAAATAATTCGGGGTTACTTTCCCACACTAAATACTCTTTAACCCAAAAAAAAATATTTTAATAAAAATATTCATTATGTCTGAACTATTTTGTAAATTAAATTTTATGTACGCATACCTGTCCGCCGTTAGGAGGATATATATTCCATAGACAATTATTTGTGCAGTATAAGTAATAGTTATAAGGCTTAAAAGGTAGATAATGAACGAAACTTGGGATGAAATATCTTTAAAGAAACTGATAGATGATGAGGTTGAAGAGAATCTTAATCTTGAGTATAAAAGTGCTGACTCGCTAGGTAAGTCAGATGGTAAAAAGAAAGAAATATCAAAAGATGTTTCAGCATTTGCCAATTCAGATGGAGGCGTGATTTTATATGGAATGAAGGAATATGACGAACCTTCAAAACGTCATTTACCAGAAATAATTGACCCAATTAATAGAAATGAATTTTCTAAGGAATGGTTAGAACAGATAATTAATTCAAATATTCATCCTCGTATATCTAATCTCATTATTAAGCCAATTAATATCAGTTCTCATAATGAAAGTGTTGTTTATGCTGTTGAAATATTAAAAAGTAATACCGCACATCAAGCAAATGACAAAAGATATTACAAACGATTCAATTTTGAATCTGTAGCTATGGATGATTATGAGATTAAAGATATTTTAAATCGAGCCCAACATCCCGTTATTGAAATCGAATTTAAAATTGTAGTCGAAGATTATGAAGTAAAACCAATAATTTCGCTTCCTAAAATTCAATTACTGGATACAAAAGAAGATGAAGAACCAAAAATTAAAACGGATACGACATTATATGTTTATGGTTTTAACAATGGAAAAGTCTTTGCAAATTATGTGAATTGCTTTCTCGATATACCAATTGAATTAATTAGAGAAGGTGATTATAAAAAAAGTGAAATGATAGAAATTGATGATAAAAAATACAAAAGAATTTACTGTGACAATACAACACGTGATGTAGTTGATGTAAAAAATTCGGGTTATTTGAGTATTCCTAAATATGGACCTGCTCGATTTGAACCTATTTTACCAAAAACAAGAAGTAAATTAACAACAGTATTATTTAACAACGATGTTGATTATTCTGAACTAAAGATATTGTGGACAGTATACGCAGACAATGCTGAACCAATTGATGGAGAAATAAATATGGAAGAAATACTCATCGAAAGAATTTATCCTGAATAGCCTTATAACCAGCCGCTCAAGACCGACCGCCGAAACGGTTTAAGTTGGATTAAATTTTAGGGCTTAAGTTTTTCGTTCGGCATTTTGTTCTAAATAGTTTGCAAATGTTAAGTAGGGTCGCCATCATTTTCTCGACAATTTAATGGCGGCTACAAATTATAAAATTGGTTGCAAGTTAGGCATTGCTGTTCTGGGCGGCGGCTTAGCGGCAACTACGTTAGCAAGCAAGGAAAAGTTAGTATGGAAATTATTATTGCAGTTTCTATTGCTGTTATTGGGTGGATTGCAAACCATATGTTTAGTCTAAGAGCACAACGAAAAAGTTTTCTTAATGAAATAATAAATAGTGCACGGAAAGAAATTTCACTTAGTTTGCAAGAATATATAGATTAGCTCAATGAACTTGTTCAACATAATGCTAATCTATTAATTGTTCAGGGTTTTCCATTTGGCAGAGAAAATTTGGAGAAAGATTATTCTTCTCATTTAACTGAATTAAGTAAGACAGTAAAGAAAATATTTTTAGACCCAAAGTTTATCTCAAAACTTGGGGAATATGAAACTCTGCTTCCAGAGACAAAAGAAATTAGAAATTATTTAAAAAGAAAACATATTAAACTTTATTTTAATCTTGAATCAGTTTCAACAAAAGAAGATAAATTAGATTTTGACAAACAAAGGTTTGATGAAATAGTTGACAGCTTAGATTTTGAATTAGTTGGGGCTCAACAAATTGCAGTAAGAGATTTATTAATTTGTATTCAAAATCTTACCTTGGGTAAGATTACAGGGAAGTTTCAAGAACCAAATATTTATCCAATGATGAATCATCCCAGAATTATTCTTGTTAAGAAAAATAAACTTAAAATTGTGAAATCAGAAGAAAATGATTATCCAAGAAACAAAGAATTAGAGTAAACTTATAGAATTAGGCAATGCTTGTTAACCAGCCGCTCAAGCCGGCCGCTTACAACGGTTGGGCTTTTGTTTGGTTTTGATCGTTACGTTGTTCGTTTGGTATTCTGTTTGAGGCTAGAGCAGTAATTTGAAATTTGTCGCCGTGTTTGCAAAACAAATTAAACACAGCTAATTAAATAATAAATTCATTGTTTACTTGTCACTGATCTTTGGGGCGGATAAGTTATTTGCGTCGCCGTTATAACACACATAAGGATTATTCTATGAGAGAAATATCTCCGGCTGAAAATATGACTGCTGAAGAATATCTAGAATTACTTCCAAATGAATTTAGGGAGATTGTTAATAAAATTAGAGAGGAGAAAAAAAACGGAAAACGTCCGGTTCCTTCTTCAAATTTAATTGATAAATCAAATTTACTAGAACAAAAAAATCGGTCTAAATTAATTGATCAAGTTGCACTTTTAGTTGATGAGAACCTAGCTGGTCGTTCAGAGATGTGTATTCAGTTCGCGATTTTATTGAGTCGTGCATTAGAATATTTAAAATTACCTTCAAAAATTAAAATGGGCACGGCTATGTATTTTGATTCCGGTAAGGAAATATTCCGTTGGGATCATTGTTGGGTAAGAATAGGTGATGAGGTAATTGATGGCAATGTTGATATTCTTTATGAAAATCCGATGGTTCCTGAAAGTGTCAAAGTCCAACCATATTGGGGATCAATAAAGTTGACACCTCCTGATCGAAGATTAAGAGAAAATAGAAATATGTCAATTCCAGATGATACTGATGTTGAAAATTTTTGGTGGCCTGATTTAAAAAAATTTATTGATAATGAATTGAGTATTGCTAATTGAATTAGAAAGGAGTGTGTTATAACCAGCAAATCAACCGGACGCCGAATCGGTTTGGGCTGAGTTCAATTTTAAGTTTACGTTTTTCGTTCGGCATTTTGTTCTAAGTAGGTTGTAAATGTTAAGCGTCGCCTCCAGTGCAAAGCAATTTACTGGCGGCTACACATTTATAAAATTGGTTGCAAGTTAAGCATTGCTGCTCTGGGCGGCGGCTTAGCGGCAACACCGTTATATGCAAAATGTAAAGGAGTGCTAATATGGCTAAAACAAGAGAAAAGAATTTCTTAAAAATGTTAAGTCTTTTTACAACTTCAATTGATAATCAAAAATATGAGAAACCAACATTAAAAGAAATTGCCGATTCAAACCTTTATGATAAATGTGTTAAAATCTATCGGCTATTAGGTGGTATACTTGACGAAATACCTATTAGAGTTGGTGGTTATGATTTTATTGTTGATGGAAAAATTATAGAACTTGATGAGGAAGCACACTTTAATCGTTATCGAAAAATCACGTTGCAATCAAAAGTTTATA
>JACZTL010000025.1 GCA_022573715.1 Bacteroidota bacterium
AACCAAAAAGCAATTTAGACCTAATAACGATCACACTAAATGTTCCAAAATGCCGCACCGTTACGGTGGTCGATTTGCTTTGCTGGTTATAAAGCTTTTTATTTAGGATATTCTTGCTCACTAAATGGGATCGTTTTAATATTTTGGAACCAATTCAAATTTTTACAATCTAATTCCAATTGCTGTAGTTTCTCTTTTGAGAAAGGCGTAATTTCTTTATACATAAATTTAAACTGTGTCATTTTATTTCTTACAGCAAGACAGAACATTTTTTTCATTTTGAATTTTTTCCAATGAGAAAAACCATCAATTGCCAATTCCATTGCATATTCTGTAATTTCATCAGTAATTGTATCTGAATAAATAAAAAAAACTATTCCCCAATCTTTAATTTCCGTGTATCTTTTAGCCATATAATTTTTTCTGGAAGCGGACGACCCGTATTTTTCATAAAAATTATAAAATGTTTTAGCAATCAATCTTCTTTCAAATCTATTAAATGATAATAGTATTTTGGCAATTTGATCACCATTCTCTAAAATAATAATTTCATTTTTCACCAAATCATCAATAAAATAACTAATCTTATCTTCATCTTTTTTCGCTATAACTTTTTTTGATTCAACAAATTCATCCCATTCACCCTCTAAATCCAACCACATTCCAGTATATTCATCAGATTTTATTGAAGAACTAAAGTCTCTATTAAAATGAAAGTAGTGCGCTAAAAGGTCTTTTTCGGATCCAGTAATGGTAATTGACTTTTTATTTTGAGTATCTCTACGACTGGAAAAATTAAGAAATTCTATATTAGCATCTGGAGTATAATCTTCGTCCGGAGCCGAAAGAGCCACAACATCTTTTCTTTTAAATAATTTTTCTCTTTTCTCGATATATTCTACGAAGTCTGAAATGGTATCCAATTCGAGAAAAATTGTTTCAAATGCATCTTTGTTAAAAATATGAATAAATTCTTTATTCACTTCATCTGATCCAATGATATAAAAAAGTTCTCCTTCACCAAGATTAATTATCAGTCTAAATATTTTTTTATACTCTTCTGGATTAAAATTATAATTACCACGCTCAGGATGAACGAAAGTTATTTTGTAAGATGAATTAAATAATTTTCTCTCTGCACCATAAATTTGCTTAATAGCTTTGTCAATTGTCTTTTTAAAATATCGTTTGTGATCTCCTTTAAAAGAATAATTCTTTACTGAAATTATTATGCATATATCATCAAACAGAATAAGTAAATCACATATTTCTTTTTTATCTCCATTTTCATCTTTTGGATTAGGAAAACACCAGAATTTAATAAATGAATTGTATGCTAATTCATTTACATATTCCTCGCCATATCTCCTTTATTTTTATGATCTTCAGACATATTTAAGCTTTATAACGGCGTAGAAAATAACCGGCACCCCAGAAAAGCGATGCCGGATAAAAAGCCACAGCCAATAATTATTAACAACTTAATTTAATAAAACAAACTTACTTGCAATGCCTACCTTTTTAACCAAACTCAAAAACTTGAACAATGCCGCATTAAAAATGCGGTCGGGTGGAAAAGCTGGTTGAGTGCGATATTATATTATCCTTTATAAAATTTCATTACACGTTCAGTGTTGCCACACTTAGGACATTTAGCATCCATTACTAAATAATTTGTATTTGGTTCGATCTTTTTTGGTGTTATTAAATATGAGTAATCGCAATAGGAACATTTATGCGGTCTTTCTGTTAGTCTTATATTGATTTCCTTTGCACTTAACTTTTTATCACTTATTTGATGATGTTTTATAAAATTCATAGGCATTATCAATGTTATCACAGAAAATAGAAATAGACCTATTATAACCCACCAATACCAATCGATCATATCAATCACAGAAGATAAAATAAGTTTATTCTTAATATCTTCAGGTAAAAACTCGTCACGAATGAATGCAAACCATCCATAAATAAAAGGAGGTACATAAAGCAATAGTTTCCAGAATGGATGAAATATTTTGTTTATTATTTTCATTCCAAGTTTATTTATTAAGTAATACGATGATGTAGAATTGTCATATTTTTTTAGCACCTAAAGGCGTTGCCGCTAAGCCGCCGCCCATAATTTATGCTGAGCTTGTCGAAGCACAGCAATGACTTACTTGCAACCAATTTAATAATTTGTAGCCGCCCGTAAATTCCACCACACGGGCAACGACCTAACTTACATACATAAACTACGCTTAACAGAATACCGAACAAAAAACATAAACCCCCAAATTGCACATATCTCAAACCGTTTCGGCGGTCGGTCTTGAGCGGCTGGTTAGGCTTAAAGATAAATTAATATCTCAAAATACCAGAATATTTTGGTTGACAATCTTTATTATCTGAGAAATATTTTTTGACAGATTTTGGAAGTATAACTCGTTTATCTACCCAATTAAATATATCTGGAAAAGAATAATGGCTTGGAGTTTTCCCAGATAATCTTTGTTTGAAATTAAATCTATGTTTTTTATATAAGCCATAATAAGAATTTTTCCAAATTAAGATACTACGTAGTTCAGAATTATTATTAGATCTAAGAACCAATTCTAAATAGCCAGGATAAAAAAGGCTGAATGTATGTGGCTTCTTTCTTAGCTTGTCACTAGATAAATGTTCAAGATATTCATCAAAGTTGAAATTATTCTTTGTGTCAAATTCAATTAACTGAAAATCTTGACAATATCTTCTAATAGTCCATACAGCATGATCTAAGTTTAATAATTCAGTGCCTTGCGTGCCACTTGGCTTTATAAAATATCTATCACATCCATAATCTGTTAAGTATGCAAAATAATTTTTAAGTGGGCTTATAAAACTCCAATCAATCTTTGGAATAACTTCGATTAACTTAACCGCCTTGTTTAAATTGTGGTTTATTGTTTTTGTATTACCATCGTGATAAAGAATAATTGCCTTCAAATATTTTTCAATTGATTGGAGGGAAGACCACAAAAATTGATCTATCAAGTCAATTTTATAGCAACTCCTTGCATTGATGTAATCGCAATCGGCTACATCGCGAAAACTTTTATTTATAAACTCAGTTATTTTGTATCGTTTAATCATATTGTTTTATTTAAGCCTAACGGCGTCGCTTTTCACCCGTTCACCCAGAAAAACAATGCCACATTTATTAAACAACTTTTTATTTAGAACAAACTTACATTTACAAACTACGCTAAACAACAAACCCGAAACGAAACTACAAACATTATAACTGCATAAAAGCCGAATGTGAAAAAAGTTTTCGGCATGAGGCACTTGTTAGCACACTTTTAGACAATCAAGGTAGAATAATAGTAATCTCCATTTAATGTTAACAACTCAGATTCAGGTTGTAATTTCCGCATAACATCACGACAAATGAAAATTGTATTCTCTTCTTTTTCAAATTTTGCTTTATAGTAATAAAGATTGGTAATCAATAAAGCTCCGAAAGCATTTAAAATATTTTTAAGATTAGCATCTTTATAAAATTGGTTTCTTTTATGTTTTACATGATTATAAGAACACCACCAAATCGGATTATCATTGCCACGCCAATTACTCCATGGTTTAAAGTTTAGACCATAGCGATTTATAAATACTTTTTCTTCTATGAATGCAGGAAGCTTTGATTTTATTCGAGTTTTATAATCATTAATATTATTTGCATTTGAGTTTGTATCTAGCAGTAAACACAGCTCCTTTAACAATACATCAACTTCTGATGATACTGTCAATAGAAGTCGAACAAGTTCTATAGAATACGTATCCCAATTACTTTCGCTAAACTCGATATATCTTGAGACATTATTCAAATCCTTTTCAAGAGCAAGAAAAAAATTCCAATACAAATTTGATTCAGTAATTGTTATCATATTTTAACCTCGTGTGCTAACTATTACTTATGCCGAATTCCTATAAGTCAATTCGGCTGTTAATTCCGCCAGTTAGCGGACAAGTAAGAATTTTTTCTAACCAATTTAATAACATATCTTTAAAATAATATAATGGGATAGTATATAGGAATAAAATTATCTGCAAAGCCTGATTTTTAGTAGAAGACGAAACGCGATGATTATTGGCAAGATTGTTTATGAAAGCTTTTATTTCCTCCGCACTAACTTTATCCAGGAACTTTACTTTACCCATAAGTAATCCCATATAATTTATTTAAAAATAGATTAAACTCAGCAAACTGTCAATTTATATTACAATATTTAAGTGCCTGTTTTTTCCACATCTTCTTTAATGTTGAACAAGTCAATAACTTCATTACAAAAATTTATCAGAAAGGTAAGCAATACTTCGGGAGATTCATAATTGTTTGTGATTATCAATTTCATTATGTCTTTATCCTGCTTAAACGAAATAGTGTTTTTGTATTTATCCAGAATAAAACGCATCATTTCAACAAACTTAAATTTATAATATTCTTCCCGGTCACCTTTTGGTAAAATAATTATAGTTCTTTCTCTCTGCATATTTACTCTTTCAAACAATGCATAGGATGCGTAATATTTTAAGTATGAAATTGCGATTAATCTTTTAACCAATAGAGGCATTGGGCCAAATCTATCAAGCAGCTCTTCTTTTATATCTTCAATTTCTTTTATGCTTTCTACTGAGAAAAAAGATGTATAAAAATTAAGCCTGTCTTTTTGTTCCGGCATATATGTTTTTGGGATTCCTATTTCAAAATAAGTATCAATTTTAGGATCGGTTTTTTCTTCTGTCTTCGGTAACTCCTTAAATATCTCTTTAAATTCTTGATATTTTAACTCTTCTACAGTTTCGTTTATTAATTTCATATACAGTTCAAAACCGACATTGTTTATAAAACCTGTTTGTTCAGTTCCCAATAAATTTCCGGTACCTCTTATTTCCATATCCCTCATAGAAAGATTGAAACCTGCGCCTATCTCTGTATATTCTTCAATAGCCTGTAATCTCCTTAAGGCTTTTTTAGTAATTCCGGAAAGTGACGGAACAATAAAATAAGCATAAGCCTGCCTGTCCGATCTTCCAACTCTTCCGCGCAGTTGATGAAGTTCTGCCAAACCGAACCTGTCTGCTCTGTTTATTATAATTGTGTTTACATTTGGTATGTCAATCCCGGATTCAATTATTTTTGTTGAAATAAGCATATCAAATTTTTTGTTCATAAAACCGTGGATTACGTCTTCCAACAGCGAGGGTTTCATCTGTCCGTGAGCAACCGCAACCTTAACATCAGGCATATATTTTCTGATATAGTCGGCCAATTTATCTATTGAGTTAACGCGGTCGTGAACCAAATAAATTTGTCCGTTTCTTTTCAGCTCATTAAAAACCCATTCTTTAATTTTAAGAATATCAAACGTAAAAACTTTTGTGTTTATCGGTTGTCTGTTTGGCGGAGGTGTTGCAATTATTGATAAATCCCTGGCGCCCAAAAGCGAAAGATTTAATGTTCGCGGGATTGGTGTGGCGGTCATTGCAAGGGTATCAACATTTATTTTTAACGAGCGAAGTTTTTCTTTTGCCTTAACACCGAATTTATGTTCTTCATCAATAATTAAAAGACCTAAGTTTTTGAATTGCACGTCTTTTGATATCAGCCTGTGTGTTCCAATAACTATGTCAACTTTGCCGGTTATTAAATCTTTAATAATTTCATTTTGCTTTTTCTTTGATTGAAAGCGCGATATAACATCAACACGAACAGGGAATTGCGATAACCTGTCTATGAATGTGTTGTAATGCTGCTCAGCAAGAATTGTTGTGGGAACAAGTACGGCAGTTTGTTTTCCGTCTTGTACCGCTTTAAAAGCAGCTCTTATGGCAATTTCTGTTTTACCGAAACCAACATCGCCACAGACAAGCCTATCCATTGGGTTATCTGCTTCCATGTCTTCTTTTACTTCGGCGGTTACTTTAGTCTGATCGAGTGTGTCTTCGTACATAAAAGAAGCTTCCAACTCTTTCTGCCAAATAGTGTCGGGGCTAAAGTTAAACCCCTTGGTTGCTTTTCTTTTAGCGTAAAGTTCTATTAATTCTCTTGCAGCTTCTTTAATTTTCTTTTTGGTTTTTCTTTTCGTGTTATTCCACTCACCGGTGCCCAGTGCGGAAAGAGTGGGTTTCAAATTTTCGTTTGAAGAATATCTTTTAACTAATGTTAGATAATTTAAATTAACATAAACCACACCATCTTCTTTATACAAAATCTTCATTGATTCTTGTTTTACGTTTCCGATATCGATTGTTTCCAAGCCAAGGTATTTACCTATCCCGTAATCTTCGTGTACAACATAATCCCCCTTTGTAATTGAAGAGATTTTATTTGTTTTTGATTTTTTGTATTTGCGGTTTGCAGGTAGTTGTGTCCGGTAAGGTTTATTAAAGATCTGATAATCGGTTAGCAACAGATATTTTTCATTCTTTAAAATAAAGCCTTCTTTAATAGCTAGCGAAATTATTTTAATTTTTCCTGTTTCGATTAAATCAGCAATGCGATTGTCCAGTTCGGAAAGAAGGTCTTTCAACCTTTGAGTCTGAAGTTCGTTTTCGGAAGTGATGAGTATGTCAAAACTTTTTTGGGCATAGTTAATTAAAGACTGTGAGAGAATTTTATAATTTCCGTTTATTGTAAAAGCTTCGGAAATTGCTAAATCAATTCTATCTTCTGATGATTTTAATTCCTGCTCAATTATCCATTGTACGTTTTCAAATTCATTTATGTCAATACTTTTTTCAGGTAAATCATTTTCGGCATCAACATTTAATATAATATCTTCGACTATTTCATTTTCAAAATCAAAAGTCTCAAATTTAGTGTCTATTATTTTTTTTGGTTCTTGTTCCGAATATGTGTTGAACAAATTAATTTTTTTACTACTCGCATTTTTAATATCATACTCAGAGCATAAAACAACCGGCGAGGATAGATAGTCAAAAATATTTGATTTTTTATTTTTTATTAATTCGTTTTTTCCATCAGATTTTACGTCAGACTCCGTTGCCGAGATGAGATTATCAGTGAAAGCACCGGCAAGAGTAGTTTCTTTCACAACTTCAATAGAACGCTGACTGTCGGGATTGAAATAACGGATTGATTCCAAGAAATCTCCGTCAAATTCAAGTCGAACAGGGTTGTGTTCACTATACGACCAAAAATCAACTATAGATCCTCTTTGAGCGTAACTTCCCTGCGCTTCTACGAATTTATCTTTTTGATAATTAAGCAAGTCTAAATATTCAATTAAATCGTCAAATGAAAGGTCTGCACCGATTTGAATTTGCGTTGTTGAACGTTCAATTGTTTCTTTTATGGGTAGTTCCAATCTTAAAATATCATAAGTAGAGAGAATAATAAAAGAATCATTCTTAATTATTTGAGTAAGTTTTTCCTGAATTGCATCGCCGGTAAATTCTGTTAATATTATGATTTTTGAAACACCAAGCACATTCAATTCTACATTCAGTTCTTTTACACTTTTGCTGTCAGGTAAAAGAACCATAATTTGATTTACCTTTTTAGAAATTTGTGAAATGAATAGTGCTTTTGCAGAACCAAACAAAGGAGATGCAAAAATGTTTTCTTTTAAAGCAGCTTTATCCTCTACTGTTTTTATTAACAATTTGATAAAACTTGTATTGAAATAATTAGATTCTAAATTAATAGAGGGCATAACTTTTGGGAGTTAATAACTGATTAAAATGAATATCCAAAATTTAAAGAATATATTGATTGGTTGTTATAATATTTTAGACCCAAAGAATAGATTATTTTTTTCTTTTTTGTTTCAGTCAAATCATTATCATCATCAGTTTGGTTGTTGAGTACAAATCTACCGACAAAATAACCAATAGCACTTCCCAGTATAACATCGGAAACCCAGTGTTTATCGCTGTAAACCCTACCCACACTTACTAAAGAAGCGACACTGTACCACCCAACTTTCCAAAACATATTATCAATTTGATGAGCCATAACGGAAGAAAAAGCAAAAGCAAGGGTCGAATGTCCGGAAGGTAAAGATGTTTGATTAAATGAAAATTTGAGTGGATCAAAATTTTTGTGTCCGTTATTTATCAAGGGTCTGGTACGACCGAATAAGGATTTGAAAATAAAATTTATACCACTTGCATAAAAAGTAGCTTCTGCCAGTTGGAGCCCTAGAGTTCTAATTTTATCATTTTTATAAACAAGTCCGTACCCATAAATACCTATAACACTGCTTGCTATAAATAGATTAGAATTATTATCTGCGTTAAACAGGTTATCGTTAAAATTACTTCTGTTGTGAAGCGCCCACTGTCTGACTGTGTTGTCAAGGAAAAACGAACCAGCTGTAGCGGCTGTAACAAGTGTAAGGTTTAGAATGTCCCCGGAATCAAAATTTATAGGGGCTGAAATTATTTTCTTCCCCATATTTATAAACTTTGATAAATCATCGCCGACTTGGGCAAAATTATTAAATGTAGTGATGTTTAAAATGAGAAGAAGAAAAAAGAATTTAAATTTCATAAATGTGTAAATAAATTAACTTTTTTTTGTTCAATTTATATATAACATATATGGTAATAATATCGGTTTAATGACAAAAAGAAATATATTAATAATTAATTGTTTATTGTCTTTCTAACAAAACCGTCAGCTTTTTCTAATCTTTGTTTTGCTTCCTTATAATTTACTTTTGCTAATATCATAACCAATGCTGTTTTAACATGACCTCCAGCTTTTTTCAAAAAATCTGTAGCTTCATCGTAGCTTACACCCGTAATTGTAATTACTATTTTTTTTGATCTTTCAATAAGTTTTTGATTTGATATTTGAAGATCGATCATCATATTTTCATATATCTTTCCCAACTTTATCATAGAGGCAGTTGTTAGCATATTTAAAACTAATTTTTGTGCAGTACCACTTTTCATCCTTGTTGAGCCCATAATAACTTCGGGTCCAACATAAGGACAAATAGCAATGTCAACTTCCATTATGTTAAACTGATCTCTTGGATTACATGAAATAAAAACAGTTGAAGCTCCTAATTCTTTCCCTCTTTTTACGGCTCCTATTGCGTAGGGCGTTCTTCTACTTGCCGCAATTCCGCAGACAACATCCTTTTTTGTTACAGAAGCTTTATCTACAGCCAGACTCCCGTTTTCTTCAAAGTCTTCTGCTCCTTCTTGCGCTTTAAACATAGCTTCTTTTCCACCAGCTATAAAACCTTCTATTAAGCCATCGGGTGTACCGAAAGTTGGCGGACATTCAACGGCATCAAGCACGCCCAATCTTCCGCTTGTTCCTGCGCCAAAGTACAAAAGACGCCCACTATTTTTTAGTGAGTGAACAATTAAGTCAACGGCTTTTTCAATGTAAGGTAATTCTTTTTCGATAGCGAAAGGAACGGTTTTATCCTCTTCGTTTATTATTTTTAATATCTCTGAGGTCAAAGCCACATCGATATTCATAGAGTTATTATTTCTTTTTTCTGTGGGTAAATTATTAAGTTCGTTAAATAAATTTTTTAATTTATTATCGGAACTCATTTATGAAGCTCCAGCAGAACCAGCTTTTTCCCATTTTGATTTCTTACGTTTGAAGGCTTGTATGATAGATCGAAAATTGTTGATTTCTTTATATAAGCTTTATATTTCATTTCTGCTTTTTGGAATTCAGATTCTAAATTACCGCCCTTAACACAAACCAAAAAAGCTTTTTCTTTTATAAGAGGCAGAAAATATCTAAAGAGAATAATTAAAGGTACACTGGCACGACTTACAACCAAATCAAATTTGTTTGAGTATTTTGCAATAAACTCCTGGCTTTCAACCCGGTCATTTTCAACTTGAACGTTGCTTAATTTAAGCTTGTTGACAAAACCTCTAACGGCATCAATTTTTTTACCGGTGGAATCAACAAGCACACCCCTTAGCTCAGGTCGCGTAATAGCCAAAGGAATACCTGGAAAACCTCCGCCTGTTCCAATATCAATAAAATCCGTACATTTTTCAGGAATATACTTTGCGATAAAAGATGAAATGAAAACGTGTTTTTCTATAATATTGTCAATGTCTTTACGGGATATTAAATTAATTTGCCTGTTTTTTTCGACCACTAATTCAGCAAAAAAGGCGAGTTGCTGAATTTTCATTACATCGCCGTTTATGTTGTTTTCCCAATAAAAATTTGACAATTCTTTTTGGTATTTATTTTGAACGTTAATCATATTAAAATTAAATATTTACTTTTTTAAATATACTAATAATATAGAAATATCTGAAGGAGTTACTCCCGAGATACGTGAAGCCTGCCCAATAGAACGAGGTTTTATTCGATTTAATTTTTCTTTCCCTTCAGCCGACAAAGCATTTAATGTTAAATAGTTTAAGCTTAAAGGAATATTCGCGGACTCATATTTTTCAAATTTATCGATAAGCTCATACTGTCTTTTAATATACCCCTCATACTTTAATTCTATTTCAACCTGGTAAAAAGCAATTTTATCACTTAATAATTTCTTAACAATTTTATATTTGTTAACATCAACAAACTGCACAAGATCTATCAAATTTATTTCTGAACGCTTACTTAATTTAGCTATTGATCCGGTAGAATCTATTAAAGGTGAATCCTTTTTCTTCAATAGTTTATTAACATCCCTTGCGTGAATTTTTATTTTGTGAAATAATTTAATGCACTCATTAATTAATATTTCACGCTCAGCAATTTTTTTATTTTCATTTTCATCGATTAAATTAAAATTAAATCCATAACTTGATAGTCTCCTGTCGGCGTTATCTTGGCGTAACAGCAATCTATATTCAGCTCTTGATGTAAACATTCTGTAAGGTTCTTCGGTTGATTTGTTAACAAGGTCATCAATTAAAACACCGATGTAAGCTTCATTTCTTTTTAGAGCGAAATCAGGTTTTCCTTGTATCTTGTTGGCTGCATTTATACCAGCTACAATACCTTGTGCTGCAGCTTCCTCGTATCCTGATGTTCCGTTTATTTGTCCTGCAAAGTACAACCCTTCAATCAGCTTTGTTTCTAATGTAAGATCAACCTGGTGAGGAGGGAAAAAATCATATTCTACTGCGTAACCGGGTCTTAGCATTTCACATTCTTCTAAACCTTTAATATTGGTAAGAGCTTCAAATTGAATTTCTGCCGGAAGAGACGAAGAAAAACCATTTACATAAATTTGATCGCTGTCTAATCCTTCAGGTTCAAGAAAAAGCTGGTGTCTTTCTTTATCTGCAAATCTTACGATTTTATCTTCAATTGACGGGCAGTATCTTGGACCGATTCCTTTAATTCTTCCAGTAAACATTGGCGATTGCTCAAATCCTTTTTCCAAAATTTTATGGACATTCATATTGGTATATGTAATGTGACAACTTAACTGAGGTAAAAAAGGAAATTTGGAAATATCTGTAGAATAAGAAAAAGGTTGAGGGTTTTCATCTCCCGGCTGTACCTCCAAAACATCCCAATTAATTGAATCTTTTTTTAACCTGGGTGGTGTTCCGGTTTTAAGCCTACCTGATTCAAACCCAAGATCAATTAACGATTGAGTGATACCTGTTGCCGGTTGTTCACCAAATCTTCCTCCCTTGGTAGATGTTAACCCAGTATGCATTTTTCCATTTAAGAACGTACCCGATGAAAGAATTAATGCAGAACAACTAAATTCTTTATTATCAATTGTAATAACACCAACTATTTTTTTATTTTCGATTAAAAAACTCGTAATATTAGCTTCAACAATTGATAAATTATTTGTAGAGCTTGCTATATTATACGCTTCCTCTGAATATAATTTTCTGTCTGATTGACACCTTGGAGACCAAACAGCAGGTCCTTTCGATTTATTCAGCATTCTGAATTGAATACCAGTCTTATCTGCAATCTTACCCATTACACCGCCTAAAGCATCAACCTCTCTCACTAAATGTCCTTTTGCTGTGCCTCCTATAGCAGGGTTACAAGACATTCTTCCAATTGCATACTTATCCATTGTAAGCAGTCCAACCGAACAGCCCATATTTGCCGAAGCAACAGCAGCTTCCAGGCCAGCGTGTCCACCACCAATAACAATTATGTCAAAATGATTCATATTTAAGCTTTTCACTTAGTTTCACGTGAAACTGGTTCACCAAATGTGAGAAATTAAGAATTATATTTTCACGTGAAACATTTTACTTCTCTTTCGTTGATTTTTTTATTTAAGATAGAAGTTTATTAATTTCCTCTATTCCAGTTAAATAGTTAGTTTCTCTTGCTTCTTTATAAGCAATAGACATTTTATTTGAACAATATTGCTTTATATACTTAAATAACTTAAATTTTTTTTAATTCATAATTCATAATTCATAATTCTTAATTAAACTCACTTTCCGATGCAAAATTTTGTGAAAATATTGTTAAGAATATCATCAGAAGTAACCTCTCCGATTATTTCACCCAAGTTATTTTCAGCATTACGCAGATCCACTGCTATAAACTCACCGCTCATTTTTGATGATATTGAATTATTTGCATCCATTAAAGATTCTTTGGCTTTCTTTAAACAGTTGTAATGTCTTAAGTTTGAAACGACAGCATTTTTCTCGCTATAATTTGAACTCCCAAAAACTTTTGTTTTCATTAGATTAAATAAATCGCTTATACCTTCGCCGGTTAAAGCTGACACTTTAATATCGGATTTTATTTTTGCTTCTTTGTTCAGGTCAATTTTATTTAACACATTAATAATATTTTCTTGTTTGTTTAGTATTTTTAACTCTTCAAACAAATCATCCGGATAATTTTGTTCAACGTCATTTATAAAAAGAATTAAATCTGAATTTTTTATCACTTCCCTGCTTCTTATCACACCTTCTTTTTCAATTTCATCCTCTGAAACACGAATACCGGCGGTATCATAAAGCCTGAATAATATTCCATCAATTGAAACTTCTTCCCTTATTACATCACGGGTAGTTCCGGGGATTTTACTTACTATTGCCCTGGTTTCTTTTAGAACGTAGTTTAGCAAAGAAGATTTTCCAACATTCGTCAACCCCACCAAAGCAACGTTTACGCCATCTCTCACAACTTTTCCGAATGAATATGAATTTAATAGTAAATCGATTTCTTTAATAATAGAATCAGTTCTTTTTTGTAATTCATCAAACTGGATAAACTCAACATCTTCTTCTGCAAAATCCAATTCTAATTCTACAAGCGATGATGTGTTGATAAGCATTTCTCTTAAGCTTTGTACCTTTTGTGAAAGAAGACCATCTAGCTGATTGCGAGCACCCTTTAGTGAAGCCTCTGTTCTTGAATTTATTACATCAGCAACAGCTTCCGCTTGAGCAAGATCTATTCTGCCGTTTAAAAAAGCTCTTTTTGTAAATTCTCCAGGCTCGGCAAGGCGGACATTATTTTCTAATAAAAGTTTTATAATTTTTTGTGTAATAAAAGAACTTCCGTGCGTGCTTATTTCTATACTGTCTTCACCCGTATAAGAATTAGGAGTTTTAAATACAGAAACCAGCACATCATCAACAATATTATTATCTGAGTCTAGAATATTTCCGTAATGAATAGTATGAGTATGTGAATCAATCAATTTCGATTTGCCTGAGAAAATTGTGTCAGTTGAAGAAACAGCAAATGGACCGCTAACCCTAATTATTGAAATTGCACCAACACCTGTAGGGGTAGCAATTGCTGCAATCGTATCGTCTGTTTGAATTTTATTCATTACAAAAAAATGAAATTATAAACTTGCAAAAATATCTAATTTTCATAGAAAAAACAAGAAATTGTTGAGGCCACAGATTCAACCAACAAATCTGCATTGCTAATATGTCATACAAAAAAGAATATTTGTACATATGAATACAAAAAATAGTTATAATTATGACATAATGACAAGGGAGCTATTTATTTTCATAGGGCTATTAACTCATTATAATTAAAGAAGATATGATGATATTTACAGCTTGGCACACAAATTGGTTATTAAGTGTTGAAAAAAATTAATAATAAATAAAAATAAGGAGGTCAGCCATGACACTAATAAAATGGAATCCAACAAGTGACTTATTTAATCTTGAAAGAGAGTTTAACAGATTGTTTAGTACATTTGGTGACAAATTTGGAATAAGCAGGGCAGAAGAAAATGCATATGAAAGTGCAGTTTGGTCACCACTTGCTGATATTTCTGAAGATGATGACAAATATGAAGTAAAACTTGATTTACCGGGAATCGAAAAAAAGGATGTTAAACTTTCCTTTACAGACGGACAAATAACAATCAGCGGTGAAAAAAAACAGGAAAACAAAGAAAAAAACACCAAGTATCATAAGGTTGAAAGAATGTTCGGAAAATATTATCGTTCTTTCGTACTCCCTGTTAAGATTAAAGAAGACAAAATTGATGCACAATTTAAAAACGGTCAATTAACTATTACAATACCCAAAGCTGATGAAGTTAAACCGAAAGAAATTGAAATAAAGGTTAGCTAAGTCTCTTAGAAAAATAATAAATAATAAAGGGTAACTATTATAGTTGCCCTTTATTGCATTTGATAAAAACCGGAGAATTGAAAAATGAGTTCAGTAGATACAAAAACAAAAAAATATAAATTTAAAGCAGAAGTTAAACAACTTCTTGATATTTTAGCTCACTCACTTTATACAACCAGAGATATATTTTTACGTGAATTAATTTCGAACGCTTCCGATGCTTTGGATAAACTTCGCTTTGAATCCACTAAAGGCACTGATTTTATTGATAAAAAAGCACCATTAGAAATAAAAATTAATTTTGATGAAAAGAAAAACACATTGACAATATCAGATACCGGTATTGGAATGAACAAAGAAGAAATTATGAAAGATATCGGTACCATTGCAAAATCAGGTTCTGCTGAATTCTTAAAACAATTAACCGAAAGTAAAAACAATGTAAATAATATAATCGGAAAATTCGGCATCGGTTTCTATTCTGTATTCATGGTTGCCGAAAAAGTTATAATTAAAACAAGATCATTCAGAAAAGATGATGCGTCAGTTGAATGGAGCTCTAACGGATTAGGTACATATCAAATAAAAGAAATTGATGAAAAATTAAAAAGAGGAACATCAATTGAGATTCATTTAAAAGATGATGCAAAAGAATTTGCCGAAAAGTACAGGCTCGAATCTGTAATAAAAAAACACTCTAACTTTATTCAGTTTCCCATCTTTTTTGATAAAGAAAAAATAAACACAATGCCTGCAGTTTGGAGAGAAAGAAAAAGCAATGTTAAACCAAAACAGTACAGTGAGTTTTATAAATATTTAACTTATGATAACGAAGAACCTTTTGGAGTAATTCATAATAATGTGGACGCACCCATTCAATATAACAGCCTGCTGTTTATTCCTAAAAAGAACACAGACTTTTTTGGATTTAACCGCGAAAATTATGGACTTGATCTTTATGTTAAAAGGGTTTTGATTCAACATCAAAACAAAGAATTACTGCCTGAGTACTTAAGCTTTGTTAAAGGTGTCGTCGAATCAGAAGACCTGCCGTTAAATATTTCGAGAGAAACTCTTCAGGAAAATGTTGTCTTTAATAAAATAACAAATAATGTAACAGGACAGATTTTAAATTTTCTTCTTAAAAAAGCTGAGAATAAACCTGAAGAGTATGCTGAGTTTTGGAACGAGCATAATAGAGTTTTCAAAATGGGTTATACTGATTTCACAAACCAGGAAAAGTATTTAAAATTATTAAGATTTAATTCATCAAATGATAAAGACGAAAAGGAACTAACATCAATTGAAGATTATGTTAGCAGGTTGAAAGATGGTCAAAAAGAGATTTATTACGTGATAGGTAACAGTAGAAATTCTATTGAAGTTGATCCCCATTTAGAAATATTTAAAAACAAAGGACTGGAGGTTTTATATCTGTATGATCCGATAGATGAATTTGTAATAAATTCAATTAGAAAATATAAAGACTTTGAATTTAAATCTGTTGACAGCACTGACTTAAAAAAGTTAAATGATTTTAAAGATGTCGAAAAGAAAAAAGAAAAGCTTGAAGAACTAAACAAAGATGATGAAAAACATTTTGACAGCTTACTTGCAAGAATAAAAGATATACTCGGCGATAAAGTAACCGAAGTAATGGAATCGAAGAGACTGTCAAGCAGCCCTTCTTTATTGGTCAATCCAGATGACGCTATGTCTGCGCAAATGCAAAAAATGTTAAGATTAACCAACCAAGAGGTAGGAAATCTAAAAAAAATATTTGAGATAAATAAAGATCACGTTTTAATAAGGAATTTGCTTAAAGCATTTAAAGTAAATTCAAAAGATGAATACATAACGAATGTAGTTGAAGAAATGTTTGAGTCCGCATTATTATTGGAAGGCAACTTGGTTGATCCTCACCAACTTGTAAAAAACATAAACAAGCTGCTTGTGGAATCAAGTGAGTGGTATATTAAAGCAAAAGGTATAAAAGGATAAAGGGTAATTTAAATGGGATTTAATTTTAACAGGTTAACTGTAAAAGCACAAGAAATTGTTCAATCAGCTATTGAAATTGCACAGAACTATAACAATCAAATTATAGAGCCTGAACATTTACTTGCTTCATTGTTACAGGAAAAAGGGAACATTGCTTTTTCCCTGCTTCAAAAAACCGGGGGTAATGTTGATAATGTTAAAATTAAAATAAATGAATTGCTTGAAAAGTTACAGAAAGTTAACGGGTCGGGTATCGGCAGCCAGCAAATGTCACCAGCGACAGCAAAACTTTTTGATGCAGCCGTTGAAGAAACAACGACTTTAAAAGATGAATATATTTCAACAGAACACATTTTGCTTGCTCTATCTTTAGAGAGAGGACAAGCCGGACAATTATTGAGAGATAACGGTATTTCGAGAGATATAATTTTAAGTGCATTAAAAGATGTAAGGGGAAATCAAAGAGTAACATCTCAAAATCCTGAGGACACTTACAAAGCATTAGAAAAATACGGACGAAATCTTAACGATGAAGTACTCAACGGAAAGTTAGACCCTGTAATCGGCAGAGATGAAGAGATCAGGCGCGTATTTCAGGTTCTCTCAAGAAGGACAAAAAACAATCCTGTTTTAATAGGTGAGCCAGGTGTAGGTAAAACCGCTATTGCAGAAGGTATTGCTCACAGAATAGTATCCGGAGATGTACCTGAAAACTTAAAGACAAAACAAATTGTGGCTTTGGATATGGGCGCTCTTGTTGCAGGTACACAGTTCAGAGGACAGTTTGAAGAAAGAATGAAAGCTGTTATAAAAGAAGTACAATCTTCAAACGGAGAAATAATATTATTTATTGATGAGCTTCACACCTTGATAGGTGCCGGGGCTGTTGCTGGTTCAATGGATGCAGCAAATATTTTAAAACCAGCGCTTGCCAGGGGAGAGCTGCATGCAATAGGCGCAACAACACTTGATGAATACAAAAAACACATTGAAAAAGATGCAGCATTGGAAAGACGGTTTCAACCGGTGCTTATAAGCGAACCGTCGGAAGAAGACACGATTTCTATTTTAAGAGGGCTAAAGGAAAGATACGAGGTTCATCACGGTGTTAGAATTACTGACTCTGCAATCATTGCAGCTGCTCAACTTTCTCAAAGGTATATAGCCGATAGATTTTTACCGGATAAAGCAATTGATCTTGTTGATGAAGCGGCTTCCAAGTTAAGAATTGAAATAGATTCAATGCCGGAGGAATTGGATAATATGGAAAGGTTGATCCAAAAGTTGGAAATTGAACGCGAAGCATTGAAAAGAGAAAAGGATGAAGCGTCTACAAAAAGACTTAAAGATTTATCGAAAGAATTGAGCCAATACATAGAAAAAAGGAACGAACTGAAAATCCACTGGACCCTGGAGAAAGAAAAAATTCAGAATATTAGAAAAATGAAAAGCGAAATTGAAAATGCAAAAACTGAGGCGGATAAATTTGAAAGAGAAGGAAATTTGGGAAAAGTCGCTGAGATCAGGTACGGAAAAATAACTGAACTTGAAAAGAAACTAAAAGAGAAAACCGAAAGCCTTACTGAAATACAGAAAGACAAAAAGATGCTTAAAGAAGAAGTAGATGCCGAGGATATTGCGGAAGTAGTAGCAAAATGGACAGGAATCCCTGTAAACAAAATGCTTGAAAGTGAAAAAGCAAAGTTGCTTAGATTGGAAGACGAGCTTCATAAAAGAATAATTGGACAGGACGATGCGGTCTCTGCCGTTGCCAATGCAATTAGAAGATCGAGAACCGGACTGCAGGACGCAAGCAGGCCTATCGGTTCTTTCATATTTTTAGGTACTACAGGCGTTGGTAAAACGGAGATTGCAAGAGCGCTCGCCGAGTTTTTGTTCGATGACGAAAACTCGATGATTAGAATTGATATGTCGGAGTATATGGAAAAATTTTCTGTTTCAAGACTCATCGGTGCACCTCCCGGTTACGTCGGTTATGAAGAAGGCGGGCAGTTAACGGAAGCAGTAAGAAGACGTCCATACTCCGTGGTTTTATTGGACGAAATAGAAAAAGCACATTCCGATGTGTTTAATATTCTACTTCAGGTTTTAGACGATGGAAGGCTGACTGATAACCAAGGAAGGACAGTAAACTTTAAAAACACTATAATTATAATGACTTCAAATCTCGGTTCAAATTTAATTCAGGAGAAACTGCAAACTGTTGCTGAGGATAAATTTGAAGATGTTTTAGGTGATATAAGGGAAGATCTTACCAATCTTTTAAGAAAAACCATACGTCCTGAATTTTTAAATAGAGTTGATGAAATTGTACTTTTCAAACCGTTGACAAAGGATGAAATAAAACTGATAGTTGATATTCAATTAAATGATTTACAAAAAATGCTGGATGAAAAGGACATTAAACTTAATGTAAACGAAGAAGCTAAAGATTGGCTTGCTAAGTTAGGCTACGATGTAACGTTCGGAGTAAGACCCTTGAAAAGAACAATTCAAAAATATTTGATAAATCCTTTATCCCAGGAATTATTGGCAGGTAATTTTATTAATGGTGATTCAATAAGCGTTAATCTGGGATTGAAAGGAAAACTTATTTTTAAAAAGTAAAAAATATTCCACCTCTATTTTAAACCATTTTGTTCAATAAAGTATCATTTTTATATTACTGGTAAATAAATAAAAATAAATATGAAGTGCTTTATTGCAAGTGCCTTTGACTACAAAGATGTAGATCAAATATATGACAAAATAATAAAACGAATATTAAAAGAATTTAAGATTCAAGCTATTCGGGTTGATCGATTAGAACACAATGAAGATATCGATGATAAAATATTCAGCATAATTGATGAATCAGATTTTTGTATAGTAGATTTAACATATGCAAGACCGTCTGTTTATTATGAAGCAGGATATGCTTTTGGCTCGGGCAAACCCGTAATTTACATTTCTAGAAAGGATCACTTCAAGCAAACTAAAGAAGATAAATTTGGGAATTATCGAATCCATTTTGATCTCCAAATGAAGAATATTATTTCTTGGAATAAACCAGATCAGGTATTCGGCAATAAACTAAGAAAACGTATAAAAAAGGTGATTAACCCATTGTTAAGAAAGGTCAAAATTATAAATAAGAATAAAAAAGAAGAACTTTTATTTGATAAATTATCTCAAAGAGGACAGTTTCTGAAGATATATGATAAAGCTATATTTATGTTGAGAAAACGAGGCTATAAAGACGTTCAGTTAAGACAGAGATATTCATTCCCCTGGCTTGAACTTCATATATTTTTTGTAGATAAAAACAAGTTTTATAATTTATATCTCTTTGTTGAAGATTCAATTACTAAATCATTAATTGATGTAATTAGCGGGATTAATTATGCGAAACATTCAAAAGAACAAGAGAAATATAAAACCACAAACATTTTTTATATTGTTTCACTAAAACGAATTAACATTAATTCATTAAAAAAACATTTATCTCTTTATAAACCAATATCAGAAAGATTACTTCTGGGGAAAATCTACCCATTTTCACAAAAAGAACGAACGGTTTTTATTCACATAATCGATAACGTTAATTCTATTTCATCTTTTCAAAATAAATTTAAAGAGATCTTGGATAATTAGATAATCACAAGCACAACATTTTAGATAACTAATGTTGAAAAAATAACAACTACATAATGCAACAAAATTAACTAAAGCAAAATCCTCTGAAAAAATTAGTTTCAGGAAAAACCTTGTTTTATCTCCAAACCCTAAAATCATCACTCTGTTTATACCCACTAAAGTGGGATTGAAAAACAAAATAGAAAGTTACTAAAGATAAAGATTTATTATATTTACTTCCTATAATTTTAACGGGTAAAAATGAATTCCATATTTGAATCGGAAATAGCAATACGCCCCGATGATATTGACCTCAATAATCACGTGCATAACACAAAGTATATAGATTATGTACTTGCTGCTAGATATGACCAAATGATAAATGAATATAAAATGTCGATGAAGGATTTTGAGGAACTTGGATATAATTGGATTGTAAGCATAACTTATATAGAGTATAAACGTGCTCTAAATCTTGATGATAAAATTCTTGTACGTACGCAAATGGACTCGGTTAATGGCGCACAATGTAAGGTTAACTTTTGGATTGTAAAAAAAGAGAACAACAAAATAGCTGCTCTGGGTTATTTAACCTACACTATGATATCACTTAAAAGCGGCAGACCTGTAAGAGTACCGGAAGAAATAATTAAAAAATATTCAATTTAAATTAGAAAGGAATTATGGATAAAATATTTAACCAATCTTTTTTGGGCAATACGCTTGAGAAGTACCTTATAGCCTTAGGCATATTTTTAGCCGGATTAATAATTATAACGATATTTAAAAAAGTAATATTATCCAGATTAAAAAAGTGGTCGGAAAAAACCAAAACGGATTTTGATGATTTTTTAGTCAAAGAGATTGAAGAATCTTTGATGCCGATAATTTACTTCGGTACGTTTCTTCTTGCGGTAAACACATTAGTTCTAAACCCCAAAATATCAAATGCCATAAAAATGGTAACGGCTTTTATTCTAACCTTTATTATTATAAAAGTTATTGTATCTGTACTTAAGTATGCCCTTAATATTTATATGACAAAAAGAGAGTTTGCCGTTGAAAGAATAAAGCAGCTTAAGGGAATAACATCAATAGCAATTTTTTTAATTTGGTCAATCGGTTTATTGTTTTTACTTGATAATCTGGGAGTTGAAATTACAACCGTAGTTGCCGGACTTGGTATAGGCGGAATTGCTATTGCTCTTGCCGCACAGTCTGTGCTCGGAGATTTGTTTAGTTATTTCGTAATCTTTTTTGACCGCCCTTTTGAAATAGGGGATTATATTGTGGTGGGTGATAAAAGAGGTATAGTGGAATATATTGGTATTAAAACAACAAAAGTAAGATCTTTAGGGGGGGAGCTGTTGGTTTTCCGCAATACTGATCTAACGGATTCGCGAATTCAAAACTTTAAAAAAATGGCTAAAAGAAGAATTGCTTTTAATTTAGGAGTTGTATATAAAACAAAAGCGG
Source organism: Bacteroidota bacterium (assembly GCA_022573715.1). Lineage (GTDB taxonomy): Bacteria > Bacteroidota > Ignavibacteria > Ignavibacteriales > Ignavibacteriaceae. The sequence goes on from JACZTL010000025.1 coordinate 21,656, forward strand.
AAATTTTAAAAGAAATTCCTGGGATAGTTAAAAAAATAATTGATGAACAGGAATTGGGAACCTACGACAGGGGACATTTTGCTTCTTACGGTGATTCAAGTCTTAATTTTGAATTTGTTTATTATGTTGAAAGTTCAGAATATGTAAAATATATGGACGTTCAACAATCTATAAACCTGAAGATATTTGAAGAATTTGAAAAGAAAGGAATTGAATTTGCTTATCCAACACAAACTCTTTTTATTGAAAAAAATAATTAAATATTTTTATTTAAAGATTCACAAAATATTAAAGCCACCCAAATTTATAACAGCTTCAGGTGATTGTACAATTAAAATCTATTTGGCCCGGCATTCCTTATTGGCTCGTCAACATCGGCTTCAAATTCTTTAAAGTTTTCGTGAAACATATTTGCAAGTTTTTTTGCAGCCGAATCATATTCATCTTTATTATGCCAGGAATTTCTCGGATTTAACACTTTGGAAGGAACACCATCTACTTCTTTTGGAATGTGTAGTCCGAAGAAAGGATCCGTTTCTGTTTCTGCATTGTCCAATTTTCCTTCGAGAGCGGCATTGAGCATTGCTCTTGTGTGCTCAATTTTCATTCTTTTTCCAACTCCGTAAGCCCCTCCGCTCCAACCGGTGTTTATTAGCCAGCAATTGGAATTATGTTTTTTTATCTTTTCTCCCAACAAGTTAGCATATACAGAAGGGTTTAAAGGCATAAAAGGTGCACCGAAACATGTGCTGAAAGTAGCAACAGGTTCTGAAACACCTTTTTCAGTTCCGGCAACCTTTGCGGTATATCCGGAAATAAAATGATATAAAGCCTGTTCGGATGTTAGTTTTGAAATAGGGGGAAGCACACCGAAAGCATCTGCTGTTAGCATAATTATGTTTTTGGGATGCGGACCAATTCCATCCGGCTCTATGTTTTTAATGTGTGTTAAAGGATAAGATGCTCTCGTATTTTCAGTAAGCGTGTCGTCAAATAAATCTATATGTCTGCTTACTGCATCCATTTGTACGTTTTCCAGAATAGTTCCGAATTTCCTTGTGCATTCGTAAATATCAGGTTCTGCTTCTTTTGAAAGTCTGATAACTTTTGCATAACAACCACCCTCAAAATTGAAAACGCCTTTGTCGCTCCAGCCGTGTTCATCATCACCGATAAGCCTTCTATTTGGGTCAGCCGAAAGAGTTGTTTTTCCGGTTCCGGACAATCCGAATAGTACTGCTGTATCATTATTCTTGCCGATATTAGCCGAACAGTGCATAGCCATTACATTTTTTAATGGAAGCAAATAATTCATAACAGTAAAAATTGATTTTTTAATTTCCCCCGCGTAACTGGTTCCGCCAATAAGTGCAAGTTTCTTTCCGAAATGAAGAATTATAAAAACAGGAGAGTTAGTCCCGTCAGTTTCCGTATCTGCCTGGAAATTTGGAAAATCAATAACAGTAAATCTTTCTTCCTTAATATGTATTTCATTTCTATCTTTCGGTTTTAGAAACATATTTCTTGCAAACAGACTGTGCCAAGCAGTTTCGGTTATTATTCTAATTGGTAAACGATAATCCGGGTCTGTGCCTACATAACAATCCTGTAGATAAAGATCTCTACTTTCGGCATAAGAAAGCATTTTAGTAAAAATTTGGTTAAAATATTTTTCCTCAATCGATCTGTTTACTTTACCCCACCAAATATTTTTTTCACTGGTTGGTTCTTTAACAATAAATTTATCATTAGGACTCCTTCCTGTATGTTTGCCCGTGCTTGTTACCAAAGGTCCCAGGTGAGAAAGTCTTGCTTCTGTTCTCATTATTACTTGTTCGTAAAGCGAGGGGGTTGATAGGTTGTAAAAAACATTATTGAGATTATTAAACCCAAAATCAATTAATTGATTTTGAATACCTATTTTTGTATTCATATTTTACTTTTAGATTAATTAAAATTTGGTAAATAAAATAAAAAAGGACATAGTTAAAATTAAATAAATTTTACTGAAGCAACAAAGTCATTCTAAAAATCTCTCTTTCAAAATTTGATTTTACTTCTTCGGGTTCAATTTCAAATCCTAATTGTTTATAAAGATTTATAGCAGCAAACAGTTTTTTATTTGTAAGAAGAGTGACAAATTTTGCCTTTTTAGAAAAAGCAAAACCTATTACCGATAATGCGAGTTTTTTTCCCGCTTGTTTTCCTTGTGCTTTTTTAGTCACAGCCATTTTGGAAAGTTCGTATGTGTATTTATCAATTTTTATGGCGGCACAAGTTCCAATTATTTTATTATTAAGGCGTGCAAAAAATATTTGTCCTCCTTTTTTGATTATTAATTTTTCAGGATCGTTCAATAGTTTATCATCTTCATGTTCAACAAAAAAGTATTGTTCCAGCCATTCATAATTTAACTGTTTAAAATATTCCCTGTATTTTTTATTATAAGTAATTATTTCAACTTGTTGCATTATTCTTTTTTTAACTTTTTCATCCAATCTTTGTTTATAATTTTTTTGTTTTAAAAGATTATAAATAGAATTGATCATATTAAAAACATCGTAACCCGATTCTTCAATTATTTCATTATTAACATTTTTAATGTCAGAATAAAGTTCATGCCAGTTATTTAATAATCCTTCTCCCATTTTTGTCAATTTAGAATAAGTTTGTCTTTTATCCTGCAAACCGGACATCGTTTCAATCAAGTTTAATTCTTTCAATTTATTTAATATTTGAATAACAGCAGGATGAGTGATCTGTAAGTAGTCGGCAAGTTTCTGTACGGTGCTTTTCTCAAATTTTTGAAGAAAATAAAGAATGGGAAATAGTTTAGGATCAAAGCTTGAATCTCTGTTTTTGCAAACCTCTGTAATATCTCTTTGAATGGCTTCACCTAATTTTTTTAATGAATTGCCAAAAGAAAATAATTTTAATTCAGTGAATGTTTCGTTTATCATAATTAAACTCAATAATAGGTAAATATAAACGTAAGTACTAACATAATATTATACATTTTATTAATTAAAAACAAATAATATAATTTACGTTAAGTATCTAATTCTGATAAAAGTTCAAGCAGGTCAAAAGTTTTGGTTTCGAACACAATATTTCCTTTTTCATCTCGCGGCCAATCATATTCCGGTCGGTCGACATAAAGTTCAACGCCGTTCCCGTCGGGATCGGAAATATAAATTGATTCAGAAATACCACTGTCTGTTGCGCCTTGAACCGGGTATTTTTGTTCCCAAATTTTTTTAAATGCTTTAGCTAATTCTTTACGGTTAGGAAATAAAATTGCAAAATGGTACAACCCAATTTGGCTTGAGTGCTTTGGTTTTGCATTTTCAGCATCCCAAGTATTAAGAGCAATATGGTGGTGGTAATCATTAGCCGAGAGAAAAACGGCTGAATCACCGTACCAGGTTTTTATTTTAAAACCTAATAAATCACGATAAAATTTTATTGATCTATTTAAATTTTTAACTGTTAAGTGTATGTGTCCAATAGCAGCATCAGGGGAAATTTTATAATCCATAAAAAGACATCTATATATTTTAATAAAGTATTTGTACTTGTAAATAAATTAATTTTGTAAAAATGCTGTTGCTTCAATTTCTACAAGCAATCCGGGTAAAACCAATGCTTTAACTTCAACCATGGAAGTTGCAGGTTTTATTTCACTAAAATATTCAGCGTGTGCACGACCAACTTCATTTTGGTTACTAATATCAATAATATAAATTCTTGTTCTTATTACATCGGTAAGTTTTGCCCCTGCTTCAATTAAAGCGGTTTCAATTTTTTTTATAATAAATTTGGTTTGTGCATAAACATCATTTGCACCAATAACCTTGCCGCCGTCTACTGATGCGGTTCCGGAAACTTCAATTAAATTACCGATTTTAACTGCTCTTGAATAACCGAACATATCTTCCCACTTAGCATTAGAAGAAATGTTTTGCCTGTTAGTTGACATTCAACTCCCCTTGTTAAATATATTAATCAATATTTTGTAAATCTATTAAATCGAAATAAGTATAACCTTGAGGAGAAGCAAAATCAGAACCACCAAGCATTATTTGAATATTTTCACTTGAAGATGCATTTAGTTCAAAATCAATAGTATATTTAGTCCAATTATTTTCTGTTATAAATTGAATTTTTAAGAGTGTTTTCGAGTTGTTGTTCAATTTATAAATAGCAAGACTTCCTGGGTCTTCAGTTGATTTAGACCAAAATGTTAAACGATAATTATGTAAGCCTGTTAATGCTTGTATATTTTTGCTTACATATGCACCTAAAATTCTTGCTTTAAGATATATTGAAAAATTTCCGCCGCCTTGAGGAACATTGATTGAAAATTTAACAATTGGCGGTCCTGGGCTTATCCAACCATCCATAGATGCATTACCATTTGATTCAAAGGAAGAAATAAACAATCTATTTGGTTCATTTTCAATATCAGGAGCTACGGGTGCTATATTTTTAGTACAACCGCTAACCAATATTAAGAAAAACGAAATAATAATTAATTTTGTTTTCATAAGAAGCCTCCTTTATATGCCATCTTAAACAGAACAATCATTTCTCAATATTTTGCAATTAATGATACTGTATTATTTAATTGATATATATTTTAATTAAACACATATTTTTAATTACTAAACATAAAATAAATAGATAAAAATACAACAGCAATTGTAACAATTCTTTAACTGATTTCGTCTATTATATATACACAATGCTAAAGCAGATTAAATATAATTCGTTAATAAGTCAACTAAAAAATAAAATATTTAATTATGCTTCATATATGGTTAATAACAGAATGGATGCCGAAGATATTACTCAGGATGTTTTTATAAGATTGTGGAATAATTTTGATAAGATAAATCTTACAAAGGCAAAATCGTGGCTTCTTAAAACAACCCATAATTTGTGCATAGATTATTTAAGAAAAAGGAAAAATCTAATGAATAAATCAGAGGGAATTAATGAAAATACAATTTCCAATGGAAAAGATATATTAAGTGATCCGGAAATTAATTATAGAAGAAATATGTTGAAAGAAAGAATTAATAATTCAATAAAAGAATTGCCTGATAATTTAAAAAGTGTATTTGTTTTATATGAAATTGAAGGTTTCAAATATAGAGAAATCAGCAAGGTGCTGAACGTTCCTTTAAACAGCGTTAAGGTTTATTTATTAAGAGCCAGAAAAAAACTACAGGAAGATTTAAGAGAGTTCAGATATGAAAATTGATAAACAAATAAACGAAAACACAATAAACAAAATAATAAGATCTGCCTACGGTGATGCATCTTTGACTGAGAAATTAGAAATATTTATACGGATACTGTTAAACAAGGAGATTAAAAATATTTATTCAGAATACAGGTTTACAGCAAAAGAAATTCATTCAATAAAGTTAGAGAATATAGAGTTAAATAATTTACCTAACAAAAATAAAGAAAGAACAAATAATTTCAATAAAATTATTTCTTTTATTTTACTAAGGCCTATCGGTATATCTTATGCATCAATAGTTTTAGTTTTGGGTGTAATTATTATGTTCATATTATTTGATAAAAATAATGAAATACACTATACGCAGGCAGAAATATTACAAGCCGAGCAAGATGTTAAATATTCACTTGCCATAATCGGAAAAGTTTTTAATGAAACAGAGAAAAAACTAAAAGAAGATATTATTAACAATAAGATTAGAAAACCAATTAAAAAAGGATTTGAAATAATTAATACATTATATAAATAAAAGGAGAAAGAGATGAAATATTTTAAAAGAATATCATTACTTGCAATTTTTCTATTTGCGTTAACTGTAAATGCACAAGATGATAAAGATTATATTAATGAGCCGGGGTATGTAGACTTTGGTACTTTAACATCTTTCTATAAAGGCGATGAGGTTACCGAAGTTTTTCTTGACGAACATTTACTAAAAATGATGTCCAAGTTGTCAGGCGAAAATGATTCCGAAATGAAAATTTTACTTAGAGGATTAAAACTTGTAAAAGTATATTCATTTAAAGTACCTAAAGATTCCCGTTTAAAAGTAAGAAGTAAAATTGGAGATATTGACAAAAAACTTCTGAAAGAAAAATGGTACAGAATAATTAAAATAAAAGAAAAAAATAAATATACAAATGTTTATCTAAAACCTTCTAATGACGAAAATAATATTGTTGGATTAGCAGTTGTATCGCTAGATGACGATGGCGAAGCCTCTTTTATAAATATTGTAGGGAATATTAATTTGGATAATCTCGGTAGGTTAAGCGATAAATTTAACATACCGATGATGTTTAACAAACATCATAAAAAGAACAAAAAGAAAGTTGTTGAAGAGAAAAAGAATTAAGATTTAACCAATTAATATCAAAAAAAAGGGATTAAGATATTGTTTAATCCCTTTTGGTTTTTAATCGTATAATCTTTGGAATGTTTTCTCTGTTTTATTATGTATGTTTTTTAACGATAGCGAACGATATAAAAACTTAATATCATATCTTTCTTCTTTTTCACCTTTTAATTTTAGTTTTAAAGTAAAATCTTTTACTTTAAATGTTCCTTTTTGTGTTGTTAAAGGTATCCTTAAAATTAATGTGTGGTCGCTATTAAATTTATAATATGATTTTTGTCCAGCAATATTTTTTGTTTCCCAAGTCCCTACTTGGTGTAAATGTGACTTTTTTCTTTTTCCAACTCTAACCATAACTCGTGAATGTTCTTTGCCTTTGATTTTGTACTTCTGAAACAAAGAGTCTCCCCTTATTTCTACAAAACTGGTATCCAATGTTGTGCCGCCTGTTATATGGTTAAATAAAGCTAATATTAATTCTTTTCCGTTAAATGAATAAACATAATGTACAACAGCACCTGAAGTAATTTCAACAGTTCCGTTTTTATTAAACTGCCAGACGGTTCCAACCCGAGAATTTTTAACTACATCAGATCCCCATTTTCCGATTAGTCCTTTTTTTACTTCTTGTGAAAAGGATGATGAATAAATTATTACAAATCCGCTAATTAAAAATATCTTTACTAAAATTTTCATAATTCAATTATTTTTGTTTTAATGATATACTTATTTTTTCAACTTGTTTTAAATGGTGTTTTAAATGAAACACTAAAAAATCCAAAGTCTGGTTCAAATTAATCGTTCCAATATGAGGATGCTTAAAAACTCCCTTGTTAAATTTATCTTTTGGCATATTTAAACATACTTTGTAAATTCCTGTTCTTAATTCATTCCACTTATTCAAGAGTTCATTTATGTTTATTGATTCAGGTAATTTCTGTACTATGGGTGGTGCTTTAAATTTAATGTTTGTTTTTAAAGCGGATTTTAAAAAAAATGATTTAACCGAAGTAATTGGTCCCACATTTTCTAATTTAGTATCTGGTTTTAAGGAATTTAACATAGAAATAAAAGTATATTGCTCGCTCTTTATAACATGAAATAGTATTTGAGCTAATGACCATTTATCTTTATCGGGCTTAATATGTAATGTTTCATTATTAAGATTTTTAAGATAATTTAAAAATTTAGTTTTATCGGAATGGAGAGTATCATATTTTTGTGAAAGTTTTTTATTCATAATATTTAATGTGTGAGTTTTACCATGGTTAAATCTTTACCGTTTTCAAGATTGTGGAGGGTCATAATATTTTTTGTTATTTTATAATTCAGTCTCATTCTGTATGTTGTTGGTGAAAAAATTGTAATCATATTTTTTTCTACAACAAATGAACCCTCAATTGATTTTACCTGGAGCAAAACATTTATACCATAATAAGTGTTAAATTCAATAATAGCGTAATAGCCGTTATAATTATCAGATTCCCATTTTCCAATTATCTGTTTACTATTTGTTTCGGTTTTATCCAGCCTGGACATTTTTATTTTTTTACCGCTAACAATTGATTCTTGTATTAAAGTATTTCCATTAATTTCAATAATAGAGGTATCTACTTCAACTTTGTTTGTTTTTAGATCTGTGAAGAAAGAAATAAGTTTATTTCCTTTTAATATATAAGTTCCTCTTAAATTTACACCTATATCATATTTAACAGAACCGTCAGGGTTAAATTTAATGTTTATTTCAATACCCTTGTCCTTATTTCTTATTGATTTCCATTTACCGAGTAATTGTTTTATTTGTGGATTTGATGATTGAGTATAATAATTAGGTGCTGCTACTGTCAAGCATAGGAAAAACAATAAAAAATTAACCTGTTTCATTTTTTGAGTTTTATTAGTTTTAAATAACTGTTTTCATACAAACATATTTTAAAAACTGTTCCCGCAAATTAAAAAATATATTTTCAAATAATGAATTATTAGGAGAGTAATTTTTTTAAAGAAAAAGCTGTTACAATAAACTTAATTCTTATTTATGGATCTAGGTTGGGTCTTCCTGTAATATATCTCTCAAGTTGATCTATAACAAAAGCTTTTTCATCTATTACGGCTTTTACAACGTCACCAATTGAAATAACTCCAATTAGATTTTCATTTTCCATTACAGGTAAATGTCTTACGCGTTTATCTATCATAACCGCCATACACTCTTCCGCAGTGAGATCTGGAGAAGCATAAAAAACAGTAGAAGACATAATTTCTTTTACTAAAGTTTCCTTTGAAGATTTACCGAGCAGGATTATTTTTCTGGCATAGTCTCTTTCCGAAATAATACCGCACAATTTCTCTTCTTCTAAAACCACAAGCGCACCGCATTTTTTTTCTGCCATTAAAGTCAGCGCATCAAAGACAGAATCGTTTTGAGAAACTGACCAAATATCAAATCCTTTTCCTTTAAGCATTGAACTGACTGTTTTTGTCATAATATTGCCTCGCAAATTTTTTTATTTATTCTAAAACAACAGAAATATCGGTAAACCAAAGTTTAAAATCTCTTGCTTTGCCAATATGTTTTGTTGATATAATAATTCCATTAAAATTTTTATGGTTTTCCCAAGAAATTGGAAATTTAGTTTTAGTACTTCCCCCTGGTCTGTAAACCCATTCTTGAATTAGGTTATCTTTTCCAGTATACAATTCAAATATATCACCTGGTGTGTAACCGCCCGCATCTTTTGGATATTGCACAATCAAACAACGAGTGTTTTTTTTACTTATAGGTGCTTTGCGGTTTCCTTTATCTGTTATTATTGCTTTCTTGTCCCAAATTAAATGAAAAGGAAACAAAAGCCAGTATTGATCATTAATAAATCTTGAATCAATAACTTTTTCATCTTCGTTTTTATCCTTCTTGTCCGTTTTTAATTTAAATTCATTAGGTTTGCCGTCTTTATCTGGGCCCCAATATGTTACAGTTTTATTCTTTACATCCCAAAGCCATTTTCTGGTGCGAGTATTCTTTTTAAATTGAACATTAAAGGTGAATGCAATTGATTTAACCTTTGAGAAATTTTCCAAACCGTATTTATCGGCAACTGTTTTTGCATAATCCGGTTTATTGTAATTCTTATTCTTTATGTTTTCTTGTGCGGAAATAAATAAAGGTAATAAAAGCACAAAGGATAATATCCTGTTGTATTTAAATTTCATAATTTCCTACTAATCTCAGTTGTACGTTAAACATATTAAAATATAATTAAATCATTGCTAAAGAAACAATGGGGTATTAAAATAAACAATTATTGAAAAATTGCAATATTTTCAACAATAAAATAATTGTTAATTTTAATTAATTATCAATGAACAAGCCTGTAACAAAGAATTATCGAGGGTTTGAATGATAAGAAATTTTTATGTCCATAAATTAATTTATGAGTATAGTAATTTTTAAGGAAAGAGGAATTTTTTTTAACCTTAAAGATCTCCAAACTTTGCTATTACTTTTTCGGAAATGTAATTGCCAATACTTAGAGAGGCAGTTGCAGCGGGTGAAGGAGCATTTAAAACATGAACCATTCTCTTTGTTTCTTTAATAAAAAAATCATCAATTAGTTTTCCGTTTCTGTCCAATGCTTGTGCCCTTACACCTGCACCTGAACGGAAGATATCATCTTCGGTAATTGAAGGTATTAATTTTTTAAGTGCTTTGACAAAAGCTTTTTTGCTGAAGGATCTATACAATTCATATAATTCCATTTTATAGTATTTGGCTGCCATTTTCCAAAACCCATAATAGGTAAACATTTCAGACATATCTCTAATGGAAATATCTTTTAATGAATATCCCTCTCGTTTTAGTGCAAGTACTGCATTCGGTCCTGCTTCAACAACGCCGTTAATCATTCGTGTAAAATGAACACCCAAAAATGGAAATTTCGGATCTGGCACAGGATAGATTAAATTTTTAACAAGTGATCTTTTATCTTTTTTTAATTCATAGTATTCACCACGGAAGGGTATTATTTTTATTTCGGGATCAACACCGCAGAGTGATGCAACTCTATCGGAATATAATCCTCCACAATTAATTAAAAATTTAGTAACAAATTCATTATGGTTTGTTCTTACTATTAACTCATCGTTTTTTTTAATAAGAGATAGAAATTTATTATTTGTAAAAAGGATTCCGCCTTTTGAAATAATGTTCGCAACATATTGGTTTGTAACTTGCTTAAAATCTACAATGCCTGTTTCCGGGACATATAACCCATCAATTGCATTTACATTTGGTTCATATTCTTTAATTTCATTTTTATTTATTCTTTTTAGCCCACTTAAACCGTTGGCTTTTCCTCTTCGTTCGAGTTCATTTAATGCAGCAATTTCTTTTTCATTTGTAGCTACTACTAATTTTCCACATTGTTCATAGTTTATATCATACTCTTTGCAGAACTGATACAGATTGTTTCTTCCATCTATACAATTTTTTGCTTTCAAAGAGCCTGGTTTATAGTACAACCCGGAGTGTATTACACCGCTGTTGTTTCCAGTCTGGTGAAGCGCAGGCTCTTTTTCAGTTCCAACAATGCCTGCACCAACAACTATTATGTCGAAATGTTCCATCAAGTAGGTTTATTTTTTATAGAATTTTAAAATATAAACATACATTATTTTTGCAAAAATTTTTTACTACAATTACAAAAATAAAAGGTTGATCATAAGGCAAGGTACACTAAGTAATATTTAATATTACTTAGTTATGTTACCCATTATTTCACGATTTATAGCACGATCTAAAGGTTGTGGCTATTTCCGTCAGTTGACGGATTAGCTAATAGATAATATTTTACGGAAGGTAAGTTATGAAATAAAAAAGCCGATTCATTTTAGTTAATGAATCGGCTTGAAATTTTAATAAAAACAAGCTGTTAAGTTTTTTAAAGAATACCTGTTTCAGTTTCTTTCGCTTTTATTCTTTTCAAAAATCTCTTTTCATTTATATCACCATAAGCATAAAGTTCATCTTCAATATAAAGAGCCGGAACAATTAAAATATTATTGTTTGGGCAATCTTTTATATTTTCAATTTGCAGGCTAAGATTATTACTTTTTTTAGTAATATCAGTAACTTGTTTTTGAACTCTGGCGCAAGCCTGGCATTCATCTGCTATAAAAAGTGTAAGGATCATAATTATATTACTTACTAATATAATTTTCGGATGGTAAGAAAATTGTCATTTTATTGACAGTTGAAAATTTTAACTGATATATTCTAAGAGTGTTTCTTTATCGTGAATAATTAATTTTCTTCTGTCAAAATTAATGATCTTTTTCTCCCTTAAGTCGGTTAAAACAGAATTTACGGTTTGTCTTGAACAAGCAGTTAAATCTGCAATATCCTGATGTTTTAAAAATGGTTTTACAAAAATATCGTTACCAAGCTGTTTCCCATTATCATCAGCTAATCTTATTAGGAAAGAAATGATTCTTTGTGAAGCATCTTTAAAAACAAGTTCTTCAATTCTCTCTGTATATTTTTTTATTCTTAAACCGATAAGTTTTGTAATGCGTAAGTTTAAATCGTTGTTTTCGGAAACGAATTTTTTAAATTCATCTTTGTTTATAGTGCATATTAAAGTAGGTTCCATTGCGATAGCAAAATCGGTTCTTTCTTCTTCATCCAAAAATGACATTTCGCCAAACACTTCTCCTGGATTAACAAGACCGAGTATCATTTCTTTACCATCGTTAGAAGTTCTTGTTAATTTTACCCGACCTTTTTTTAAAAAGAAAATTGAACTTGATGGTTCATGTGCAAAATAAATTAGTTGGTTTTTTTCAAAGTCTTTCATCTTTGAAATTTTTCCTAGAGATTCTAATTTTTCAGAGTTTAATCCTTTGAAAAGATTGAAATTTTCTAGGTACCATAATTTTGATTTTTCTGCCATAGCAATAATTTTTATTTATCTTTAAAATAAATATTAATTTTATTCAAACTTAACCGATGTTACTATATAAATCAATTTATTAATTATTTAATGTAAGCATTATTATTAAATTTAATGAGGTAAAAAAATGTTAATAAAAATATTTTCAAAATCTGAAACGGAAGTTTCAAATTTAGGATATGGCTGCTGGGGAATAGGTAAAGCATTTTGGATAGGGGCTGACGATAATGAATCTAAAAGAGCTTTACACGCTGCAATTGATAACGGAGTGAATCTTTTTGATTCCGCCTTGGTTTATGGTGACGGGCACAGTGAGCAATTGGTAGGTGAGGTAGAGAAGGAATCGGGACAAAATTTATTTATAACTTCAAAAATACCTTCTAAAAAATACGAGTGGCCTGCCAAAGATGAATCTACACTTGAAGAGTCTTTTCCCAAAGAACATATTATTGAATGTACAGAGAAAAGCTTAATAAATTTAAAACGTGAATACATTGACTTACAACAATTTCACGTTTGGAACGATAAATGGACTGATAATGACGAATGGAAAGAAGCTGTATATCAACTAAAAAAAGATGGGAAGGTAAGATTCTTTGGAATATCTATTAACGATCATCAACCTGAAAACGGAATAAAAGCAGGTAAGACAGGTTTGATCGACAGCTTCCAGGTAATCTTCAATATTTTTGATCAAAAACCTGCTGATAAATTATTTCCTTTCTGCAAAGAAAATAATATAAGTATACTTGCCCGTGTACCGTTGGATGAGGGAGGACTTACCGGTAATATTACTGAAGGCACACATTTTCACGCAGGTGATTTTAGAGCAAGTTACTTTAAAGACGACAGAAAAAAACAAATTAAAGAAAGAGTTGATAAAATTTGGCAAGAAGTAAAAGAAGAAACAAATTCTATGGTTGAAGCTGCTTTACGTTTTACGATTAGTTTTGAAGCCGTTACTTCCGTTATTCCGGGTATGAGAACAAAAGAGCACTTACTTTCAAATATAGAAACAATTAATAAAGGACCATTATCAAATGATTTAATTGAAAGATTAAAAGCACATAAATGGAACAGAAATTTTTATAAATAAATTTTGCAATAAATGAAAAAAACTATTACTGTTTTCGGATCATCATTGCCTATTGAAGGAGAAGAACAATTTATTTTTGCAGAAACTTTGGGTAGAGAGCTGGTTAAAAATGATTTTAATGTTTGCAGCGGGGGATTCGGGGGAATAATGAACGCGGTTTCAAAGGGTGCCGTGTCAGCAGGAGGAATAGCAATCGGGGTAATGGTTGATTTATGGAACGCAAAACCGAATCCATTTCTTACAGAAGAAATAAAATGTAAAACTCTTTTTGAAAGAATAGAAAAATTAATTTCAACGGGTGACGGCTATGTGATTCTTCAAGGCGGAACGGGAACAATGCTTGAACTTGCAACAGTGTGGGAATTTATAAACAAAAAAATGATAAACCCAAAACCCATTGTAACTAATTCGCAAATGTGGAAAGAAATTGTTGAAATTATGGAAAAGCAAATTGAAACGGAAAAAAGAAGAACAGGCGTGGTTAAAAGTTTTAATACGGTTGATGAAATAGTGAGTTTTTTACTTTCGGAATTATAACGCTATAGTTCAGCGGCCGAGTGAAACGAGGTCCCACTGCAACAATTTGACAGGTATCATAGTTTCAGTGTGACGCATCATATTCCTAAATATAAAAAACTTCTTTGTCATTCTGTGGCTGAACTACAATATGCAACTTATCGGTGGTTAACATTATAAAAGGAGAAGAGATTTGTCTGTCGAAGCATTTGTTCATAAGAGCGGTGGACGCACGTCGGAGTCGCAATTCAAAAAATATTAAAATTACGACTTTAATCCAGGAAATCCCATCAGAAGCCATATCAGAAAAAATGCAATAAAAATAGTGATCAACACGATTGTAGTTTTCTTCCTGAATCGGAAAGAAATATGGCTAAACTCTCTTACAAACTTAACCACTGCGTCCTTTTTCTCTTTACGTGCACTCTTAGGTAAAGGTGGGATGCGCGTGAATAGTTGTCCTAAACCCACACTTAGTCGCATGCGAATATTTACCGCCCAACCCATTGCTTCCAAAAGTAGCCCCATGTCCCTTTTACGTATCTTTACAAAACCTATAATAATGCCTGGTAATAAAACAACAGCTACTAGCCCCAAAAGTGCAACCAGGAGTGCAACCAGGATAGGAACTGGGTCCACTTGCGAAAGAGTCTTGGTAATATACGCAAAAGCTGATCCAAGAGCCGCAATAGCCAGGCCGCCTCCTAATAAAAGGTCGCGCGCTAAGCCCGACGCACTGGGGGCGGAAAGGGTTGATTCTAACTTATCTTGGCGTAATTTAGTGAATTTATCTATTTGTTTTTTTATCATATTAGTAAACTGTTGGAAGGGCGCTTTGACTGACTCCCATGGACTAATAGGGTTAATCACAATATCGATGATCTCTGCATCCCACTCACGGTCGTCAATGGTAAAAAAGATTCCGCGCTTCCCTATTCGCAATCCATCAGCGCTACCTGAAGTCACTGGAGCAACAATTTCAAACTTAATATCGTTGCTCTGACGCCCAGTAACTTCTACATATAATAGATACATATAACTGCGTTCGCTTATTTTTTTGTGGCTTTGCCGATCCTGAACTTTCATTGTAAAACTAATCTGTCTTCCATCAATAATCAACGTCCCCATTTCAAAAAGGGCGCGATCTTTAGGATTATAAAGATTTTCAAAGCTCACAAAATTGTTGGCTAACTCAATCAGCCATCTTTGGTAAAGAATGAGTTTTTCTAAATTATGTATTTGGTTTAATTCATTAGCGACGGCTAAATCTTTTGCAATGAGCTCGCTTACCCGTTCTCTGTATGACCCGTTAAGATAATTACGCAGGTGATCTACTGCCAATTTTTCTACTTTCAGTTCCTGTTTGCTTTCTAACCATGTGCGGTATGCGAGAAAGATGCTTTTTACTTTCCCCCACTCTTTCTCAGTCAGATATTTGACGGGACTTTCAAGGGCGCGTCTTAGAACATTTTCCTTAAGCACAAGTAGGCGATCCATATATAACGGATTGATCATTCCCTCCAAATCAAGGATCCCTTCCGGATTAGGTAATGCTAATGGCCAATCCTTAAGCCGATCTTCCATCACTGATTTATCAGTAAAATCGATTTCTTCAAGCTCCTTCTGACGAAAAAACTGCATTTGAGCAACTGCTCGTTCATCAAATTTGACCATGGCACACTGTGTAAAGAATTGCTCAATCTTTCCATCTAGGCTTGCCACAAGTTCATAGGCTTGCGACGTTTCAGCTCCCCAAGGCATAACTTCTGTAGTATCCTGTTTCTTAGGAATTTCGCCTTTCGCTTTCCATGCAAGATATGTTTCTGCTTCATCGAAAAAATCTTTTAGCTGTTCTTCGCTAATTCCTGGCTTCCCGCAAGCATCCAAAGCAGAACCAACAATATCCATAACGGTCTCGATAAATTGCGCTAAATCGGGGTCATGGGTTGCCTCCGGGGGAATAATACCATCACCATTATTCGCTGAACTCGCCATAATACTTTGTACATTCCGAACCTGATCCAGACTGATTTCTTGTTTATTGGGTATGTTAAGATTGTTCAAGATGACATCTGCCGCGGCTCGCAAATTTTGGCCTTCATCATGATGCATATCGATATCGTTGAGCCGCAGAATATCGCTGCGTTCGACCAAACGGCTCCGATCTGCAAGAATTCGAAACAACCAAGACTGTGCTGCTTTTAGTTCACCAGGCCGGATGCGACCATTTTTATCGGTATCTACATATGAAATAAATGCATCATCGCAGTTGAGACTGTCAGTGGTAATGCTCGTACATGCCCAGTGGACTTCATCAAGAACTTGAATCTTTTCTAAATCCTGTGCATCTTGAATCCTAAGCTGGTAACTGCGACCATATTTTCTAAATATCAATTGAGACATAAAGCAAGCTCTCCATTTGGCAAAGTTCCCAAAACGATTCAGTTTCCGTCAATGAGAAAAGCCTGATAAGGTTTTTGTTTCTCAATTTGTTCGTCTCCATAATATTGGCTTCCATACGCTTACTGCAATAGAAATTTCTGTTTTTTCATCAGGCATGGCACCCGATTTAAGGACATATTTGCTCATAGTATTACTCTTAAACTGATTGTAGTATTCCTCAGCCAAGGTTCGTGCTTTATCTTTTATATAAATCCGTATTTTTTCTCTCTTTGCAAAAATGCTTCTTTACCACCTTCAAGAATATCACATACATATTCCTTAATGCCATATTTATACAATATTCCTTCTTGATTTTCATCTACAAATGTATTTTCAAGAGCACCATTAATATATTCAAAAATATATTCCCTTTTATCTTTACCAGCTTTTTGACCAGATTGATTTGCTTCTTTCCAGTAAAGCTTTTATTACCAATGCAGCCAGGTCATCCGGGCGGATGCTGCTAAGTACTCCCCCGTACCTTCCTACAGGTGTTCTTACTGCATCAATTATATAGGCGTTATTCATAATTATTTTAATTAGATAAGAAAAATTTAACTTATTAAATTAGATAAACATTAAATTGCTGAATATTTTTTGTAATTGCAAAATGAAAAATGAATAAATTTTATATTATGATTATTAATGGTATTATACTTTCTGCAGGCTTTTCAAAAAGGATGGATAATTTCAAACCATTAGCCATCTTTAATGATAATACATTCATTCAGAATATTATCCTAAAATTAAATTCTATTTGTGATCAAATAATAATAGTTACTGGGCATAAAGAGGAAGAGTTAAAAAAGGAAATCACAAAAAACTTAACAGAAGATAAATACACCTCAATTATAAAAAAAATAGTTTTTGTTTATAACCGTTCTTTTGCAAAGGGAATGTTCGGGTCAATTCAATGCGGTATTTCTAAAATAGAAAGCTGTGATTGGGCAATTATACATCAAGTAGATATAGCAATATATAAATATCTCCTATGCAAGTTGTTCAGATTGAAATAATCTGTGAACTTTAAGTGGTTTGATGTCTAATAACATCCCAGCTTTTGTCGTAGTTAAAGCACCAGAAAATGTTAAACGTTGAACTAATCCAACTAGTGTCCCTAACTTATATTTTTGCACTACGTAATAGCTTGGTCCACCATCTCTTTGTTTATTTTTAAACTTTGTATCAGCACGAGTAATGACATTTAATTCCCCGACAGTTGCTTTGTTCTGACCAGCAATTAACTGAATTGATTCAACAATTTTGTGATCTTGTTTACAAGCAATAACAACAACTAGTAAAACAACAAATAATAAAAGATTTCTCATTAGACGCCTTTTAATGATTAGCACATAACGGCATTGCAACTAATGCGCCGCCCTTTGCAGCAACGACAAATAGAATGCAACTGCCAAATATTTTACAACCGATGCTTATCTTTGTTTGCAAGCATTGGTTGTTAGTTTATTAAATATAACGAACACTTTGAACAACAAACTTTATTAAAACGCCAACTCACAAAATCTAAA
>JACZTL010000005.1 GCA_022573715.1 Bacteroidota bacterium
AGTTTATTATACTATACTTAACATGGAGGATAAACATAAAGATGTCCCAACTGAAAAATTAGAACCTGTGCTTCAAAAAGATATTAAGAAAACTCTTAAACAAAAAACTTGGATTAAAATAAGAGAAATAACTTCTCTCGTCTTTTCGGCTATTAGCCTCGTTTATATGTTTTTTACGATACTTGTCACCAGCTATAAATAGATGATTTATTTCTTTTGTGTGTACTTTGATTTACTCATATCGTTTTTTTGTTCAGATGTTACATTTAAATGTTGGTTCATTTTATCACCTTAAAATTAAAATCGCATATAACCCGCAACTCAACAAGACGGCTTCATCAAGTCCCGTTGTTTGCAGTTTAGTGTTATTTAGTTTATAAATCATTTAGTTAATTAAATTATGTTGTTAATAAATCAGTTAATTATCATCATCAACGATACAGCCGCTTGTTAGTTGCCACACCGTTATACAGTAATAAGGTAATAAAAAAATGAATGAATTTTGCTTGAAACTTGATGGCGAATTAAGGTCAATAATGAATTCAAAAGTTATGAGAAAATATAATTACCCCAAAAGCATTAATGAGATAGAAGAGTTACCCTTTAATTCTCATAATGAGTTGGTTCAAGAAGTTAAGAATGGGAATGCGCATATTATACAAGGGATGGGCGATATTAGTAGCACTGCATTTTTTCTTATCGCAAAAAGATATGAGAAGATTCTGCAATACACTTTTACCAGTCTTCCTTATTTGATTTCAATTATTTTCTTAATAATTACATTCGTTTTTTCAAATTACTTTTTTCTTGTCGGAATAATCTTTCCTTTTATTGCCGGGACTTTTACAAGTAACTTTTTCCCCTTAAAGAAAATAATGCCAATAATTGTGATTGCTTTATCAGTAATCTTTTATTTTTTGAATTACCCAACAATAAGTATCCTTTGTATCGGGTATTTAGTAAATCATTTTCTATTACTACGTCAACGTAAATTATATATGAAAGTTTTGTCAAGTAGGGCATTGGAATTAGAATCAGCATTTATATTTTTATTTGGTGGTAAGAAAATTCAATTGTTAGACAAAAAATATAAACCATTTATTTTATAATAATTACTGTATAACCAGCTTTTCCACCCGACCGCTTTTACGGTTCGGCTTTTGCAATATTTTTAAGTTTAGTTTTGCAAAGATAAATTGTAGTTAAACAGTAGTCAGTTAAATAAAGTTGTTAAAATTTATTGGCTGTAGCTTTCAATTCGGCATTCCAGTAAGGGCTGCCGGTTAGCGGCAACACCGTTAGACGCTACCTAAAATTTTACTCTCGTGCAATCGAAAGGAATTGTTACTCAAATGATTTGGAAAATATTGATATATACCTTGCTGGGCTATGTAGCCTTGTGCGCAATAGTTTTTATATTTCAGCGGAAATTACTCTATCTGCCGTATCAAATCAAGTTGGCTGAACAGCGTGCAATCGAAGAAGGCTTAATCTACTGGCCTTCTTTTGAAGTATTTCAAGGATTTATCAGTCAAGCAAAACTGCTTGACGCAAAGGGAACCGTCATCGTATTTCATGGCAATGCAGGCGCAGCCTATCATCGCAGCTTCTATGTCAAAGCGCTATCTATTCAAAATATGCGAGTCATTTTAGCCGAATATCCTGGCTATGGAGGCCGATCCGGACAACCCAGTGAGGATGTATTGGTAAAGGATGCGCTCGAAACCATAAGGATTGCCTATCAGGAGTTTGGGGAGCCTCTGTACCTATGGGGCGAATCTCTTGGAAGTGGGGTCGTTTGCAATGCTCTCAGTAAATCTGATATCCCTATTAAAGGAGTGATTCTGTTTCTGGCTTGGGATTCGCTGCCCAATCTTGCTCAAACACACTATTGGTTCCTTCCAGCACGTTGGTTGGTTCTCGACAAATACAACAGTGTTGATGACCTTCAAAGATTTGATGGAAATATTGCTGTCGTTCTTGCCGAAAACGATGAGGTTGTTCCAGTGCAGCATGGTAAAAGGTTGTATGAGTCAATAACCGCAAACAAGAGACTGTGGATTTTTAAAGATGTAAGACATAACGAAGTGCCGGTTGCTGCAGAACTGCATTGGTGGAAAGAGGTTATAGCATTTATTTCGCAGTAGACCAACAGCGAGCGTCTAATCCCGCGTGCAAGCGACCTGTCTTCAGCGGAGGGTAAGCGGCGCGAAAATTCCAAAATGTTGGCTATAATGAAATAGTCGATTCTTGTTAGAGTCGGATGGCGCTTAACGCCCCCGTTATAAAATAAAGAATTAAAGTCGCGGCCAGTTAGCCGGAAGATTCTCCTTATTTCAACAAAACCAGTTTCTTTGTTTGCATAAAATCACCCGCTCTCATTACATAAAAATAAATTCCGCTTGAAAAGTGCGAAGCATTAAATGTAACTTTGTAATTACCGGCAGGTTGTTCTTTGTTTACCAAAATTGCAACTTCTCTGCCAAGTACATCAAAAACTTTTAGACTTACATTGCTGAGAGCCGGAAGCTGATAGCTGATTACAGTGCTCGGATTAAAAGGGTTTGGGTAATTCTGAGAAAGTAAAAAATCTTTAGGTAGAGTTTTATTGGACTCAATACTTGTTATAACACTGTTATCGTCTGCAAAAATATATTCACCGAAGCCTGCATTATTTACAATTAATTTTGAATTTAATGAATCATAAATTGTAGTAAGGGGAGTGAAAAGCCCCTGTCCCTCGTTTGCTCTAATGTAAATCATTACTTTTGACGGATCTTTTATCAGTGGGAAAGATGATAATTCAAATTCAAGATTTGCATTTACTGTACTAATAGTTAAACTACTGAAATATAATCTGTAAGTATAAACTTTAAAAGGAGTGGAAGTAAATTCCGGAAATATCGGGGCTAAATTATATCTTTTAAGGCTAAATTTATTTATTTCAGGACCACTAAATGAGTTTACTTTTAGACTAAATCCAGTTGAATCATTAGAGTTGTTAAAGTTGTAGATTGTGCCGGCAGTAATATTATTATTTATAACAACAGCCGATGGTTTATTAATATTCCAAGGGTATTTTAATGCTCTGTAAGATGCTGAATTTGTAGGTAAAGTTAATTCAAATGTTATTGTTCCGTCGGGTGTAACTTCTGTAATATCAGCACTTGTAGAATCCTGGGCTCTTCCGCCCCAACTTATTAGTGTATTTCCATTTTGTAATCTTTGCATAGATCCTTGATTTCGATTAGCAATATCAACCGGTTTATGCCTGTATTCCCAAACTTGTGTTGCAGTTTTATTAACCTGATCAACTTGATATTCTACTGCCCTAGAAAACCACGTACTATGATTATTACCATTATCAAATAAAGTAATGTTACCGTTTGGCAGCATTCTAATATCGTGAGGTGAGAAATAATTTGGACTGTTGTTATCATTATCGCCTACAAAAGTGAATTGCTTATCTCTTCCACCCAAACGCCAAACCAATTCTCCTGTAACTCTGTCTATTTTCAGTGCTTCAGAGTTTACTCTGTTACCCATTATATAAGATCCGTCATTTGTTATGCCCAGTGTATTAAAATGATTTAATCTTACGTTATTACCGGTAAGCGGATTATTTGTGTCATCAATTGGTATATGATCCCAGCTTCTCCATTCCCAAACTACATTTTTATTAATATCTAACTCCTGTATCATTCCGTGTACAACCGTTGCACTCGGATTACCACCGTATTGAGTCATATCGGCAGTTTGTGGTACTTTAATTGTAAATACATAGTTTCCGTTGGGAAGAATTAAAAGATCATGCCCATCGGCAATTAATTTATTACCTAAACTGTCCGAACCTACAGCTTTAACTGAATCAATTATTGTTAATGATGTATCGGTAATATAAAATATAGCTTGCTGGCCAACTCCGCCTTGATCAACGTCAAGTGCATAAGTTATTAATCCGTTTGGCTGAATTTTAAAATCATGAACTCCGTATGGAATTCTTTTATATCTATATACGTCTCCATTCTCATCTAAAATTATTAAGAAATTTCCGTGACTGTTATTAGTGCGTTCTTGCGGGGCGAATAATATTTGTCCATTTGCAGGATTATTGACAATATTAACAGTAAGAATGGGAAAATCATCGGGTAAGTTATCTACATTGCCAATAGCTTGTGATTTTATATTTTGAGAGTTTGTAAATACACTGAATGTTAAAATTATTAAAGCTATAAATTTGGTAGAAAATTTCATAATTAAAATCTGTTTATAAATATTTTTAAAAAATAAATTTAATATCGTGTTTTATTATTTTATGAACAACATTTTTTTAGTTAGTATTATCCTTTTTTTTGAAGACAACAAATTTATCTCAGCTTTATAAAAGTAAATTCCCGAAGAAATATTTTCGGGCTGCCAGTTTACTTTGTGAATTCCTTTTTCTTCAATATTGTCTTTTAATTTAATAATCAATTCTCCCAATACATTGTATATTGAAATAGAAATGTTGCTTCTTTCTGGCAAACTGTACTTAATAGTTGTAGAAGGATTAAAAGGATTAGGATAATTTTGAAAAAGAACAAAATCTTCAGGAACAATTTTGGAATTATTTATTGATGTCGCAAAATTACTATCTGCTTTTAGAATAACATATTGAGCTATCATTTCAGTTCCTGTTTCAGTTCTTAATAATAATGTATCGATATGTTCATTTGCATCAATTGGCTTATATTGAACAGAGAACAATTGGGTATTATTTGGTTGAATTGTCATCGGTAAAATGGTTGTTGGGGTAAAAGTACTGTCAGTAAAATAATATGAAGTTATTATAAGAGCTTCTGATTTATTATTTGTAATATTAAACGATTTTATTAAGGAATCACCCTGGCTTACAAAACCAAAATCTAATGTATCTTTATCAGATGTAAAAAGATTTGTTTTCCAAGGATATCTAAAAACTTGGTAGCTGTAATTTTGGTCTTCAATAAACATTTCAAAAGTTTTTATTCCACCGGGGGTTACTTCAGTGATTGTTCTCCAGTCATCATCCGTATATGGAGTTTTTGAAGATGAACCCCATCCAATTAATGTGTTTCCATCCGGTAGTCTTTGAATACTGCCCATTACTCTTGAGAATTCATCAGGTGTATTCCTGAATTCCCATATTTTATTTGCATTAAGATTCAACACATCAGTAGTATTTAATTCATATTCAACAGCTCTTGAAAAAATTCTATTCGTAAAAAGTCCGTTATCAAATAATAGTAAATTACCGTTGGCTAAAATTCTTGCATCATGTTGTTGAAGAATTTCAAAATTATCATTAGTAAAAGTAAATTGGTTTTTCTTTCCGCCTAAACGCCAGATAATATTGCCTGTGGCTTTATCAATTTTAGTAATTTCATCCATCCTTTTAGAGGAGATGACAATGTTTCCGTCCTGATCAATTTCTATTGAATTTGTATGGCAGTATACGATATTGGAATCTGTTAAATCTACAAAATCATTTGCGTCGGTAATATTAAAATGATCCCAGCTTCGCCATTGCCAAACAACATTTTTATTGCTGTCTATTTCTTGTATAATACACCCAACAACATTTGCCGTATCTAAACCGCCGGTTACAATTGTATCCATTCTTACTTTTTGCACGTCATAAATAATTAAATAAGCATGATTATTTTGAGTAATCAGTAATTCGTGAAAATCAGTGGGATATCCGTTTCCGGCCATAAAGCTATCAACAACGGCATATGAACTGTCTAAAGCATAAAAGAAATTTTTCTCGGTATCATAATATGTTAATAAACCATTTGGGTGAGGCTTAAAATAAACTAAAGCTACATCGGGTTTCTTTCTGTAAAAAATTGGAATTCCGCTGTTATTTAATA
Source organism: Bacteroidota bacterium (assembly GCA_022573715.1). Lineage (GTDB taxonomy): Bacteria > Bacteroidota > Ignavibacteria > Ignavibacteriales > Ignavibacteriaceae. Next base: position 5,892 of record JACZTL010000005.1, read on the forward strand.
TCATCAAATAACTTAAAGTATTACCTTTAGCAGGGGATAAAAACAAAAAGCCATTCGAAGGATTATTCGAAATTCCAATTCTGATTTTAGGAAAATCTATAGGTAGGGAAGAATCACCTATATCTTTTAATTTATGTAATATATTATTCTTAAAATCATTTGATATTTCAAAATTATATTGCAGTCGTCCTAAAACATCACCATTTTCCAATCTTAAACCCTTAAGTAAAGTAACAGTTACCATTTCACCAAGAGAGAAACTGTTAAAAGGTTGAAATATTATGTTCTCACCGTTGTCGCTTAACATTATTTCTCCGCTATGGATACCACTCTTTGAACCGTAAACCTCTACCCAATTTTTGTCGAACAATTGGGCTCTATTGAATGATGATTTAGGAGTTATAATGATGTTGTTATATGGGGAGACAAATTTACTATTGGGTACAGGAGAAATGTAGATATAATCTGAATTAGTATTACTTAATTGTGCAATAGTTATAAAATTAAGTGAAAAACATAATATAATAATTAAATAGAAATATCTGTCTTTATTTTTGAACATCAAAATATCAATATGAATTAAAGGGTAAATAAAGAAAAAGTCGGTAAACAATTGTAAAAATTAAAGAAATAATAGTATAATTCAAGGGCTAAATTATTCTATTTTTAAAGGTAAGAATGGGGATACAATTATATTCCCAATAAATTATTTTTTATCTTTGTCGGCAACTCTTTTCTCTAAAATATTATCGATAATTTTATATTCTTTTGCTTCTTTCGCACTTAAGAAATGGTCTCTGTCGCAATCTTTAGCAATTTGTTCTAAAGATTGTCCCGTATGACTAGCTAATATTTTATAAAGCGAATCCCTTGTCCTAATCATTTCTTGTGCATGAATTTGAATATCTGAAGTTTGCCCCTGCAAACCGCCAATCCACGGTTGATGAATCATTATTTTCGCATTTGGTAATGCAGTTCTTTTACCGGGTGCACCGCCAGCTAAAAGAATTGCTCCCATACTTGCAGCCATACCGACACAAATAGTTGCTACTTCAGGTTTAATATATATCATAGTGTCGTATATTGCCAAACCTGCCGTAACGCTTCCACCTGGTGTGTTAACGTATAAATTTATATCTTTATCGGAATCTTCTGCCTCAAGAAAAATAAGTTGTGCAATTACAAGACTAGCAATATGGTCGTCTAAAGGTGTGCCGATGAATATAATTCTTTCTCTTAAGAGACGGGAATAAATATCCATTCCTCTTTCGCCCCTTCCGGTTTGTTCAATTACATAAGGGACTAATTGGTTGTAATATTCTGGATTTTTTTTCATTTAGATTCCTTTGAATCATTTTTAAATAATATTTTTGGATCTACTTTTTTAATATTGTTATTTTCTTTGAGAAAATCTAAGAGTTTTTCATCTTTTAATTTTTCAGAATAGTTAGAAGATTTATAATAATTAAGTAATTTTTCAACAGTTATCCCGGTTTTTTCAGCATCTTTTTCAGCCATTTTTTTTAAGTCTTCTTCATTAACAACAATATTTTCTTTTTTCTCTATTTCAGATTTAATCATATGCCATTTAACTTGGTACTCTGCAGATTTTTTGTTTCTTTTAGAAGCTTCTTCTTTGTTAAAGTTTTTTAGCCCTTCTTTTTTTGCATGTTCTTCTTCATGTTTTATTAGATTTTCCAAATAGTTGTTAACTATTGTAGAAGGAGGAACAAACTCGTTTTTTTTAACTATAGTAGAAATTAATTTATTTTGGATAAATTCATTTTCTTGTTGTTCAAAATACGTAGAAATATCTTTCCTAATTTCTTCTCTTAATTCTTGTTCATTCGATACTTTTCCTTTTGTTAATTTTTTCACAAGTTCTTCATCCAAATCCGGTAATATTGATTTATTTATTTCTTTTATTTCTGCTTCATAAATAAAATTTTCAGTTATTTTTTCTTCTTTGCCTTTACTATTTTTTATGTTTCTATCATCTTTGAATGAAAAATTAAATTTCTCACCTACTTTTTTGTTCTTTGAATTTTCAATTATTTCTTTTTGAACATTTTCATTGGAAAGGTCTATCTGGATTTTTTCACTTTTAGCATTTTTGTAAGGTGTGCCGTCATTGTTTATTCTTAACAATTCCACATCAATAATATAATCTAACCCACCAACTTTATTGGCTTTTTCTTTTTTAGCATTTGCTTTTTTAATTTGCTTGATTTCTTTTTCAACATCTTCATCTTTCACTTTGAAGTCTGGTATATCAATATTTAATCCTTTGTAATCTTTTATTTCAATTGTAGGATATACTTCAAACTTTACTTTAAAATATAAATCTTCACCCGGTTTAAATTTGATGTCTGATAAAACAGGTTGACCTATAGGATTTAATTCTTTCTTTTTTGATATTTCCCAGAATTGTTTATTGGCAACTTTTTCAGATGCTTCATAATCTAGTGAATCACCGTACATTTTTTTTATCATTGAAATAGGAACTTTACCTTTCCTAAATCCAGGTAGCTGAATTTTTTTTGCTTGTTTTATTACTTCGCTTTCTAATTGATCTTTGAATTCATCATATTTAAGAGTTGCTTCAAGTTCTTTTTCAGTTGTGGTGATATCGTTTATCTTAACGTCCAATGTATCCTCGTTAATATTATTTTATTAAAAGTTTGTGCGAGAACGGGGACTCGAACCCCGATACCTTTCGGTACTAGATCCTAAATCTAGCGCGTCTGCCAAATTTCGCCATTCTCGCAAAATTTAATTTTAGTGAAATTTAGGTTATATTTAGTTGTCAATAGTTAAAATTTTATATATAATAACTTTAATATTTTCAATTTTATTAAAGTAATAAGCGCACAAAAACTCTTTTACTTTTTTAAAAATAAAATACAAATATAAACCCAAGTACTCAGTTTAGCAAATTATTAAAGTTCATAAATTTCTCTTAAAATAAATAATTTTAGGGGTAATGTTACATTAAAAATTATAGTTTTCAATAATTACTTTTTTTATGATATTTAACTACATTACAGCTTCCAGAACAGGACTAAAAAGAGAACATAACGAAGATCACATTGGTATTTTTGAAATTGACGGCGGACTTTTAATTATTGTATGTGATGGATTAGGCGGAAATCGTGGCGGAGAAGTTGCATCAAAATTAGCAGTTAACACAATTAGTTCTGAATTCAAGAATATGAATAAATTAGGTACTATTGCAAGGATTCATCGTTCCATTACAAAGGCAAACGAATCCATTATAAAACTAAGTTCTAAAGATGAAAATATAACCGGTATGGCAACTACTTCAGAAGTTCTTTTCTTAAAAAAAGATTTTGCTTATTGGGGACACGTAGGTGATTCAAGAATTTATTCTTCTAAAAATGGAAAATTACAACTATTATCTAAGGATCATTCTCTTGTTCAGAGATTAGTGGACGAAGGTCATATAACTTTAAAAGAAGCAGAGAACCATCCAAATAAAAATATTATAACCCGTGCTCTTGGGGATGGAATTGAAATTGAAGTTGATCTAAGTAAAATAAAGTTAAAGAAAAAAGAATATAATAGATTTTTTGTGTGTACTGATGGAGTATCTGGTGTTCTTAATGACATCGAGATAGAAAAACTTATTAATGGTAATAATTTAAGTAACATTGCAGATAAAATGAGCCAGATGATTGAAAATAGAGGGGCACCGGATAATTATTCTTTTGTTTTATTAGCTGAGATAAAATAATGATCGGTAGTAATATTGAACATTATAAGATAGTTGAAGTTCTTGGTAAAGGTGGAATGGGTATTGTTTACAAAGCATTTGATCTTAAACTTGAAAGGTTTGTTGCACTTAAAATCCTAAACTCCGATTTCCTTTCCAATCCTCATTTTATAGAGAGATTCAAGAGAGAAGCTAAACACCAAGCAAAAATAAATCATCCTAATATTGTACCTGTTTACGGTTTCACTGAAGAAAACGGAATATTAGGTATAATAATGGAATATGTTGCAGGGGAAACTGTAGAAAGCTTAATAAAGAGGCTCGGTAGATTAGAATTGCAGTATGCATTATCAATTTTTAAGCAGATATTAGCCGGTATCGGTTATGCACACTTAAAAGGCTTTATTCATAGAGATATTAAACCTTCGAATATTATTTTAAATAATGAAGGCGTAGTTAAAATTATGGATTTTGGAATTTCAAAATCTATTACAGAAGGTAGAGCTTTAACAAAGACCGGAACAAAAATTGGTACATTACTTTATATGAGTCCAGAACAAGTTAAAGCCAAGGAGCTTTCTAATCAAAGTGATATATATTCCTTGGGGATAACTTTTTTTGAAATGCTTGTTGGTAGAGCACCGTTTGATACCGGAACCGATTATGAAATTATGGAGGCTCATCTTAAAAAGAATCCTGCAAAAGTATCATCCTTAATAGCATCAGTTCCTCCAGCAGTCGATACTATTATTGCAAAAGCTGTACAAAAATCTCTATCAAAAAGATATGCTACTTGTGAAGATTTTTTAAATGAAGTAAATCTTCTATCAAATGAATTAATGTATGTAAAACCTGAAAAAGAAAAAAAGAAAACTAAAGTTAAACAAAAGAAATTTTTAACCGGAGATCAACGAATAACAACAACTAAACAAAAGTCGAAATATTATTTGTGGTTTTCGTTAACAATTTTACTGTTTGCTGGATTAATTTATTTTGTTTACAGTACCGTTTCAACATTTTGGGAAAATGATGATTATATTCCTAAAGTAAGGGATACTGGTAGAAACACGTATGTCTCTAATCCTGCGTATATTTTAAAATCAAATTGGACAAAGATTGAATCACCTACAGATGAAAATCTGAATTCTGTTACTTTTGTAAATTCAACATTAGGTTTTTCTTGTGGTAATAATGGTGTTATACTTAAAACTACAGACTCAGGGAATACTTGGTCTATATCTGATTCTTCAATTACTAATATATTATACAAAATTAATTTTTCTGATAATTTTAATGGTATTGCTGTTGGTGAAAAAGGCACAATACTTTTAACTAATAATGGTGGTCAAAGCTGGGAAAAAATTACAACCAGGACTTTTTCAAGTTTGTTTGATTTTCAATTTATAAAAGGTACTTTAATTGTAATAGCTGTAGGAGCTAATGGTACAATCATTAGGTCAGAAGACGGAGGCTATACTTGGAATCGTGTTTCCTCTCATGTTAATAAATTATTATACAGCGTTAAATTTATAAATAATAATATAGGTATAATTGTTGGGTGGGATGGGGAAGTATTGCAATCAAATGATATGGGCAAGACTTGGCGCCAAATCACTAAGTTTACAACTAATTATTTACGTTCAGTTGATTTTGTCAGTGAGGATACCGGGTTTATAGTTGGCGGCGGCGGAGAAATTTATAAAACTACAAATGGTGCTTCATCTTGGAAACAAATACCTTCTAACACAATATCAGGCTTATTGTATATAAAGTTTATTGATGACAAAAATGGTTTCATATTAGGTAATAAGGGCGAACTACTAACAACATCTGATGCCGGCGAGCATTGGGCAGATATATCAAGCGGTACTTTTTCAACATTAAAAAGCATTGCAACCAATGATAACAAAACTATTATTGTTACCGGTAATAATGGTTTAATACTTAAGAACACTCTGAACTCAAATTGATTTTACATACCTTAATCTTTAATTTTCAGACAAACATATAAACTAATTTAATTGTTTAGTAAAATTACTCTTCCCTTATTTTGAGAGAACTTTGGATAAATTTATTATTAATGGTGGCACTAAACTGTCAGGTAAAGTAAAAATTGACGGAGCAAAAAACGCCTCACTTGCTCTTATGCCTGCTACATTACTCACCAACGGAAAATCGATACTTAGAAACACACCAAGACTAAGAGATGTTTACACAATGATAAGTCTTTTAGAGTTTCTTGGGGTTGAAACAACATTTACAGAGCATACACTTACTTTAGATACCAGCAAAATTAAAAGCCAAAATGCTCCTTATGAACACGTTAAAAAAATGCGGGCATCAGTTTATGTGCTGGGTCCTTTATTAGCAAAGTACGGCAGAGCTAAAGTATCATTACCGGGTGGATGTGCCTGGGGTCCAAGACCAATAAATTTGCACATAAATGGATTAAAGAAACTTGGTGCTAAAATAGAACTTCAGGAAGGTTATATAATAGCAAAAGCTAAAAAGTTAGTTGGAGCAGAAATAAACTTTGAAAAATCTTCCGTAGGTGCAACTGGAAATATACTTATGGCAGCATCTTTGGCAAAAGGAACTACAATTATCAATAATGCTGCAAAAGAACCGGAAATAACCAATTTAGCTGAATTTTTGAATAAGATGGGAGCAAAAATTTCCGGAATAAGCACTTCAAAATTAATTATTAAAGGGGTTGATGAACTTTCACCAACGACAATTGATACTATTCCCGATAGAATAGAAGCAGGTACATTATTGATAGCCGGAGCAATTACAAAAGGAAAAATTGAATTACAAAATTGTAACCCTGAGCATATAAACATACTTATCAATAAACTAAAAGAAAGTGGATGTAAAATATTTGTAGATAATGACTTAATTGCATTAGATGCAAGTAATTCCGATATAAAATCCATAAACGTTAGTACAGCAGTTTATCCAGGATTTCCAACGGATATGCAAGCGCAATGGATTACATTAATGTCGGTTGCTAATGGTGTAGCTAATGTATCAGATAATATTTATTTAGATAGATTTAATCACGTTCCCGAACTTTTAAGATTGGGAGCATCTATTAAAATGATTGAAAATACGGCTATAATTACCGGTATTAAAAAATTAAAGGGTGCAAAAGTAATGTCAACCGATCTCCGTGCCAGTGCAAGTTTAGTTTTAGCAGGGTTGGTTGCTGAAGGAATTACAGAAGTTTTAAGAGTTTACCATTTAGATAGGGGCTATCAATTAATTGATGAGAAATTAAAGATGCTTGGTGCAGATATCAAAAGAGTTGTAGGCTCGGAATATTAATGCGTAATGATCTGAAAAAAATATTTTCCAGAAAATTAATTACTCTTTTTAGTATAGTCTTAATCATAAATTTTATCCTACTTTTTTTCCCATTAACAAATGTTTTTGGATTCGAATTTTCTTTTGTTAATGCTATTCTAATAACTTTTTTGTCAGGTTTTATCTCAATCTCATATTTTAAAAAATTTAGTGCTAATTCTGAAATAAATAAAGAATTGTTTCAAACTTTAGCACAAATTGGAGTCATATTGCTTACAATTCCACTTGTTATTTCTCTTACACATTCACTTCTGGGATTCTCATGTTCATTTAAAGACGGAGTTCTTTTTTATTTGGTTTTAACTATTCCGTCGTATATTATTGGCTTAACATTAGGATTGATCGCATTTTCTATCAGTAGAAAATTTTCAGTTTTAGTATATCTTATTTTATTTTTTTTAATTCTTTCAATTCCTTTTTTTGAATTTTACCTCAACCCTCAAATATATTTTTTTAATCCCATATTTGGTTTTTTCCCGGGTACTATTTATGATGAAGGATTAAGCGTAAGTCTAATATTAATTTTATACAGATTTATAAATGTAATATTCTTTTTTACTGTTTTTTTATTGCTGATTAAATTCTTTTTCAGAAATAAAGACAATCAAAAAAAAAATATTGTAATAGCTTTCGCTCTAATTTCAGCTCTGATATTTATTTTTATTTCACCCTCCATTAGCTTTTCTACTACTAAAAACAGTTTGGTAAAATACTTAAATAAAAAAGTTATTACTGAACACTTTGTTATACATTATCCGAATGATATTGAAGAGGATGAAATTAAAATTATAACACTTCATCACGAGTATTATTTTTCAAGACTTAGTAAATTTTTTAATGTAGAAGTAAATAAAAAAATAGAGTCATTTATTTTTAATAGTAACAATGAAAAAGGAAGACTATTTGGATCTGCAAATGCCGATGTTGCTAAACCCTGGCTTCATCAAATTTATACTACTAAAGACAGTTATAATAAAACCTTGGAACATGAAATCGCTCATATATTTTCAGCATCTTTCGGTGGTGGTATATTTAAAGTTGCAGATGGGTTAAATCCAACTTTGATTGAAGGGGCTGCGGTTGCCGGCTCTCCTTACTACGATGGATATTCCATTGATTATATGGCATCACTTGCATGGAAAAACGGTTACAGGATTAATATTAATAATCTCTTTAACGGAGTAAGTTTTTTCGGACAAACTTCATCGCTTTCATACATTTATGCCGGTTCATTTTCGAAATATTTAATTGATAATTACGGAATATCCAAGTTTAAATTGTTCTATAGTGACATTGATTTTACTAAAATTTACCATTCAGCGTTAAAAGATATGACAAACAAATATCATAATTATTTGGCAAATATTGATGTTAAAGAAGATAGCTCAAAAGCTAATTATTATTTTGGAAGAAAAACAATATTTCAAAAGGTTTGCCCAAGATATGTTTCAGATAGATTAAAGGATGCAGTAACAGAATTTACACATCACAATTATAAAAATTCATCTAAAATTTATTCGGAGATTCTAAGTAAAACAAACAACTATTATGCACTTATTGGGTATGCTGAAGTATCAAAAAAATTAAATAATACTCTTAAAGGATTATATAAAATTGAGAACAAGTTAAGAGATTTTATTAATACATCTTACTATTATAATCTACAATTTAAGTTAGCCGATCTATATTCACTAAGTAAAAAAACACTGCAAGCAAAATCTCTTTATAAAGAAATAGTTAAGGAGAAACCAAATATTTGGCTGCAGCACCTATCATCGCTTAGACTGATTTTATTGAATTTTTCCGAACAATTGAATCTTTATCTTAATGGTACTCCAACTGACAAATTAGTATTATTGTTAGAGTTGATTAATAAAAATAATGCTGATGTAATTTTACCTGTGGCAGTCAGACTTTCAAAAATTATTAATCTTGAATACAGCCTATTTATTAAAAACTTCATAAGTGATGAGATTGTAGTGAATTTAAAAGATATTTATACCCTGAATGTTTTATCAATGTATATGTTAGATAATTTTGACTTTATAAATGCAAAAATTATGATTGAGAAAGCAGCAAGGAAAAGTAATGATCAATTTAATAACGAAATTATAAACTATAACAACAATAAAATAAATTGGATGTCTGATCATTATAGTTCAATTATAAGCAAATTAAAAATCTACAACGATTAAATATCATTTGTAGATAGTTGTTAATTTGTTCCCTTAGCTGTTTTAACTTAAATTTGTTTTATAGTATTAAATCAAATCAATTTATTCTTATTGGTTGTGTTTAAGAACATTGTAATAAGTTAGGTATAAAATCTGAATTAGAATAACCCCCACGTTTTAACGTGGGGTTAAAATAAAACGACAATTCCCCCGCCTGCCCGATTCGCCAAAAGCGAATCGGGCAGGCGGGGATGAATGGCTATTGCACTGTCCCCAGTCTAAAGACTGGAGTTATTCAAATAAATATTTAGGAATTAGATGTTCCAAATTATTCTTAAATAAAACCTTCTTATTTAATCCCAAAATATTTAGTGAACTTAATAAAAAACATAGAGCATTACGATTTTTTAAGCACAGCTTCTAATATTGCTGACGAAGTTGGTGTAGAGTTATATATTGTTGGAGGATTTGTAAGAGATATTTTTCTTAAAAGGACAAGTGATGAAATTGATTTCCTGATAGTTGGAAAAGAAAACAATTTTGTCAAGAAATTTGCTAAAAAACTAAATGTAAAAAAAATAAATATTTATAAAAATTATGGCACAGCTCAATTTAAATTCAATAGTTTAAAACTTGAATTTGTTAATTCGAGGAAGGAATCTTATAATATAGAGAGCAGAAATCCTAAAGTAATCAACGGTACATTTGAAGATGATATTGCAAGGAGAGATTTCACTATAAATACACTTGCAGTTTCCTTAAACCAAAATAATTTCGGCGAATTGGTTGATACGTATAACGGTTTTCAAGACATAGAAGACAAGATCATCAAAACTCCTCTAGACCCAAATAAAACATTTGGTGATGATCCTTTAAGAATAATGAGAGCATTCAGATTTGCATCTACCCTTGGTTTTGATGTTGATGAAAAAATCATAGAAGCTGCAAAACTAAACAAAGAAAGGCTAAAAATTGTTTCTCAGGAAAGAATAAAAGATGAATTTTTGAAAATTTTATCTTCACCAAAACCTTCAATTGGTCTCAAATTACTTCAAAGATCTGAGGTAATGTCTATAATTTTTCCGCAAATATCAAAATTAGAAGGTGTTGATCAAAGAAAAGATTTTCATCACAAGGAAGTATTTTTACATACCTGTACCGTAGTAGATAATATTTCGGGAAACACTGATGATGTTTGGTTGAGATTTGCGGCTTTAGTACATGATATTGCAAAACCACAAACAAAGAAATTTGTGGATGGAACAGGGTGGACTTTCCACGGACACGAAGATATTGGTGCAAGGATGATGAATAAAATTTTTCACGATCTCAAACTTCCTCTATCAAAATTAAATTATGTAAAAAAATTAGTACGGCTGCATTTAAGACCAATAGCTTTGGCTAAAGATGAAGTTACGGATTCAGCGATAAGAAGATTTATTGTTGAAGCAGATGAAGACCTTAATGATTTGATAACTCTCTGCCGTGCTGATATCACGAGTAAAAATCCTCAAAAGGTTTCAAAATATCTTGGCAATTATGACCGAGTAATGAAGAAAGTTCTTGAAGTTCAGGAGAAAGATAAATTGCGTGCTTTTCAATCGCCAGTACGGGGAGAAGAAATTATGAAAGTGTGTAATCTTAAACCATCAAAAAAAGTAGGTAAAATTAAAAAAGCAATTGAAGAAGCTATTTTAGACGGTATAATTGCAAATAATTATGATGAAGCTTATAATTACCTTCTTAAAATAAAGGATAAGTATATATTAAATAAATCCTAATTTTTGTTTTCCTTAACGATAATTAACCGCACAAATAAGGATTAAACCGTTTGTAAATAAGATATGTCTTAATTATTAAATTGTAATACATTTATTATGGTTAAAAAAAATATTTAAGTAAAATAAAATATATTCGTGGGTAAGTAACATTATTGAATAAAGCCACGTCTAATGTGTAATCTAATTAGTAGATTTTTCAAACCAAATTTCGGAGAAAATAATGAGAACCATTCTCAGCATGCTTTGTGTAGTAACATTTATATCTGCAAGTTATGCACAACAATTTTTAAGTTTAGATAAAGCAATAACAATTGCTTTACATAAAAATACAATTTTACAAAAATCAAAGAACAATTTAGAAGTTACAAAATCGGGTGTGAGAGCAGCAGTCGGTAATTTTCTGCCCACACTTTCAGCAAGTAGTAATTGGAATTGGAACAGGTCTGAAGATGCAGGAGGAACAATAAACATCAGTGGAACTGTAATACCTGTACCAGCATCAACAACCGAATCCAGAAACTTTAACGGTAATCTAACAGCTAGATTAATGTTGTTTGATGGGCTATCTAATTTTGCTACTCTCTCTAAAAGTAAAAATGATTTATCCGCCGCAAGATTAGATCTCCAAAGATTAAAGCAAGATATTGTATTTCAGACTATCACACTATATTACAATGTTATAATTGGCAAACAGTTACTTCAAGTTAGAGAAGATGACTTAAAATGGAATAAAAGAAACCTGGAAACAGTTACCGAAAGCAACAAACTTGGTGCTGTAACTCTTGCAGATGTTTATGCTCAACAAGTCAAGACAGGTAATTCAGAATTAGCATTAATTCAAGCTCAAAACAATTTTGAAACTGGTAAAAGTAATCTCTTAAATTATTTAGCATTAGATGTGCTTGGAGATTACAAATTTTCAAAAGAACTAACTCCCGAGGAAAAGTCTACTCTTAATGAAAAGATAAATATAGATTATAAAAATATATCGCAGTTAGTCTCTCAAGCATTAAATGTAAGAACAGATTACCAAAGTGCACAATTAAAATTGGAAAGTGCAAATAACGGAATTACAATTGCAAAGTCAGGGCATTTTCCAACTTTAAGTAATTCATTTTCTTACAATTTAAGAGCAAATAGATTTGAAAACTTCTTTGATTCAAGGACATACTTCGTAGGATTATCATTAAATATTCCAATTTTTTCAGGATTTAGAGTTTCTAATAATGTCCAATTTGCAGAAGTAACTGCACAAAATAAAGAAATTGATTTAAGCGATTTGGAAAGAGTAATTAAATTGAATCTTCAAAAAACCTATCTCGATTTGAAAGCAGCAGATAAAAGTTTAGAGGTAAATAAAAGAAATGTAAAAGCTGCAGAAGAAACTAGAAAAATAGAACAAGAAAGATACACCCTTGGTTCCGGCACTTTGCTGAATGTACTTATTGCAAGTTCAGATTATACAAATGCACGGACAAATTATATAACTGCTCAGTTTGAATATATCAGGCTAAGTAAACAATTAAAGTATTATTTGGGTGATCTAAATTATAAAAAGTATGAAAAAGATTAATTTAAGGAGAATAACTAATGGCTAACGGGAAACAAAAAAAATCAAAGAAAAAATTATTTATTTTCGGTGGACTAGGCATATTAGTAATTGCTTTAGTCTTAATTGCACTTTTAGGTGGAAGCAAAGAAGATATAATTGCCGTACAAACTGAAAAAGTTGATAAGAGAGATATTACACAAACTGTAACAGCTACAGGTACTATAAACCCTGAATTTAAAGTAAAGATTACTCCTGAAGTTACAGGGGAAATTATGAAACTTCCTGTAGATGAAGGTGATAAAGTTAAGAAAGGAACTTTATTAATTCGAATTCAAGGGAAAACATATACTGCGCAAAAAGAAAGAGCAGATGCTGTTTTACTATCTTCAAAAGCAACATTATCAATGCGAAGAGCCGAACTTGATAAAGTTAAAGCTGCTTATAATAGAGTTAAAGAATTGCAGGCAAAAGGGTTGGCAAGTAATTCTGAACTGGAAACAGCGGAAAGCAATTATTTATCATCGAAAGCATTATATGAAGCTCAACAATCAGCAGTATTACAAAGTAAAGCATCTGTAAAAGAAGCAGATGATAGACTTTCTAAAACATCAATTTATGCGCCTATGGATGGTACAATTAGTCAATTAAATGTACAACTTGGTGAAAGAGTACTCGGAAGTGGGTTCAGTCAAGGTACAAATATTATGACTGTTTCTAACCTTAATAATATGGAAGCTACAGTAGAGGTAGATGAAAATGACGTAGTTCTAATATCAGTAGGTGATACCACAAGGATTGAAATTGATGCATTTGGAGACAGAATCTTCAAAGGAATTGTAACTAAAATTGGTAATACTGCGAAAACAGGTGGTTTAGGTACACAAGACCAGGTTGTTAATTTTGAAGTAAGAATTAAATTAATTGATACTGATAAAAACCTTCGACCGGGAATGTCTTGCACTGCAAAAATTGAGACTGAAACTATTAAGAATGTTTTAAGTGTTCCATTGCAAAGTGTAACAGCAAGAAATGCATCGGAATTAGCTAATGGAAAAAAGGACAAAAAAACAAATGATAATAAACCACTTAATGTTAAAAAAAGAACTAAATCAAAACAGAAACTTCAGGAAATAGTTTTTGTAATTAAAAACGGAAAGGCTGATTTTGCCAAAGTTAAAACAGGAATAAGCGATGATAATTACATACAAATAAAATCAGGTTTAAAGGAAAATCAAGAAGTTGTTACCGGAAGTTATCGTGCAATTTCTCGTGAATTAAAAAAAGGCTCAACTGTAAGAGTTGAGAAAAAACGTAAAAGTGGTATTCGAGAAAAATAAAAATAACGGAACAACAAATGAACATAATTAAAATTGAACATATTGCAAAAATATATCATTTAGGTTCGGAAGAAGTTCATGCTTTGGCTGATATCTCTTTAAATATTGATAAAAACGAGTACGTAGCTATAATGGGACCCTCAGGATCAGGAAAATCTACTTTGATGAATATGATTGGTTGTCTCGATACACCGACTTCTGGTATTTACGAATTTACAGGCAAAAATGTAAGTGATATGTCAGACAATGAACTTGCAAAAATTAGGAACAAGGAAATTGGATTTGTTTTTCAAACATTTAATCTTTTAGCAAGATCGGATGCGCTGCATAATGTTGAACTGCCTCTGATTTATGCCGGCATTTCGTCACATGAAAGAAAAGAAAGAGCAGAAAAAGTACTTGTTGATGTTGGTTTAGGTGATAGGATTCATCATAAACCTAATGAACTTTCAGGTGGACAGAGGCAAAGAGTAGCAATTGCCAGAGCGTTGGTTTCTCATCCTTCTATTATGTTGGCTGATGAACCAACAGGTAATCTTGATTCTAAAACAGGCGAAGGAATTATGACTTTGTTTAATGAACTACACGAGAAGGGCAATACAATTATTTTAGTAACTCACGAAGGATATATTGCTGATCACGCTGTAAGAATTATAAGATTAAAAGATGGATTAATTGAATCTGATGAAATAGTTGAAAAAAGATTTATCCCAAATAATAAAAAAGTTTTAGAGAGTTAAATATTTAGTATTTTAAAAAAATTAATATCATAGGTTTATAATGAGGGATTTTTGGTTTGAAATGAAAGAGGGATTATTTATTGCGCTTCGTGCACTTAGATCAAATAAGGTACGTGCAACACTTACAATGCTTGGTATTATTATTGGTATTACATCAGTAGTTTTAATGACAACAGCAATTAAAGGTATAGATGGAGCATTTCAGAAAGGTATAAGTGCTTTAGGCTCTGATGTTTTATATATTGATAAATTTGCCTGGTTTGGTAATAGAGATTATTGGAAGATGCGAAACAGAAGAAATCTTACTATGGATGATTATACTAGATTTAAAGGATTAGCAAAATTACCTAAAGCTTTTGCACCTGTCCTTAGATCAAGAAAAACTATCAAATTTGGTGACAAAAATGTAGAAGGAGTAATTCTTATAGGTTCAACTTCAGATTATGTAGCTACAACTAATTTTACTTTTAACCTTGGTAGATTTTTTTCTCAAACTGAAAGTAAATCTGCGAGAGATGTTGTAGTACTCGGTAGTGAGGTTGCAAAAAAAATATTTCCTCGAGGTAATGCATTAGATAAAAAAATAAAAATTGGGAATCACAACTTTAAAGTAATTGGCGTATTAGCCGAGCAGGGAAGTTTTATTTTAGGAAGTTTTAATCCTGATAATCAGGTGTTTTTACCAATAGGATCAATATTTAAATATTACCTTAATAGATCAAGGGGTTCAATTACAATAAATATTCGAGCCCAAAATCCGGCAATGGTTGACGATACAAAAGCAGAAGCAATTGGTGTTATGCGAAAAGTAAGAGGACTTAAATACGACGAAGAAGATGATTTTGCAGTTAATCAACAAGAAGGTTTAATGAATAACTTTAACAGTATAGTTGGTGTAATACAAATTGCTGGATTATTTATTACAGGTTTAGCTTTATTTGTAGGTGCAATAGGTATTATGAATATTATGTTTGTTTCAGTTAAAGAAAGAACAAAAGAAATCGGTTTAAGGAAGGCAATTGGTGCTAAAAAAAGGACAATTTTGGGACAATTTATCTTAGAATCTTCTGTAATTTGTTTATTTGGAGGTTTAATAGGATTACTTTTAGCTGTCATTTTAAGCATGGTTATTGATCAATTTCTACCTACTTCAGTTCAATACAGTGCTGTGATAATAGCAATTGTAATTTCTTTAATTACAGGGGTTGTAGCAGGATTTGCTCCAGCTTACACTGCTGCTAAGATGGATCCAGTAACAGCTTTGAGGTATGAATAATGAATTTATTACAAATTTTATCAGTTTCTTTAAACTCACTAAAAAATAATAAACTTAGAGCAGGTTTAACAATTTTGGGTGTAGTTGTAGGTATTTTTTCTATAATTGTAATAATGACTATTATTACAATGCTCCAATCCAGTATAGAAAACGGTATGTCTCAATTAAGTCAGAATACATTCCAAATACAAAAAATGCCTTTTTTAAGAACCGGTGGACATGCAGAAAGAAGAAAATTTAGAAACCGTAAAGACATTACACTTGAAGATTTTTATAGATTTAAAAAATTGTTAAAAGGTGCACAATATGTAGGCGCCGAGCAATGGCAATTCGGTAAAATTATAAAATATAAGAACCTATCAACAAATCCTAATATTCAAATTGCAGGAGAAACAGTTGACGGACTTAAAACTAATGATTGGCATGTTGCATACGGCAGAACTATTAATCAACAGGATGTTGACCATTCAAAAAATGTTTGCTTAATAGGTAATGATGTTGTTGAAAAATTATTTCCCAATATAAATGCAGTGGGGCAGGTTATACGTGTTCAAAATTATCCGTTACAGGTAATTGGAGTTTTGGAAAAGAACCCTCAAATGTTTGGTAACAGCAGGGATAATAGAGTTGTAATGCCACTTTCTACATTTCAGAACCTCTACGGAAAAAGAAGCCGAAGTGTAAATATCATGGTTATGGCTGAAAATAAAGAAAATTATGATCAAGTGATTCAAGATGCTATTGGTTACATGCGTACAATTAGAAAGGTGAAACCCGGTGAAGAAAATGATTTTGAAATTTTTAGTAATGAGTCATTAATTCAACAAGTAAATGTAATGACATCAGGAATTAAAATTGGTGCTTTGGTTATATCTATTATTGCACTGCTTGCTGCAGGTATTGGTATTATGAATATTATGCTAGTTTCGGTAACAGAAAGGACAAGAGAAATAGGTATAAGGAAAGCAGTTGGTGCCAAAAAATCTAATATCTTAATACAATTTTTATTAGAAGCAATAGTACTATGTCTTATAGGAGGATTTATAGGTATTTTGTTAGGGGTTGGAATAGGTAACTTTGCGGGTAGTTTCATAAATGCACAGGCTGCAATACCATATGATTGGGTAGCAATTGGTTTGTCTTTATGTGTTATGGTTGGAATTATATTTGGTACATATCCTGCTTATAAAGCATCTAATTTAGATCCTATTGAAGCATTGCGACACGAATAATTCTGTTATTAAAATCTCTTATATAAAAAGTATAAAATTTAATTTAGGTTTTGTTATATTAATTGTATTATTAAATTAATATTTAAATTGATATAATTATCTGGGGAATTGAATTGTTAATTTCAGAATCCTTTTCAGTATCACTCCATCCTATTAAAAGCTATAAATTAAGAGCAGGATTAACTATTTTTGGTACATATCCTGCTTACAAAGCTTCCAACCTTGATCTAATTAAAGCACATCGATATGAATAGAAGTTTTTAATAAATTAAAAAAAAATTAAGAATTCTCTTTACTTATTATTAACAATTATTTATATTCTTATTCCCTTCCAAATTTTGATGAAGGCAATACTAAGGGAGTAGATATTAAATATTTGTATTTGCTAACCTTGCTATTAACATATTAAACCTGAGGAATTTGCTTATGACAAAAGTTATATCCGTAGCTATTCCAAAGGGGGGTGTTGGCAAATCTACTACTGCAGTTAATTTAGCTGCCAGCTTTGCAATAGCAGAAAAGAAAACATTATTAATTGATTTTGATGCAACCGGCTCAAGTACAATTTGTTTTGGTTTTGACAAGAAAGATATTATTGGAAATATCTTTGATGTATTGAGTTTTAAAATAGCAATTGGTGAAGTAATTTGTAAAACTGACCTTTCCAATTTAGATTTAATACCATCTAAGATTCAATCTACCGATGAAGAAAGACTGCACAAAATCACTAATAACTTCCTTCTCTTTAGTCACATTTTACACGAAGAACAATTTACCATATATGATTATATCATAATTGATTGTCCCCCATATTTACAAGGACTTACAACTATTTCTTTAATTAGTTCTGATTCGGTTATTCTGCCTGTAAAAGCAGGCAAATTTTCTTTAACTTCTATCAGCAAAATGATTGAATATATCGGATGGATAAAATCCAGGTATAATTCTCGTTTAACAATAGAAGGCATTCTCTTAACAATGTACGAGCCAAATACTACTGTCTGGAAAAAGACTTCTAATAAGATAAATGAGAATTATAGTGATTTAGTTTTTGATACAGTCATCCCCCGAAACACAACTCTTTGTGAAAGTGAGTTTTTTGGTAAACCAGCTGTTTTAATCAATTGTAATTCATCGGGAGCAAAAGCTTATTTGAAATTTGCACGAGAGATACTGTCAAAGGAAAAAATCAACAAACATGAACCAATAGTATTGAATGTAGCTTATAGTATAGGTTTGAGTCATTAGTCGATCTTTAATAATAATTTGTGGATGAGCAGGTTATTACTTCAATTTTTTAGTTTCAATTTCTCTATTTTTTGATCTAATTCTTCAATTGTTTCAAAAATTTTTTCCATCTCTTCTTCCTCAATGTATGTCTCTTTACATTCAGAGCAAACAAAAGCCGGAAGTTTTTTTATATCTAAATTATAATCGGCTCGTTGAATATTAAATACAACATAATCAATAAACATATCATTGTAACATTTCAAACATTCCATATATCTTCTCTGTTTTTAGAATTATCATCCCATTTTTTTTCTTCAGGCAAATAAGCAGTAATTATCTGAAGGAAGTTTTCAGTGGGATAACAGACTAAATGTATATATCTTTTTTCATTACCTCTTCCGCTTATCAAACAAGTGTGTCCACGTGTATCAAAAGGATAATCTTCAATTATCTCACAACTATTTATCACTTTATGGATCTCATTAGGAGATATCATTCTGTATTGTTTAACACACTGTTTGGCAGAATGCATAGTAAATAAAATATTTTTATCTGCTGATTGTTGTATTTTTAAAATTAAATCATTCATATTTTTAAAGTAAATTTTTGTAAGTAGAGTAAATATAAATATTAAGCAGAATAAATTAAATTATTATTTGATGTATTTATTTACTTTAATTATTTCCTTGCAAGATTAAAACTCTAATTTTAGATTAAAGTTAAATTTTAAAATAATCTACTTTTGAAATTCTTAAAACAACTTAAGATATTTTGTGCATTTATTTTTCTATTTCAATTAAATAGCTACGCGCAAAATAACTTCAAATACATAACACACACCGATACATTATTAATCAATTATGAAAATTTATATAAAGTATCTGGCCTTACGGTTATACCATCAACTGAAACTATTTACTTAAATAATAAAATACTAAATAGAAATGAATATAGTTTTACTTATTCAAAAGGTATATTTACCCTGTCGGATTCACTGTATTACTCAAATTATGATACTCTAATTGTTGTATATAAATCTTTGAGATTAGCATTAAACAAAGAATATAAAAAAAGAACGTTAATAAGAAAGTTAGATAAAACAAAAAGTGACAGTATAAGTTATGTGGTTAGAGAAACAACATCTTTAACTGAAGAATCTATTTTTGGAAGAAATATGCAAAGAAGCGGAACTATTGTAAGAGGATTTACTTTTGGCACAACAAAAGATTTTTCTTTAAACAGTGGTTTGAGATTACAACTTTCCGGGTGGTTATCTGATGATATAGAAGTTGTTGCAGCTTTGACTGATGAAAACACACCAATTCAGCCGGAAGGCAACACAGAAAGGTTGGAAGAGCTTGATAAAGTTTTTATTCAGCTAAAACATCCAAATGCTCAGGGTACTTTCGGTGACTATTTTGTAAAAAAGCAAACTGGTGAATTCGGTGTAATCGATAGAAAATTGCAAGGATTAAAAGGTGAATTCAATTATAAATCTTCAGCTGGTTTTATATCTTTTGCATCCTCAAAAGGAAAATTTAATACAAATTCTTTTAACGGACAGGACGGAGTTCAGGGACCATACAGATTAACTGGGATTAATAATGAACCTGATATTATAGTTATTGCAGGGACAGAAAAAGTTTATATAGACGGTATTCTGCAAAAGAGAGGTGAGCATAATGATTATGTAATTGAATACGGTAATGCCCAAATAACATTTACTCCGAATAAATTAATTACAGTAGACAGTAGAATAAATGTGGACTTTGAGTATACAGATAGACGATATTCGAGAAATTTTTTTGGTGCAGGAAGTGTCACAAAATTTTATAACAATAAACTAAAACTTAGTTTTCAATATATAAGAGAAGGCGATAATCAAAATGCACCAATTGATATATTACTGACAGACACAGATAAAGATATACTGCGAAACGCCGGAGATGATATCAATAAAGCAACAAGAACCGGTATTTCACTTGCACCAAAAGATTCCAACGGTATAAGACAGGGTAGGTATGAAAAAATTGATACACTTATAAACAACAAATCTTTTTCTTTTTACAGATATAATCCGGGTAACCCAAATTCAATTTACAACGTTGCATTTAGTTTTATTGGTTCTGCTAAAGCTGATTATTTACGTGAAAGTTTAGGCGTGTTTAAGTTTGTAGGTATTGGAATGGGTACATATTTACCGGTAATATTTTTACCCATGCCCCAATTAAATCAAGTGGGGAATTTTATAATTAACTATAAGCCTAAAGATGGAATTGATCTTAGCTTTGAGTACTCGGGTAGCATTTTTGATAGGAACAGATTCTCTGATTTGGATGACAACAATAATTTTGGTTCGGCAAGAAATATTCATCTAAATATTTCTCCGCAAAAAATAGTTATAGGTAATTTTAAACTCGGGAAAATAGGTTTAACATATAAAGACAGATTCATTAGCAATAAATACAGTCCGATTGACAGAATTAATACTATTGAATTTAACAGAGATTATAACCTAAATTCTTCTTTGGCTAATTTAGATCAAAATTTGAGAGAACTAAATCTTACGTACCTACCTTCAAAAAATTTATCAATTAATTCATTCTTTGGATTTTTAAGACAAGGTTCACTCTTCAAATCTGATAGGTATAAAAATACTATCCAGTATAATAAGGGTAATGATATAAATGCTTTTTATAATATTGATTTTGTTAAAACTGAAAATACAAATTTTACATCTAAATGGACCAGGCAGATAGGGGAAAGCAAATTTAATGTTTTCGGACTAACATCCGGTCTTAATTATTTAGCTGAAAATAAAGAAGAGATTAATTTAAATTCAGATTCATTATTGGGCGGTAGTCTCAAGTATTATGATTATACTCCTTATTTATCTTACGAAAAGATAAATGGGTTAAAATTATCCTTCAAATATTCTTTCAGGAAAGATTATGCTGCAATATCCGGGGATCTGTTAGAACAGGCAAATTCACAGGGTCAATTTTATGAAATTAATTATAGCGGTACTAGAACAATAAATACACACTTAACTGTTGTTTTAAGAAATAAAATTTTCGAAAAAGAATTTAAGGACAGAGGATTTAAAGACAGTAAAACAGTTTTAATTCGGTCTATCTCAAATATAAGATTACTGCATAATGCTTTAACAGGGAATATTTTTTACGAAGTATCTACGCAAAAAACTGCAAAACTTCAGCAGATATTTGTTAAAGTTGAAAAGGGAAAAGGGAATTTTATTTTTCTAGGAGATTTGAACAAAAATGGGATTCAAGATGAAAATGAATTTGAGCCTGCTTTATTTGACGGTGATTATATTAAAATTACTATTCCGACAGATGAATTATTCCCTGTTATTAATTTAAAAACAAGTACTAATTGGAGAATAAGGTTTTCTGAATTTGTGAATAAAAATTCAACCTTAGGTAGGATTTTAAAACCGTTATCTATAGAAACTTTTTGGAGAGTTGAAGAAAACAGTCGCGAGGAAGATCTAAAGAAAATATATCTTTTAAATTTTTCATCGTTTCAAAATATTATAAACACAATACGTGGTTCAAACTTTATTCAGCAAGATGTATTTATAAATGAAAATTCTTATGAATTCTCTCTCCGCTTCCGATTTACTCAATCAAAAAATCTAAATCAATTCAGCGACGGTCCTATTAGGTCATACATCAGAGAGAGAAGTATTCGCTTAAGAATGAAACTGGTAAAAGAAATTAGCAACCAAACAGAATTCATAAATAAACAGGATAATGCATTTTTAGATTCCAATATCACATCAACAAGAAGAAGGCAGATTACAAGTAACAGTATTTCATCGGATTTTGTCTACAGGCCTGAAAATAATATCGAAGTAGGATTTACTTTGAAAGCAGGCAGAAGTACAGACGTATTTCCTGCTGTACCGACTGTTATAGATTTCAATTCACAATCAATAAGGATGGTTTTATCGTTTTCGGGTAGAGGAAGATTTAGGGTTGATATTAGAAGAGATGAATTGCTTGGGAATACTGCAGGCAATATTTTACCTTTTGAAATTACCGAAGGAAAACTGCTCGGCAAAAATTATTTTTGGAATGTAAGTTTTGAATATAAAATTGCCGCTAACCTTCAAACAAGTTTAAGTTATGACGGTAGATTACGAGCAGGTGATAGAGCAGTTCACACTGCCCGTGCTGAATTTAGAGCATTTTTTTAATTTAATAAATTAAAATATGATAAATCTATGAATTATAAATCTTCATTAATAGAAGTACACGTATTTAGAATAAGAAATTCTAAAATGGAATTTCTTATTCTAAAACGCGCTGATGGAGAAATATATTCCGGTATTTGGCAAATGGTAACAGGTAAAATTGAACATGGAGAAAAAGCTTACGAAACTGCATTAAGAGAAGTGGAAGAAGAAACAGAATTAAAAATAGAAAAGCTTTGGGTTGTTCCAAATGTTAATACTTTTTATTCGTCTGAAGAAGATGCTATTTACAATGTGCCTGTATTTGCAACGCAAGTTAGTAGCAAATCAGATGTTAAATTAAGCAGTGAACATAGTGATTATAAATGGGTTGAACCTGACGAAGCCGAAGAATCATTTGCCTGGGAAGGACAAAAAAAATCTTTAAGAGTTTTAACTGATTATTATTTAAATAAAAAAAATTATTTAAATATTTTAGAAATTACTTTTTAACAGCTTATTAATTATTTTATCATTTTAGATTATTAAAAATATGGAGAAACTTTTTGGGATTACTCGTTGTAGGTTCTCTCGGCTTAGATGATGTCACTACGCCATTTTATAAAACTGAAAATGCTTTAGGTGGTGCTGCAACTTATATTTCAATAGCAGCAAGTTATTTTACTTCACCCATTTACTTAGTAGGTGTAGTAGGTGAAGACTTCCCGAAAGAATATATAGATTTACTTGAGAAGAAAAACATTGATTTGGAAGGGCTTCAAATTATTGAGGGCGGAAAAACATTTCGCTGGGCTGGAAAGTATCATTATGATTTAAATGTAAGAGATACACTTCTGACCGAACTTAATGTCTTTGAAAATTTTGATCCGGTCGTTCCTGAAAAATATAAGAAATCAAGTTATGTTTGCTTGGGTAATATAGATCCTGTACTACAAATGAAAGTACTCGTTCAGATGATTGACCCTAAATGTGTAGTTTGTGATACAATGAATTACTGGATTGAAAGGCAAAAGAATGAATTGTTAGAGCTGCTTAAAAAAGTAGATATTTTAATAATAAATGATTCGGAAACAAGGCTTTTGGCAAATGAGCCAAATTTGATTAAAGCTGCAAAACATATTTTAGACTTTGGTCCTGAAATAATCATTATCAAAAAAGGTGAACACGGTGCTTTATTAATTTCAAGAGATACAATATTCTCGGCGCCAGCATATCCGTTGGAATCCATTTATGATCCAAC
Organism: Bacteroidota bacterium; assembly: GCA_022573715.1. Lineage (GTDB taxonomy): Bacteria > Bacteroidota > Ignavibacteria > Ignavibacteriales > Ignavibacteriaceae. The sequence goes on from JACZTL010000005.1 coordinate 29,772, forward strand.
AGGAGCCGGTGATACTTTTGCAGGCGGATTTATCGGTTACCTGCACAAGACTCAAGACTTAAACATAGATAATATCAAACGTGCAGTAATTTATGGCAGTACAATGGCTTCGTTCTGTGTTGAACAATTCAGCACAAAAGGTTTGGAAGAAATTGATTACTTAAGAGTTAACGACAGGTACAGAGAATTCTTAAATTTATCAAAATGTAATGAACTCTAAAGAATATTTTTCGTTAAAATTTGAAAATGATGAGCTAATATTTTTAGACCAGACAAAACTTCCGATCGAAGAAATTTACCATAGTACATCAGATTATGAAAGAGTTGCAGAAGCTATTGAAAAACTGGAAATTAGAGGTGCTCCCTTAATTGGAATTGCTGCAGCTTATGCACTCGCTCTATCAATGAAAAATGCAAATAAAGAATCAATCAATGATACTTTTAATTCAGCCTTTGAAAGATTAAAAAACACGAGACCTACTGCTGTAAATTTATTCTTCGCTCTAAACGAATTAAAAAATGTTTTTCAAAATTCAAATACTTTGAATGATATTTATAATTTACTTTTAAATAAAGCAAAAGACATACACATTGATGATATTAAGAAATGTGAATTAATTGCGGAAAAGGGCTTAAAAATATTCAATAAAAAATCTATTGTATTAACACATTGCAATACAGGTAAATTAGCTACGGGTGGTGAAGGTACTGCTTTCAATGTTATAAAGCAGGCATATAAAAAAGATTTAGTTGAATTTGTTTACGCGGATGAAACCAGGCCTTTGCTTCAAGGTTCAAGATTGACTTCTTTTGAACTTGAGAAAGAGGGTATACCTTTTGCAGTTCAAACTGATTCATCAGCTGCATCATTGTTTAGCACAGGTAAAATAGACCTTGTTGTAGTAGGCGCCGACAGAATTGCTTCTAATGGTGATACTGCTAATAAAATCGGGACATATAACTTAGCAGTCTTATGTTCATTTCATAATGTACCGTTTTATATTGCCGCCCCGACAACTACAATTGATAAAAATATAAAAACGGGAAATGAAATAGAGATTGAATACAGAAATAGTGAAGAACTGTTCAATTTTAAAGGACACAAAATTATTCCAAGCAAATTTAATACGTACACCCCTGCATTTGATGTTACACCTTCAAAATTGATAAAGGGGATTATTACTGAAGAAAAGATCTACGAATACCCCTATAATTTTAATAATGTATAGAATTGTTAAAACAAAAGCTGTTGTTTTAAAAAAAATAAACTATGGTGATACCAGCATTATTGCATCACTTTATTCGGAAAATCTCGGAAGAATTTCTGCAATCTTAAAAGGAGCTCGTAAATCAAAAACAAAACAAGGATTTATAATTGATCCAATAAATCTTGTTGAGATTGTTTTGTATAACAAGATGAATAGAGAGGTGCAACTTATTTCCTCCTCCGATTTGCTTTCTAATTATTCAAATATTAAAGAAGATATTGAAAAATTAAAATATGCTTATGCAACAATAGAACTTATTCAGAATTTAACTGTTGAAGGAGAAAAAGATTTAAGACTTTTTAAGGGTCTTGTTAAAATATTTGAATTGTTCAATACTTCGAATGAATTTCCCGGGGTAATATTCTGCCGATTTTTTTTCTTCTTTATTAAAGAATTAGGATACCAATTTTCACTTAAGAAATGTACTGTTTGCGGAAAAGAGGATATAAGCAATGAAGACTATATCTTTAATTTTGAGACAGGTTTGCTATGTCCGAATTGTAAGAAAGATTATTTATCAACGGTTGAAATAAACCAGGAACTTTTTAACTTTTTCGCTTGTCTAAGAAGCAACAAAAAAATTATTAATAATGTTGAAAAATTAAGTTCAAAAGCTGTATATTTTATGGAAACTTATCTAAAATATCATATAAATACTTTTAAAGGACTTAAATCAATAAAACTTATTAGCTAAAATATTTAGGTAAGAAATTATAAAAAAAATACAAAATAATTGAGGAACATATGTTAAAGTTAAAAAGCATTATTGGTGCAACAGCGTTAGTTGTATTAGGCATATTTATGGGTGCATTATTGGTGTCAGGTTTTGGTGTGGTTAGACCAAGTTTCGCCGATGTAAATTTAGGGACTAAAACAGCGCCGGTAACATTGGATGCAAATGCAAGTTCATTTAGTAAAGCATTTATTGAAGTAGCAGAAAAAGTTACTCCACAGATTGTACAAATTGTAGTAATATCAAAAAGATCAGATAATCCCCATGGAAATTTAAGAATTCCATTCGATCTTTTTAATAAATTTCCTAAAGAACAAAAAGGTTCAGGAAGCGGAATTATTATTTCACCTGACGGTTATATCGTAACAAACAATCACGTTGTAAAAAATGCGACAAAAGTAACTGTCGGATTATCAGACAAAAGAACATTTACTGCAAAAGTTATCGGTACCGATCCTTTGACTGATCTTGCAGTAATAAAAATAAATGCAAAAAAATTAACGACTGCTTTTTTGGGTAATTCTGACGAGATAAAAGTAGGGCAATGGGTAATGGCAATAGGAAACCCTTTGTCACTTACTTCAACTGTAACAGCAGGTATTATAAGCGCCATTGGGCGAGGACAACTGGGATTGATTAAAGATAGATACGGGATAGAGAATTATATTCAGACTGATGCTGTAATAAATCCCGGAAACAGCGGCGGTGCTTTAGTAGATTTATCCGGTGCAGTAATTGGTATCAATACTGCAATTGCCGCTTCCGGTGGAGGAACTTATATTGGCTATGGTTTTGCTATACCGATAAATTTAGTTAAGGCAGTCACAAAAGAATTGATTGCTAAAGGAAAAGTTACCAGGGGTTATATTGGTGTAGAAATAAGTGAAGTAGACGACGCGCTAGCTAAGTCTATAGGGTTAAAAAAACCCCAAGGAATTCTTATCCAAAACCTTGTAAAAGGTGGGTCAGCCGCAACTGCTGGGATTAAAGCGGGTGATGTTATTTTAAAAGTAGATAATAAATTTGTAAACAGACCAAACGAATTGCAGACTTATATTGCCACTAAAACCGCAGGCACAAAAGTTAAATTAACTCTTTTCAGAGATGGAAAAACCATAACTAAAACCGTTAAATTAAAGGCAAGAAATGATCAACCCGAAATTAAAACCGTTAAAGATGATAGTAATAGTGATGAATCGAGCGACGGTAGTACTACAGAATTATCATTTGATGAGATTGGTTTTACTGTACAGAATTTATCAAGAAAAGATAAAGATACCTTTAATGTAGATGCCGGTATTTTAATTACCGATGTAAAACCTTACAGCATTGCCAGCGACCAAAATCTTAGTCGTGGATTAGTAATTATTGAAGCTGATAAAAAGAAAGTTAAAAATGTAAAACAGTTTCAAAAAATAGTAGAAAGCAAAAAAGGTTCAGCACTTCTATTAAAGGTTGAAGATCAAAAAGGGGGCACCCGTTTCCTTGGTTTATTTGTACCTGGGAAATAATTAGTAAACTAAAAATCTATGAATTTTACGCCCGTATTTACGGGCGTTTTTTTATATTTACATTTAAATAAAAAAATAATATTATGATAAGATTTTTAACGGCTGGTGAATCACACGGGAAAGCATTAACAACAATTGTTGACGGATTTCCTTCAAATTTGGAAATAGATAAAAAGTATATAAATTTTCATCTTAAAAGAAGACAAGCAGGATACGGCAGAGGCAGTAGGATGAAAATTGAATCCGATCACACGTATATTTTATCGGGTATCCGCTTGGGTAAAACTCTCGGCTCTCCTATTTCCCTTGTTATAAAAAATAAGGATTGGGAAAATTGGACTGATAAAATGTCAATAGAAAAAACAAATTCCAAAATTGAAAAGATTACTATACCGCGTCCCGGACACGCAGATTTGGTTGGTGTTACAAAATATAATTTTGATGATATTAGAAATTCAATTGAACGTTCAAGTGCGAGAGAAACCGCTGCAAGGGTCGCGGCTTGCACTGTTGCAAGAAAATATTTAGAAGAATTCGGCATCTCGATAGGTAGTTACGTTGAAAGTATAGGCGGCATCTTTTCATCAAAGGAAATAACAAAAAAACTTTTTGAGAATAAAATCAGAAAGGATTTTAATGCTTGGGATCTTTCTAAAAGATCAGATAAAAGCCAAGTAAGAGTTTTAGATAAAGCAGATGAAGAAAAAATTATTAGAAAAATAAAAATTGCAAAAAAGAAAGGCGATACTCTTGGAGGGACATTTGTAGTTGTAGCTACTGGTGTGCCTGTCGGACTCGGAAGTTTTATGCAATATGACAAAAGACTTGATGCTGAAATTTCTCACTCAATTATGTCAATTCAAGCAGTAAAAGGAGTAGAAATTGGTCAAGGATTTAAATCTGCTGAAAGTTACGGATCGGATGTACATGACGAAATAATAATAAAAAACAAACAACTTACAAGAAGAACAAACAGAGCCGGAGGAATTGAAGGTGGAATATCGACTGGTCTACCAATAATTGTAAGGGGAGCTATGAAACCTATCTCAACATTAATGACACCGATTATGAGCATAAATTTAAAAACAATGCGTTCTATTGATGCAAGAAGAGAAAGGAGCGATTTTGTTGCTGTTCCTGCTTGTGCTGTAATTGCTGAATCAATGCTTGCATGGAGTTTGGCAAAACATTTTCTTTTAAAATTCGGCGGTGATTCAATTGAAGAGACGAAAAATAATTTTAATAGTTACACAAAAAGTATTAATAATAGATTAGTCAAAAATTTTAGAAGATAGAACAAATGATAAAAATTAAATCTTTTACATTTAATCCTTTTGATGAAAACACTTTTCTCCTCTGGTCAGAGTCCAACAGGGAGAGTATTGTTATAGACCCCGGCATGTCAAATGAAAATGAAGAAAAAATATTTGATGAGTTTTTGAATAATGAGGGACTTAATCTAACAAGAATACTCAACACACATTGCCATATTGACCATATATTAGGCTGCAAATATGTAAAAGAAAAATATTCTACTGAATACTTAATTCCTGAGGGCGATTTACTTTTGTTGGAACACTACGAGAAACAAATGTCAATAGTTGGTGTGGAAATGGAGGAACCTCCTAAACCCGATATACTAATTAAAGAAACGGATACCATCACACTGAATGGATCTATAATCAAGCCCTTACTAACACCCGGACATACTCCAGGGGAAATGTGCTATTATCTTGAAGATGAAAATTTCTGCATTACGGGTGATGTACTATTTAAAGGAAGCATTGGGAGAACTGATTTATGGGGAAGCGATACATCTGCTATATTAAATTCTATAAAAACTAAATTATTAACATTGGATGACAGTGTTACTATCTATCCAGGTCATGGTGATAAATCTACAATTGGTGAGGAGAAGAAAACAAACCCGTTTGTATTGGAATTATTAAAATAATTTGTTGAGATGACTTGTTGAGTCCTCCGAAAAAATAAAACAAAACCTTATTTGTCATTCCCTATTGGGAAAAACCTCCGATGTTATCACAAAGCGTAGGCAGCGATCTAATCATAGTTTTTGCGATTTAAATGAGGCAACATCGGAGGTTGCTTAAAAAAGATTAAAATTACTGTAGAGAAGACTCCTTGAATCATCTGAAAAATTAATGTAAAACCTTGCTTGTCATTCTTAACCCGCCTGTCCTCCTACAGCGAATAAATCGGCGTGGCAGATTCAATAAGGAATCCAATAAATGAATATCGAACAACGAATTTTGAACTACGAACTTACAAGAATACATATTTATTTTTGCACTACTAAATTTGAATAACCCCTTTGTAATCAATATATTTAACTAAGTAATTGAAAACTATTTTATCCATTTTTTTTGTATTCAATAATGCCAAATAAGAATATTTATTTTCAAAAACCATTCACTCTTATATTATTATTTCTGCTGATTTGGATTATCTTATTTCAGTTTGTTCTTAAGCAAAATAGTTTTCTACCTAAACCGTTAATAGTTTATAATTCACTTTCTGATTTGTTTAACATTTACCAATTGCCTTCAAACTTTTTTTTCTCGGTTGGTGCTATTGTCTTTTCAATACTGATATCTGTAATACTCATATATTTTTTAAGATATTATTTGCTTACTCAAAATTTTATTAGTGATCTTCTTCTTTCAATTTATAAATTAAAATTTTTTATTCCGATAATTTTAATAGGCATATTTTTAATATTTTGGTTTCCTCTTACAATTTATACAGAGTACATTTTTCTAACTATTTCAAGTTTTATTTATTTATCAGGATTAGTGATTAAAGAAAAAGAAAGCTTAGGAAATGAATATGTTTTTGCCGTCAAATCACTTGCAATAAAAGACAAAAAAAATTATGCTGTAATAAAATTCAAGCAACTTTTGCCATTATTAGGAAATTCTTTAACCATTCTTCATCTAAAACTTTGGGGAATCTTAATTGCATATGAATATATTCAGCATACTTGGGGCTTAGGAACAATTATTAACAATTCGATTCAGTATAGAGATTTATCTACATTGTTCTCAGTTTCTTTGTTGATATGCCTTACAATTATAAGTGGTAATTATATATTAAAATTTTTTTTTAACAGATTTGTTCATTGGGAATAGCTTTGAAAGAAGAACTAAAAAAAATACTGAGAATAAGTGATTTAAATTTTAGTAATGTTTTTCAAAATTTTAATTTTGAAATTGAAGCGGAACAAAGTTCTATAAACTGCATCCTTTGTTTTGATAATTCTGCATCTGTTTTACTAAAAATTATTGGCAATGTTGAAGATAACTTCCAAGGTGAAATAAATATAGACAATGAAAAATCAATCGCTGTATACATTCCGGCAGAAGCATCTTCATTACCTTGGCTTAACGTAGAAGAAAATGTGAAATTTGTTATCAACAATTCTAAATATTCTGTTGACATTTCAAATGAGCAAATTAAAAATATAATTGAATCGGTTGGACTTAAAGGATATGAAAAGCATTTCCCAGATAATCGTAGTCTGGGTTTTAGATTCCGTATTTCGCTTGCAAGAGCTTTGGTGCTTCGACCTGCCCTAATTCTTATAGATAATTCATTTCATAAAATTGATGACGAAACAAAATTTGAACTTTATGACTTGTTAAAGGAGGTATCTTCAATTTATAATGTTTCTGTTTTATTAGCTTCTACTGATATTAACGAAGCAATTTACTTGTCAGAAAATATTTATTTGGTGAAAGGAGAAAAAGCAGAAATAATTGAGCGAATAAATCTGAAAGAAGAGTGGCAAAAATTATCGGAAGAAAACAGAAATAACAGACAAATAATATTGAAAGAAAAAATATTAAAATCTTTTTTAGTGAATGATGTAAACAATATCCTCGAATCTCAAATAAGGGATAAGTGATGGATAAAAAAATTGAAGAACTGAAAAAGAAAAAAGCAAAAACCAAATTAGGCGGTGGTAAAGAAAGAATAAAAAAACAGCACGATAAAGGCAAACTTACAGCCCGTGAAAGAATAGAATTGCTGGTTGACGAAGGTTCGTTTGATGAAATTGATATGTTCGTAAAGCACCGTGCTCGTGCATTCGGACTTAACAAGCAACATTTTCCTGGTGACGGTGTAGTTACCGGGCTTGCTCTAATAGACGGAAGACCTGTTGTTCTTTACAGCCAAGATTTTACTGTTTTCGGCGGCTCACTATCCGAGACTAACGCAGAAAAAATATTAAAAATAATGGAGATTGCACTAAAAAACGGAATGCCTATTATCGGACTAAATGATTCCGGTGGAGCGAGAATTCAGGAAGGCGTTGCTAGTCTTGGAGGATATGCAGAAATATTTTTACAAAATACACTTGCATCAGGTGTTGTACCGCAGATTTCTGCTATTATGGGACCCTGTGCAGGAGGTGCAGTTTATTCTCCGGCAATAACTGATTTTATTTTTATGGTAAAAAATACGAGTCATATGTTTGTTACAGGGCCTAATGTTGTAAAAACAGTAACACATGAAAAAGTTAGCTTTGAAGATTTGGGAGGTGCGGATACTCACGCCACCAAAAGCGGAGTTGCTCACTTTACTTCTGAAAATGAAATTGAAACTTTATTAAATATTAGAAAGCTGTTAAGTTATTTACCTTCAAATTTTATGGACAGACCCAAAGATCTTTCATTTGATTTTTCAAAATTGGAAAGGGACGAAAAATTAAATAAGATCATTCCGGAACAGTCTACCAAACCGTACGATATGAAGGGAGTAATTTCTTGTTTAGTTGATGATGAAGATTTTTTTGAAGTTCATAGCAGATATGCACAAAATATTATTGTAGGATTTTCAAGAATAGGTGGAATGTCACTTGGAATTGTAGCAAATCAACCTATGGTTTTAGCCGGTGTTCTTGACATTGATGCATCAATAAAAGGAGCAAGGTTTGTAAGGTTCTGTGATGCATTTAATATTCCTTTATTGGTTCTGGAAGATGTCCCGGGATTTTTACCGGGCACTGCCCAGGAATGGGGCGGAATTATTAAACACGGCGCTAAACTGCTTTATGCATTCTGCGAAGCAACCGTTCCAAAAGTTACAGTTATTATACGTAAAGCATACGGTGGGGCATATGATGTGATGAATTCAAAACATATTCGTAGTGATTTTAATTTTGCGTGGCCATCTGCAGAGATTGCAGTAATGGGTCCGAAAGGCGCTGTAGAAATAATATTCAAAAAGGATATTGCTAAAGCAAAAAACCCTAAAGCCGTACTTGAAAAGAGAACAGAAGAATACAAAGAAAAATTTGCAAACCCATATATTGCAGCAGAAAGAGGTTTTATTGACGACGTAATAGAACCTGCAGAAACTAAAATAAAACTAATTAAATCGTTTAAGATGCTTAAAAACAAAGTGGATAAAAATCCAAAGAAAAAACACGGAAATATTCCACTTTAATAATTTACTTTTTGTTCATTTGCAAAGATTAAAAACAAATACTTAATTGTATACTTGATATAAACTATTTTAACTTGTATATTTAACAATGAGTTAAATATTTGGAGAACTAATGCTTAAAAAGATACTTATTATTTTACTGCTATTTATTTTTATAATATTTTTAGATTCTTGCGGTACTAATACTGAAATAATTCAAGATCAAAAGATAGATACCGCTAAAATAAATACAAATGAAATTATATCTCAATTATTAGAACAGGCAAGACAGGACTATCTGACAGCATTAGAAAAACAGAAGACCGATAGTGAGGTAAAAGTAATTGATTATTTTGAATCAGCATTGAATACAATTAGTAGTTTAAGTTATTATCCGGGCATTGAAGATAATGAAGCCTATAATGAATTAGAAAATTCTATAGTAGAAGATTATAAAAGTTTTCTGGATAAACTTGATAAAATACCTACTGATGTTTCAATTTCTGCTTTGGATGAATGGATGAGTAAATCGATTCCTGAAATTGAATTTACTGCAAAAAAAACTACAATAAAAAGAAAAAAATTCGAACCTTCCGGTTACAATTCTGAAATTCCCCTTGAAATAAATCCAATTGTTCAGCAATGGCTCGATTATTTTCAAAATAAAGGAAGTGGGGTAATAAAAAGATGGTTTGAACGCTCAGGAAGATATTTCCCTATGATGGAAAAGATTTTCAGAGAAGAAGATGTTCCGAGACAGCTTTTATACCTTAGTATGGTTGAAAGCGGTTTAAACCCAAGAGCGCGTTCTTGGGCAAGAGCCGTTGGAATGTGGCAGTTTATAAGAGGCACAGGAAAATTGTACGGTTTAAAATCAGATTTTTATGTTGATGACAGAAGAAATCCACAACTTTCTACTAGAGCTGCAGCAAAACATTTGAAGGACCTATATAATGAATTAGGTGATTGGTATTTGGCAATAGCAGCATATAATTCAGGAACTGGATGGATAAAGAGAGCAAAAAATAGATCAGGAGGGGATGAATTTTGGTCCATTAGATGGTTTTTACCAAGAGAAACAAGGAATTATGTTCCTCAATATATTGCCGTATGCATTATTGCTACAAATCCAGTAAAATACGGTGTTAAGGATTTGGAATATAAAAAGCCATTTGTATATGATAAATTTCTTGTAAAAGGAGCTATTGATATGCATTATTTGGCTTCAATTGCCGGTACATCTTTAAAAACTCTACGCAATATGAATCCCGAATTAACACAACAAAGTACGCCTACAGCAAAACGAGGTGGATATTATCTGAAAATTCCCAAAGGTTCTATTAAGAGATTCGCAAAGGGAATGCAAAACATTCCTAAAAGTGCAAGAGTTCATTTCTTATTTCATACTATTAGAAGGGGAGAAACATTATCCGGAATTGCACATCGTTACAGAATATCTACCAATAAGTTAGCCGATGCAAATAATATATCTAGACGATCAAGGATTTATGTTGGTCGTAAATTAAAAATTCCTGTTCTTAATGTTTTAAAACAGAATTATGCTTATAACCCGGATTTAACAACAGCAGTTGATAAAAATTCGCAGACTTACAAAGAGTCAATAGTAAATAACCAAGATATTGCAGTCGATGATCTGCCAAAGATCAATCAGAATTACATTGTACCTGATGGTTTTGTTTCTGTTGATTACACCGTAAAGAGGAAGGACAGTTTAATAGGAATCGCGGATCTTTTTGAAGCAAGAGTAATTGACATTAGAAACTGGAATAACATACCTTATACTTCATCGTTTATAATAGGACAAAAATTAAAAATTTATGTGCCCAAGGAAAAGAAAGACTATTTTGTAAAATTGAACGAAAAGAATAAAGATACACTTTTCACTGTAATTCCTGTCATCAAAAAGAGTAAAGGCAGATGGCAATACCATAGAATAAGATACGGTGAAAGTCTCTCCACAATCGCAGAGAATTATGGTGTAAATGTTAGAAGGCTTAAAAGTTGGAACGGACTGAGAAGCAGCAGAATCTATGTTGGCAAGCGATTAAGAATTTACGGTTTTGAAAGGAATTATGTAAGAAAAAAAGTAGCAGCTAAAAAAAATACACCAAAAGGAAGGTACACTTTATATAAAGTAAAAAAGGGGGATACCGTTGGTGAACTTTCGGAAAAGTTTAATGTATCTGTACGTGATATAAAAAGTTGGAACAATCTAAGAACAAGCAGAATTGTTGCAGGCAAAAATTTAAGGATATACAATATTAAAAAAATTGTAATAACCAAAAAAGCAAAAACAACAAAAACAAGAAAACAAGAACCGAATGATAAAAATATAATTTATTATACTGTTCACGAAGGTGACGCAATAAGTATAATTGCAGAAAAATTTGCCGTTTCAATTTCTGATATAAGAAAGTGGAACGGACTTAGTTCAAATAAAATAAGATACGGTAAAAAATTAAAAATAGTTTTAGAACCTGAGAAAAAAGTTGCTCAAATAAATTCTGAAAAAATAAAAAAAGATAAAACAAAAAAAGAAAAACCTGTAAAAGGAATTTATGTTTTGGTAAAATCAGGAGACACAATAAGCCAAATTGCCGAAAAATATAACGTCTCTTCTAAAGAAATAAGAAACTGGAATAAATTAAAGGGCAATAAAATTATTGCAGGCAAAAAACTTAATATAATTCCAAGACCAAAACCCATTACAAAAGAATTAAAAAACAGCACTCAAGCCATTGTGAAAAATAACGGAAAAAAAATTCACATTGTTAGTAACGGAGAATCCCTCTGGACAATTGCAAGACAATTTAACACTTCAATAAAAAAGCTAAAAGAAATAAACTCTTTATACTCAAATAAACTTATTATAGGACAGGAGCTAATTGTTGAGTGATTAAATATTTCGTACATTAAAAGTAAATTTTAGCGGGGTTTTTATGAAATTATTATTTCCTTTCATTTTCTCATTTCTTTTTATAGTAAATATTAGTTATTCTGATGTGCCTGTGCAAGGACAATGAATATATACGGACGTCACCATCCAGCCAAAAATACTTGACAAATACGTATATTATATACATATTAGTACGTGCAAACTAATTTTGAGGAAGATTATGGATACTAAACTGACATTAAAGTTAGATAAATCAATTATTGATAAGGCTAAAGAATATGCTAAGGGGAAAAACATTAGTCTTTCAAAAATGATCGAGAATTATTTACAGGTTTTGACTAATAAACGAAATAGAGGAGTTAAAATTTCGCCATTAGTTGATAGTCTGATTGGAGTAATTAAGCTCCAAGAAAAAGACTACAAAAAGGACTACACAAATTACTTATCCAAAAAATACAAATAATGGATAAAGTATTAGTCGACACAAATATTGTTATTGACCTTTTAACTAAACGTAAAGAGTTTTATAAGCCTGCAAGTAGATTATTTACTTTATCAGATAACAAAGAAATAAAACTTGCGATATCTTCACTAACTTTTGCAAATACATTTTATTTGGTTTCGAAAGAATTGAATACAACGAAAGCAAAAGAAATTTTAAGGAAATTTAAACTTCTTGTAAAAGTACTACCGATGGATGATAAAATTATTGATTTGTCTTTAAATTCTGATTTTAAAGATTTTGAGGATGCAATACAATATTTTACTGCATTAGAGAATAAAATTGGAATTATTATAACTCGGAATTTGAAGGATTTTAAGCTATCAAAAATTCCGGTAATGACAGCAGATGATTACTTGACAATGAAATAATGCAAGACAGTAACAACACTTCTATAAAAAAGTTGAAAGAAATAAACTCTCTATACTCAAACAAACTTATTATCGGTCAGGAACTTATTGTTGAGTGATTAAATATTTCGTACATTAAAAGTAAATTTTAGCGGGGTTTTTATGAAATTATTATTTTCTATCTTATTTTCTTTTCTTTACTCGGAAGAGTATTCAGCTAATTTTAACGCAGAAGAATTAACTTCAGTTGTGTGTGTTTTTACAAGCTTAAAAAAAATAATCTTGCAGTATAGTTTAATAAATGTTTTATACGAATCTGCAAGTTAAGTAATAATTAGGAAACAGGAATTATTGATTACGTAATTTAGAACGCTAAGCCCATTACTTAATAAAAGAATAATAAAATGGACACTTTGCAGAAATCAATACAAAATTCAGAACATTTCTTTTCTGAATATCAGATTATTTTTTGGTCTCTTTTGGCCATCATATTAATTCCTTTAGCCGTACACTATCTTCAAAATAGGAAAGAAAAAAAAAAGACTCTTACATACATTTCGTGGAGGTAAATGGTATAAGGCATTAGGTATTACTTATCATCTATTTAAAGAAGCCAGACCTTATAGCAAATATTTTCATCGTGATGAAATCGAAAATATAATCCTAGAAAAAATCAACAACAAAAAAGATATTGTTCTTCTAGGCGCTCCCCTGCGAGGCAAAACCAGAACAATGGTAGAGTGCATACGACAGCTTAAAAACACATTTGTATTAATCCCTTATCCTTCCGATTATAACACCGAAATTATATTTCCAAGGCAACACCTTCTTAGAAGAAAAAACAGAATTGTTGTTTTCAATGATCTACAAAAATTCTTTGAGCCTGGCAAAGACATTTTGAAACTTATTGACAAAATAAAGGAACAAGATTGGCATATACTAGCTAATTGCAGAACAGTAGAAGAATGGGAAACCGTAAAACGTCTTTGGGGTATTTCATCGAACATATTAGAGCCGATTGAAATTCCAGAAGTAGATGAAAATTTTGCTTTGCAGGTTGCCGCGCTCAATGGAATTCCTCTTCCATCTTATTTCGATCGCAAAAATATTGGAACCATATTTGTCAATCTTGATGAAATGCGGCTAAGGTATAATTCCAAAATATCCAACACTCAAAAACAAATACTTATCGCAATTAAAAAACTTTTATTTGTTGGAGTTAATAATTCAAAAGGAGAAATACTATTGTCATCAATAAAAGAGCTGACTGGCTTGCTCCCTTTACAGTTAACTGATCCTGAATGGCTAGACAATCTGACGGGTATAATTGAAAAAGGATTTGTTTCCGGATCGCATTTAGCAGTGGTTCCCGAACAGGTCTATTTCGACCTTATTATTGAGCCTCAACTTTCAATCGGAGATATCATAAATGACATTATAAAAATATCTGGAGAGAACAATCGAGTTTTAAACAAGCTGATCTACTCAGCTGAAACATCAGAAAAGGCAATCGATATTATTCGGGAATTTCAAAAAGCGAGCATCAAGCTTGATGTCTACCACTATAATATAGCAATAGCTAAGCAAAAAAGTGAAAGGGAAGGGAAAAGATTATTGGATGAAATGATAAAAAAGGGAATTCCACCCGATGTAGTTACATACACTACTCTCATCCATCTCTGCAAGGATTATAATTTAGCCGTTGCTCTCAAAACTGAAATGATAAAAAAGGAAATTGCGCCCAATGTTATTACATACTCTACGCTTATCAATCTCTGCAAGGATTATAATTTAGCCGTTTCCCTCAAAAATGAAATGATAAAAAAGGGAATCGCGCCCAATGTAGTTACATACACTACTCTCATCCATCTCTGCAAGGATTATAATTTAGCCGTTGCTCTCAAAACTGAAATGATAAAAAAGGGAATCATGCCCGATGTAGTTACATACACTACTCTCATCCATCTCTGCAAGGATTATAATTTAGCCGTTGCTCTCAAAACTGAAATGATAAAAAAGGAAATTACGCCCGATGTAGTTACATACAATACTCTCATCCATCTCTGCAAGGATTATAATTTAGCCGTTGCTCTCAAAACTGAAATGATTAAAAAGGGAATCACGCCCGATGTAGTTACATACAATACTCTCATCCATCTCTGCAAGGATTATAATTTAGCCGTTGCTCTCAAAACTGAAATGATTAAAAAGGGAATCACGCCCGATGTAGTTACATACAATACATTATTAGAAAAAGCTGAAAATGAAGGAGATACAATTAAATGGATTATTGAATTTTGCTCAACAGACCTTATTCCCAATGCAAGAACTGCAGCAAGCCTTGAAAAAGCTATTCCCTTGTTTGTCGCAAGTTCAAGATTAAATGAAATGTTTGACATGTTGCTTCGTTTCAACCCAATATTGTTTTTCAGTTTGATTAGTAATTTTGATATTGATATAGTAAGCAAATTCATCTTAGAATTCCCTACCGAAATAAAATCTACAGATTTTAATAAACTTGGATTTGTTAATTATTATCTTCACCAAAAAAGGACTGATTTAGCGAAGAATTTTCTAGATATATGTTAAACGCATAATTATTACTTTTATAAGTATTCTGGAAATTATTGGTACCAGACTGGTGATGGAGCACGAGCGGAAGAAAATTATAAAAAAGCGGTTACACTTTCAGAAAACGAAATACAACGGGCAAGAATTTATAATAAATTAGCAGAACTTATTAAAGATCTCAACATAAATAATAAAATTGATGAGGCAATTGAATATTGCAAGCAATCTATTTACATCCAACCGGATAATTCGCCTGAAGCAAAGCAACTATTAACTTTTTTTACTATTGAATTTAATTCAATAGATGACTTATCAGAAAAAATAAAAGAACTTAAGATTAAATATAAAATTGGTAAAAAGACTATTTCAGTGGCATTAAGTGATATCAATGATGAAATAAAAAAAAGTTTAATTAGAGAATATTTTTTATGATAATACCAAGTCATTGTAGATTCAACGGTGGTTTTGTGTTCACCGGGTATTGAGTTAAAGTACTGGACAAAGTTATAGTCAACATTTTTAATGTTTTCTTGTTTGACGATTTTCCCGGAAGAACCAACAGTAGTCAAATATGAAGTAAACTTGTGAAGATCGGTGCCTGTGTAATACATTTGATATCTCCAAAATTTGTTAATGTTATTACTATCATAATTTGTTTTTTACTTATTGGAAATATCAAGTAGATCAAGGTAACAGCTTTTTCACTTCCGGCATTTATGGTGTTCTTTAGTTTATTGTAATATTTTTTTAGCCCTTACTAATTCCCCATACCTTTATATTAAGCCTGTATTTCTTTAATTTTGGAATCAATTAAAACCTAATTATTAAAAACATTTTATTTAAAAATTACTGAAAGGAAATTAATGTTATTAAAATTTCGAATTGCTGTTTTTATCATAATTTCGCTGATATTTTCAGCACAATATTCTTTTGCTCAATCGCAAGAAAATAATCCATCAAATATAGAAGTAAACAAAGAACAGTTAATTAAAAAAAATGCTCAAACAAAGCACGAAATTGACAGTCTTAAAATTGTACTAAAGAATCTTGATGCAAACTTAAAGAAACATTTAAAAGTATTATATACACTCAAATACGGTAAGAAAAAAGGAATTAGAATTTCTATTGGAAGCATTTGGAAAGGAATGACTGAGGATATGCTTAATGACAGTTGGGGTAAGCCGGATAGAACTAATAAAATAAAAAAGAAATGGGGAATTTTTACTCAGTGGTATTACGGAGATATAACATACTTTTTTAAAAACAGTAAATTAATTGAGTGGGAACAAAAAAAGAAGGATAAAAAAGGTTAAATCAATTGTTCAAAGTCGGTAAAATAGAAAGAGAAAAAGCCATTTTATTGGCGCCTATGGAAGATGTAACAGACATTTCATTTCGATTGATATGTAAAGAACTCGGTGCTGATGTAGTCTATACGGAATTTGTAAATGCAGAAGGATTGATTCGTTCTTCGGAAAGGACGCACCAAAAACTTAAAATTATTGAGGAAGAACGTCCGGTTGGAATTCAAATTTACGGAGGAAATACAAAATCAATGGTCGGGGCTGCAAAAATTGCAGAAGAAGAATCACCCGATTTAATTGATATAAATGCTGGCTGCTGGGTCAAAGGTGTAGTAAAATTAGGTGCCGGAGCCGGTCTGTTAAAAGACCCCGTTTACATGCAGAATTTAGTGAAAGAAGTTATTGATTCAGTTCAATTACCTGTAACGGTTAAAACACGTTTGGGCATTGACGATAAAAGTATTCAAATATTAGAAGTTGCAAAAAGGCTTGAAGATGCGGGAGCTTCTGCGCTTACTATCCATTGCAGAACAAGGGTAATGGGGCATAAGGGAGAAGCATACTGGGAGTGGATTCCAAGAATTAAAGAAGTAGTAGATATTCCAGTCGTACTTAACGGGGATGTATTAACACCACACGATGTAAAGGAAGCGTTTGATAAAACTAATGCAGATGGAGTAATGATTGCGCGGGGTGCAATCGGGAATCCTTGGATATTTAAAGAAGCCAAAGAACTTATAAATGATGGTTATATAACTACAATAATTGATGAAGAACTTAGAATTAAAACATGCTTAAGACATCTTGAACTTGCAATAAAAGTTAAAGGAGAAAGAAGAGCAATATTGGAACACAGAAAATTTTATTCCGGTTATCTCCGTAGTCTTCCGAATGTATCGCAAATAAGGAAAGCATTAATGGTACCAGTTAGCTATGGTGAGATTGAAGATATTCTTTTAGACTATTCTGAAAAATTGAAAGGTATGAGTGTAACAGTATAAATTTTAAACTATATTTTTAATCATCTAAATAAATAATTGACAAACCTTACAAAGCATAAAACTGCCAAAATAATTTCAACATTATTTATCCCACAATTTTTTACAATTCTGATTTTCCCTTTTCTTGCATTTAATTACGAGTCATTATTATTACAGAAATGGGTGGTTATATTTGCGGCTTTTACATTCGGATTCAGTGTACAATTATTAACTTATTTTTATATGATAAAGAAAAGAAAAATTAAACCTTTTGACCAAACAGAAAACAATGAACGAACAATTCCTTATTTGGTTCAAATCGGTTTTTATTTAATAGGACTTTTTATATTATTATTTTTTAATATTAATCATCTGCTGATAATATTTTGGTCTACTTATATTGTTAATAATTCTGTTCTCCTTATTATTAATTATAAGTGGAAAATAAGTTCTCATTCAATAGGAGTTGCACAACATTTTGCGTTGTTTATTTATCTGACGAACCCGGTTTATGTAGCATTTTTACCTATAGCTTATCTAGTTGGATGGGCGAGAGTGGAATTGAAAGTTCACGATAAATACCAAATTTTAGGTGGATTGCTTTTAGGTTTTTCTTTAACATATTTACAATTATATGTTCTTTTGTAGAGGCTGTCTCAAAAGTTCTAGTTTTTGTGTCATTCCCGTGTAAACCTGTCCGCCGTACTTTGTATTTTGGAAGGCAGGCGGGAATTTAAAATTCCTAAAATAAAATGGATTCCCACTCCTGTCTGCCAACAGGCATGTCCGTGGGAATGACAATCTCTTAAAATCTACTGCGAGTCAGCCATTACAAAGTTTTTTTGAACATTTAAAATTATAAATTTATATTTAATTAAATTATATACTGATTATGATTTTATACGACAAACAAGATTCTTACTCTATTCTTAAGCTTAATAATCCCGAAAAAAGAAATGCATTAAGTCCCGAACTTATTTTGCAGTTTAAAATAAAGTTAAAAGAAATTAAAAACGATGAAAGTGTTAAAGCACTTATTATTACAGGAGAAGGCAAAAGTTTTTGTGCAGGGGCTGATTTAAAATATTTAAATCAATTAAAAGATTATTCTACTATTAGAAATCAGAAAGACTCACAAAATCTTGCCGAATTTTTTTTAATGCTTTATAATATGCCTATACCTACAATTGCCGCGGTAAACGGAGCTGCAATTGCCGGAGGTTGCGGTTTGGCAAGTGTCTGTGATTTTATAGTTGCAGATAAATCAAATTCAAAGTTCGGTTATTCTGAAGTAAAAATTGGTTTCATACCTGCTATCGTTTCGATCTTTTTGATTAGAAGAATTGGAGAGGGAAGAGCGAAACAATTTTTATTAACAGGTGATTTAATTAATTCCGAAGAAGCCAAATATTTGGGATTTGTAAATTATTTATCAGACGATGTTTTACAAACATCAATTGATTTAGCTGAAAGATTGTTAAAAAACTCGGCTTCAAGCATGAAAGAAACAAAAATGATGATAAATAAAATATCAGGTATGAAAGTTAAAGAAGCAGTTGATTATTGCGTGCAGTTAAATGCAATAAGCAGAACAACAGAAGATTTTAGAAAGGGGTTAGATAAGTTTTTAAACAAAGAATAACTTTGTAAAACAAAGATGACATCTTTTTAAAAAGATATCATCTTTGCAATTCGAAGTGAAATAAATGAGCGAAGAATTAAAAAAATACATACGATCTGTAAAAGATTTTCCAATTGAGGGGATAATGTTCAGGGACATAACAACACTTCTAATAGATCCAGTTGCGTCAAAAAAGACAATTGATGAATTGTATAACCAGGCCAAAGATTTGAATATCACAAAGGTTGTCGGAATTGAATCACGCGGGTTTCTCTTTGGAATGTTGCTTGCAGAAAAACTTGGAGTCGGCTTTGTCCCGATAAGAAAGCCCGGGAAACTGCCTGCAGAAACAGAATCAGTAGAATATGAATTGGAATACGGAACCGATAAAATAGAAATTCACAAAGATGCGATAAATCAAGGGGATAAAATTCTACTGCACGATGACCTGCTTGCTACGGGTGGTACAGCGGAAGCAGCTTGCAAATTAATTGAAAAGTTAGGCGGAGAAGTAGTGCAGGTTTCTTTTATTGTAGAACTATCTTTTTTAAATGGGAGAGAGCACATAAAAAAATATGATGTAAGAACTTTGGTTTATTATGAAAGCGAGTAAAAAATAAAAATTCGTTTTAAAGCAACTTTCCGTCTTTCATCTCAAAAACATTATCGGCAAAATTTACCAATCCCCTGTTGTGAGTAACTATTACTAAAGTTTTTTTATACTTATCTCTCAATTCTAATATTATTTTATGTATTGCTTCACTGTTAACAGTATCTAAATTTCCGGTAGGTTCATCGGCAAAAATTATTTGCGGATCATTAGCCAAAGCACGTGCAACGGCAACACGTTGCTGCTCTCCTCCCGAAAGTTCCGAAGGTTTATGCGTTGCTCTATTGCTTAAACCAACTAACTCAAGTAATTCACTTGCTCTTTCTTTTGCCTTATCTAGTGATGTGTCTTTTATTAATTGAGGTATAAAAACATTTTCTTCTGCCGTAAATTCCGGGAGCAAATGATGGAACTGAAAAACAAGTCCTATATTTTTATTTCTAAAAATTGAAAGTTCATTTTCATTAAATTCAAAAATGTTTTTGTTGTTATAAAAAACAGCACCTTCGTCAGGAGTATCTAAACCTGCCAGTATGTGCAGCAAAGTACTTTTACCTGCACCTGAAGCACCAACTATTACTGTGATTTTGCTTTTTTCAATCTCTAATGAAATTGATTTAAGAACCTCTAATTTTACTTTCTTATCATTTTGATAAGATTTTGAGATATTAACGGCTTTTATTTCTGTTGTGTTTTCCATACTAAATAATCAAATTAATAAAATTCTCTTTTATTCCCATTTTATTGCTTTAATTGGATTTACTTTTGCTGCTCTTTTTGCCGGGAAATATGATGCAAAATAAGAAAGAAGCAGTGAAATAAATGTAATTATAATAAAATCAGAAACTATTAACTGCACAGGTAATGCATCAATTTTATACCGAGTAGGATCAAGTGAATAAATTTTGTAATTGATTTGTAAAAAACAGATAAAATATCCAAGTAATAATCCTGCTACTGTACCAATAATTCCGATTAACAATCCCTCATACATAAAAATTCGTTTTATAGATTTTTCCGTTACACCCATAGAACGTAATATTCCGATATCTCTTTTCTTTTGCATTACGGACATTGTAAGCGAACCAAGTATATTAAATGTAGCTACGGCAATTATTAAAGATAGAATTAAGTAGGCAACAAGTTTTTCAATTTGCATTACTGTGTACAAATCTTTGTGAAAATCATACCAGGTGTTTATACTGAAATTCTTCTTTCCAAGTCTTGCAATTAAAAGATCTTTTATGTCAAACGCTTCTGATATATTTGTAAGTTTGATATCATAACCCCCGTAAGTATTTTTAAAGTCAAGCAGTTTTTGTGCAGTTTTTATATTTGTAAAAATATATTCTGTGTCGTATTTATTATTCTTCGAATTGTAAATTCCACTTAGAATAAATTTTTGAGTTTTAGGCATTGAGTATTGTGTTATCGATTTTTCAATCCCCGATGCCGAAATAATTGATATCGTATCACCTACTATTGATTGTAGTCTGTCCGCAAGTTGTAATCCGAGCATTGCTGAAGGGAGCGAGTTTTCGTTTCCAATTTTATATTCACCAAAGATAATCTTTGATTTTATATCATAAATATTTTGTTCATTTGAAATTTGAATTCCTTTTAAGTTTACCACTTGTGTAAGCCCGTCACGATAAGCCATTACTTTCCCGCTTACGAAGGGTGAGTACCCTTTTACATCGGTTAATTTTTTAATCTCCTTTTCAATATCAATTAGCTTAATAGGGCTTTCTTCGGAAATAATTCTAATTTGAACGTGAGGATCAAAACTAATTAAGTATGATGTTACAAGAGAGCTAAAGCCGTTAAAAACTGAGATTACAACGATAAGTGCTGCAACGCCTATCATTATTCCCAAGGTTGAAAGAATTGAAATTATTGAAATAAAATTCAACTTATTTTTCGAGATAACATATCTCTTTGATATAAATCTTTCGAATCTCATCAATTAAATCTCAAAGTTTTTATAGGATCAATTTTGGAAGCTATATAGCTTGGAATTACTGAAGAAACTAAACAAAGAAGTAAAGTTGTAAAAGAAACTCCGAGAAAAATCAAAGGTGATAATTGAATAGGTACTGATGACATTAAATAGACAGATGAAGGAATTGAAATTAAATCATAATGGAGTTGAAGATATCCTAGCACAAAAGCCAAAAGATTGCCCAAAAGAATACCGACAACCGATAAAATAGATCCGTTGTATAAAAATATTTTTATTATCTGTTTTCTGTTTGCACCAATTGAACGCAAGACACCAAGTGACGATGTTTTTTCCAAAACCATAATTAGTAATGTACCGACTATATTAAAAACTGCAACAAGAATAATCAGCGTCAAAATAATGGGAATGGGTTTCTTTTGTAAATCGATCCAAGTAAAGATATTCCTATGCGTCTGATAAATAGTACGTACTCTATTCGGATACCGCAGTACTTTTTCAAGTATATTTTTTGTTGAATCAATTTGACTGGCATTATTTAGTCTTATATCTATTCCGGAGATTTGGTTATTTAAATTAAACAAATCCTGTGCATCATTTAAAGAAACATACACATTGAGATCATCATATGCGGACATCCCGCTTTCATAAATACCTACTATTTGAAATCTTTCTATATTTGGAGGATTATCCGGTGAGGGAAGTTTGTCATTACTGAGAGCAAATATAATTACGTAGTCTTCCAATTTAGCCAATAATTTCTCTGCTAATTTCTTACCGATAATAAGATGATTTTTATTTCCCTCTTTTATAAATTCACCTTCAATAATATCACTTTTTATTCCGTTCCAATTGTCCTGCAGTCTTATTCCCTTAATGCTTACACCTTCTTTTCTTTTCTTTTTGCTGATTATTGCTAATTGGGATAAGTAAGGCTGCATTGAGTTGATCTTTGTATTTAGTAAATTTTGAATTTTGTTAAATTCATTTTTGTATTCAGGGATAGTTCCGCTATAAGATGTTATTTGAATATGGGAATCAAAATCCATTACTTTGTATGTAATTGTATTTTCAAAACCTTTTAATATGCTTAAAGCAATAATTAATGTAGCCACGCCTAAAGCAATTCCCGAAATAGTTATTCCGGAGATAAAAGAAATAAATTTAGATTCTTTACGGGAGAAGATATATTTTTTAGCAATAAAAAAGGAAAATGACATTTTGGTAATTAATTATTTTATTATTCCGAATAATTTAATAAAAGAATATCATAAACACTTTGGATTTTTTTAAACTTTTATATTGAATTATAGCTGCTTTATAAATAGTTTTGACAGAAAAAATTGTTTTAAAAGTAATTAAACTTTATATTTGTTATTCTTATTTTTCAAGAAAGTTCCTATAATTCTGCAGAAAATATAACAAACGGGGCGTAGCGTAGTCCGGTTATCGCGCCTGCTTTGGGAGCAGGAGGTCGCAAGTTCGAATCTTGCCGCCCCGACAAAGTTTTTTTGAAATGTTGGATGTTATCGCGTCCCGATGGTATCGGGAAGGTCACAAGTTTCCGTCAAAAGCCAGACTGCCCCGACAAAGTTCTTATATATTTTTTAATGTTAGATGATTTTTGCTAACCTGCGCCCGTAGCTCAATCGGATAGAGCAACAGCCTTCTAAGCTGTAGGTTAGTGGTTCGAGTCCACTCGGGCGTACAAAGCATATTTTTTGGATATACTTTTTTATATATTTATAAAAGAATCAATATTTAATATGGTGGGCGTAGCTCAGTCGGTAGAGCATCAGGTTGTGGCCCTGAGGGTCGTGGGTTCAATCCCCATCGCTCACCCTCCAATTATATATTTTTAATTAGGCCCCATCGTCTAATGGTTAGGACCTCGCCCTTTCACGGCGGTAATAGGGGTTCAAATCCCCTTGGGGTCACATAGCCCTTTTGATTATTCTTTAATCTTGAGGGCTTTTTTTATGACTTCCCGTTATCATTATAAAAAATGGATTTGCTTATTAGTTTGCACATGATATCTTTTCAAACGCCAATTATGCTTTCGGCAACTTTATAAGTAATACTAAGTATTTTGAGATTTATTTGTACAAATTATAAGGGGTTAATTAAATAATCATTTTCGTTGCCCATAGTTTCAAACCACCTTTGGGGGATTGTAATATCTATTACACTTTTTATCTCAATTTGATATTAAATTCAAAATAGAATTATCTTATATTATTAATAAATTCTATTTAGGTCTTATGAATAATAGTAATCTACCTGATGTTAATCTAAACCTTAATGTAAGGGGTTTACCTCAATCTGCAACTTTGGTTATAAATGAAAAAAGTGATGAACTACGAAGACAGGGAAGGATGGTTTGCAAACTCGGTTTGGGTCAATCACCTTTTCCCGTTCCAAACTCAGTTGTTGAAGAATTAAAAATAAACGCACATCAAAAAAATTACCTGCCTGTAAAAGGATTGAGAAAACTACAAGATGTAGTGGCAGAATATCACTGTCGAAAAGATGGAATTTGTTATTCTCCCGATGATGTTCTCGTTGGTCCCGGTTCAAAAGAATTAATGTTTTTGTTACAATATGTTTATTATGGAGATCTTGTTATACAAACACCAAGCTGGGTTTCTTATTCACCGCAGGCGCAGATAATCGGTAGACAAGTCCGCTGGTTGTGCACTTCAAAAAATAATAACTGGCTTTTAACATCAGAAGAATTAGAAGCACATTGTAAAATTGATTATCTAAAACCAAGAATTGTTATTCTTAATTATCCATCAAACCCTGTTGGGGTTACTTATACAGAAGATCAATTAAAAAAGATTGCCGAAGTTGCACGAAGACATAAGTTAATAATACTTTCAGATGAGATATACGGAGAACTTCATCATAAAGGTAAACATATTTCAATAGCAAAGTATTATAACGAAGGAACAATAATTAGCAGCGGATTGAGTAAGTGGTGCGGAGCAGGCGGCTGGCGTTTAGGTACCTTTACATTTCCGGAATCTTTAAGGTGGTTATTGGATGCCATTGCTGTTATGGCAAGTGAAACTTTTACTTCCACAAGTGCTCCCATTCAATATGCTGCTGTACGTGCATTTCAAGGTGGGGATGATATTGAGAATTATTTATGGAGATCGAGATGGATCCTTGATAAACTTGGTAATAAAATAGCAGAACAACTTCAGGAAGCAGGAATTGATACTCCTAAACCGGAGGGAGCATTCTATTTATTCTTAGATTTTTGCAATTTTAAAAAAAAATTAAAGAAAAAAAATATTGTTGATAGTACCACATTATGTTCCAGGCTATTTGAAGAAACCGGTGTTGCAATCTTACCAGGTAAAGTTTTTGGAATGAAGCTGGAAGAATTAACGGCAAGACTTGCCTATGTTGATTTTGATGGTGTTGCTGCAATGGAAGCCGCTTTAAAAATAAATTCTAAGAATAAAATTGATGATGCTTTTTTGCAAAATTATTGTCCTAATGTACTCACAGCAATTTCTTTAATTAGAAATTGGGTAAATAACTAGATGATAATTTAAAATTATTTCATAATTTATAAATGCAGAATTATATTTATGTTGGATAAGGTGCTGCAATCGGAGAAATATTTAGTTTTTGCGGAAAAGAGTAGAATGAATAGAATTTAGACTATTAATTTTGCCATTTCTAAAATACATCACAGTATTAAGTTTCTTTCAGACATTAATAAAAAAGACTCTAATAGATATTTTGAGATTATAGCAAAAAAGCTTCTTGTAAAAATAATATTAGCAACAATTAAAATACCGTATATTGCCCTTAAGTTCTTCATTCCTTAAATTCTTATTTTAATTTTTATCAAATTACATATATTTAAAAAATATGAAGATCATCAAACCAAAAAAGCTTAAAAAAAATGATACCATTGGAATAATTTCGCCAGGGTCATCACCGGATGATCTTTCAAAAATTGAAGAAGGAGTAAAATATCTTGAAAAATTGGGCTATAATGTAGAGGCCGGCAAAAATGTAGGTAAAACCAATGGATATTTAGCCGGAAACGATAATGAAAGGTTGGATGATTTACACTATATGTTCCGGAAAAAAGAAATTAAAGCAATTTTTTGTCTTCGCGGAGGATATGGCTCAGGCCGGCTGCTCGATAAAATTAATTTTAATATTATAAAGAAAAATCCTAAAATATTTGTAGGTTATAGCGATATTACAGCACTTCATCTATCAATATTTAAGAAAACAAATCTGATTACTTTTGCAGGGCCAATGATAGCAACGGATTTTTTGGAAGGACTAAACGAAAAAGCCGAAGAATGTTTTTGGTCAATGCTTACATCAAGTAAGAAGATAGGGAAAATTAAATCAATAGGAGATAGAGAAATTCAATCATTGAGAAAAGGAAAATCTCAAGGTGCTTTGTTAGGTGGTAATTTATCAGTTTTGACATCACTTTTGGGCAGTAATTTTATCCCTATATTTGAAAAGAGCATTCTTTTATTGGAAGAAACTTGTGAACCGCCATATAAAATTGATAGAATGTTTAACCAGCTAAAGCTTGCAGGAGTATTTCAAAAAACTTCAGGTATTATTTTAGGAGCATTTAATAATTGTCGAGAAGAGAATTCCGAAAAACACACATTAACACTGGGAGAGGTTATTCAAGACTATTTAGGGGACAGCAAAAAACCTGTAATATATAATTTTAGTCATGGACATATAAAAGAAATTTTAACTTTACCAATAGGATTGAAAGTTAAATTAAATTCGGACAAAAATTATATCGAATTTACTGAAAGTGCAGTAGTTTAATATTTATTATTTAATATTTTATAAAAATTATTTAAATAATATTATCTAGTAAAAAACTTAATACTAAAGTTCTTCAATGTATGTAAAAGATTCTTTAGGGAATTTTTCTTTTGCAATTTCTACCTTGTCTTTATTGTGAAATATACCATAAACAGATGAACCTGTACCAGTCATCAATGTAAAATATGCTCCCATTTCAATTAATCTTTCTTTTATTTCTTTAATTTGGGGATATTCTGGAAAAACAATTTTTTCAAATTCATTAGTAAGCAAATCTGAAAAATCATCACATAGACTCATTTTCTTAATAATTCTCTGTACTTGAATTTTATTGTTTTTTGGTATGCAATTTTCAAAAGCCCACTTTGTGCTAATGTGTACACCGGGGTAAACTAACAATAAATAACCTTTTAATTTTAAAGAAATTTCTTTTAATATTTCACCTCTTGAAGTTGCAAAAGAAGGAACGGGATTAAGAAAAAATGGAATATCGGAGCCGAGTGTTAAAGCTAATTCAAGCAAAGTTTTATTTGATAAATTTAAATTGAACAGTTTATTTAATGCTTTTAATGTAACAGCTGCATTTGAGCTTCCCCCGCCCAATCCTGCTCCGATGGGAATATTCTTCTCTAAATAAATATTACAATTTATTTTTTCTTTAGTAAAATTTTCAAGTAAATCTTTGACTTTAATTACAAGGTTTGAAGTTCCTGAAGAAAGTGAACTATTATTTGTTGTAAAAATAAAGTCGTCGGTTTTTGAGATATGTATTTTATCGGCAAGTTTTAGTGGATAAAATATTGTCTCCAAGTTATGAAATCCATCATTTCTTTTACCAAATAAATTTAAACCAAGATTAATTTTAGCGGGAGAATTTACAACAATTTTATCCATCTAACATTACTTTTAATTTTTTTATGTGTTCGGGTGAAGAACCGCAGCAAGCACCGACAAATAACGGTGAATTATCTAAAATATTTTTTATTATTTGAGCATATTCCGTGGGTGATACTCCGCATTTTATATTTACATTACTAAAGCTGCCGTCACCGCAATTTAAATACATACCCCAACTAAAATCAAGTTCGATGTTTCTATAAATATCTAAAAAAGTAGATATTGTTGTGCAATTAAAACCTATTGCCAAAGGTTTATAGTTAAGAATAAAATCAATTACATCTTTTACATCTTCACCCGATAAAATTTTTAATTCTTCATTTACATAAAGACTTAGCACATATTGGATTTTATTTGAGTAGCAATATTTACAAATAATTTCAATTTCATCTAATTGACTCTGTGTTTCATTCAATATAAAATCACTTCCGTATTTTATTAGCAGATCAATATGCGCCTTGTGGTTATTTTCAATCTCATCATTACTTAATGTTCTTTTTTTTTGATAGCAATCTTCTGCGGGGGGATTAGAACCGGCAATAATTACTTTTGTGTTTCGTGCAGAATTTTGGGCAATAAATAATGCTTGCTTTACGAGTTCTTCAGAAATAGAGTCAGACTTCTTAACCGCTGCTGGGTTTGTTCTAAATGTATTAGTAGTAATAATATCTGCACCAGCTTCAATATATTGATGATGAATATTTTTGATAATTTCGGGGTAATCAATATTTGCTTTTGACATCCATAGGTGAGAATCAACTGGAACATTGTGCTGCTGAAGTAAACTGCCCATTGCACCGTCTAAAATAAGAGGTTTTCCGTTGTTTTTTGCTTCTTCAAAAAGTAGTCTATTTTCTAAGTTTTTTGACATTTACATTGTTGGTTTTACATCTTCAAAATATTTATCAACTTCGTCAAGCATTATATTTAAATCAATATTCTTTATGCATTCCAAATCATAGGGACATTCCTTTTTCCAGCAGGGAGAGCATTCAAGATTTTCATCAAATAATTTAACACCCCTGTTGTAAAGCTCAATCTCTGCCCAGCAACTAACACCAAACCAAACAATTATATATTTTTTTAGGGCAATACCAAGATGCATTCCGAATGAATCACCTGTTATAATCACATCTGTTAAGTCTTCAAAACAAGCTCCTCTTCTTACACCTAAATTTGTGGGTGTGTTTATAATTTCATCATTAAACTTGGAATAAATCTGCTCATTCCTTTCAGTATCTTCCGGACCCCCTAAAAGTAAAATCTTATATTTCTTATTCTCTAATAATTTCTCAATTAAATATTGATGTTGTTCGATTGTCATCTTTTTATTCGGATATAAATTTGAACAGCCTGTATTAAATCCAACGACTAGATCATTTTGGGTTATGCCGATTTCTTTTTTATAATTATCTATAAATTCTTTTTCTTCATTCGTAAATTCAAAAATATAATCGTGTTTTTCAAAATCAAGTTCAAAGGTTTCTGCAAGATATTCCTGTCCTGTTTTCTTATTTATTCTAAATTTTAAATTGTCATCCATTCCCAGGCTATAATTGTAAAAGGCACCTTTGTTTACCGGAATAATCTTTCCGTCCTCATTTAATCCAAAACCAAGTTTATTTTCTGCTTTTGCAGAATTTAATATTGAACAAGAAATTAAAGATTTATCTACATTTAATACATAATCAAATTTTATATTTTGAAGAATCGAAATTGATTCTACTTTGCAGCTAAATACTTTATCTATTAAAGGATTATTAAATAAAAGGGGAGATGCTATCGGTGATGTTATCCAAAAAATTGTTGATTCCGGAAATTTCTTTTTTAATAGAGGTAATTGAGCAGTAGTCATCAGCACATCGCCCATTGCATCAAGGTTTATAATTAATATTTTAGTTCCAATAGGAATGTTGTCTTTACAGCCATCTTCCCAGCAGTTATGATCACTATAGCATGGCTTATAACCTGTAAATTTTTTGCATTTAGGTATTTCTTTAGGCATTCAAATATCTCTCTAAAAAAGGTATAAATTTTTGTTTTACTTTATCAAAGTTAATATTTTTTAAAGTAGGTTCTTTTGTAATCACACAATCAAAAGGTGTATTATACGGACTCCAAATCATATCTTCTGTGTTATATTTTACATATAATCCGAATACCGGAATGTTGTATGCCGATGCAATATGTACAGATGATGTATCCGGAGTAAATAACAAATTTAATTTGGAAATCCCAGCAGCAAAAATATTAAAATCATCGCTAACAGAATAGATAAATTTTTTATCGATTATTTTAGAAGCAATATTTTGTAATTCCGGAGTTGAAAATATAGTAATAGAAATATTAAATGCTTTTATTATTTCTAATAATTTTTGAAAATTTTCTATTCCCCAAAATCTTGCCATACTTCCAGCAGAGATATTAATACCAAGCTGGAATTTAGTTTCAGGATTTATCTTCTTAAAAAAAGTATCTGCAAAATCTAAAGACGATTTTGTCGGATAAAAGTGAACCCTAACATCTTTAAGTTCATATTCTATTTTTAATAGTTCACACAGTTTAATATTTCTGGCAATAACATGATTCTTTCCCGGGTTGATTCTATTTACCGTATTTGTATAAAGCTTATGATTTGATCTTTCAAGTCCTAATATTTGATTTACTTTAGCGTACTTTAATAAAAAGCTAACCGTTGTTGAAACATCGTCGTGTAGGTCAATTATAGTATCAATATTTTTTTCTTTAATGAGATTATTAATTTTAGAAAATGAATGCAAGGATTTGTCAAATATAATCACATCATCAACAGACGGATTATTTTTAAAAATGAAATAATTTTTTTTATCTGCTAGTACATAAACGCTGCATTTCAATTTTGATTTCACAATATGAAGCAAGGTAGTCGTTATTAATGCATCACCAATTCTGTTTAATCTTATGAAAAGTATTTTAGAATGTGAATTAAAATTTAATGAAACTTTTTTCCTAGATTTGCTAAAAAGAATAAGAAGTTTCAATAAAATATTTTTTATAAAATACTCAATACTTTTCATCAATTTCAGGAATTATATTTAACATATTTTTTGCTTTCATTAAAACTTCATCTATTGGAAGTTCTTTCATACATTCGTGATTATAGGGACAAGTTAGTTTATTACAAATAATACAGTGTAAATCAGATTTTATAACATAGTTGGAGTTTTCTGAGTAAGGTCCGTGTTTCTTGGGATCCGTTGGACCAAAAAGTCCTAAAGTAGGAATACCCAAAGCCGCTGAAATATGCATAGGACCTGAATCATTAGCAATAATTAAAGAGCAGTTATTTATTAATGCAGACATTTCACTTATAGATGTTTTCGGAGATAAGAATGAGGAATCGGGCAGCCCGTTTGATATTAGTTGAGCATCAAGTTCGTCACCGGGTCCCCAAATAATCATCAACTGAATATCCAACTCTTTTTTTAATAACTTGCAAATTTCTACCCATTTTTCTGCGTCGCATCTTTTTGATTCCCATCCGCCTGAAGGTATAATTCCTATTACAGGTGTATCATTACTAAAATTATCCGATATAAAATTTTCAGCCCATTCATTTTTCTTATTATCCACAAATGCGTAAATATTTTTTGATATTATTTTTACATCAAGAGCTTTTAATAATTCTAAATTATGTTCTGCTGAATGATGTTCGCCTCTTCCGACATCTACTTTAAAATTGTAGGCAAAACTTCGTCCTCTGTAATTAAAACCCACTCTATACTCTGTAAAAGATAAAAAAGTAATTAGTGCGCTGCGTGGGTTTGACCAAAAATCAAAAATCAAATCATATTTTTCTTTTCTAATTCTGTTGGCTACTTTTAAAGGGAATTCCGATTTTCTCATTGTCAGTACTTTGTTAATGAGTGGAATCCCATCAATCGAAGGTTTTACAAAATCTTCTGTTAAAAAATCAATCTTTGCATTTGTAAAATGTGCTCGTAGATTTTCCAAAACAATTGTTGATAAAACTACATCACCGATACCACGAGGTTTTATGCACAATATTTTTTTTATTTCTGAATTTATTATTTGCATTAATTGTTACTGATCTTTTTGTGAAAAAGATTCTTCGTTATTTAATTCCTCAGAATTACTACTTTCTTAATTAAGAATTCAACATTCAAAATTCAAAATTTCACTAATGTGCAGCAAGCCAATTATCACCAGTACCTGTATCAACTAAAATCGGAACGTCCATTGGCATTGCGTTTTCCATTAATTTTTTTATCAAAGGCAAAAGTTCATCTACTTCATCTTTGTGTGCATCAAATAACAACTCATCGTGTACTTGTAAAATCATTTTTGTTTTTGTTTTCCGTTTATTTAATTCATTGTGAATTTTAATCATTGCAAGTTTTATCATATCGGCAGCCGTACCTTGAATGGGCATATTTATGGCAACCCTTTCTTCAAACTGTCTTACAACCCTATTACTGCTGTTAATATTTTTTAGATATCGTCTTCGTCCAAGTATGGTTTCCGCATAACCTTTTTCTTTTGCTTGTGCAACTGTATCTTGCATATAATTCTTAACTTTCTTAAAAGTGTTGAAGTAAGTCTCTATAATTTCTTTTGCATGCTTTTGTGTAATACCTAATCTTGTACTTAAACCAAATGGACCAATGCCGTATAAAATTCCAAAGTTCACTTCTTTTGCTTTTCTTCTCATATCGTCTGTTACATCTTCGGGTTCAATCATAAATACAAGAGAAGCAGTGCTTTTATGAATATCTTCTCCGTTCCTGAATGCCCTAAGCAAACCTTCGTCACCACAAATACTTGCCATTATTCTAAGCTCAATTTGACTATAGTCAGCACTTAAAATTACGTGATTTTTATCCCGTGCGACAAATGCTTTTCTTATTTCTTTACCTCGTTCAGTTCTAATAGGAATGTTTTGAAGGTTCGGATTATTGCTTGCTAATCTTCCCGTAGAAGCGGCAACTTGATTTAGAGTAGTATGTATTCTTCCTGTTTTCGGATTTATCATTGTGGGCAGTGCGTCAGTATATGTTGATTTTAATTTTGATGTTTGCCTGTAATCTATTAACAACTCAATAATGTCATGTTGTCCCTTTAAATTTTCCAATGAACGAGCGTCTGTTGAATACCCTGTCTTTGTTTTTTTTGTAGGCGGAAGACCTAATTTATCAAAAAGAATTTCCTGTAGTTGCTTCGGGGAATTAATATTAAACTCTATGCCTGTAAATTTATAGATATCTTTTGTCAAGATTTTTAATAATTTTTGCAGTTCAATACTTAAATCACTTAAAGTTTTTTTGTTAACATTTATTCCTTCTCTTTCAATATCTTCCAGAACAGGAACAAGGGGGAAGTCCACTTTATAAGCTATATCTTTTAAGCCTTCTTTTTTCAATTCCTTTTTAAGAACTTCGTACAATTTATAAGTAACATCTGCATCTTCGCTCGCATAATTTTTTAGTTCTTCCAATTCTACATCAAAAATTTTTGTTGGGTCTTTTTTATCGCCGATAATTTCTGATATAGATATAGTCTTGTAATTAAGATATTTCTCTGCCAAAGCGTCCATTCCGTGTTTTTGATCCGGGTCTAAAATGTAGCTTGCAACCATCGTATCAAAATAGAAATTGGTTGTATTTATGCCAATACTTCTCAATACTCCAATGTCATACTTACCGTTTTGGCAGACTTTTTTTATCTTTTCATCTTCAAAAATAGATTTGAAAATATTTACAAAATTTTCAACAGCAATTCTGTCATCTAATTTTCTTGAGAAAAGATTAACTTTGTTTTTAAGAGGATTTAGTGGAATAAAAAAGCCTTCACCTGCTTTTGTTGAAAAAGAAACTCCTGCGATATTCAGATCTAAATAATTTAGTCCGTCGGTTTCAGTATCAAACACAAAAAGAGAAGATTTCTTTAATTTATCAGCAAGTTTTTGAGCTTCTTTCAGTTCGGTTATTAATTGATAATTAGCCTTTTTTTTATCAAACTCAACTTTTGATTTTTCGCTACTAACTTCTTCATTTTGTTCTTGTCCATAAACACTGAGAAGTCTATTATATAATTTTGAAAATTCTAGTTCCAGAAAAATAGGACGGAGCAAATCAAAATTAGGTGTTGTAAATTTAGTTTTATCAAAATCAAATTTAATTGGGACATCACAATGAATTGTTGCTAATTCTTTTGAAAGAATAGCATTATTTTTATTTGTTTCTAACTTATTTTTTATCCCTGCTTTTTCAATTTTTTTAATATTTTTGTAAATATTTTCTATTGTTCCAAATTTTTTAATCAATTCTGTTGCACCTTTAGGCCCAATACCTGCAACTCCTGGAATATCATCTGAACTATCGCCTACTAATGCTAAATAATCTATCATCTGTTTCGGTGAAAAGCCGAACTCTTCAAGCATTTTTTTCTCATCATAAATTGTTATGTCATTTGATGATTTATTACTTCTGACAATAAATGTATTTTTTGTAATCATTTGATTATAATCTTTATCAGGGGTTATGACGTATGATTTAAGTCCCTTTTTTTCTGCTAATTTTACTGCGGTACCAATTATATCATCAGCTTCATATTTAGGTAAAATGTAAAGAGGAATATTTAGAGCTTCAATAATATTTTTTATTCTATCAATTTGCGGGATCATATCATCAGGCATTTTCTCTCTTGATGCTTTATAGTTCTCATATATATCGTGTCTAAAAGTTTTTTCTTTTGAATCAAATGCAACAGCAATATAATCCGGTTTTTGTTCTTCAATTACTTTTAATAACTGTGTAATAAAACCATATACGGCTGAAGTTGGTTCACCTTTTGTAGTGATAAGGGGTCGTGAAATAAAAGCAAAGTAAGCTTTGTAAGCCAAAGCCATTGCGTCAATAATTACAAATTTTTTATTTTTCATTTATTACGTTGATACTAAGAAAATTTAATCTTCAATATAATAGAATCATATGAATGATGAATTAGAAAAATAATTGTTTATTTTATTTATTATAAATTAATTGATATTTTATCTTTTAGCTTTAATCTTAAATATTCAGTCTTAATTATTCCAATAAAATTAGAAATATATAATAAAATTTAATATTTATAATAGATACAAAATATGCATAAACCTGAAAAAAAGTTCTCTTCATTTAAAGATATAACAAAAGCCACTGGTTTAGTTTTTGGAGATATAGGCACTAGCCCAATTTATACATTAACAATTATTTTTGCCATTACAGCACCAACACTTCCTAATTTAATGGGAATACTTTCTCTTATTTTTTGGACACTTATTATTTTAGTTTCAGTAAAATACTGTTGGCTTGCTATGAGTCTAAGTATTAAAGGTGAAGGCGGGATCATAGTGTTAAAAGAAATATTGTTGAGTTCTTTAAAATCAGGTAGGAAAATTGCTTTTGCAACATTCATAGGTGTTATCGGTGTTTCATTATTGATGGGTGACGGTGTAATTACTCCTGCTATAAGTATTTTATCCGCAGTTGAAGGATTAGAACTCATCCCTTGGATTGGGCATATTGATACTAATACAATCATATTAATTACGTGTGTAATAACTGTTATACTATTTTCATTACAGTATCTTGGTACTGACAAAGTTGCGTCTTCTTTCGGACCGATTATGTTGCTTTGGTTTGCTTCACTTTTTATTTCAGGATTAATTTATATAATTCAAGTGCCCGAAGTATTAAGTGCAGTAAGTCCTTATTATGCTATAGAATTTATGACAAAAAATGGATTTGCTGGATTTTTTATCTTAAGTGAAGTTATACTTTGCGCCACCGGTGGTGAAGCACTCTATGCGGATATGGGACATTTAGGTGCAAAACCCATTAGAGATGCTTGGTATTTTGTCTTTTTTGCTCTGCTTATAAATTATTTTGGACAAGGAGCATATGTAATATCCACAGGAAATTCTAACTTAATCCTTTTTGCTATGATAAAATCTATTTCCGAAATTCTTTATGTCCCTTTTTTAATTTTAACTTTATTTGCTGCAATAATAGCATCGCAAGCAATGATTACTGCTATTATGTCTTTAGTATATCAGGGTATTTCAACAAAAATATTTCCTTTAATGAAAATAAAATTTACATCAACTCAAATAAAATCACAGATTTATATTAGTGCAGTTAATTGGAGTTTACTGATTGCAGTATTGTTTATGATATTCGCATTTAAGAAATCAGGAAACCTTGCCGCCGCATACGGGTTAGCTGTAACTGCTTCTATGGTTATAAGTAGTATTTTTATGATATGGATTTTCAAATTTCAAAAGAAATATATAAAAATGTCAGTTTCGTTTTTAGTACTTATAATAGCTTCAATATTTCTAATTGCTCTGTTCGATAAAATACCACAC
This sequence comes from Bacteroidota bacterium, assembly GCA_022573715.1. Taxonomy (GTDB): domain Bacteria; phylum Bacteroidota; class Ignavibacteria; order Ignavibacteriales; family Ignavibacteriaceae. Next base: position 65,681 of record JACZTL010000005.1, read on the forward strand.
GGAGGTTACTGGTCAATAATAATAGCATTAATCCCGTTTTTTATTATTGAGCTTTGGGCAAGGGGTAATAAATCAATGTATAAGTCTTTTCGCGCCTTACCGTTCGATACTTTTTTAATAAGCTATAACCAAATATATAGCCGGGGAAATAATATTGAAGGGACAGCACTTTTCTTTACAAAAAACTTTGAAGAAATTCCCCCATATATTGTACACACTGTGATAAGAAGTAACATTGTTTATGAAAATAATATTCTTGTATCTATTGCAACAACCGAAAAACCATACGGAATGCTTTATGAAAAAATAGAAAATCTTGCTCACGGACTTTCAGGAATCAGAATTGAACACGGCTATATGGAAATAATAGATTTGCAATCAATGCTTAAAAAAAATAATATTAAAGAAAAAGTCATATTTTACGGTGTTGATGACATTTATACTAAAAAACCATTACTTAAAATATTTGCATTCTTAAAGAAAATGACACCATCGTTTGTAAGATTTTATACATTACCGTATAATAAACTACACGGTGTTTTAACAAGATTAGAAATTTAATTAGCAAAAATTACAAATTGCAAAATTTGAAACACAAATAAATCCCAAATTCCAATTACAATAAATAAATGATAACAAAATAATTGATTATTCACTTTTTTTGAGATTTGAAATTTAACTATCGGAATCTGGATGAAAATTAAAATTACTATTGTACTAATTCTTATTACATTTTTTAATACAGGTAATATTAAAGCTCAGGAAGTAAGGAAAGACACACTAACTTTTGCATTTTGGAATATGGAAAATTTATTTGACACAATAGATGATCCGGGCAAAAACGATGGTGAGTTCACTCCAATAGGAAGAAAAAAATGGACGAAAGAAAGACTTCGACATAAACTTAGCAATATGTCAAAAGCAATTAAAATGATGGGCAATAGTGGAGGACCTGACTTATTGGGAATGTGCGAAGTTGAACATCAAACTCTAGTTAATGAACTTATAACAAATTATATAAAAAATAAAAATTATGGTATAGCTTATAAAGAATCACCTGACAAGCGAGGAATAGATAACGGGTTAATTTACGACAAAGATAAATTCATTTTGTTATCAGTAGAAGCTCTTCATGTTGAACTGCCTGCTCACTATCCCACAAGAGATATATTAAAAGTTGTTTTAAAAACAAATAAGGATGATACACTTTACGTTTTTGTAAATCATTGGCCATCAAGGAGAGGGGGACAAGAGAAATCAGAAAAGAACAGATCACAAGCTGCTACAACATTAAAAAGAAATATAGAAAAAATAAATTCGGAAAAACAAAACCCTAATATTTTGATAATAGGTGATTTTAATGACACTCCAACTAATAAATCCTTCACAGATGTTTTAAAGGCAAAACCATTGGTGAATTTTTTAATGAAGATAAAAAAACGTACCGAACAAATTAAAAACATCTATAATTTAGCATATGAAACTGCTGTTAATAGAAAAGGTACGATGAAATATAGAAAAGTTTGGTATATGCTTGATCAAATTATTGTTTCAACAGCGATGCTTAGAGAAAAAGGATTTACATATTTATTAGGTTCATTTAAAATATTTAAACCGAATTTTATAATTGAAAAAACCGGAAGATATAAAGGTTCTCCTTTACCCACATACGGAGGGAACAAATACTTAGGTGGTTACAGTGATCACTTTCCGGTACTTGCCAAGTTTATTATTAATTATTAAGTAAGAATGATTAACCTTAAATAATGAAAGTTTGATTCTAAAAAGATAACTTTTCACAAACCTTACCGGATACATACGCAAAGTTAAATTAACAAAATCATCTTGTGTTTTTGTAAAGAATTCGTGAAATTAAAATGCTTTAGCTCAAAAATATTAATTATTTAAGTATTATTATTTATAAAAATTAATAAAAAAGATGAGATAAAATGAATAATATAAAATATTTTCTTTTAATTTTTATAGTTTTACTTTTAGTAAAGAACCAAGCACAGGATTTAAAGAAATCAGAAATAAAATTTTATCCGATTAATCATGCATCGTTTATAATAATATCACCTATTATTACTATCTATGTAGATCCTGTTCAAAATTTTATAACATATTCTAAATATCCATCACCAGACATAATTTTAATTACCGATTTACACAGAGACCACTTAAAAAAGGAAGTTGTAGCATTGATCAAAAAAGAAAAGACAAAAATTATTGCACCAGTAGCAGTTATATCTAAATTAGGATTTGGAGAGATGTTGAATAATGGTGACGAGATAAAAGTAGCTGGTGTAATAATAAAAGCAATACCAATGTATAACATTACAAAAGATAGGCTAAAGTTTCATTCCAAGGGAAGAGGGAATGGGTATATATTAACAATAAATGGAAAGAGGATATACATATCCGGTGATACTGAAGATATAAAAGAAATGAGAGAACTTAAGAATATTGATTATGCTTTTGTTTGTATGAATTTACCTTATACAATGTCAGTAGCAAAAGCAGCCTCAGCAGTTTTGGAATTTAAACCTAAAGTAGTTTATCCGTATCATTATCGGGGACCAAAAGGGTATAGCGATATTGAAAAATTTAAGTATTTAGTCAGCAAAAATAAGTTTATAGAAATAAGATTACTAAATTGGTACAAGTAAATAACAAATTTTTACAAAATTTATTTAAAAATATTTGTCATTATTATTGAAATATATTTATTATTGACATTGTTTTTATAATTCTTTATTCTAACTACATTATTTTTTAAAGTTATGGAATTATTCACTCCTTAACCATAATTTATTTAATTTTTTGGAGGTTATTCTCAATGGACATATTAGGATTGATAACATCAATAACACACGTAATAGCGCAAGCTACAAATGATTCAGGTGTTTTAAATTGGTTAGCGGCTAAGTACGAAGCTGGTGGAATTTTTATGCATCCAATCTTAGGAAGTTTAATTTTAGGACTTGCTTTTTCCTTTGAAAGATTTTGGACCCTTTCAAGAGCGAGAGTTAATACTAAAGATTTTCTCATCAAAGTTACAACAGCACTTAAAGAAGGGGGTGTTGATGAAGCTAGAGATTTATGTGCAAGTACAAGAGGACCTGTAGCATCAGTATTTCACGCTGGCTTGTTAAGAGCAGATGAAGGCTTAGATGCTGCTGAAAAAGCTATTATGGCTTACGGTGGTATTGAAATGGGATTCTTAGAAAGAGGGATGATCTGGATATCTACTTTTGTTACAATTGCTCCTATGCTTGGTTTTACCGGTACTGTAAAAGGTATGATTGGAGCATTTGACTCCATTAAAGAAGCAGCTCAAATTTCCCCAGCTATTGTTGCTGATGGCATTTCAGTTGCCCTTTTAACAACACTTTTTGGGCTCGTAGTTGCTATGACTCTTCAAGTGATGTACAATTTCTTAATTTCTAAAATTGATAAATTAGTTGGCGAGATGGAAGAAAGTTCAGTTCAATTAATCGATGCTTTATACGAATTAAAGGGAAAATAATTTTAAACTTTTAAATATAATCTCAATAATTTATTTTTAGGCGAATATTAGCAATGATTAAAAAGAAAAAAATACCTGAAGCATCCATACCTACAAGTTCAATGGCTGATATTGCGTTTCTACTTTTATTGTTTTTCTTAGTTGCTACAGTTATAGATGTAGATACAGGTATTGGTTTAACATTACCGGAATATGTTGAAGATGTTAATACTGTTAAAGTACCAAAAAGCAGAATGGCTGCAATACTTATTAATGCAAATGGTGATGTACTGCTTGATAATAAACCAATATCAGTAGTTCAAATAAAAGATAACCTTAAAAGACGTATAATATCAAAAATAGATTTGCCGTCTAATAAAAAACTTATCGTTTCTGTAAAAACTGATAGAAAAACACGATATAATATTTATATTCAAGCTTTAGATCAAATTAAACAAGCTTATTTTGAAGTAAGAGATGAATATTCAAATCAAAATTTCGGATCTAACTATAACAAACTTGTAGGGACACAACAAAAAGATGTACAAAAGGTAGTGCCAATTATTATTTCTCTGGCTGAACCTGAAACAGTGAAAAAATAAGAATAAAGGATAACCAAAAATGGCTTTTGAAAAACGAAGAGCAAATAGTAAACAAGAAATTCCAACAGCATCTATGCCTGACATTGTCTTTATGCTTCTTCTATTTTTTATGGTTACAACAACTCTTAGAGAAGTTGATGTTTTGGTAAAGTTCAAACTACCTGAAGCAAAAGCTATTGAGAAAATAGAAAACAAAAGATTGATTTCATATATTTGGGTAGGAAATAACGGTAAAATCCAAATTAACGATAGTCTTGTAAAATTAGATGATGTTGAACCAATAATGTATGCAAAAAGACAATCTCTAGCTAATGTAATTGTTTCTTTGCGTGTTGATAGAGGTGCTGATATGGGCTTAATTACTGACATTCAACAGGAACTACGTAAGGCATATTGTTTAAGATTAAATTATTCGACAAATTTGAAAATTTAACTTAGTAGAAGCATATTTTTTTTAAAGGCAGGTTTGTATTTTATACTTTCCTGCCTTTTTTTAATTTAAGGAAGAAAAATGAAACTGAATGATAAAATATATACGGATTTGAAATCCGCTATGAAAGAAGGAAATAAATTAAAACTTCAAACTATTCGCTCAATAAGAGCTTTGTTAATTGAATTTGAGAAAAGCGGTTCCGGGAAAGAACTGAATACAGATGAAGAAATAAAATTACTGTCCTCCTCAGCAAAGCAAAGAAAAGATTCCATTGAACAATTTAGAAATGCCGGCAGGGAAGATTTAGCTGAAAAAGAAGAACAAGAGTTACATATAATTCAATCTTATTTACCAAAGCAACTATCTGATGATGAATTAAAAATTAGAATCAATGAAGTAGCCAATAAAATTGGTGCAAATAATAAAGAAGATTTCCCTAAATTAATGCCTGCCGTTATGAAAGAATTAAAAGGGATGGCTGAGGGTAAATTAGTTAGAGAAATAATTACCGAAATATTGGAGAAAGGGTGAATTTTTTAGATATTATAATATTCGCTGTATTTCTTATTGGTTTTGCTTTGGGTTATAAGGATGGATTAATAAGAAAACTTATTGGGTTAGTTGGTTTAGCTCTCGCAATTTATTTAGCTGCTAAATATGTAGAACCATTCGGCACAACTTTGGCAAGTTTGTTAGGGCTTGAAATATATTTTTCAAAAATTATTGCTGGAATTTTCCTTTTTTTTGTTATTGTTTCCATATTCTCTTTAATAAAAAGAGTTATTCATCCCTTTGACAAAGTAAATAATTTTATAAACCAATTTTTAGGAGCAATTGTAGGTTCTGCACAGTTATTATTTTTTTTAAGCGCAGTATTTTTTATTTTAAGTATGTTTGGTCTTCCGGAAGAATCATCGACTAAGGGCTCTTTATTTTATAAATCAGTTTATAACATCCTACCTGAAACAGTAAATTTGCTTAACGATTATACGCCTGCACCAAAAAAATTTTTTGAAACTTATTCAAAAGGAAATAACCCCTTATAAACATGGAGTCATCACTTTTAATAAAATTAGAATTTGATAAAGTACTTACCTTAATTGCAAAATATTGCTCTACAGAAAACACTAAAGTTTACATTCAACAACTAAAACCCAAAACATCTTTTGAAGAAGTTGTTTATGAAGGGAAATTAGTTACAGAAGCTAAGAATTTACTTATTCAGGATAATAATCTACCAATTGAGTACCTGCCCAATCTAAATGAGACTATATCCAGGAGTTCTATTGAAGGTTCGATTATAACAGAAAAAAAAATCTTACAATTACTGAAATTATTAGAGATTTCAAGATTATTATTTAATTACATAAAAAGTAATACTGAAATAGTTCCTGAATTATTTGATAAAAGTAAATCTCTTTTTGTTGATAAACTTTTAGAATCCCACATAACCAAAATTCTAACTGATAGAGGGGAAGTAAAAGATTCTGCCAGTGTTGAGTTAAAGGAAATAAGAAATAAAATTATAGATAAAGAAAACGAACTCAGACGAGCAGTTCAAAAAATAATTAAAGGATTACAGAGACAAGAAATTGTTCAAGAAGATTATGTAACTTTGAGAGACGGCAGGATTGTTCTGCCTGTAAAAGCAGAACACAAAAGACATATTAAAGGATTTATACATTCAGAATCTGCTACCGGACAAACAGTTTTTATAGAACCAAGTGAAACGTTAGAGTTAAATAATGATATAATTACACTTAAATTTTCAGAACGTAGAGAAATAGAAAGGATATTAAAACAACTTACAAAAAAAGTAGGGGAAGTAAAAATTGAACTAAATCAAACATTGGATGTAATTACTTATTTAGACTCAATTTTTGCGAGGGCTAAATATTCTTTTGAAATAAAAGGCAGCTTTCCTGAAATAAACGCAAATAAAGAATTCTCAATAATTGATGCTAACCATCCATTGTTAATTAACAGATTAGGATTTGATAAAACTATTCCTCTAAACGTAATGCTGAAAGATGAAAGGATCATTATAATTACCGGACCAAATGCGGGAGGAAAAACAGTTGTTTTAAAAACAATCGGTTTGTTGGTTTTAATGGTACAATCCGGAATTCACATACCTGCAGCTCCGGATTCTTGTTTTTGGATATTTAAAAATATTTTTGCAGATATTGGCGATGAACAATCATTAGAAGATGATTTGTCAACATTCAGTTCTCATCTTACGAATATAAACATAATAATAAACCAAGCTGATAAAAATTCGCTAGTATTATTGGACGAAATTGGTACAGGCACTGATCCGACTGAAGGTTCTGCATTGGCAGCAGCTATTTTACTTACATTGAAGAAAATAAATTCAGTAGTATTTTCAACAACACATCACGGTAATTTAAAAATATTAGCCAACTCTGTCGAAGGTATTCAAAATGCTTCTATGCAATTTGATCAGGAGAATCTTAAACCTACTTACATATTTAAACAAGGATTACCCGGCTCAAGTTATGCTTTTGAAATTGCAGAAAGGATAGGATTTGATGAACATTTTTTTAAATTAGCAAAACAAAATTTAGATACTGATCAACATAAAGTTGAAAATTTTTTAATCGATATTGAAAAGAAAGCAGCAAAATTAAATGAAAAATTAAAAAAACTTGAAATTGAGAATGCAAGATTGCAAGGGCTTTCTAATTTGTATGAAAAGAATTTGAACAAATTAAAAAGTGAAAAAAATGAAATCCTGGAACAAGCAAAAATTGAAGCTGAAGAATATTTGAATGATATGAATAAACAAATTGAAAAAGTTGTAAAAAAATTAAGAGAAACAAAAGCTGATAGAAGAGTAATAAAAGAAACAAAACAAACAATTAAAAAATTTAAGGAAACTGCTAAATCTAAATCCCCCGGAAATAAAGGAATATCTGCAAAGCAAGAATTAGAAATTGGAGATAATGTTCAGCTAAAAGATTCAAACACTGTTGGCGAAATTATAGAATTAAATAAATCGAAAAATCAAGCGATAATATTAACAGGTGGCTTAAGAATTAATACCTCATTATCTTCATTAAATAAAACAAAAAAAAATAAAAAGAGTTCTGAAAAAAGCTATTATAACTACGAAGTATCAGAAATAAAAGTAAGGTTGGATATTAGAGGACAAAAGCCTGATGAAGTTGAATATACTATTGTTAAATTTATGGATGAAGCCTATTTTTCTGGTCAACAAAAGGTAGAAATTTTGCATGGTAAAGGGGCAGGTGTTTTAAGAAAATTAGTTTCAGAATTATTGAAGAATAATGAGAATGTAAAAGAATTTTATCCGGCCCTAATAGAACAAGGTGGAGACGGTGTTACAATTGCCGAATTAAAATAGGAAATAAATTGTTTAAAAAAATATTAATTGCAAACAGAGGGGAAATTGCAGTAAGGATTATAAGAGCCTGCAAAGAATTAAACATTAAATCGGCTGCCATATATTCTAAAGCAGACAAAACCTCACTACATTCCAGATTAGCTGATGAATCTTATTTGATTGGGGACGCCAAATCATCAGAATCATATTTAAATGGAAAAAAAATTATTGAATTGGCAAAACAAATAGGAGCCGATGCTATACATCCCGGTTATGGTTTTTTCTCTGAAAACCATTCTTTTATTAAAAATGTTGAAAATGAAAAAATTAAGTTTATAGGACCATCATCAAAATCTGTTTCATTAATGGGAAACAAAACTTCAGCAAGAAAATTGATGGAAAAAAATAACGTACCAATTGTTCCCGGGACAACATCTCCTATCAAAACATCAAAAATTGGGAAGCTAAAAGCAGAAGAAATAGGTTATCCGATATTATTAAAAGCAGTATCAGGCGGGGGCGGAAAAGGAATACGCATTGTTTATAACAGCCGAGAATTTGATGAAGCTTTAAAGTCAACAAAAAGACAAGCGAAAAACTCATTTGGTTCTGACGAAGTATATATTGAAAAGTTTATAGAAAACCCAAAACATATTGAAGTTCAAATTTTAGCTGATAATTTCGGTAATTATATTCACCTATTTGAAAGAGAGTGTTCAATACAGAGGAGACATCAAAAAATAATTGAGGAATCTCCATCTTCGTTTGTTGACGAAAAAACACGAAGCAGAATAACAGAAGCGGCAATAAACGCGGCTAAAGCTTGCAAATACCAAAATGCCGGTACTGTCGAATTTTTAATGGACAAAAATAAAAACTTCTATTTTCTTGAAATGAATACGAGGCTACAGGTTGAACACCCGGTTACAGAACTTATAACAGGTATTGATTTGGTAATACAACAAATTAGAATTGCTTACGGCTTAAAACTCAAAATCAACCAAAATGATATATTTATACATGGCCATTCTATAGAATGTAGGATTTATGCCGAAGATACTGAAAATGATTTTCTTCCATCGACAGGCAAGTTAACAAATTTCAACATACCGGCTGGGCCCGGAGTTAGAGTTGATACCGGTTTTGAAATTGGGTCTGAAATTTCAATGTATTATGACCCTATGATTGCCAAACTTGTTTGTTGGAACAATGACAGAATTTCCGCAATAAGCAGAATGAAAAGAGCTTTAGATGAATTTGAAATTACAGGGGTAACTCATAATATAAATTTTCTAAAATTAATTATGAATAATAAAAAGTTTATGGATGGTATATTTGATATAAATTTTATTGATAGAGAAAAACTCTTGGAGAAAAAATTTCATACTGATAATAATGAATCAATTACAAAAGAAACAGCTGCTTTTATATTTTCTGCATTAATGAAAAATGAGAAAAGTCAAAAAATAAATTCTTATCCGGATAAAGAAAATTCAAGGAATTTTTGGACGGAACAAATTCATGAGTAAAGTAATTGTAAAAATAGGAGAGAAAAAAAAGACAATAACTATAAATAACAACTCAAAAGTTGCTATAGATAAAAAAAAATATACTTATGAATTAACCCATCTTCATAGTTCTACATACTTATTAAAAGTTAAAGATCAATTTTTTAAAATATATTTTTTAGAAAAAAAAGGAGAGAAATATGTCTTATCCATTAATGGAGAAAAATTTATTTCATCTTCTAAATCACCACTCAAAGAAAGAGCAGAAGAATTAGTAGCCAAGCAGAATTTAGATAATGTCACAAAAATATTGAAAGCACCTATGCCGGGAATGGTATTAGAGATTATAATAAATGCAGGTGATAAAGTTAATAAAGGAGATAATCTCTTAATTCTAGAATCAATGAAAATGGAAAATACTATCAAATCGCCATTTTCAGGTACTGTAAAAGAAATATTTGTTGAGAAAAATAGCCCTGTAGAAAAAGATACAAAGATTTTATCAATAGTGTAAACAATCTTTTTGAAGGGAAAAGACTTTTTATTACAATTTTTCTTCATAAAATCGATAAAAAAAATAAAAAATATTTTTATTAACTATTGCTTCTAAAAAAAGCATTATTTAATATTGTTTTTGTACTCAACAAATTAATCATTTTTTAGGAGGACCTTCTATGAGGTTTATATACATTCTTAGAAACCGTTTTTTTGTTATTCCTAAATTTCTCTTTGCTTCATTGACAATAATGATGTTTTTATCAGGGCAAATATTGGCCCAGGGGAATGGAACAATAACAGGACACATAAAAGATGCTAATACCGGGGAGGCATTAATTAGAATTAATGTAATTATTAGCGGTACTACAATGGGCGCTGCAACCAATCTTAGCGGAAATTATAACATAATAAATGTTCCTGTCGGCACCTATACATTAGTTTATTCATTGATAGGGTACGAAACATTGAAAAAAAGTAATATTTCTGTTTCTGCAAATCAATCTGTTGAAGTTAATGCAGAATTAAATTCAACTGCTTTGGAGTTAGGTAATGTTTCGGTTTATGCTGCTTCGAGGAGGAAGGAGAAAATTACAGAAGCACCTGCAGCAGTTTCTGTAATAGGGATGGAAGATATTAGACTAAGATCTAATGTCGGAGGTATACCAAAACTATTAGAATCCGAACCAGGTATTGATCTTGTTCAGAGCGGTGTTTATGATTTTAATCTAAATACTCGTGGATTTAACAGTTCTGTTACAAGACGCGTTTTGGTTATTCTTGACGGAAGAGATTTAGGTGCTGCTTTTCTTGGGCAGCAAGGATGGGCTGATATTTCTATTCCTTTAGAAGACTTAGCAAATCTTGAATTTGTTAGAGGTCCCGGTTCTGCTTTATATGGTACAAATGCATTTAACGGAGTCTTAAATATGACTTCTTTATCACCAAGGCAAGCATTAGGGACAAAACTAAAAATATCCGGTGGTGAATTAAGTTTGTTTAGAGTTGATATTCGTCAAGCAGGTTTATTGGGTGATGGCTGGAGTTATAAAGTTAATTTAGGCAGAATGCAGAGTAATAATTGGGACAGAAACAGAACTGCAGGATCAATTCTAGCATACCCTGGATTATCAAATGAGTTGGCAAATATCACTCCGGACAATATGAAATATACTTACGGCTCGGCAAGATTGGATTATGATTTTGCAAACGGTGCTGTATTTACAGCACAGGGTGGTTTAACCAATGTTAAAAATGATGTTATTGTTACAGGTATTGGTCGATTAAATATTATTGAGGGAAACAGACCTTGGGCAAGTATATATTATACTTCAAAATATTATTTTGTTCAAGCCTGGATGCAAAAAAGAACAACACCGACACCAATTGTAGCATTGGCTTCCGGTGGAAGTTTGATAGAAAATAGTACACTATATCAGGTAGAAGGGCAATATAATCATTCCTTTTTGGATGACCAAGTAAGAATAATTTTAGGAGCTTCTCAAAAAATAGCTCATATTGATATGGAAAACACTGCAATGGTAGGAACCAAAGATTACACAATAACAGGCGGTTATGCCCAGTTAGAGTATAAACCTTTTAAACAGTTAAAATTTATTGCAACCGGACGTGTTGACAGAACATCGTATGAAAAATCAAGATTTTCACCGAGAGCTGCTGCCGTTTGGACATTTGCTCAGGGACAAGCATTAAGATTTTCATTCAACAAAGCTTTTTTACTTCCAAGTACTTCCGAATATTTCTTAAGGGTATTAGCCGGTGCAGCTGACTTAAGAGCTCTTGGAATTAATCCTGCTGGACTTACTAGAGTTTTTGCTATGGGCAATACAGAATTGGTACCTGAAGAAATTGAAGGTTATGAAATAGGTTACAAAGGAATATTTTTAAATAATAAACTCTTTATAACTTTAGATGGATATTCAAATAAAGTTAATAATTTTATAACTGATCTTTTACAAGGCGTTAACCCTGCTTTCCCATTTGGTGGTGCACCTGCTGGTCTTTCAGACCTTATTCTACACGGTTCGCCTGCTAACGGAATACCTGCTTTACCCGGACTAACAGTTTTACCATCAGGAGAAACTGCAATAGTAATTTCTTATGCTAACAAAGGTCAGGTAGATGAAAGAGGTTTGGAATTAGGATTTAATTATTATATGAATGATTATTTCTTGATTTCTGCCAACTGGTCATATTTTGATTATGAAATCAAAGCTCAGCAAGAAGGTGATATCTTATTACCAAATAATCCAAAACACAAATTTGGATATTCAATAAGATACAGAGATTCTCAATCTGGTTTTGAAGCTGAACTTTCAGGTAGAACAGTTCAAGCTTTTGATTGGGCTGCCGGTGTATTTGTAGGACGTATACCTGAGTATACATTATTCAATCTATCCGCAGGTTATAAAATAAATCAGAATTATCGTTTGGGTCTTTCAGTTACAAACTTATTAGACAGACAATCTTACCAAATATTTGGTGGATCAATTGTAGGAAGACAATTAATAGGTTCATTAACTGTATCATTCTAACATAAATCAAAAAAGGAATTACTATGAAAAAATATCATAATAAACTAAAATATTTAGTATTTGCTTTAGCTTTTGGCGTACTTTATATATCGGGTTGCGGTGATGATGATGATGTTATTGTTAATCCGCCTCCTGCTTTTAGTACAGGCTCAGCTAATTTTTCTATGTATGTATCTATAGGAAATAGCTTAACAGCCGGCTTTCAATCAAATGCTCTTTCTGAAAGAGACCAAGTTTGGAGTTTTCCAAGCATGTTAGCTAAACAAGTACAAGCTGCCGGTACATTTGAGCAACCTTTAATAAAAAACCCCGGTATTGGCGGAAGATTAAGATTATTAAACCTTGCTCCAACTATAGTTTCTGAAACTTCGGTTGATCCTGTTGCTGCATCAAATTTAAATATAGCACTTTCAAGACCATACAACAATCTTGGTATTCCTGGCTCCATTTTATTTGATATGGCAGATGAAACTGATTTTGGTGTAAAAAGTGTAGCGAGAGGAAATCCTTTCTTTTCTTTAGTATTAAGAAATCCGGCATTGGGTACTAATGTAATAAATCAAGCAAGAACACTACAAGCTTCTTTTGTTACAGTTTGGATTGGTAATAATGATGTTTTAGGATATGCAACAAGCGGCGGTACTTCCGGTACTAATGCAGGTTTTTTTGATCCCCCAAGAACCATGCCAACAGAAACAGTAGTATTCTCTCCGTTATATAAAGCATTATTGGATAGTCTTCAAGCTGATCCCAGGGATATTGTTGTAGCTAACATACCGGATGTTTCAACAATTCCATTCTTTACAACTATTGGACCTAAATTAGCATCTGATATTCCTTGGGGATTGTTTGCACAGCTCGGTGCACCAGGTCTTTTTTATCAAAGTCACAATCTCCCTAATTTCCCTGGTTTACCTTTTGCCGTAGGTGTTGCTGATTCTACATCGCTTAAAAACTTAAATATATTATTTACATTAATTGGTCAAACTTATGCCGGTTTAATAGGACAACCTACCGGTAAGTTTTATAAAGATAACGGATTTCCTGCATTGCCTCCAGGAATTGACACAACATTTCCATTTGGTGTACATCCTCAAAATCCATTTCCCGACGCATTTGTTCTAGAACCAGCTGAAATTACTATTACAAAAGCAGCAACGGATGCTTTTAATTCAATAATTGCAGCAGAAGCAGGAAGCAGAAATATAGCTGTTGTAGATTTTAATACATTTCTAAAAAATCTGCAAGCAGGCAGTGGTATTTCAGTTCCCGGTATTGGTGTATTTACATCTTCATTTATTACCGGAGGTACTTTTAGTTACGACGGAGTTCATCCATCTTCCCGTGGTTACGGAATTATTGCAAACGAGTGGATTAGAGTTATAAATCAAAAATTCGGCGCCACTATTCCACCTGTTGATTTAAATAGTTTACCCGGAATGCCAATCGGTAAATTAGCTAGCGGTAAATTACCTAATTACCCGGCAGGGTATTTCAATAATTACATTAGAATGGTAACAGGTGATAGAAATTGGCCTGTTAGTAATTAGAAATAATAAACAATTTTTTGAATAATAAAATCCCGTTTTTAGCGGGATTTTATTATTATATGCACAGTAAAATTATATTTTATTTTTTTATGAAAAAATCTATTCTATTTTTATTATTATTTCCTATTGTTTTATTATTTTCATCTTGTTCTTCAACAAAAGAAAGTACGGATATTATTAGAACACAAGAAACTGATTCACTATATGTGTTTGATACCCCAAATGAAAACCTTATGGTAATACCAAATATAGGAAATGTAAAACTATATATTGTACAGATTGGTGCATTTACTACAATAGAAAAGGCGGAAAATTTTGCTACAGAAAGCAGAAAAAAAATAAATTATAATTTAGATATCGAATATAGTAATTCGGTTAATCTGTATGTTGTACAATTAAAACCTTTTTATAATAAAAAAGAAGATGCTGAAACCGTTAAAAATAAATTATGGAAAATTAATGATTTTGAGGATGCTTGGATTTTAACAGTAATAAGATAAATATGTTATCATAATTATTATTATGATAAGTTAACTAATTATTTAATTTACAATAGGAGGGTATTATGGCTTTTTCATTAAACAAGATTATGTTAATTGGAAATCTTGGGAAAGACGCCGAGACTAGATTCACCACAAACAATCTTTCAATTACAACTTTTTCTTTAGCTACTACTAGGAGCTTTAAGGACAAAGAAGGTAGCTGGCAGAATGAAACCACTTGGCATAATTTAGTGGGATATAATCTTTCGGATTACTATAAAGATAATCTGAAAAAAGGGAAGAAATTTTATATTGAAGGTAGAATATCAAAAAGGGATTATATTGATAAAGAAGATATTAAAAGATATGTTACCGATACAATAGTTGAAAAACTAATACCTTTGGATTCAACAGCTGCAGGTAGCGGTACTTCGGATATTTCTTCAGATAAAGTTTCAGAACCTCAAGTAGATATTTCTAAAGAAGATAATGATGATTTACCGTTCTAAATATATGTATAACAATTGAGGAAATTGTAAGTACTTGGATACTGGCTGGCAACTTAAATTAATTATTCTCCTCATATTATTTATATTATCTGCATTTTTCTCTGGCTCAGAAATTGCTTTATTTTCCTTAAACCGTTCAAAAATAAAGAACCAATTAAATGAGCATCCTGTTTTGTGCGGTTATTTACAAAATTTATTACTCTATCCAAGGCGCCTTTTAGTAACTATTCTAATCGGAAATACAATTGTTAATGTAGCAATTGCAATTTATTCTGTATCTCTTGTACTTGCTAATACAGCTAAAATTGGTATCTCACAAGATTTAGCAATTGCGCTGCAAATAATAATTATTACAATACTAATTGTTATTTTTGGTGAATTGATACCCAAAGTATGGGCTGCTAAAAATCCGATTTCTTTTTCAAAAACAATTGTATTTCCACTCTACTGGATTTCTGTTTTTCTATACCCTGTATCCGAAGTGATTTCTGAAATTATTAATTATTTGATTAATAAAGTTGGTTACGACAAAACTAAATCAGCTATTTCACCGGAAGATATTTCAAGTTTAGCTGTTATGAGTCGCAAGGCAGGAAGCATTATTAAAAGGGAAGAGCGGTTAATCAAAGGAATTGTTAGTTTTAAATTAGTGGAAGTACACGAGATAATGACTCCTAGAGTGGATATCACAGCTGTATCTTTAAACACAAAATTTGATGACATATTAGAAATAATTACAACATCCGGACACAGCAGATTACCCCTTTATAATGAAGATATTGACGATATAGTTGGTCTTATTTATGCCAAAGATTTACTCCCTTATATTAAGGACAAAGAATTAAGTGAAAGTTTTTCTTTAAATAAGATTTCACGTAAAGCAATGTTTATTCCTGAAACAAAATTAATAAGTGTGCTTATGAGAGAGTTCCAGGAAAAAAAAATACATCTTGCAGTTGTAGTTGATGAATATGGAGGCACCTCAGGAGTCATTTCTCTTGAAGATATTTTGGAAGAAATAATCGGTGAAATTAGAGACGAATATGATAAAGAAGAAAATCCTATTACAAAGATTGATAACAATAATTTTATTGTTCTTGGTATGCTTCCAATAGATGATTTAAATGAATTACTTAAAGAAGATTTTGAATCCGAAGATCATGCTTATGAAACAATTGGCGGAATGATTTTCAATTTTGCCGGCAAAATCCCTAAAGAAAAATATTCATTCGAATTAAAAGGTTATTTATTTAAAATACTTGAAATCTTTAACAAAAGAATAACAAAGGTAAAAATCACTAAATTATCAAAGAATATAACTAAAGAATGAAAAAGGGGTGTATATTAAAAACAATTTTTTTTCTTACGATATTTGTTGCTGTAGTATTATACATTATACAACAAAAGTTCGGTGATTTAATAGATTCACCTGAAACTGAATTTATTCTGCCATTTATAAATAATAATATTACTGAAAAACTAAAATTCATAAAAGATTCCCCTCAGAAAATCGATTTTGAAAAAATGGTTGAAGATGTAAAATCCGGAATTGAATACATTAAAGAATTACCATCTGATCAAATTAATAAAATAAGTGAAACTTTTGATGATATATTTAGTGACAGCATTATAACTGAAAATGAATTAAATTATATGCGTGATTTAATTAAGAAAATAAAAAAATGAAACGAGAACGAAAATCTGAAATAAAGGTCGGGATTACAGTAACAATTGGAATACTTATATTTATATGGGTTTTAGGTTGGGCAAAGAATTTTTCTTTTACCTCTAATTATAAAACTCTTAAAGTGCAATTTGAAAACACATCCGGATTAATTGTGGGTGACAATGTAACTGTAAATGGTGTAAAAAAAGGTTTTGTGGATGATATAACTCTGCACGAAAACGGAGTTATTTTATCATTAACAATTGAAAATGAAGTCCATTTATATAAAGATGCATCATTCAAAATAGCTATGTTAGATTTAATGGGTGGTAAAAAAGTTGAGATAAGTTCAGGCATGTCCGGTATAGAACTTGATTATAAAAAATTATATCACGGGAAATTTTTAAATGATTTTCCAGCATTAATCGCCGACTTGGGAAAGATTCAAAATAATGTAGCAAATACACTATTAAAATTAGATATAACATTGACAAATGTTAATGAATTACTTGGGGATAAAGAATTTAAAGCACAACTTAAAAGTTCTGTTAGCAATATGAATAATGTTTCGATTCAATTTTCAGAGTTATTAAATAAAAACAAAAACCTTCTTAACAATTTGATAAGTAATGCTAACTCACTTACGGTGAATGCTGATAGCATGCTTAAAGAGAACAGGGAAAACATTAAATCTACATTGTATAATTTGAATACGCTTTCCCTTAGAGCAGATACATTATTTCAATTAAGCAATAACTTTATGGTAGAAATAAAAAACCAAGAAAATAATTTAGGCAAGATGATTTATAACAAATTATTTTATACAAATTTAGACTCGACTCTTATAAGGTTGAATGAATTAACCAAATTGTTAATAATGCAACTTAAAGATGACGGTATTAATGTTGATGCAAGTATATTCTAAATTAGGTTACAAATAATGGTTATAGGAATAGGTATAGACATAATTGAGATTGATAGAATCAAAGAAAGTGTAGAAAAATATGGTGATAGTTTTCTAAACAAGATCTATACTAAAACAGAATTGGATTATTGTCTGAATAAAAGTAATAAATACCAACACTTGGCTGCTAGGTTTGCAGCTAAGGAAGCAGTTTATAAAGCACTAACTACGGGAACACAAGAAAAAGCTGGCTGGCAAAATATAGAAATCCTGAATAAAACTAATGGCATGCCTATAGTAAAACTCAAAGGTTATTTGGAAAATTATTTAACAAATGGGAACAGTTTAAAAATTTCTATCAGCCATTCAAATAAATATGTTACTTGTTTTGCAATAGTTTATAGGGATGCAGAATAATTATGTTTCTAAAATATTATAAAATTATTGATTTGAGTTTATTAGCGATTGTAGCTGTATTATTAATATTAATGATTGCAAACTTAGTTCCTAAAAATTCATTTGAAATTTTCTTGTACATAAGTATATTATTATTTGTTTTAAAAATTATATTAAGAATTCTTTTTAAAAAGAATTCAAATGCACAAAAGGAGGCAGGCGTTCGAGAGGACTCATAACTTTAACGGTAAATTAAACGCAAAGGTTCTTATTCTAAATCAGAGTTATGAACCTTTATCAATTTGTAACGTAAAGAAGGCAGTAATATTAACTTATTTGCATAAAGCCGAAATTGTATTACGAAACAAAAAGAAAGAACTGCATTCTGTTTCAAGATCTTACCCCTGGCCCAGTATAATTAGATTAAGCAGATATATAAAAGTACCTTATAAAAAGGTTGTGTTAACTAGAAAAAATATTTTAAGAAGAGACGCTTACAAATGTGCATATTGTGGAAGAAGTGATTTGCCTTTAACAATTGATCATTTAATTCCAAAAGCAAGGGGAGGAAGTGATAGCTGGGAAAATCTTGTTTGTGCTTGCACATTTTGTAATAACAAAAAAGGAGATAGGACACCCGAAGAAGCCAATATAGACCTTATCTCAAAACCATTCAAACCAAGTCATATTATGTTTATTAAAAATGTGGTTGGAAGGCTTGACGAAAACTGGAAACCTTATCTTTATATGTCCTGATGTTAAACGAAAGACGAAAAAAGATAAACGTAAAATTGATATAAATGAAACTTGCATCACATTTTTAATCGATAACCATAAAATAAAAAGAAGCATATTATTCTTTTAATAATTATTTTATAATTTAAATTAAAAAAGATTATTAAATGCAGAAAAAAAGAATACTTAGCGGAATGCGACCTACAGGCAAACTTCATTTGGGTCACTATGTCGGAGCTTTGGAAAATTGGGTTAAACTTCAAGAGGATTATGAAAGTTATCACCTAATTGCTGACTACCATGCACTTACAACAAATTTAAATACCGATTCGATCTATGATGATTCAATAGATATGCTTATTGACTGGCTTGCCGTAGGACTTGATCCTAACAAAAGCCCTATGTTCAGGCAGTCACAGATAAAAGAACATACGGAGTTACATTTAATCTTAAGCATGCTTATAACAGTCAACAGGTTGGAGAGAAGTCCTACATTAAAAGACCAGGTAAGAGATCTTCACATCGATAGGGTTATATACGGACATTTAGGATATCCTGTACTGCAAACTGCGGATATACTCTTGTATAAAGGTGCGTTTGTTCCTGTTGGCGAAGATCAAGTCCCTAATGTAGAAATATCTCGTGAAATTGCAAGAAAGTTTAACAACCAATATGGGAATGTTTTTCCTGAACCTGAACCTTTACTAACTAAATTTGCAAGGTTGTCCGGGTTGGACGGAAATGCTAAGATGAGTAAGTCACTAAACAATACAATCTTACTTTCTGATGATTCTGAAACAGTAAAGAGTAAATTAAAAAAAGCAGTAACCGATCCTCAGAAAATAAGAAAAGGTGATCCGGGCAGACCGGAAATTTGTTTGGTTTATTCTTACCACACTAAGTTTAATCCCGGTGAATCAGAATCTATTGCCGCGGGTTGTAGAAGCGGTGAATTAGGATGCTTAGATTGTAAAATGAAGTGCGCTGAAAAGATATCAAAATTTTTGGAACCTATAATTGAAAAAAGAAAATATTACGAAAATAATATTGACGAAGTAAAAAATATTTTATCAGACGGTGAAAAGCGTGGGAAACAAACTGCGGAAGCTACTATGAATGAAGTAAGAAATAAAATGAAATTAGGATGAGTATCTATAAGATAAAATTAGATCAATTTGAGGGTCCTCTAGACCTGCTCCTCTTTTTCATTAAAAGAGATGAACTTGATATTTATGACATTCCAATTTCTAAAATTACAAAAGAATTCTTGGAATATGTAAACCTGATAAAAATGCTCGACCTTGAAACGGCCGGTGATTTTATTCTTATGGCATCAACACTGATGCGTATTAAAGTAAGAATGCTTTTACCGAGAGAAATTGATGAGAAAGGTGAAGAGATTGACCCGAGAAGTGAGCTTATTCAAGCATTATTGGAATATAAAAAATATAAAGAAGTTTCGGAAGAACTTTCTTATATGGAGTCAAAACAAAGGAAAATTAATTTCAGAGGAAATTTTCAAGAAGATTTCAAAGTAGCTCCTCCGGATTTTGATACATTGTTAAAAAATATTACTGTTTTTGATTTAGCAAAAGCATTCAAAACAGCAATTGATAATATTCAGCCAGAGATTGTTCACGAAATTGAAAAGATAAATATTACAATTGACGAACAAATTATTTTTATCATGGATAATTTATTAAAAGATGCTGAGGTAAATTTTTTAAAATTAGTGGCTGGTATGAACGAGAAAATAAGAATAGTCATCACTTTTATAGCTTTGTTGGAATTAACTAAAGTAGGGGAGATAGGTCTGAGAGCATCAAATGATTTTAATGATTTCATAATTTATAAGACAACAAATGGACAAAATATACAAATCAATAATTGAGGCTTTAATTTTTTCTTCTGACGATGTAGTCTCTTCAAAAGAATTAATAAAAGCGATAAAGGGAATAGACGGAGATGATATTCAAATTAAAGACGAAGATATCGGAAAAAGTGTTGAAAGCCTTAATGAGAATTATGTGGAAGAAAACAAAGCATTTGAAATTAAAAAAATCGCAGAGGGATATATCTTTGCAACTAAAGAAGAATATGCAAATTACATTGGTTATCTAACATTAGAAAAAAGCAAAAGAAGATTAAGTCAGGCAGCTCTTGAAACGCTTTCTATCATTGCATACAAGCAGCCCATAACAAAACCTGAACTTGAATCTATCAGAGGTGTAAATTGCGATTATATGCTCAGTACATTGCTTGATAAAAAACTAGCTAGTATTTCAGGACGTTCTGATACAGTCGGAAGACCCCTGCTATATAAAACAACATCAGAGTTCTTAAAATATTTTGCATTAAATAATCTAAAAGATTTACCGAAACCTCGTGAGATTGAAGAGATTATGCAGGATGAAGATTTCTTAGATCAGAAAAGAAAAATAATGATGAATGCAATTGAAGAAGAAGTTGAAAAAGAAATTCAAGAAGAAAACGGCAATGGCGATACGACTGAATAAATATATTGCCGAGAGCGGTCTTTGTTCAAGAAGAAATGCTGAAAAATATATACTTGAAGGGCGTGTAACTATAAATAATAAAACTGTTACCGATTTGTCATATAAAATTAATGAAGAAAATGATGAAGTATTTGTTGATGGTGAAAAGATTAAACCCAAAAGACATATCTATATTTTATTAAATAAGCCTAAAGGTGTGATAACATCAACTAAGGATGAGAAAAATAGAAAAACAGTAGTTGATCTCGTTAAGACAAACGAAAAAATATATCCTGTTGGAAGACTTGATTACAATACAACCGGAGTGCTTTTACTTACAAACGATGGTGATTTCTCAAATTTATTAACTCATCCAAAACATAAAATAAGGAAAACTTATACAATACAATTAAATAAACCTTTAATGAACGAAGATGAAAACAAATTACTCAAAGGTGTTTATATAAACCGCAGGAAAGGAATATTTATAAAAATTAATTTCCCTAATATTAAAAAGAAGACGCTTGTAGAAGTTGCTGTGGTTGAAGGCAGGAATCATTTTATAAAAGATATGTTCAGTACACTTGGCTATAATGTGGTCGAATTAGATAGAAAATATTTCGGACAGTTTGAGGCGGATATACCTTTAGGTAAATATAGAGTTATTTCAAATGAAGAAATTAAATCAGTATATAAAAATTATAATTAACTATTGGGGTTTCGGAGGCTAAGTGGATAACAATCAGAATGAATTAAATGTTTTATTAAAAAGACGTAAAGATGAACTAACGGAATTAAAATCCAGAGGAGTTGAACCATTTGCATATGAATTTGAAGTAAATTCTAATTCAAAAGAAATAAAAGATAAATTTGTTGATGATGAAAAGAAAGAAGTAAAAATTGCCGGCAGACTAATGGCATTACGTAAAATGGGTAAAGCATCTTTTGCCCACATTCAAGATTCTTTCGGTCGCATTCAGATTTACTTAAGAAAAGATGAAATAAAAGATCAATACACAGCTTTTAAATTGATGGATATAGGTGATATAGTTGGTGTAGAAGGATATACATTTAAAACTAAAACAGGCGAAATTTCTGTGCACGTTACAAATCTCACTTTACTTACAAAATCAATGCGTCCATTACCTATAACTAAAGAATCTACTGATGAAGAGGGGAATAAGGTTATTCATGACCAATTTGTAGATAAAGAATTAAGATACCGACAACGCTATGTTGATCTGATTGTAAATCCCGAAGTAAGAGATGTTTTTGTTAAACGCAGTAAAATTACTTCATCTATGAGAAGATTTTTAGAAGCAAAGGGTTATCTTGAAGTTGAAACACCAATTTTACAACCGCTTTACGGAGGAGCAGCAGCAAAGCCCTTTATTACTCATCACAATGCATTAGATACAGATCTTTATTTAAGAATTGCTGATGAGTTATATCTAAAACGTCTTATAGTAGGGGGTTTCAACGGTGTGTTTGAAATATCAAAGGATTTTAGAAATGAGGGAATGGACAAAACACACAACCCTGAATTTACAATGATGGAACTGTATGTTCCGTATAAGGATTATAACTGGATGATGTCTTTTGTAGAAGAAATGATATTAAATATCAGCAATGATGTTTTTAATACTTCCAAATTTAATTATGATAGTATGGATATCGATTTTGCTCCAAAATGGAAAAGAGTTTCGATGATTAATTCATTAAAAGAAAAAACAGGAATCGATATACTTAAAGCGGATGAAAATTTAATAAAAGAAACTGCTAAGAAAGTTGGCTGTGATTTAGATGGAATAAGTGGAAAAGCTAAACTAATTGATGAGATTTTTTCTGTTGTTATTCAACCGGATTTGATAGAACCTTCATTTGTTATTGATTATCCTGTAGAATTGTCTCCTCTAGCCAAAAGACATAGAAATTTAGAAGGCGTTGTCGAAAGATTTGAAGGATATGTTGCGGGAAGAGAAATTTGCAACGCTTTTTCAGAATTAAATGATCCAATAGAGCAAAAGAAAAGATTTGAAGAACAAGTACGATTTAAGGAACAAGGGGATGAAGAAGCACATGTAATTGATAATGATTTTATTAGAGCTTTAGAATACGGCATGCCACCAACTGCGGGGTTAGGAATTGGGCTTGACAGACTTGTTATGCTTTTGACAAATCAAACTTCAATAAAAGATGTAATATTCTTTCCTCAAATGAAAATTGAAAGCAAATAATATGAACAATCAGTTTAGGTAAATTAATTATATAATTTTATTATATAATTTTATAGATAATACTTGATGTATATAATCATAAAGTTCTTCAAAATTAAGTTATTTAGAATTATTTTTAACTATTAATTTCAAATTATAACGGTAAAAAGATGAATAAACTAAAAATTCCAATAAGCATATTATTATTAACAATTGGTATTGTATTAGGGGTTCAATTTCAAAAAAATTTTTCAAGTGATAGCCTCCAGGACAGCATTGAAAAAATGGATGACGTGTTAAGATTAACACAGCGCTACTATGTTGAAAAAGTTGACACACATAAATTAGTCGAAGCAGCAATTAAGGGAATGTTGGATAAATTGGATCCCCACAGCGTATATATAAATGCAAATAGATTAAAAACAATTGAAGAATCTTTAAGAGGAAATTTTGAAGGCATTGGAATTGAGTTTCAAGTTATAGACGACACATTAACTGTGGTTTCACCTATAACCGGTGGTCCTAGTGAACAATTGGGAATTTTGCCAGGTGATAGAATAATAAAAATTGAAAATGAAAGTGCAATCGGAATTAGAAACGAAGAAGTTAGACAAAAACTAAGAGGTAAATCAGGCACAAAAGTGAAAATAACAATTATAAGATATGGCACAGATAATCCCATTGAGTACACTATCGTAAGAGATAAAATACCAATTTACTCAGTAGATGTACATTTAATGATAAATAAAGATGTCGGTTACGTAAGCGTTTCAAGATTTTCCCGAACAACTTCAAGGGAGTTGTTAGACGCCTTAAAAGACTTGAAACAAAAAGGAATGAATCGCTTATTACTTGATTTACGCGGAAATCCAGGTGGTTATTTAAATCAGGCTGTAAAAGTTGCGGATATTTTTATCTCAGGTGAAAAAAAAATAGTTTACACAAAAGGAAGAAGAAAGGAATTTAATGAAGAATTCAATGCTTCATTAGAATCGGATTTTGAAAATATACCTTTATTAATTTTAGTAAATAAAGGTTCTGCAAGCGCCAGTGAAATTGTTTCGGGAGCTGTACAGGATTGGGATAGGGGGCTTATAGTGGGAACTACTACCTTCGGTAAAGGACTTGTTCAGAGACAGTTTACTTTGTCCGATGGTTCAGCCCTTAGACTTACAATATCTAAATATTACACTCCATCAGGCAGGCTTATACAAAGAGATTACAAAAATCTAAAAAATAAAGAGGAATATTATAACAATGCAGGTGATTCTACATTAGTTGATGGAGACAATCTGTATCATAAAGCTGATAAAGATACATCTGCAAAGTATTTTAAAACAAAAGGTGGAAGAAAAGTTTATGGGGGTGGGGGAATTACACCGGATTATATAATTAAATCTGCTAAAAGTACCAGCTATACAACTGATTTATTAAGGCAAAATGCTTTCTATAAATTTGTTCTAAGATATTTAGAAACTAATAAACAAAATATTATTAAAAAATACGGTGATAATTTGAAATTGTTTAATAAAAATTTTAATATAAATACTTCTACACTGAATAACTTTTTAGAATTTGCAAAAAAACTTAAAGTTAACTTTAATTCAAAAGAATTTAATGTTGACAAGAATTATATAAAAGCAAGATTAAAAGCACAGATAGCAAGAAATTTTTGGAAAAATAAAGGCTGGTATACTGTCTTATTAAATCAAGACAAACAAATACAAAAATCATTGTCCTTATTTAAAGAAGCAAGTGATTTGGCAGGATTAAACAATTAAAAAAATGAATGCAATTAGTGAAATAAAGAAAAGATTATCAGACGAGTGTGTTTTTCCTTATGAAGGAATTACACCCAAATTACATCCATCTGTATTTTTAGCTCCGGGTTCAAAAGTTATTGGTGATGTTGAAATGAAAGAAGGAAGTAGTCTTTGGTTTAATACTGTTGCTAGAGGTGATGTTCATTATATTAAAATAGGTAAGTTCACTAATATTCAAGATTGCTCAATGCTGCACGTAACAAATAACAAATTCCCACTAAATTTGGGAAATAATATTACAGTCGGACACTCTGTTATTTTGCACGGTTGTACAATAAACGATGAGTCTTTAATTGGAATGGGTGCTATTATTCTTGATGGTGCAAGAGTGAACAAACATTCAATAGTGGCAGCAGGTGCGGTTATAACTCAGGGATTTGAAATACCCGAAGGCAAAGTAGCTGCTGGTGTTCCATGTAAGATTATAAGAGATGTAACTAAAGATGAAATAGAAGAAATGAAATTATCAGCATTACGTTACTTTAATTATGCGGAAAAAACTTTAAAATCATTCACAGAAATCACTCAGACTACTTGACATTTTGATGAAATAAACATTTCTTATAAAAATAGGAATAATTTTTGGTAAAAAATGTACATATCTATTCGATCTATGATTATCAGATTAACAAAATTCTAATCCATAAATTAATATACTTTTTAAAAAATAGATTAAATTTTTCAATCAATTTATTGGAGATAAATTTCATAAACGAGGAAGAAATTCATAAATTAAATAATGAACATTTAGGACATAATTACTCAACAGATATATTAACATTTAACTATACCGGAGATAATAAAAAATTAGAAGGTGAAATATTTATATCATTTAAAGATGCATTTGAAAATGCTAAAAAATTTAAAGTTTCTTTGAAGAATGAATTATGCAGGTTGGTTATTCACGGTATACTTCATTTGGTTGGATTTGACGATAAAATAGGAAAAGATAATTTAATAATGAAAGAACAAGAAAATTTATTATTAAATAATTTCTGTAAATTGTTTTAAAAATAATTAAAGGTATTTATGATCAGCAAAATAGTTGATGTATTAGTAAAAGTAAGAGAAAAAATTAACGAAGAAAATATTAAAGAAGAGAATTTAGAAAAATTAAAATTAGAAAAGTTATATAATCAAAACATTGTTGCGGCTACTTACAGTTGGATTTATGAAAAAAATCTACGTAAACTAGCTGTTGCAAAATCTATCCCTTTACATCAAAGAAAAGACATTGGAATATCTACTGATGAAGAAATTAGAGCGATCGGATTAAAAAATTATGATTATCTTCTTCATTTTTATAATATAGGTTTGCTTACTCATCTGGAATTTGATTATATTCTAGATGAATTGAAATCAATACCTATTGATAGCATTAACTTGTATCAAATAAATGTTCTCTTGCTTTCTTTATACTTGGATTTAGAAAAACTATCATTACCTGGGAGCAGGTTAACGCTTCATTCTTCTGACACAATTAACTAAAAAAATATATAATGGCTACAAATCTTGTAATCGTAGAGTCACCGGCGAAAGCAAAAACTATAAATAAGTATTTGGGAAGAAACTATAAAGTTGAAGCTACAATAGGACATATTAGAAATTTACCTAAGACAAAACTTGGTGTAGATATTGAAAATAATTTTAAACCAAATTATTTAAATATAAGAGGGAAGGGAGACCTAATAAAAAAAATAAAATCTTTGGTTTCCAAGAGTAAGGACATATACATTGCTACTGACCCCGATAGAGAAGGTGAGGCAATAGCTCAAGATATTGCAGATGTTATCAAACTTAAAGAAGGCTCTAAATTGTACCGAGTTCTTTTCAATGAGATAACAAAATCTGGTATTAAGAAAGCTATGAATTCTCCGAGAGAGATTGATCAATCGTTAGTTCAATCACAAAGAGCAAGAAGGGTGATGGACAGAATTATCGGTTATAAAATAAGTCCTTTTTTGTGGAAAGCTGTAATAGAACTTTCAGGGAATGCTATTGTATCAGCAGGGAGAGTTCAATCCGTTGCATTAAAAATTATCTGCGACAGAGAAAAAGTTATTGATGAATTTATTAAAACAGAATACTGGAGCATTTGGACAATATTTAGAACCAATAATGAAGAAGAGTTTAGAGCAAAATTATTCAGTATTGACGGCAGGGATATAAAAATTCAACCAAAACCTGAAATGTCGGATAAAGATTGGGATGAATTTTTGAAAAAATATATTTCTATATCAAATAAAGAAACTGCAGAGAAAATTTTTAACTCTATTTCAAATAAAGATGAATTTATAATATCTGCAATTACTAAAAGAAATACTAAACGTAATCCGTTACCTCCGTTTATTACAAGCTCATTGCAGGCGGAAGCATCAAGAAGAATAGGGATGAGTCCAAGACAAACAATGATGATTGCACAAAGATTATACGAAGGAATAGGACTTGGGGAATTCGGAACTCAAGGTTTAATAACTTATATGAGAACCGATTCAACAAGATTAAGTGATGAAATATTGTCCTTGGCATCCGAATATATTAAAAATATGTACGGGAATGAATATGCCCCTTCAGCTCCGAACAGATTTGAAAAGAAAAAGAAACAAAATATTCAGGATGCTCACGAAGCTATAAGACCCACTTCTTTAGAGTTTCCTCCCGGAAAAGTTACACAGTTTTTAGATAAAAAAACATTAAAAATTTATGAGTTAATTTGGAACAGGTTTGTAGCATCTCAAATGACACCTGCTTTACTGGAAACGACGGTTATAGAAATTTCTGTTGATGAATACCTATTTAAAGCATTTGGAAGTGCAACAAAATTTTTAGGTTATCAAAAAGTATATGAAGAAATATTAGAGAAAAAACCCGGGGCGGAAGAAAAAGAAGAATACAGAAACGAAAAAATTCCTTTAGGTCTAAAAAAAGATCAAAATTTAAATTTAGAAGATTTACAAAAGACGCAACATTTTACAAAACCTCCTGCAAGATTTTCAGAGAGTTCACTTATTAAAGAATTGGAAAGAAACGGAATAGGACGACCAAGTACATATTCACATATTATTACAACTATCCAGGATAGGAAATATGTTAACCATGAACAGAAAAAATTGATCCCAACAATTTTAGGCAAAGAAGTAAGCAGAATTTTGGTCCAAAATTTCCCTAAAATAATTAGCGAAGAATTCACATCTCTAATGGAAACGGAATTAGATCAAATAGCTGCCGGTGTTCAAAAATATGAAAAGGTTTTATCGGATTTCTATGACCCGTTTGCCAAAGCTCTTATTGAAGTGGAAGATAAAATAGAAAAAATTATCTGCGAGAAATGCAATGGGGAGATGGAAATTAAATTCGGCAGGTTCGGAAGATACCTCGGCTGTAGCAACTATCCTGAATGTGATAATATAAAATCATTCAAAGAAATAGCTGATTCCAAAAAAGAACCGGAATACACAGGCGAATCCTGTGAAAAATGCGATGGAAAACTTTTGTATAGAGAAGGAAAGTTTGGAAGATTTATCGGTTGTGAAAATTTTCCAAGCTGTGATTTTATTAAAAATATAACATTGGGAGTAAGTTGTCTGAAATGTAAGGTCGGAGATGTTGTTGAAAGAAAATCAAAACGAGGCAGGTTATTTTACGGTTGCTCAAGATTTCCGGATTGTGATTTCGTAAGTTGGTACAAACCTGTGCCCACTCAATGCCCGAATAAAGATTCTGATTATATGGAGAAAAGATATTCAAAGAAAAAAGACAATTATCTTAAATGTCCTGTTTGTGGTGAAGAATTAATTATTCAAGAAGAGGAAGAAAAAACAGAAGAAGTATTATAATTATGCAATTGAAAAATGCTATTGACAATTTTATTAGTGATTTAACAAATGTTAAAAGATATTCTGATAATACTATCAAAGCCTATAATACCGACTTGGTGCATTTCTATAATTATTGTGAGAATTATAATAAAATGAATCTATCTCATATCACTGAGAAATTTATCAAAACATATTTAATGCGGTTAAATGAATCCGGTTTCTCTATGCGAAGTATTTCAAGAAAATTAGCATCAATTAGAGGTTTGTTTAAGTTTGCTTATTCAAATAATCTTATAGACTTTAACCCGACTTTGAATATTTCAAATCCGAAAGCGGAAAAAAAATTACCTGAAATAATAAATGAAGAAGCGATTGACGAATTATATTCAGTTATTGACAATAGTTCGAAAGACCCCAAATTAGTAAAATGTATAATCGAGATTCTATATGGTTGTGCGCTGCGAGTTTCAGAGCTTTGCAACTTAAATTATGTAGATGTGGATCTTAACACAAATACGGTAAGAGTATTAGGTAAAGGAAATAAAACCAGAATTGTTCCAATTGGTAGTAAATCTAAGATCATTATAAAGGATTATATTTCCGATAAAACTTTTAGGAATTCTAATGATGCATTTTTAGTAAACAAACATGGACGAAGAATTTATTCAAGAATGGTACACAGAATGGTTAATAAATATCTTTCGCAAGTAACAGACATAAAGAAGAAAAGCCCTCATATTTTCAGACATAGTGCCGCCACACATATGCTTGATAGAGGCGCAGACTTGAGAGCAGTTAAAGAAATACTTGGGCACGAAAATTTATCAACTACACAAATTTATACTCACGTTAGTGTAGAAAGATTAAAATCTACATATAAAAAATCTCATCCTAAATCATAATAAATTTGAGGTGAATTATGAACATAAAAATAACAGCAAGAAAATTTAAAGCTCATCAAACTCTAAAAGACTTTATCAGTGATGAAGTATCTTCTCTTCAAAAGTTTTATGATAATATTATGAATGCTGAAATTATTCTAAGCTATATAAAACCAAACAAGAGTGTGAAAAATGCAGAAATCATAATACAAGTACCCGGACAAACCTTAAAAGCAAAAGAAGAAAGCAACGATTTTAGTAAATCCGTAGCAGTATCTGTTAATAAGCTTAAATCTCAATTAAAGAAATTTAAATCAAAACAAATAGCACATTAAATGTTTAAAATTGATGAAAAATCTCTTTCAAGGAAAAAGTCAATTACCATAAAATACTTTTATGAAACCATAAAAGATATATTTAATATAAAACTTATTTCAAATAAAACCGGGTTTGAAAAAATTATTACAACTAAAGACCTACTCAGGCCCGGTTTAGCTTTATCAGGATTTCTTGATTCTTTTTCATATGATAGAGTACAAATATTCGGGAATACGGAATTAATATTTCTTAAACAACTTTCAAAAGAACAGCAAAAGAATACATTAAAGAATTTTTTTGAATTCAAAATTCCTTGTATAATTTTTACTAATAACAATAAACCACCTAAATTGTTATTAGATTTTGCAAACAAAAATAATATTGCTGTATTCACTTCTCCATTTACAACAACAAAAACAAGTTATTTAATAAATGATTTTTTAGATGATCAATTTGCAACAAGAATTTCTATTCATGGTGCTTTTGTGGACGTTTACGGTGCAGGAATTTTATTTGTTGGTAAATCAGGAATTGGCAAAAGCGAAGTTGCCCTAGACCTAATTGAGAGGGGACACAGACTTGTAGCGGATGATGTTATTATACTTACTAAAAAAGGTGAAAACATTTTAATGGGAGCAGGTACAAATTTAGTAAAACATTTTATGGAAATAAGAGGCCTTGGACTCATAAATATTGAAAAAATGTTCGGCATTAGGGCAATACGTTACCAAAAAAGATTAGAAATTGTTGTGGAATTGGAATTTTGGGATAAAGATCAAAGTTATACCAGAACTGGTTTAGATGAAGAAACAATTACTATATCAGGTGTAGATATTTTGTATGTTAGACTTCCGATAATACCGGGCAAAAATATTACTGTAATTTCCGAAGTAATAAGTCTGAACTATCTATTAAAACATTATGGATACGATTCTGCTAAATTATTTGAAAAAAGGCTTCAAACTAAAATAAAAGATAAATCTAATAAAGATTTGAGAGGGGTAGACTATTTTGAACACGATTTTGAATAAAAAAGTTTAAATTTTACTTGACAAATCTTTGATATTTAATTACTTTCGGCTCGTATTTATGAAAAAATTATATTCTTTCTCAAAAGAAAAGCTGCAATTTGTAGAAATAAAAAATTACAAATCTAAGCTATTTGTTTACTTTTCTCTCGCAGTCATTACTTTTAGTTCATTACTGTTCGGAGGATATTACTACCTATTAACTTTGACAGGTACTGCTAATACCGTTAGTGCCTTAAAATCAGAAAATAGATTATTAAGCCAAAAACTTGCTGAGATTGTGAATAAATATGAATCAATTAATAATCAAATGGATTCATTAGCTAAATATGATTACCAACTTAGATTAGTGTCAAACTTAATTCCAATTTCCGAAGAAGAACGTTTACTTGGTATTGGTGGCGGATCTTTTGATAACAGTATTGATTATCTAAGTGATAATGCAGGCAAACAATTAAAAGATGCACTTAATTTTATAGAGAAACTTACTAGAAAAATTGAATTTGAGAAATCGAATTATTATAAAATATCTGAAAAATTAAAAGAAAATAAAAAACTATATGCTTCAATCCCTGCTATAAAACCTGCAGAAGGTGTTGCATTTCGCTATTTTGGAATGAGAATGCATCCAATCCTAAATAAAAAACGTATGCACACAGGCATAGATTTTTTGGCAAACTGGAGAACCCCGGTACACGTTACGGGAAACGGTAAAGTGCAGTTTGTAGGATATCGCGGTGGATATGGATTATGCGTACAGGTTGATCACGGTTTTGGATATTCAACACTCTATGCCCATCTTTCTAAAGTTTTAGTTAGAAAAGGTAAAAAACTTAAAAGGGGAGATATAATAGCTAAAACAGGTAATTCCGGATTATCAACAGGGCCCCACCTTCATTATGAAGTGAGGCACGACGGAAAAGCTCTTAATCCTAGTAGATTTTTCTTTGACGATATGAATTATTTTGAAACTGAAACTAAGACTAAGAGTAAATAAATACCGAGAGATTTGCTTATGATGATCTGGACTGTTGAATTAGCTGCTTTTTTAGATGATGCACCTTGGCCTGCAAAAAAAGATGAATTACTTGAATATGCAGATAGAATTGGTGCGCCATATGAAGTTATTCAAAATCTTTCTGAACTTGAAGATGCTGAAGAACCTTATGAATCTATTGAAGACATATGGCCCGATTATCCTTCTGAAGAAGATTTCTTCTACAACCTTGATGACGATGATTATTAAAAATGCTTTTGAACCGCTTTTTTTATGATTGAACAGTGGAATGGTATCTATGGACAAACACCTGCTAAAAATTTTTTAACAAAAATTATAAACTCCTCTAATATTCCACATGCATTTCTATTTACGGGTAAAGATGGAATTGGAAAAGAATATACTGCCATTGAATTTGCCAAACAGATTAATATAAAAAATCTTCCCCCGGACAAAATTGATAAAACTTCATCATCAATTTCAAACCTCTTAGAACCATATATAAAATATATTTACCCTTTGCCAAGGGGAAAAAACGAAACTGATAAAGACGGACCTTTTGCTAAACTTGATGCCAACACTTTAGAAGAAATAAAAAATCTCTTAAAAGAAAAAATCATTAATCCATACTATAGCATACGATTGCCTAATACAAAAAATATAAAAATCAACAGTATACGGAATATAAAAAAATTTATTTCTCTTGATTATTCTGAAATACCATACAGAATTATTTTGATTTCTTTTGCGCATTTAATGAGTATCGAAGCTCAAAATGCCTTACTTAAACAGCTTGAAGAACCGCCAGCAGGAACTGTATTTATATTGTGCACATCCAGTCCGTCACAACTGAGGGAGACTATTAGATCGCGTTGTTGGGAAGTAAATTTTTTACCATTAAGCATAGACGAAATAAAAGAGATTCTGAAATCTAAATTTGGAATTGAAAAGGAATTAGCTGATAAGATTGCAATATTTTCAAATGGTTCAGTTACAGAAGGTCTAAATTTAATTGAAAATAATTTTATGGAGATGTTCGAAGATACTATCCAAATTTTAAGATATTCATTTGCAAAAAAATATAATTCAGCCTTTAATATCCTTTCTAAATATACTTCAGTAAATAATTCGACTTCATTTAAATTATTGTTAAAGATGATAATAATTTGGTTGAACGATTTAACAAAAGAGAAATATAATTTGACAAATATTTATTTTACGGAACACAAAACCACATTAGAAAAATTTAACTCTAAGTTTTCCTCCCTTAAAGTTACTCCTTTAGTTGAAAAGTTAGACCAATTTTCTAGCTTAATTGATAAAAATATAAACCATTCTATAATATCGATGAATTTGGTATGTGAATTGGCGGCATTTATAAGATAGTTCCATTTTTAAGAGATCATATTCTTTCTTCATAATTGAAACTTAAATTGTAAATGTTTATTACTACATTTTTGTTTAATTTTATCTATCTAAAAATTAAATTATTATTTATTCTTTAAAGGGTAAACAATGAAAAGAGTAGTAATTATATCGGCAAAAAGAACACCAATAGGTTCATTTACGGGGTCACTATCCTCTTTATCAGCAAGTAAATTAGGAAGTATAGTCATTAAAGATTTAGTGAATGAAACAAATATTGATACAAATAATATTAATGAAGTTATAATGGGGAACGTATTGACAGCAGGCCAAGGACAGGCTCCTGCACGACAAGCAGCTATTTATGCAGGGCTTCCTCTTAAGACAGAATGTTTAACTATAAATAAAATGTGCGGAAGCGCTCTAAAAGCTGTTATGCTTGCACAACAAGCTATTTTATGTGATGATGCAGATGTAATTATTGCTGGCGGACAAGAAAGTATGTCTAACTCACCTTATTTATTACCCAAGGGAAGAACAGGCTACAGACTTGGTGATGGTAAGATAGTTGATTCTGTAGTAAAAGATGGCCTTTGGGATGTTTACAATGACATTCATATGGGCAGTTGTGCTGAATCTTGTGCAAAAGATTTTAATTTTACCAGGGAACAACTTGATGAATTTACCGTTAATTCATATAACAAAGCCCTTGAAGCTCAAAAAAGTGGGAAGTTTAATGATGAGATTATTGAAGTAATAATTAAAGGAAAAAAAGATGAAACTGTTGTAAATGAAGATGAAGAACCAGGTAGAGTAAAATTTGATAAAATTCCAAATATAAGTCCAGTTTTTGAAAAAGACGGTGTAGTTACTGCTGCTAATGCTTCAAGTATAAACGATGGTGCTGCTGCATTATTAGTAATGAGTGAAGAAAAAGCTAAAGAACTTAATCTAACACCTTTAGTAGAAATTGTAGCACAAAGCTCTACAGCAAAAGCTTCTATTGAATTTACAACAGCACCTGCTGATGCTATAGCAAAAGTATTAAAGAAAGCAAATTTAACTAAAGAGGATATTGACTTATTTGAAATTAATGAAGCATTTTCTGTTGTGTCCTTGGCTGTCAATAAATTATTAGATCTTAATTCGGAAAAAGTTAATGTAAATGGGGGAGCAGTGGCTTTAGGTCACCCCATTGGTGCAAGCGGAGCAAGAATCTTGGTAACATTAATTCACGAAATGAAAAAGAGAAATTCAAATTATGGACTTGCTTCATTGTGTATCGGCGGGGGTGAAGCATCTGCTTTAATTGTCAAGAACTATACAAATTAGGATAAAAAATGAATATTAAAGAAGTTTCAATAATTGGTGGCGGAACTATGGGTAATGGAATTGCACACGTTTTTGCTCAAAATGGTTTTCATGTTAATCTTGTGGAGCAGAGCCAAGAATTTTTAGAAAGAGCTATTACCACAATTACAAAGAATTTGGATAGACAAGTTAAGAAACAAACAATTTCTATTGAAAACAAGGAGCAAACACTTTCTAATATCAATCCAGTTATAGGTATTAAAAACACACCGTCTGATAGCGATTTAGTGATTGAAGCTATTTATGAGAATAAAGAGGCTAAACTTAATATATTTAATGAATTAAATAATATAGTAAAAGCCGATTCTATATTTGCCACTAATACTTCTTCAATCTCAATAACAGAACTTTCTGCTGATTTTAGAGGCGAGCAGTTTATTGGAATGCACTTTATGAATCCAGTACCTATTATGAAATTAATCGAAATAATTAGAGGATATTCTACAAGTGATGCCACATTCCAAAAAATAAAAGATCTTTCAATTAAACTAGGTAAAACACCTGTTGAAGTCTATGATTATCCAGGTTTTATATCTAACAGAATATTAATGCCTATGATAAATGAAGCAATTTTTGCCTTGATGGAAAATGTTGCATCTGCAGAAGATATAGATACTGTTATGAAACTTGGCTTGAATCACCCTATGGGACCATTAACTTTAGCGGATTTCATCGGCTTGGATGTATGCTTATCTATTATTGAAGTATTGTACAACGGTTTTAATGATCCTAAATACAGACCTTGTCCATTATTGAAAAAGATGGTTGCTGCTAAAAAGTTAGGAAGAAAAACTGGTGAAGGTTTTTTTAAGTACAGCTAGTAGATTTTGATTATAATACCTGGACCTATTTATGAATCGCAAAAAGAAGACGTACTAGTTTTATTTAGGATAAATGATAGAATACCTAAATTTGTTGATATTTGTAAAATAAGCATACATTTTAGATTCTTCATATTGTCTCATAATGTATATTATGTAAACTTATTATACTGTACAATTTTACTCACTAAAATTTAATACTCCCCTAATTCACACTTTGCATTTTTAAATATACTAGAAATATTACTATAGCTAAAATTATCCAGATAATTGGGCTGCGTTTTCTTCTGCGAATAGTTTTAATTTGGTTTCTAAATCCTAATTTCCTTTTCTTTTTTTCTGTTTTGTCTTCTTCGGGTTTATAAAATTGAGGAGTGTAATCAAATATTCTATGTCTTGGAAGTTTCATAAACATTCCCATAATATACCTCTTAATTTAATAATGCATTTAAAAAATTATCCGACTCAAATACTTGTAAATCCTCTAGTCCTTCACCAATACCAATGTACTCAATAGGAACATTTAAGGAATCCATTATTTGAAAAACAATTCCGCCCTTAGCTGTTCCGTCCAATTTTGTAAGTATTATACCATCTAAATCGGTTGTTTTATTAAATTCTTCAGCTTGAATAAGTGCATTTTGTCCGTTTGTACTGTCTAAAACTAAAAGTGTTTTATCGGGAGCACGAAGTAAGATTTTTTCAATAGCTCTTTTTATTTTAGATAACTCATTCATTAAATTATTTTTTGTATGTAATCTTCCTGCAGTATCGATTAAAACAATATCATAATCATCTTTTATTGCTATTTCAACTGTCTTATAGGCTATAGAGGATGGATCAGCACCTATATTGCCCTGTATGATATCAACACCTGCACGGGTTGACCAAATAGACAATTGCTCGCCTGCTGCAGCTCTAAAAGTATCTGCGGCTCCTAATAACACTTTTTTACCCTCTTGATTAAAATTATATGCAAGTTTACCAATCGACGTGGTCTTCCCTACTCCATTAACTCCTACAATTAAATATACAAAAGGCTTTCTTATTTTAATATCATTTTCTATAAAAGAAGTTTTATTTACGTTTTGAAATATTTTTTTTAATTCACTAAAAATACTTTGCTTAATAGATGATTCATCCCTGTAGTTATTGCCTATAAGATTTTCTCTTGCTTTTGTAACAATTTTTTCAGTAGTATCATACCCAATATCTGCGGAAATTAAAACTTCTTCAATTTTTTCAATTACTTCTTGATCAATTACAGCTTTACCAGTAATTGCTTCAGTTAAACCATCTATTAATTTTTTTTTTGTTTTTTGAAGACCTGATTTTAATTTTTCAAATTTATTCATTATTAAGTAGTTTTATTTTCCTTTAGATATTCATAACCTCTATAAATATATCCAAGCAACGAAATAAATATTAAAATTATACTTAGATAATAAAACAATAATAAGAAGCTATTATTCCAACTTAATTTTAGTATAATTAGAAGAATTACAATTCCAATGATAAAGACAGTCGCTTTGCCCAATTTGTTAGACGGCAAAACTTTACCAATTTTATTTGCGATATAAATTCCTCCTAAAAATATTATCAGGTCTCTGCCAATAATCATAAAGAAATAATAATAAGGAATTAAATCAAGCAAATAAATCTTGATTATAATTGCTGTCACTACAACTTTATCTGCAAGCGGGTCTATTATTTTGCCCATTTCAGTTACTTCGTTAAATTTTCTTGCGAGATAACCGTCTAACAAATCAGTAATTACTACAAGAATACATAAAGAAAAAAGAATCGCAGTCGCCCAAGACGTGTTAAAATGATCGAATAAAATCCAAAGAGGAATTGCTAATAATGCCCTAAAAAAACTAAGCAAATTTGATTTTGTAGAAAATAGTTCGTGATAATTTATTTTCATAATTTAGGAAAATTATTGTTCATAGATTTCTTTTTTAAAAGTAAAATCAACATCGGTAGGATATTCTCCGGAAAAACAAGCTGTGCAAAAATTATCTTTACCATCTTCTTGTACGGATTGCAATAATTCATCCATAGTTAAATATTCTAATGAATCCACACCTAAATGCTCTTTTATCTTTTTTATATCTCCACTGAATTTGTTCGCAATTAATTCTTCTCTTGTTGGAAAATCCATACCGTAGTAGCACGGATGCATTATCGGGGGTGAAGATATTCTGAAATGAATTTCTTTTGGTTTTGCAGATTTTATTAATTTAACTAATTGTTTTGATGTTGTTCCTCTTACAATGGAATCATCAACAATTACAACAGTTCTACCCTCTAACACACCTTTAACAACATTAAATTTTATACGAACACTCATTTCCCTCTTTTCCTGTCCGGGCTGGATAAAAGTTCTGCCGATATAGTGACTTCTTATCAAACCGATTTCTAATTTAGAATTAATCCCATTTTTTTCTAACTGCCTCTGATAACCAAGTGCACAAGTGTTTGAACTATCCGGCACACTTATAACAATCAATTTATCACCATCTTTATCGACAACGGGATGATGGTTGGCAAGTATTCTTCCCAGCCTTCTTCTCATTTTATCAACATTATTTCCAAAGACAAAACTATCCGGACGTGAAAAATATATATACTCAAAAATACAGTGTTTCTTTTCAAATTCATCTTCAGATAGCTTTATTGATTTTACTCTCTGTTCTTTAATTGCATCATCATCTATGATAACAATTTCTCCGGGTTCAACCTCACGCAAAAAATCAGCCATATTTATATCAAATGCACACGTCTCAGATGCTATAATAAATGAATTATCTTTTATGCCAATACACAAAGGACGAAAACCGTAATTATCACGTGCAGCAATTAGCTTATCATCTGTTAAAATAGTAATGCTGAAAGCACCTTCCAATTTTTGCAATGCCTCTTTTATCTGTTCAACTTGATCATTAAGCCTGCTTCGTGCTATCAGGTGCAAAATAACTTCTGTGTCACTTGTGGTTTGGAATATAGCTCCTTCATTTACCAGCTCGTCCCTTAATATTTTTGAATTAGAGATATTGCCGTTGTGTGCAACTGCAAGATTGCCCAATCTGTAATTAACTACAAAAGGCTGAATATTATTTTTGGATTCAGTGGAACCGGTTGTCGAATAACGATTATGTCCAATAGCTGAATCCCCAATTAAAACATCATTCAATATTTTGGGATCTGAAAAAACTTCAGATACTAGCCCATCCCCTTTATGAACATTAAATATCGATTTATTCTTTTGATTAAAACTTTTTGTAACAATTCCGCAGGCTTCCTGTCCCCTGTGCTGAAGTGCGTGTAATCCGTAATAGGTATTAACTGATGCGTTTGGATTTCCAAATATTCCGAACACACCGCAATTACATTTTGGTTTATCTTGCAACATCAAGTTAGATATAAGAGTTGAAAAAACTTTTGATAAAATTAAACAAATATAAAACTAATTAAAATGTAAAGAGGATAAAATCCTTAAATTCTGTTGTCAAGAAATACTCAATTAGGCTTAGAAAATTATATTTTTTTGAATACCATCAAAATAGTTATCGAATTTGGGCTATAATTATAATTTAGTTAATTCAAATATCCCGCAGCCATAAAAACAACCAAAATTATTTTCGATAGCTTCTTTGGTTAATTCAGCATTTTCAATTAAATCACCTTTATCATCAACATAAGAAAATGAATCTATTTGATATTTAGGCAAAATCAAATCCAATAAATATTTTACTGAAAACACACGATGAGCATTAAATTCGATTCTCTGCGGACCAATTGGAACTGAAAAATAAAATTTACCACCTCTATTTAGTATCTTGTATAAATTTTCAAAGCCGTCAAGATATCCGTCGTATTTTACTTTATCGCCGTATCTTCCCAGCCCGAAATGTTCTAAAGTATGCAAGCAGGACAGAGAATTAGTATAATAATAAAGACTTTCATCCAAATCTTTCATTAAATCAGTTTTGATAAATTTTATGTTTGGGACTTTAGTTTTTATATCCCGTATATCAAAAATTTCAATTTCTCTGAACGATGCTACGTGTGACACAAATCCGTCTATCCGTGAACCCACATCAACGTGTTTTTTAGGGTTCACCAAAAATATTTTTCTTGCAACTAAAAGATCTTGATGAAAATAATGACCTTTCGCATTTCCTCCTTCGTCTTCTTCATCGAACAAACACGGATAAAAACCACCAAATTGAAAGTTTACATTACTTGAAATTTTTTGTTTGTTTAAAGTTTTTTTATCTCTAAAATATTTCGGGAGTTTTAATATTGCAGTTAGAGTATCTTTGGGGTGAAATCCGAATGCCAATAGCCATTTTTTAAGTGAGTTAAGTAAACTCTGCATTTATTTTGTCATTAAAATTGATAATAATCGTGGAATATTTTCACACGTTTCGTCATACCAATCTTGTAATTTGATACTTTTAAATCCCGATGATTTACCGGCATTTTGGAAATCTTTTTTAGAGTGAAAGTATGATACGAGCTTAATTTCTGTATTTGTGCTGTCATCAGTAAACCTTGCAACACTTCCCTTCTCTTGCTTGGAGGGATGTAGTTCACAAATAAATAATTTGCCGTTCGGTTTTAATATTCTAAAAGCTTCCTTAAAAACAAAATCAATATTTTCAATATGCTCAAGGATTAAATTAATTGAAACTAAATCACAGATTTGATTATCAAATGGCCAAAGAATAGTGATATCTTGAAGTGAAAATTCTGCATTATTATTTATAACTTTCTTT
This sequence comes from Bacteroidota bacterium, assembly GCA_022573715.1. Taxonomy (GTDB): domain Bacteria; phylum Bacteroidota; class Ignavibacteria; order Ignavibacteriales; family Ignavibacteriaceae. The sequence goes on from JACZTL010000005.1 coordinate 106,308, forward strand.
CGTGCCAGGGAAAGCATTTCTTTTGAATAGTCAAATGCTTTTAGACTTTTTCCCTTTTCTGCAAACCAAACAGAATTCTTTCCGGTACCACAGCCTGCTTCAACAATATCTTTCCCCTCCAAATCTATCAATAAAGTTCTAACTACCTTTTCATCAAGTGATCTTGTAGGATTATCAACAATATCATATGATTCCGCCCAATTGTCATATGCATCTTTTGTATTCATTTATATTAAAATATGCTTTTTGGTTTTATTTTTCAACTAAATTATAAACCACTCGTACATTAGTAGTGATTGTAATATACTAAGACACATTAAGCAATCCGTTTGCCGGATTCAACTCTGCTTTAAAAATCATATTATCTCGGGGAAATATTATAGGATTATTTGTCTCTATTTTTATAATTTTTCCGACTTTCAAATTTAAATTATTTGCATAAAGTTCAGCTTCCTCTTTAGCGTTTTGAAGTGTGTTTTTAACAATTTTTTCGTGCTCTTCTTTTCTTTTTGATGTAGAGAAATTACTGCTGAATTCGTAAAAACTATTTTTCAAAAAATCTATTTGCAAGGGTATGTACTGGGTGAAATTTTTTAAGTTAAATTGTACACTTTGGTTTGTTTTGAATGATACTTTTTTATCTCTAAAGTCACGGTATTTCGAAATTTTAAATAATGAATAAGATATATCTTTATCGGATATACCATATTTCTTAATTAGTTTAATTATTTTTTGTTCTCTCAACTTATGATATTCAAATGCTTTTTGCGGATCAGTATTTTCTACTCCCAAATTCATCATTATCCTGATATTATCTGCAAGCAGTTGTACCGAGCCAGTAGCATTTGCTGAGAATATTACAACTTTTTCTTTTTGTGAAAAAATATTTGAAACAAAAATAAACAAAAAAGAGAATGTTATTAATTGAATTTTTTTCATGTTGAATCCAATATTTATGAAATGTTAAATTATATACGGGAAGTAATTATTAGTTGTTGCATTTAAATAATTGATATCATTCTTATTTATTTTTGGATCCTTTTGAAAGAACTCCAATTATTACTATAGCAAGAGCAAATAAAATGCCCGCAACAAAACTATTGATGGAATCCGTTAGTAAAAGGATTGCTATAATTACACAAATTATAAGAAACAAAACAGCTGATGTTTTAAATTTCATTTCTCTACATTAAGTTTATAATTATAAAATATAATTTTAAAATTAATATATTTAATGAATATTATTTAATTATTCTGCTGTAGTTGGATCTATCACTGTACAAATTTTTGAAATCCTGTTAGCCGGAAACCCGGATTTTTCAGCGTGTTCTTTAATAGCATCTTCATCAGGTGCAATATAAACACAGTAAAGTCTATCATCTGTCACATAACTTTGTATCCATTGAATTCCTGTTCCCATTTCATTTAAAACAGAACAAGATTTTTGTGAAGCCCCTTGTAAATCTTGTGCAGACATTTTACCTGCACCAGGTATTTCTCTTTCAATTATATACTTCGGCATATAACTTCTCCTTTAATTAAGTATTAATAAGTGTATAGTTTTTAATTAAGTTTTAGCAATTCTACTCTTCTGTTTTTTGCCCTACCTTCTTCCGTATCATTTGATACAATTGGTTTTGAAAGTCCGTAGCCTTTTGCGATCATTCTTTTCTTTTCTACTCCGAATAACAATAGATAATCTTTAACTGTATCCGCTCTTTTGTTTGATAAATCTAAATTATAATTTGCTAAGCCCACATTATCTGTATGTCCTTGGATTTCAATTATTAATTCAGGATAATTTTTCATCAGTTTAACAATTTCAACTAATACTTTTTCTGCTCCATATTTCAATTTATCTTTTGCCGTATCAAAATTAATATCATAGATAGAAATTGTACCAAGTGAATCCAAAGTCCTTTTCATTTGGTCTGCACTAAAAACTAATTGTTTTTTAAAGCCCTCTTCTTCTATAATTATCAAATCATAATTCCCGTCCAAGGCGGTAACATAAGCCCAAAGTATTCCGCCATTGTTTAACGGAAGTGTAAATGTAATTCTTCCTCTTTTTGCATATAATACTTTACCCCCCATCTCCTTTGCTGCAGCCCTGTAATTATTCATAATATCAATCTTGGAAATCTTAGTATTAAACTTTCCCTTATTATCTAGATTGTGGTAAACAAGTTTCCAATATCGTCCCTTCTTTTCTAGAGTTATGATCTTTTTGTTTTCAATTATTCGGAATTGAAAGATTGAAAAATTTGATTTTTTGCTCAAAGATTTTTTCAGTTTAAAACCCGGCATCTTCTTTACCATAGAATGTTCAATATCATCCTGAGAATTCAATAACGCTGCATTAAACAATAGAGACAAAAGTAAAAGTATAAAAAAATTAAGGTTAATATATTTATTCATATTATAACTCTTTCTTCAATAATTTTATATTAAAAATATTACCACTTCCCTGCATAGCCGGGTGTATAATTTTCAAATTGGTTTTGATAAAAAAGTCTCTTTAAATTGATTATTTGTCTTATGTGTAATAAATCGTGAGTGACCCAGGCAGCAAACATATCCCCCGCTTTAATCTTCCCCCAGGATGCTTCATATTCATTTTCCCAATTAGGATTTTTAATTCCATGCAACCACTCAACTGATTTGTTTCTTTCATTCAAAAAATTTTTCACTGACTCATTTATATCACGACCATTATAATTATTCTCCATCACCCAAGAGACAGGGTCAATGCTCGGCCAAGTTTTTTCGGGATAATATAGCATATACTTTAATCTTAAAGGAAAATCTTTTTGTTCTTCCTCATATAGATGATTTACAACTTCAAGAATAGACCATTTATCGGTTAACGGTCGCCATCTTGCTTGTTCATTTGATAAACCTTCTACTAAATCAGAAATAGATTTCGAATTAAATTTCAATTGATCGGAAAAATATTGTATGTCCATTATCCCCTCTTTAAAATTATTTTACTCTTTCAAATTCGAAAACAGTAGTTGAGTTTTTACCGTCTTTTGTCCAAGTCCAAGCCTGGGTAAAATGATCTTTATCTTTAAATGTTATATCAAGATTTAGCATATGACCATCATGTTCACTTTTTAGATTTGTAGCATCAATATAATTAAAATTTAATGTTTTAATCTTATTATCCTTTACATCAGCTTTCATTCGAGGCTGATTGCCGGCAGAACAGTAATGAGTCATCATTAAGTTATTTTCGTTAAGATGATACATGGTAACCATAGCATCGTCTTCTTTACCACTAATAGTCTCCATAATGGTAGAACCGTTAGAAACGATTTTATATGTAATCTTTGTAATACTTCCATCAGTCATTTTTGAATGCCAAGTTCCGACAAGTGATTTAATTTTATCAAAGCCTTTTTTTGAATTATTTTTTGAATATGTAAAATTTGATAACGAAACTACTATCAAAAGACTGCAGAATAAAATAGAAACCTTTTTCATAAGTACAACTCTTTTAATTTATAAATAAAAATAATTTTACATAGAAAATTCTTCTAATAAATCTTTTAACTCTTTTAACCTTTCTTTTGTAATTGTCGTCATTGTATTAAAGTGAACCATCGGCTTCATAGAACCACCTTGATAAATTGAACTGTAAAAACTTACAAAAGATTCTCTGTATTTTTTCCATTGTTCCTGTGAATCAACAAAATTATCAACAAATTTTTTACCTGTTAACGGGTTTCCATTTGCAAAATCATTTTGTCTTTCTTTAATAATCTTAAGTAGTTTCGAATATAATTCATCCATATTTTTCTGCGCTTTTTCATATCTATATTTCGCACAAAAATTTAAGTCCATTTGAGTAACAGCTTTTTCGCAATCAATTTTTTTGTTTTGTGCAGTAGTTACATTAGCAAATAAATATAATATAACTATTATAGCAAAAATTATAACCGTATTAGATTTTTTCATTTGGAGATTGTCCGATGTTATAAAATTAAGTTTGGTTTAGGCATCACATAATATAACAGATAAGAGTTAAAATTAAAATGTTTTTTTTAAATGCTTAATTTTTTATCACAAATGAAATTGTTTATCTCATAATTTCTTCCTTAAATTTTATTAATTAATAACTTTTAGAGTAATATGAAATTATCCAAATTTAATTTAACCTATTTATGAAGAACAGGCTTCCCAAATAAAGAGCCTCATTCATGTTTAATAAATAACCAGATCTACTTTTTTTTGTTTTTTTTCCAGGAATTAAAATTTTCCTTGGAAGAATAGAAATTCAAGTTTTGATATTGAGAATCTGCTGCACAACTACTTAATTCCATATCATATCATACAGCAGTTTTCTTAGGAGTTACTCTTACGATTTTATTGTTCCTGATCTCAATATTTATTTTTTCATTTGAATAAAAACATTCTGAATTGATAGTAATATCCTTATTCAACATAAAAGGAATGCCTAATGCATCAATTGAACACATAGCAAAAACAGGTTTGTAATTATCATCGGAAAAATTTATTAAATGTTTCGTCTTAAAATTAGAGAAAGGATAAACAGCGGAAATAGTGATATTATTATCAGTAAGTTGGATTATATCATAACCATCAAGTTCCTTTTAAATTATTACAAAAGGCAAGTATTTCTTTCTTCTGTGGTATATGCCCTAAAGCAGGAGTCTTGCTTAAAATAAATTTTCTTATTTCATTTTCTTTTTTAGTTAAAGCCTTGCTGAATTTATTATCCATATTTTCAGCTTCACAAGTGCTTACAAAAAATTTGTTAATTATATCTAATCTAAATTCTTCCATAATCTATTAGATATTTTTCAAAACACTCTTTCATTATTCACTTAATTATTAACAACTTGTGAGTTGATTTAATAACTTGACTATTAAGAGTTAAAAAGTAGATGCCCGTAGAGATATTTCTTATATTAAATGATACTGTCTGTAAATTATGAAATGAACCTTCCAATTTTTTACTGAAGACCAACTGACCTAAAATATTATATATTTTTATATCTACAGACTGTGCTGGAACATTGATTTTAATATTTAACTGATTGCCACTTCTTACGGGGTTTGGATAGACTACTGCTTTGGCAGTAACATTAGTTTCATTCTTATCTTCAACACTTGTTACACTCCCATTAAAATATTGTTCAGCAAGTTGAAAAGCTTCAACTCCAATAACTTTACCAATTATTCTTCCGGGAATGTCGTCAGCAGGCGGATGAATACCGCCCCAAATTCTGGAGAGGCTACACTGATCTGAAGCATCTCTGTAAGTTGCCCACTGTAAAACAACATCCACTGAAGGACCTTCCTCAAAAACTAAAAATTCATTTTTAGGTGCGAGGAATTCGCCCATTCCACCCGGGAAATACTCATCTCCGGTAAGTAATGTCATTACTTCGGCAGCAGCTCTTGAATAAGTTGAATGCCCTGAAATATACCCGGCAAATGGTGGCGTAATAAAAGTAGGTCTTTGATATGGCCACCAATTATCGGCTAATATCCAACCTACACCTGCTGTGTCAGTGTCTGGGTTATTAATATAAGCAGGACCTTTCCACGTATATAACTTAATTTTATTTATGTTTGCCCCTTGTAAGCCTTCTAACACATCACCGGCTTTTACCAGTTCTATATAACCCGGTATTAATTTGATGCCAGCAGGATGATAATTTGGTGAATTAGATTCAGAACTTTGTCCGAAACCTGCCATACATCTTATAGCTGAGATAGGTCTGATATAATCGTACCATCCTTTTATTCCCCAAGAAGCAATTGCAGCATCGTGCACTGCTCCACCCATTATAAAATATGCTTTTACGTCCCATTCAAGTTCATCTAAAATTGGACCGGCACCATTAAATCGTTTTTCGAATAATGTATGATCATTCACATAATTTAAGATTGTAAACCAATGCCCAGGTGGTGTTTCCGATGCAGGTCCGTCAGCCCAAAATTCTGCAAGTACTCGTGTATAGTCACCTCTTGGTACCAGCTGAGGGGTATATGGTTGTCCTGTGTACGGATTGATCGTATGTCCCTCACTTATATCACCACCTAAAAATTCTTTATAAAAGTTATGATAACCGTAGATTGTTTCGGGAAAACTTTTAATATTCCCGATAGATGCAGGTGATATATCCCAAACAACATTATCGCTTGGAGTCAACTGAGAGGACCAAATAGAAACCAACGAAAAATTCCATATGTACTCATCCGATATTCCACCAACTGCTGAAGTATCTAAAAGAGGGGGTACACCAGGATCGTGATATACCCAGTAATCATAATTATCTCTGTTAAATTTTGTTAACTCATTTTGGTTTAAAGAAAACGGTATTACCTCTCCCCATTCAGGACTCAAAAAATCAGGAGTAGTATTTCCAATTATATTTCCAGCTTGATCTATAAAAACATCTAAAGTTAAAGGCTGCCATCTATTAGGATCAACTAAACTTGTATCACCAGGAATTATTGGAATTAACGGTGGATTGACAGGCATATAATAAAGATTTGCATAACTCCCCTGTTCATTAGACCCATCCTGAAATCCAAATGCAATAATTGACTGTGCAATATAATTTCCTAAAGCAGCAGGTGAATTATTGTAGTTATCAGTAGAAGTAAATGATGTATCATACCCCAAAGAAATCATTAGGGAATCAAACCTGAACATTGATCCTTGTTCGCCAGGTGAACCGATAAAACGATGATTTAGTAATCTATAAGCTGCGTAACTAATGGCTTCTTTCTGGGCTTCTTTGATATTGCTAGGTGTTGATACACCATTAAAAGGGCAAGTATATCCGCCAACAGTTTTACCTAATAAATATGTTTGAGCAATATTATCGTAAGCTGCCCAAGCATCATACATAGCAACAGAAGTATGGAATAAATTCCTTGCATGTATTGTTGGACGAGCATAATCGTTTCTTATAGCTTCAAGTAATACTTCCTTCCACTGTCTTGCCGCTGAATGTTGTGCATTAATGGTTGAAGGGATTGATACTATAGAAATTAAAATGCAAAAAGTTAGAATAGTTTTTTTCACCTTAAAAGCCTTTATATATTAGCAGAATAAATAATAAATAATCCAAAAATTAAAGCTACAAAAGCCCATATTATCTGAACAAATATTGCTTTATCGAGCCACCAATTGATTATTTTCTTAATCCTTTCCTTTCCAACTATGGGCAAAGTTATTCCGGATAAAAGTGTTACTATACCCAGCCAAAAAATAAAATGCGGATATCTAGTATCGTTTGAAGATAAATGAACAAAGCACCTATTACTATTCTAAAAATAACAGCCCAGACCATCCAATCTTTGTCCAAGTATTTTTCTAAGAATGTTTTAGAATAACTTGGATTAAAAAAAAATAAAATACTCATCTATGAAATTAAAAAAGACCGACTAAAAAGACAATTATGTTCATAACTTTCCCCTATATTATTGTTAATTATTTAATTACAATCTTTAGAAATCTCATATAATTTATCAAGCTTTTTCTTTACTTCAGTTCTTGATGGCATTGACAGTCTTAAATATTTTCTTAATTTATCGATATTGTCAGCAAGGTCATCGCAGTCATTTTTTAATGCCGTTTTTTGTAATCTACTCAATTTATTTTTTAAGGAACTCTTTTCTTCATCTTTAATAAAGATTCCATTTTTCCAATCATCGTCGAATGAATCTCTTACCTTTAGAGTTTCTACACTTAGATCTTTACCCTTACCAAAAAATCGGATAATATCTTTTACAACATCGTCATCATTATTATCATTTCTCCTATTATATACTAATATTTCATAATCTCTTATCATAATCTCTTTACCACCATAACCGATGTTGCATCCGTCCCAGCCTCTTTTAATTTTACCGGGATGAGTGCCTCCCCTATAATATGCACGTGCTATATATAATTTATCTCCATCTTCATCACCGCCTACCACTGCGTGCCTGGGTATATAACCGTCGCTAGCTTCAACCCATTTTATACATTTTCTATTTTGAGCAAGAGACGGAATAGAAAGCATTAGCATTACAATGAATATTAAAAATGTTCTTTGCATTTTAACTCCTTTTATCAATTTTTTTTAGATGTGTGATATTGTTAATATAAATTAAAATTCAATAATAGGAAAGAGTTTTTAATTTCTTGAAGTTAATTTTTATCATTTAATAGGTTCGATTCTGTATCTGTTAGACCTCTGATTCATACCAAATTGAAATTATATGTTTTGCCGGTTCAGCGCTTCCCCCACATGAAGATTGTTTTATATTTATAATCTTAATTTCTGAATTACTTTCAAGCCAAGAATTAATATCTTATTCAAGGTCTGAGGTTACTTTAGATGATTTACCAAAATAACCTCCACATTTGGAAAATATCTTTACTTTCATTGTAATTCTTTATTTTAATTTACCGGAAGGGATAAAATTTTTCTTATATTGGCCACAATATACAAGGGATGTTTAGGCTATTCTGCTTCAATTTATGTTTTATAAGTTTGCAAAATAAAAAATATAGATACATCTTAATTCTAATTATTTTCTTCTTCTCTTTCTTTTGTTCCTTGGTTTTTCTAATCTTTTCTTGAAACTGTGTCTCTTTTTAATTCTTTCAAAATCTGATTTTGTTTCTTTCTTTTTTCCTTCTGCAACTTCAAGATTAATTTTACGTTTTCTGAACTCTTTTTCTTTAAATCCTTTCAATATCTTTTCTGTATATAATTTATCGGTTTCAAAGAAAGTAAAATTTTTCATTATGTCTATTTCACCAATATCAATGTCACGAATATTTGAGTAGTCCTTGATCATCCCGATAACATCAACAGGTCTGAGGTTGTCCGTTTTACCTAAATTAATAAAAAAACGAGTATATCCTTCGGAAGTATGTTTACCTGTTGTTCCTTTTTGTTTGCTGTGTTTTCCCTGGCTTTCCGGTACATTTAAGTCGGGAGCGTTTTTGTAGTAGTCAAGGAATCTGTTAAATTCAACTGACACAAATTTTTTAATCAACTCTTCACGGTCAAGCCATTCAAGTTTGTGCATAATGGTCGGAAGAAAGGAATCAATCTTTTCATTATCAACATCAACTTTTTCCATTTTGTCAATTACATGGAAAAGCTGCTTTTCACAAATATCTTTGCCAAGCGGTACGGGTTTGTTTTCAAACTTTTTATTTATCTGTTTTTCAATTATTTGGAGCTTATATTTTTCCTTAAGATGGGTAATTACAATTGAAGTACCGCTTCGTCCCGCTCTCCCGGTTCTTCCGCTTCTATGAGTATAAATTTCCAGATCATCCGGCAAATTATAATTGATAATGTGAGTTAGATTTTCAACATCAAGTCCGCGTGCCGCAACATCCGTGGCAACAAGCAGTTTTACATGACTTATACGAAACTTCGCCATCACATTATCCCTTTGTGGCTGGGACAAATCACCGTGTAGCGAATCTGCATTATATCCGTCCTTAATCAACCATTCGGCAACTTGCTGCGTTTCTCTCCTTGTTCGGCAAAAGATTATCCCGTAAATCTCAGGATAATAGTCTACAATTCTTTTTAGTGCTAAATATCTTTCACTTGCATGTACGGTATAACTTACATGGTTAACATTATCAGCGCCAACATTTTTTTTGCCGATAGTAATTTCAACTGGGTTTTTCATAAACCGGTTAGCCATTTTACGAACTGCATTCGGCATTGTCGCGGAGAAAAGCAAAGTATTTTTATCTTTAGGTGTTTCTTTAAGGATTGCTTCAAGATCATCTCTGAAACCCATGCTAAGCATTTCGTCTGCTTCATCAAGTACAACTGATTTTATTTTAGAAATCTTTACTACTCTTCTTTTAATTAAGTCAAGCAGTCTACCAGGTGTGGCTGAAATAATATGCACCCCTCTTTTAATAATGCTAATCTGTCGTTCTATACTTGCACCACCGAACACCGCAGTTATCTTAACATCACTATTGTACTTCGCGTAGGTAACCAAATCATCCGAAATTTGTATACAAAGTTCACGTGTTGGACAAAGAATAAGATGCTGAACATACTTAGCTGCAGGATTAGTTTTTTGAATTAAAGGCAGGCCGTAGGCGGCTGTTTTACCGGTACCTGTTTGTGCTAAGCCAATTATATCATCACAATCTTCTTGAATTAAATGAGGGATTACCTTTTCCTGAATAGGCATAGGATTTTTAAATCCTAACTCTTCAATAGCACGGATATATTTATTCTCAATTCCAATCTCTTCAAACGTCATAATTTCATTTCCTGTTTAATAACATTTTTTTAAATAATAATTAGCCTTGTAAATTACGCAAACATATGTTAGTAACCCTACTTATTTGCAGATGTTATTTATTAAAAAGGTAATAGTCTTATGAAATAAATATAAACAAGATTTGGAATACTCCATTGAAAATTTCAGATCTTATCCGCTTTTTCTGAAGCATTTTGTCTACTATTTAAATCAATTCCATCCTCATAATCGGACGTGTGGGTGAACGCCTTGCTACCTCTTTAAACCCGGCATCAATGAACGCTTTCGGTATACCTGTCCATGCAAAAACCGGTGGTATGTCTTTATCAGTCCTTGGTTCAACCGGATAACCTTCCACAATTTCTGCTCCTTGTGATTTGGCATATTCAGTTGCAGCCCGTAAAAGCTCTGTTGAAACACCCTTTTTTCTATATGACTTGTTCACACAAACAAACAAGAGACGGACCAACACGGACGCTCATCAATGGACTGAAGAATGCGAGACCTTGATAGAGCTGGAAAACTGGTTCTTGGGGCAATTGAACACCAGGCAATTGCTTTCTTTTTGTGGTATGCCAATATCCCGGGAACTTCTCCTGAGTCTACAATGGACTTCATTGCAAGTTTATTACCCTCTCCCTTTTGCAGCTCAAACTGTTTATAGGGAAGTCGCCAAAGCATACACCAGCATCCACCACATGCCCCTCTCATACCGAACAAGGATACAAAATCGTCCCACTGGTTAATGGCCAATTGTTGAAATGATAATTCTATGGACATGTCATTATTGCTAACGTATTAAAAAACTTATAAGATTATTCAGTTTTAAAAGAATTTATATTGCTTTTTTAAAATTCAAAATACGTGGGATAATATTTATTAGCAAATAAAAAGTGTTGTTTTTAACTCACCTGCTCGCCGAAGTGAAGCGAAGAATCTCTTTGAATAGTGTCCTTCTTTAATTTTTTCTTTTAACATAAATAGTTTTTGTTACCTTTGCGACAACTATCCCCTTTTCGTCAATAATATCCGTTTCAAATTTGGGGAAGTATTTTTTTTTGTCTTTTGTATTTTCTTTAATTTCATTTAACAGTTCTTCTGTTATTTTAAATTCTGCTTTAACTGTACCGCGTCCAGGTTTTAGAAATTTAATACAGCTGTCCTGATCCCAGACAAGGTAATCCTTCCCGAGATTATTTATAAGCATTGTCATTAAAAAAGGGTCGGTCATTGAAAAAAGACTTCCGCCGAAGTGAGTTCCAACATAATTTTTGTTGTAAAAATGCAGTTTCATTGTGACTGTGATTTGCCTGTAGTCCTGGGAGATGTGCGCTATTTTAATTCCCGTAAATAAATAAGGCGGGTAAAAGTTGAATAACAGTTTGAAGAGTTTGTGGTGCATATTATGCTTATTAAATTTCAGTTGTTAATTTATCACAAACCCTACAGACAAAATCACCTAAAGGATATTTTAACCTGTTGTCAATTCTTATTGAAACATCATTTAAATCGGGTACTCTATTTATAAATAAACCCGAACTGAACGAAACAGACTTACCGCAATGGTTGCATTCTTCTACTGAAGGAAATGTTTTTCTTTTTGTTTTAGTTTCATTTTTAGTAGCAATACTATTTTCAGCTTATTTCCTTTTCACTGAACAGACATTTACTTGGGAGGCTAATATTTTTCATCGTCTAGGTCCGCAAAGTCAAAGAATGCTTGATGGCGTTTTAGTCCCGAGATCTCAATCAAAATTAAAACCAATTTCGATAATTTTAGAAAATCATGTTGGCAGCCGGCCAGTTAGCGGTTTAGAGTTTGCCAGCATAATTTATGAGATAATAGTTGAAGGCGACATTACCAGATTCTTAGCAATCTTTGATAATCAAATCGCGGCTAAAAAAATCGGTCCAGTTAGATCGGCTCGGCCATTTTTTGTTGATTTAGTTGAAGAATGGAATGGCATACTTTTCCACGCTGGTGGCAGTCCAGTGGCTTTAGCTCAGCTTAAATCAAGTCAAATTTTTAACCTAGATGAAATATCTGCTGATGGAATATATTTTTGGCGTGATCTAAACCGTGATCCGCCTCATAATCTTTTTACCACTTCAAACTTGATCCAAAGAGCAATTGAAGCCAAACAAATTGAGATTAACGCCGAATTTATTCCCTGGCTGTTTAAAAATGACAGTCCAGTTGAAGGATTAGTCAAAGATATTGAAGTAAATTTTTCAGGCAATCCTTTATACCAAGTTAGCTATAGAT
>JACZTL010000045.1 GCA_022573715.1 Bacteroidota bacterium
TATTTATAAATAAATATTCAAAAAATCTTTTATACTCGCTCAGTCATTTTTCTTGTTACAACAAAACCGCCTTCGCTTAAGGTCGGTTTACCAGCCTTTGGCTTGGTAAAAAAATTTTATATTTCGTTGCTTAAATAAATAAATTACTCCAAATTGTAATGTTGTATTTGAGGTACTACTTTTCTCATTATTTCTCAAAGCAGTATCTGCTGTAAATTATACATATATAATAAATAATTAAATTAAATCACGATATTTGCTAACCGTAATATTCCCTAACACACGCATTACATATAGCAGTTGTTAGGGCAAATTAAAAACAAAATAAATTATGACATTAAAAAATATTAAATCAACCAAAAACAGATTCATTCTACTAATCACATTTTTCATCCTTATACAATTTCAAACTTATGGACAAGAAATTAGAAAAGTCGTGATGGGTACTAAATTCAGAATGGAGTCCAAAATTTTAAATGAAGAAAGAACTTATATTGTTGGTTTACCAAAATCGTATCACGAAAGTTCAAATACTTACCCTGTTTTAGTGCTTTTAGATGGGGAGAGTAATTTTCCTGTTCTCTCAGGGATGATTGACAAAATGACTGATAGGCAAATTCCTGAAATGATTATTGTTGCAATCGTTAATACTGATAGGACACGAGATTTTACACCAACTAACTCTGTAATTTTTCTTGATGGGTCTGAAAAGCCACAATATCAAAAAACAAGTGGAGGAAGTGAAGCGTTTTTAGGTTACTTAGAAAAAGAGCTTCTTGTTGAAATAGACAAAGAGTATAGAACAAACTCTTATAAAATATTAGTTGGTCATTCATATGGGGGATTATTGGCAGGATTATCTTACCTTTCTGATGATTCATCTTTTGATAGTTTTATTGCTATCGATCCAAGTTTTTGGTGGGATAATCAGATTATTTTAAAGGATGTTGACAGTGCAAATATAGAACGTTTAAAAAGCAAAAAGTTTTATATATCATCGGCTTATAATTATAAAACTTGGAAAAATTTTGGACTTACCAGAAAGAGCCAGGATTTATTTTTTGCAGAATTACAAAATAAAAATATTCTTTCACCCAATCTAAAATTACAATACTTTGAGGAAGAGAATCATTGGACTGTACCAACATTAAGTTTTTATTATGGCTTAAAGTTTATTTATAAAGATTTTTATATGACGGATATTGAAACCAAGTCCATAGAAGATATTGTATCGTATTATAAAAATAGATTTGGCGGAAAGTTTTCACCTCCAGAAAATATCATAAATAGTCTTGGCTATGGCTATCTTGACACAGGAAAAGAAGAAGATAAAGACAAGGCACTTGAATTTTTTCAATTGAACGTTTCAAATTATCCTGATTCGTATAATGCTTTTGATAGTCTAGGAGATGCATATATGACAATCGGGGATAAAAAACGAGCATTAGAGAATTTTGAAAAATCCTTAAAATTGAATGCTTCTAACGAAAATGCGAAACGAATGATAAATAAATTAAAAAATTAGATGATTTAAAACTTGCCCTAACAACGTATAAAATTAATTGCTAGAGCAGGCCTACTTACGAAAATCCTCACGGATTTTCTATTCGGTTTGTATTTGCTAAATTAGGTGCTTAAACACGCAATTAATCTTATACAAACAAGTTGCTTTCTAACCTTCTTTATTAACTTCACGCGTTCTGCTTGCCCTCCGCAAACTGCGCTTCAACCTCTAACACAATTCAAAACCTGTCCAGTCAAAGCACCGGCTCAAACGAAGGTAGTTGGATCCAACATTCAAAACTCAAAATTTATAATTCTAAAAGATTTCATTTGCATTATTCTTAAAATTATCCCAAATTGTAATGCCTTATTTGGAGTGATACTTTCCCCCATATTCCTCCAAAGCAGTAACTGCTTATTAAATAAATTAAAAGGAGAGTAAAAAATGATTAATAATCAAAAATTAGTATTTATATTTGCTATAATTGTGGGCTTCTCATTCACAAGTTGTGAAGCGCCCCAGGACACTGAAAAGATTCGTGAGACAATAGCTGCTTCGAACGAATTATTTATGGAAGCTATAAAAAACGGTGATGCAACAGCATTAGCAAACCTCTACACCGAAGATGGTCAAATACTGCCTCAGGGTGGTGATTTCTACACCGGTAAAGAAGCAATTCAGAAATTCTGGGCAAATGCTTTAGAAAATAAGAAAAACACAATAACATTGAAGACTGCAGAAGTAGGTGGAATGGGTAAAACAGTATATGAAGTTGGAGAATATGAATTTACTACATTAGTAGAGGACGTTAAAACAATTAGTAATGGGAAATATATTGTCATCTGGAAAAAAGTGGATGGAAATTGGCTGATGCACCGTGATATGTGGAATGACAACCCACCTCTTCAAAAACCGGAGTAAAAGCGCAGAAGATTAACAAATTAATTTGAGAAACTAAAACTTGGTCGATAGGTTCTTTTAAGGTCGGTATAATAATTGTTCAAGTATTTTAATCCGTCTACCGTCGGACTTAACGCTTCGTTCTTACAAAGCACC
>JACZTL010000006.1 GCA_022573715.1 Bacteroidota bacterium
TATTCTTTTTGTTGTCATATATTTTTTATTATTTTTTATTTTTTCTAATAGTATTTTTGCCCAAACTAATACAACACAAGGTAGGTTTAGCTTTTTAGGTGGAGTAGCATTACCTCAAGGAGATTTTGGCAGTACAGAAATTGGTAATGAAAAAGCTGGATATGCAGAAACTGGTTTTGGTTTAATGATAGAAGCTTCAAAACTTTTTAGTGAAAATGTCAACTGGACCACATCTATCTCTTTAGCCATTAATGAAGTAGATGGAAATACATTGAGCAATCAATTAGGGGCTACTGTCACTGTAGGTAAATATATTACGACTTGGGCATTGACAGGGCTTGGATTTGATGCACCAATTACTCCATCATTTACAATTTATGGGTTGGGACAAGTTGGATTATTAGTTTCAAAATTTCCAGACATAACTATAACTGGTATAGGTACTTCTATATCTCAAACTACGAAAATAACGACAGCATTTGCTTATGGTTTTGGTGCCGGTTTTATTATAGGTAAAGTTAATATAGGGGTTAGGTATTATAGCAGTGAACCAGAATATGAACAGACAGGTAGTATCGGTGGAGTTACTTCAACCGTAAAAGTTAAATTACCTGCAAAAATATTACAAGTGATGTTTGGTGTTAAGTTTTAGTTGCTAAAAAACGGCATTTAGAAAGTCTTAAGTTCAATTAGTAAAATGGTTTATTTTTGGTTCACTTTTGGTTCTGCTTTAATCAAGTGAAATAGTTCTATTATATTTTATCCCAAATTCATTTTCTTCAAACTCATCTGTTTTATAAGTTATAAAGATTTTCAGATTATCATTTAGGTGTTCTTTTAATTGTATCAGCTCTTTGAAGCTGAGTATAGTTAAATCTCTATCCTCTAATTCTTTCTTTACCTTTTCAAGTAATTTAGAATGATATTCAATATTATTTTGCTGTTTTAGTTTGTATTTTTCTAAAATAGTTTGATATTTAAAGTAAGCAGCATTTCTTATTTTATCTTCTAATTCAAGCTGTAGATTAATCAATGTGCTTTTTGAAATACTTAATTTTTTTGCAATAGTATTGAAACTAAGACCATCAGACCTTAAGTCAATAAATTTTTCTTTTTGTTTTAATGTAATTGCCATTATTCATCCTCAGCTTTCAGCTTACCTTTTTTAAGGTGTCCAAAAATTCTTTTTGTTTTAATGTGACCATTTTTAATACTTAGCTTTTCTCTTTTTAAGGTAACGGAAAATTCCTTTTGATCCACCCATCATTTTTAATTCTCAGAGCCTCTCACAGCCTCTCAGAGAGCCGTTCTTCTATAGTTTACCGATAATACTTAGCCATTCTCAACACCTTTGAATCAAGTTCTTTTATTGATTCATTATCCTCAGTTAATTCCGGTTGATGTGATAATTCTTTTATATTTCTTTTCAGTCTGCTTAGTTGCAATCTTGAAAATTTATCCCTGCTATTTTCCAACATTTGCAAGAACTCATCTTCACCTATACTCTTTAAGCCAATAAGTTCAAGGTGCTTTCTAAGTGTTTTGACATTCAACATTTTTATTACCTCTGAATTAAATTTTAGTCTTTTGTTTTTGTGGATTGCATTATAATAGGAATGCCATTTATTAATTGCATTTATATAAAAGTTTTCATTAAACAGGTTCTCTGCTTTCAGCTCTTGAATCTTAAAACTATAAGGAATCTTTTTGGTGAATTGCATTTCATATCTAAGAAGTAGTTTCCTATTATATGGTTCTTGAATTTTGTAACCGGTTCTTTTTAATTCTTTTCCTTTATCATAAAACAGTAAACTTTTATTACAAGATTTGTAAAGTAAACTTTTATTGTTTGCAATCTCTGACCTCTTAAGTCTTGGATGGTTTCCCAAACAAGAGTAATAGCTCTGCAAGGATTCATTCATCATAAAAGTTGCTCCAATATCAAACCGAAACACTCTGCTTTCTTTTATGGGTAAGTATAGTTCATCTGAAAGTTCCTCAATTGCCAACTGAGTATCTTTTCTTGTCAATAGCTGAAGATTATTACCAAGATAAAACTTTGGTAATGAGCCTTGAATCGATAAGGCTTCACCTCTAACTTTAATTCTTAGATTTTTAAGATTACCTCTATTTATTACTTCTCCAGTTTCTGTAATAACTGTTTCTGTTTGATTTGAAAGTAAAGAAAGGCAATTAAGAGAGTTTCTGTTTTCTATATATAAACCCAAAGTATCATACATCTTATTATTCTTAGTTGTATCAAAAACTGATACATCTTCCTATTTGTTAAGAGAAACCTTTGAGAGTATCTTTTTAAGGATTCTTTACAGGCTCTTTGTATTGTCCTCTAAATGCTTCAATTTCTTGATTAAGCTCACCATCATAAAGCAAATTATAAAGAATTGATAAGGTGTTCTTTTTACCTTTGCAAATTAGAAGTTCAATTGTTTTTTCAGATATAATTATAAGTATTGCGTCTTGAGAGTAATCACCATAAGCAAGATTAGGTTTTTCTATCTCTGGTATGAAAACACTTGTAAGATGTTTATTTCTAACTGAAATAGTTAGGTTAGATTTTCTGTTATGGCTTGCTTTTATATTGGGATTGTGCCCTAAATAAATAAAGATTTCCCCTTTGTTGTTTGGGTTGTTCAAAGGTTCATAAAAATCTGAACAATAAACAAGTTCAAATCTTGTTTTGCATTTTGTATTATCAAATTTTTCAAATTTGTAGTAGCAATCTATTATATTCATAATGAACTCCCCTGAGTAACATAATCGATACTTTTTTGTTTAAGCTCTTGTTCACCCACTCTCTTATTTCTTAAAAGGTAATTATTTAAATCTGATTTTAAAAAATAAATTTTTTTGCCAGGCTTGAAGAAAGTCAATTTATTTTTGTGTGTGAGCTTGTAGAGGTGAGACTTACTTACATTTAGATATACACAGGCTTCTACAAGGCTTAGTGGTCTGTTTTCCTGCTGTAAAAGTTGTTCAATGTTAGCATTGAGTTTTTGAATTGAGTCTTGTTTCATTTATTTACTCCAAATTATTTTGAAACTATTTGAAAGTAAAATTATAATATGGGTTAATAAATTAGTATGGTGGGGGGGCACATTAATCTGAAATGAAAATATCTATTTGGATTGTTTTAATTGCTTTTTTTTATTTGACCTCCACTTAAGATAAGTTTCATAAAATTCAAGATAAAGCACTCCTTCTTTTCCATCATATTTAATAATAGGAGATATTTTTTTTGCTTTAGGATACATCAAACAAGCATCCCAAAGAACATCTATTAATTTTTTTCTTTTACGTCTGTAAATACCATCTTTACATTTAACTGATTTTAAACTTTTTTCATACAACATTTCATCATATTTGAAAACCTCTCTTTTTTCTTTAGTATCAGGATCATATAAATCTTTTTGAAGTTTTTCAAGTTTAGAATAAAATTTTTTAACCAATGAATTAGTTATAAATAATTGACCATTAACATTTCTGAAAGAAATAGTAATTTCATCAATCAAAGTAAGTGTTGAATCTTTTTTTGCTTTGGAAATTTTAAATGAATTTATTTCTTCTTTTAACTTTTCAAACTTATCAAGGATATCAATCATTGGGTTCATATTTTCACCTCAATCACTGGTAAATTATCCATAGCTTGTTTTTTCTTTTCATCAATAATGTTAGAGTATATCTCAGTTGTTTTAATACTTTGATGTCCAAGTAATTTTGATAATGTATATATATCATTATTACTTGTTAGGTTGAGGGTTGCAAATGTATGCCTGCTTAAATGATAAAATGCTTTCTTATTAATCCCTGCACTTTTAAACCATCTGGTTAAAGCTCTGTTTATAGTTGTTCTGTCAATTGGTAGCTTAAAAATATTAGTTTCTGGTAAGTGTAAAATATTATCTGTTTTTAGAATGTTCAATGCTGTTTTACTTAATGGGATTGAGGTTGATGTTTCTGTCTTTTGCTGTTTGAATTTTATTGTTTCATTTGAAATATCTTTCCACTTTAGATTTCTAACATCTGATTGTCTTAATCCAGTAAAGCAACTAAACAAAAAAGCCTTTTTAATTTCCGGTCTATCAGAAGTAGTGCTTGCAAGTTTTTCAATATCTCTTAGCTCTAAATATCCTCTGTCAACTTTTTCTCTTGCAAGGTTTTTTGCTTGTCTGACTGTCTCAGCTTTTATAAATCCTTCATTAGAAGCCTTGTAAAGAACTTCTTTAATCTTTCTGAAGTAAAGGAAGGATGTGTTTTTTTTAAGCCCTGTTTCTTTGCTTAGATATTCAGCATAATTATTTAACCAAGCTTTATTGATTTCTTTAAATAACAAATCTTTTCCAACATAATTTTTTAAATGTTTTAATGCACCGTAATAGTTTGACCATTTCTTTTTTGTCTTAACTACCTTTTCAAAGTATTTAATAAATGAAGCTCTTTTTTTATTACTGTTTATTTGTCCATATTCATCATTTGCTAATTCAATCATTCTTTGTGCTTTAACTTTTTCAGCTAACAATAAAATTTCTTTGTTGGTAGGGTCGCCTTTTTTTATGTAAAGCTTTAAAAATTCATATTGCCTTTTACCATCATTATAAATATCTAAATAGAGAGATTCACTTCCATTTTTTAATTTCTTTTTTCTTAGATGTATTTGCATTTTATTATTATCCTTTCTCTTATTTTCTTTTTGTTACTTATGAAATGTAGCATTTCTTTTTCAAAGTAACAAATAGGTAACAAAAAAATGATAAATATCAACAGGTAAGAGAAAAGGAAAGAAATAGAATAGTTTGATGAATGACTAATAACTAACTTTTATTAGCTTTTGTTTTCCTTAATTAGCAATGCTACATTTTCAATATGAAAGGTATGAGGGAACATATCAACCGGTTTCATTTTCACTAATTTATACCCACCTTCAACAAGCAGTTTAACATCTCTTGCCTGTGTTGCCGGGTTGCAGCTTACGTAAACAATTTTATCCGGACTTAACTCAAGTACGTCCGCAATTGTGTTTTTATGCATTCCATTTCTCGGTGGGTCAATAATTATGGTTTGTGGTTTGGGCAATTTGTTTTCTTTTACAATCGGCAGCATGGGTTTATATAAATTAGCTTCATAAAAACGGACATTACCAATATTATTTAGTTCAGCATTTTTACCTGCATCTTCTATTGAAGAATGCACATTCTCAAATCCGTAAACTGCTTTTGCTTTTTCAGAAGCATAAATAGAAATTGTACCTGTTCCGGAATAAAGGTCATAAACAATTTCGTCACCTTTCAAGTCGGCAAAATCTAATGCTGTATTGTAGAGATTTTCTGCCTGCAGAGTGTTGGTTTGGAAAAAGGAGTTTGCGCTGACTCTAAATTTATACTTGCCGATGCTGTCATTTATAAAACCGTCACCAAAAAAGACTTTTTCATAATCCCCGATTGCTACATTTGCCTTTTTAAGATTTATGTTGTTGATGATAGTTGTTATTTGCGGCACTTCTTCTTTCAACTGTTCTGCGTACCGGCTAATTAGCTCATCGTTTTCTTCGGATGTTACAAGGTTCACCATCAGTTCATCAAAGTGTTGTGACTGCCTAATTACAAGATTTCTTAAATAACCCTTGTGATTTTTTGTAGAATAAATTGTTGTTTTTCTCGACTTAAAAAAGTCTCTTGTAAAATTCAATATTTTATTGCTTTCCTCTGACTGCAGGAAGCATTCATTTATGTCCAAAACTTTATCGTATATTCTTGGAATGTGCAGACCGAGTGCAAAATTTCTGTCAATAATTTTATCGGAGTTTATTTCATCCAACGTAAGCCATCTTATTTTACTGAATGAAAACTCCATTTTATTTCTGTAGAAATATGTTTTTTCGGAAGGAATTAATTCTTCAATATTTAATTCGGTGAAACCCCCGATTGTTTTGAATACATTTTCAACCTGTAAGCTTTTGAATTTTATTTGATGTTCATATTCTAAATCCTGCTGTTTACATCCGCCGCAGCTTCCAAAAAATTTACATCGTGCCATGGTACGTAAGTCCGATTTATCAATTATTTCAACACATTTTGCTTCGGCAAAAGATTTTTTTACTTTCAGCAGTCTTGCTTGTACTTTGTCCCCGGGATAAGCGCCGTTTACAAAGATTACATATTTTGACTGATATTCATCGGCGCCTTCTTTCTCAATTCTTGCTATTCCTTTACCTTCGAATGCATAATCTTCTATTGTCAATTCTATTAAATCACCTTTTTTCATCTCTTTCCTTTTTTAAGATCAGCATTTTGAACCCCATATATTTTGAACCACCCAAATTATTATATGCATTTGATTCGTGAGATATTCGTTTAATTATTTTTTTGTTTTGCTGTTTTTCTTCTTCGGAGAGAGAATTAATATTTTCTTTTGATAAATCTTTCCAGCTTTTGTAATATTTTCTTAGAGAATATGAAAAATCAGCCTCTTTTATAATTTCAAATTTTCTTGATATATAATATTCAGTAAAATTATTTACCGCCAACGGTAAAGTATCTGAATTTTTATAAATGTCCTTTATAAATTGAGGTTCATTATCTTTTAATAAAACCGATTCTCCTACGCAGAATATTCCTCCGGGTTTTAAAATTCTTTTAATTTCTTTTACAATTTTATTTCTTTTTGAAGAAGAAACAGAGCCTTGTGTGTAAACAATATCAAAATTTTCATTTGCAAAATCAGTGCTGTCAAACTGCATAAGCCTGATATTAATATCTTTTAAATCCGACAATAAAAAACGTGTTGTTAGAAGAGAATCGTGATCGTCAACAATATAAAAAATTGAAGAATAAAGGGAACGTTCTATTTTAACAAGAAGTTTTTCTAATCCTGCACCGATGAATAATATATTTTTATCTTTTAACTCTACTGTTTTGTTAAACAGAATATATTGATCAAAACCACCGGGTAAATATTTGGTACTAAGAGTATCCATTTGTTAAAATTAAGTTATACATTATTTGGGCTTGCTAAAATAAATATATAATTTTCTTTAGTAAAGGAGATTAATCCGTTAAAGTAAATTGCCTTTAGCGGCAACTTCCACTATTTTTTAAAACAAAAATTGAAAGGCAAATAGAGGTGAAAATGAAAAAAATATTTATCTTACTCTTAATATTTATTATACCTGTTTTAGCTCAGGACAAAAGACCTTTAACTGTTGAAGATATGTGGGCAATGGACAGAATCGGTAGTTTAGAACTTTCACCGGACGGCAAAACTATTGCTTTCTCCGTTACCAAATACAGTATGAAAATCAACAAAGGCAATACCGATATATATTTGATTAATTCAGACGGAAAAAATATTCGTTCGCTAAAGAATTCTGAAAAGAACGAAAGCAATCCCAAATTTTCACCTGATGGAAAACACATTGCTTACTCTTTGGACGAACAAATTTGGATTTGTGATTTAAACGGTAATAATTCAAAACAGGTAACGGATATTTACTCAGGTGCTTCGGGTTTTGAATGGTCAAACGATGGAAGTAAACTTTTATTTATCTCCTCAGTTTATCCCGATTGTAAAACACAGGACTGCATTAAACAAAGGGATAAAGAACAAAAAGAAAGTAAGGTAAAAGCAAAAATTCTTACGCACTTAATGTATAAATCGTGGAATCATTGGGTTGGTGAAAAGAGAGATCATCTTTTTATTTACGATTTGATGACTGAAAAATACATTGACATAAATTTATTAAAGAATCACGATGTACCCCCTTTATCTTTAGGAAGTGGAAACGATTATAATTTTTCACCCGATGATAATGAAGTTGTTTTTACGATGAACTCAGAAGAGAGAGTGCAAAACAGTACAAACAATGAAGTTTACACAATTAACCTAGATAATTTAAGAGAAAGAAAAATTTCTCAAAGTAAAGGAGTAGATGCACAGCCTGTTTATTCCCCTGACGGAAAATACATTGCTTTTACTTCGATGAGAAGGGCCGGTTTTGAAGCAGACAGAAAAGAACTTACTCTCTACAATCGAAATACAGGAGAACTAAAAAATATAACACCAAAATTTGATCGATCAATAGGGGAAATGATTTGGACTCCGGATTCTAAAATAATTTATTTTACCTCCGCTAACGAAATTTACAACTCTGTTTATAAAATAGATATTGAAACCGGAAATATTAAAATGATATTAAAGAAGCACGTTAACACAGGTTTAACAATATCACCTGATGGTAAAAAGATTTATTTTAAGCAGCAGCGTTCAAATCATCCATACGAAATTTTTTCAATGAATAATGACGGTAGTAATATTAAACAGCTAACTAATATAAATGGAAAGTTACTATCAAAATTTGAGATGATTCCTCTTGAAACTTTTTGGTCAAAAGGAGCCGGGGGAAAAGAAGTGCAATCTATTTTGGTAAAACCGCCTTTCTTCAATAAATCTAAAAAGTATCCGATGATATTTTTAATTCACGGCGGTCCACAGGGACATTGGACTGATGATTTCCATTTCCGCTGGAACATACAATTATTTGCCTCTAAGGGATATGTGGTTGTTGCTCCAAATCCAAGGGGAAGCGTTGGTTACGGTCAGCAGTTCACTGATGAAATTTCAAGAGACTGGGGTGGTAAAGTTTACACAGATTTAATGAATGCCTACGATTATGCTTTGGTAAATTTTGATTTTATTGATAAGAAAAATACATTTGCTGCAGGAGCCTCTTACGGCGGTTATATGATAAGTTGGATAGAAGGACATACGGACAGATTTAATGCACTTGTTTCTCACGACGGAGTATTTAACACCGAAAGTATGTGGGGAACAACCGAGGAATTGTGGTTCCCAGAATGGGAGTTTAATGGAGCCCCTTGGGAAGACAGAGAATTATATGAAAAATGGTCTCCTCACCGTTTCATACATAATGCTAAAACCCCGATGTTAATAGTTCACGGGGCAAATGATTTCAGAGTAGCTGAAGAACAATCATTTCAATTATTTACATCCTTGCAGAGACTCGGTGTACCAAGCAAATTAATCTATTACCCTGATGAATACCATTTTGTAACGAAACCTCAAAATGCAAGACTTTGGTGGAATTCCGTTTTTGATTGGTTTGAAAAATATAAGAAGGATTAAAAATGAAAGAAGTTGAAGAAATAGATTTTGATTATGAAAAACCCAAAGAGCTAGTCGAAATAGAAACAAAAAGCAGTGAAGATAAGGAAAAATATATTGATGATAATCTTTGGGAAAAACTTGAAAGAGTAGGCAAAAAGATATCTTTTGCAAAAGATATACTTGCACTGGTTAATTATATGCGCGACCCAAATGTAAGCTGGCACAGAAAATCAATTATAATTGGAGCCTTGATTTATTTTATAGTGCCAATTGATGCCATACCCGATATTGCACCTTTGATAGGTTACCTTGATGATCTTGGTGTGATTGCAGCCGTGCTTAAATATTTGGGGAATGAACTTATTCCTTATTATGATAAGGATTATAAGGCATAAATTATATTTGGTAGCCACAACTTTTTCTGAGGATATCACTTTGTGATAAATCGCCCAAAAAACTTGACAAAACTTGACATTATTAAAAAGATATTTTAAATTTGTTTTATGCAAAAAGAATTAAATACCAACCTAATAAAAGAAAAACTATCTGAATACGGTTATAATCAATCCTCTATTAGTAAAGAACTTGGCGTAAGTAGAGAAGCAGTTTCCCAATGGCTTAAGAATATGTCATTTCCAAAGCCATCAAAGCTATTAATGTTGGGTAAAATACTTAATCTTAAATTTAACGAAATAACACTACAGAATGATTTATCGATACCCAAAATTGCTTTTAGAAAAGTAGGAAGTGCAAAAACAAAGGAAAAACATATTCAAGTTGCGAGACAAATGGGCTTTGCATTAAGAGAATTAACAGATTTTCTTCCTCCAGAAATGATGATAAAGCCCCCTGAATTAAAAAAACCAGTTAATGAATATAATTACATTCAGGAAATTGCTAATCTTGTAAGGAAAAAATTTAATATTACTGAAGATAAAATAAATTTTGAAGATATTATCACAATATTAAATTCTTTTAATACAATATTAATTCCTCAACTACTTGGAACTAAAGAACAACACGAAAACGCATTACATATTTATCTACCTGATAGTCAGACTACTTGGGTATTTATAAATTTAGATACAAATATATTTGATTTTAAATTTTGGCTTTCACATGAACTCGGACATATATTAACGCCTTCTTTAGAAAACAAAAAAGCAGAAGATTTCGCTGATAATTTTGCTGGAGCCTTTCTTTTTTCTAGTAATTTTGCTGAAGAAAATTATTTTAAAATAATTTCAATAAGTGGGATATATCGCAGGATTGATCATATAACCAAAATTTCTAATAAACTAATTATATCTCCAATCACTGTTTATAAAGAAATTAATAAGTTTGCAAAATTTAGAAAATTACGTAGTATAAATCTTGAAAACCAAATTTACAAAGCAACAACTAATTTTACTAAAAAATATAAATTAATAAGCCTATACCTTTTTAAAGTTGAAAAACCTAATGTTGAAGCTTACATTAAAACTGTTGAAGAAAAATATAAAACTATATTTTTTAAGTTGCTTGAAGGATTATATTTAGCCAAAGGATTAACTGAAGGATATATAAAAACAGTAATGAATCTGCCAGTTTCTGATGCAAAAGAAATTTATAAATATATTATAAATGGCACAAAGTAAAATCCTTCTTGATACAACTACTTACCTCCGATTAGCTCAATCAATACATCCTTTACTCGGTCAAACTTTTGGAGAAAAAAATTTTACTTTATATGTTCATAAGGAAATAGAAATAGAATTAAAAAGAAGCGGTAGATTGCAAAGTGAGTTTAGCTGGATTGAAAGAGACGAATATATTCAAAATAGAAAAAAAAGATTAAAGATTTCTAATGTTGAAAAAGAAGAAATAGAGAAAAATTTTGATTTTATCTGGAATTTTCAAAAGGATTCGGGGCTAAATCTCTCAAGAGAAGATATATACTGCATAGCAACGGCATTAGAATTAAATATACCTTTAGTAACAGATGATAAAAATATGATTTTAACTTGCAATGATTTTGATGTAAAAGTAATGAAAACTCTTGAACTAATGAAAATGATGTTGCTAAATAAATTCTTAGATGAATCTCTGATTAAACAAATTGTTGATTACTGGATATACGAAAATGATTTACCTGCTAATTTTAAGGAAGATTATAAAAAACTATTTAATACAAAATGAATGAAATTAAAGGATATGAGAAATATTATCTAAATATTTTACTTACCTATTTAGATATAGAGCCTGAAAAAATAATTTTTACAGAAAGTCCTGACTTTAAAATTATAGTAAATAAACAAAAAATTGGAATAGAACTTACAAGAATATTTAATGAAACTGGCAATCCACCTTTGCAGGCAATTGAAGGTGATTATAACAAGATAACAAATTATGTAAATCAGAAATTATTGAAAACTAAATTACCACCCTTAGAAGTATATTTATTATTTAGTCAAAATCCTATACCCAGACTTAAAAGCAAAAAAGAAATTGGAAATAAAATATTTAAATTAATCAAAAGAAACGTTCCTGATAAAAATAAGTATATAGCAATCAAAAATGATTTTGAAAATGATGATATAATTCCTTATGAGTTAAGCAATATAAATATTGCAAATTTCCCAGTTTTAGAAAAACATTTTGTTAATACAAGTAGTTTTGGTTGGGTTAATAAAGTTTTTTCAGATTTGATACAGAGTATTATTAAAAAGAAAGAAATTAAATTAAGAAAGTATGATAAAACCTGTATTAAATTTTGGCTTTTGATACACACTGGGGGATATAGCGGTGCATCAATGTTTGAACCATCGAATGAAACTATTTCACATAATTATTCTTCAAAATTCAATAAAGTTTTTTTTATGGATAATTTCGAGAAAAAAGTTTATTCGTTAAAAATAAATTGATAAATTAGTTTTTAAAATTCTTAAGGCTAATGAACTTCAAAGTAAAGAAAAGCGAAATATTATTCCGCGGCAGAGTGTTCGATCTCCAAGTTGATGAGATTGAATATGACAGCGGAAACAAAGCTGTAAGGGAAGTTGTACTTCATCCCGGAGGTGCAGTAATATTACCTGTAAAAGAGGACGGTAAAATTATAATGGTAAAACAATTCCGTTATCCTTTCCAAAAATTTATGCTTGAACTTCCCGCAGGTAAACTAGAAAAGGATGAAGATCCGCAGAATTGTGCCGAAAGAGAATTGACTGAAGAAACCGGGTACAGTTCAAAGTCTGTTAGTAAACTGGGCTCTATTGCAACCACTCCCGGGTTCTGTTCCGAAGTACTGCATATTTATCTTGCTAAAAATTTAATACAGGGTAATCACAACAGGGAAGAAGGTGAGTACGGAATGGAAATTTTTGAATATTCGTTGAATGAAATTGAAGAAAAGATTATGAGCGGTGAAATCATAGATTCAAAAACGATTTGCGGAATACATTTTTATCAAAATAAAAAAGGACAATAATTTTTTAAGTTCTGTGATCAAACCTTTTTGAAATTGCTGATAAAATAAGCTAAATTATCCCACCTATAAAAAACAATTAAATGTTAAAATCATTAGAAATAAAGGACTATGCACTTATCGAACATCTGCAGGTAGAGTTCGGTGAAGGATTGAATATCATTACAGGAGAAACGGGTGCAGGTAAATCTATTATTGTCGATGCTATGGGTTTGCTTCTCGGGGGAAGAGCATCAACAGAAGTAATTCGAAAGGGAGCTGCAAAGTCTTTTATAGAAGGATTTTTTAACATAAAAGATAACGCCAAGGTAAAAGAATTATTATTAAATAACGATGTTGAAACAACAAATGAATTAATAATAAGAAGGGAAATATCATTAAAAGGAGCAAACCGCTGTTTTGTAAATGATTCGCCAGTGCCTCTAACTTTTATAAATCAATTGGGAGATTTACTGATTGACCTTCACGGACAGCACGAACATCAATCCCTGCTCAGAAGCGAGACACATATTGACTTTTTAGACCAGTATGTTGACAACAACTTATTATTAGCCGAATACAGAAAAACATTTAATGACTATCAGAAAAAGATTGATGAATTAAAAACATTAAAGAAAAAAGAAAAATCGTTAAATGAAAAGAAAGAGTTTTATTCATTCCAGATAAAAGAGATTGATTCCGTTTCTCCTAAGGAAAATGAAGACGATGAACTTTCAAATGAATTGAAAATTTTAGAAAATTCGGAACGGCTTCTTGAATTGACAACTTCAATTTATCAAACACTTTTTGAAGGAGAAAACTCCGTTCAGGATATTTTAAGTGAAGCGAACCGAAAACTTAGCGAATTAGAACTAATTGATAAAATCTTTTCGGTTACAGAGAAAGAAAGCAGAAACATACTTTCACAAATAAATGATATAGCCGAAACAATCCGTTCCTATAATTCTAAAATAGATATTGAGCCCAAACATCTTGAGGAGGTTAGGCAGAGGCTTGGCACCTTAACATTACTGAAGAAAAAATACGGCGGTTCAATTGATACTGTCTTGATGCATAGAAAAAAGATCGGCGAAGAACTTTCACTTGCAGAAAATTTTTCGGAAAAAATAAAAGAAATAAAAAATGAGATAAAAAAATCAAGAGACAATTGCAGAAATCTGGCAATTGATATTTCAAATAAAAGAAAAAGTAAAATCCCGTTGATCGAGGAGAGTATAAATAAAACACTTAATGAACTTGGTATTGAACATTCATCCTTTAATGTAAAAATTGAAAGATCGTTGGCTGCTGATGAAGACCCAAATTATATACTTTCAAATAATAAAAAGATCAAAATTACAAATAACGGTTGTGACGAAGTTGAATTTTTTATTTCCACAAATATCGGTGAAGACGTAAAACCCTTGGTAAAAGTAGCATCGGGCGGGGAAATCTCACGAGTTATGCTCGCGTTAAAATCAGTACTTGCAAAAACCGAAGCACTGCCTGTTTTAATATTCGATGAGATCGACATCGGAATAAGCGGAAGAATTGCTCAGAAAGTCGGCAAAGCTTTAGAAGAGCTATCCCAAAACCACCAGATAATTGCAATTACACATCTACCTCAAATTGCGGGTAATGCACATCATCATTATGCAGTAAATAAAAAATTAGTCGGTGACAGAGTTGTAAGTTCAATTAATAAATTAGATGATGAGCAGCGGGTTAATGAAATTGCTAAACTGATGAGCGGCGAAGAGATAACCGAAGCCAGTATAAAAGGGGCAAAGGAACTGATAAAAAACGGACAATGAAACAAACCGCTCTCTACATTCACATTCCTTTCTGCAAACATAAATGTATTTATTGTGATTTCTATTCAATAATAACTACCGATAACATCAATCCTTTTTTATCGGCATTAAAAAAAGAAATTGAAACTTATTCAAAAATATATTCTAAGGATAGAATAATAACTTCTATTTTCTTAGGAGGCGGAACCCCTTCGTTAATGAATGTCGATTATTTAAATGAAATATTGAATCAAATTCATAAAAATTTTACAGTTGCCGATAATGTTGAAACAACAATAGAAACAAATCCCGATTCAATAAGTCTTGAAAAATTAAAAAAATTTAAAAATATAGGCTTTAACAGGATCAGTATAGGCGTTCAGTCATTTAATGAAGATGAATTAAAATTTTTAACGCGTATACATTCAAAAGATGCTGCAGTTAAAACGGTTAAAAATGCTAATAGAGCCGGTTTTGAAAATATAAATATTGATTTGATTTTTAATCTACCCAAACAAACAAAAGAAATTTGGATGAGTAATCTTAAGCAGGCTGTTTCACTTCCGATAACTCACTTATCTGCTTACAGTTTAATACTTGAACGCGGAACAATATTGAACAAAATGGTCCTTGACGGAAAAGTAACTTTGCAGGATTCTGATTACGATGCCGATCTTTATTCTTCAACAATAGATTTTCTTACCGAGCAGGGTTTTAAACAATATGAAGTTTCTAATTTTTGCAAAGACGGTTTTGAATGCAGGCACAACAATTCTTATTGGCATTATAAAGAGTATTTAAGTTTTGGTACCGCTGCCCACTCCTTTGTAAACGGAAAGCGGTGGTGGAATTTTTCAAGCTTAAAAAAGTATATTTCAGAAATTAAAAATTGTGGAACGGCTGTAAGAAATTTTGAAGTCTTGACCAAAGAACAAAAATTAAACGAATATGTGATGCTTTCTTTAAGAAGTAAAGGACTGAATAAAAATGAATTCACAGAGAAATTCGGCAGTGCTTGGTTGAAAGAAAAGGAAGATTACTTTTCAAAACTAATTAAAAATGATTTTTTTAAAAATAATTCCGAAACAATAAAATTAACAAAACATGGCTATGCAATTTGCGATGAAATTATAAAAAACTTATTGTAATTGAGAAAAATTGTTATATTCATTATTTAATATTTAAGTAACAAAAATTAAGGACTGATATGTTAAAAATAAAATTACATTGGCAAATATTGATCGGTTTGTTCCTTGGCATATTATACGGATTGTTTTTCACAGATTATGTGAGTTATGTAACGTGGATTGGGGACTTATTTTTACGTGCATTAAAAATGATAATCGTCCCGCTCATACTTACTTCCATAACTTCAGGTGTGGCAAATATTGGTGATGCCAAAAACCTTGGAAGGCTCGGAATAAAAACTTTTTCCTATTACATAGCTACCAGCTTGTTTGCAATTGTTACGGGTCTAATTTTAGTAAACTTAATTCAACCGGGTGTTGGCGCAAAACTTGGTTTTACTCAAAATGCTGACAGTCTGACAAATGTTTCCGATGGTTTGGGCAATATTCTTCTTCGTTTAGTTCCTACAAATATTATTAATGCGCTTGCTACGGGGGATATGCTCGCAATTATTTTCTTTTCTATTCTTATCGGATATTTTATTACAAAACTTAGCAACACTTATCGTGATCCTCTGATTAATTTATTTAATGGGGGATTTAATTTAATGATGAAAATAACTTCTCTTATTATAAAGTTTACACCGATTGGAATATTTGGAATTGTAGCAGGTGTTGTAGCAGATCAGGCTGGAGATAGACAAGCTTTATTGAACATTGCTCAGAGACTTGGAATATATATGGTTGTAGTATTATTAGGTCTAAGTTTTCACTCAATGGTCACTCTTCCCTTGTTGCTTAAATTTATTGGAAAAGTAAATCCGTGGCATCATTTTAAAGCGATGACAACTCCACTTTTAACCGCATTTTCCACATCGTCTTCTTCTGCAACTCTTCCTTTAACTATAGATGCTGTTGAAAACAATGTGGGAGTTTCTAATAAAGTAACAAGTTTTGTTTTACCTTTGGGCGCAACTGTAAATATGGACGGTACTGCTTTGTATGAATGTGTGGCTGCTATGTTTATTGCACAGGCATACGGCATTGAATTAAGTTTTCTTCTTCAAGCAATAGTTGTTGCTACAGCACTATTAGCATCAATTGGTGCGGCAGGTATACCAATGGCAGGCTTGGTTATGATAACCGTAATTCTTTCTGCTGTCGGTCTTCCTTTAGAAGGGGTAGGTCTTATTTTAGCTGTGGATAGAATTTTAGATATGTGCAGAACTACAATTAATGTGTGGAGTGATTCTTGCGGTACTGTAATTATTGCAAAGTCAGAGGGAGAAACTTTAAAAGTTTAGGTCCAATTAATCTATTATGAATAAATACGATGTAATAATTATCGGCTGTGGACCGATAGGAATGAAATGCGGCATACAAGCTGAAAGAAGAAATATTAGTTATTTAATTATTGAGAAAGGGTGCCTTGTAAATTCCGTTTACAATTATCCAACTAATATGACATTTTTTTCGACTTCGGAAAGATTAGAAATCGGCACAGTACCTTTTGTCTCACATAGCGATAAACCTACTCGCCGAGAAGCTTTGGAATATTATAGAAGAGTAAAAGATACTTGGAAGCTTAAAGTAAACACTTATGAAAAAGTAATTAATGTCTCAGGTGAAAAAAATAATTTTACCGTTGAAACAGATAAAGAGAAATCCAATTGTAAAAATATAATCGTTTCAACCGGATTTTACGACACACCAAACTTATTAAATATACCCGGTGAAGAATTACAGAAAGTTAAACATTACTTTGATGAAGCTCACCCCTATGCCTATCTCAATTTAACAGTTATCGGTGCGGGCAACTCTGCTGTTGATGTTGCCCTGGAGACGTACAGAAGAGGTGCTAATGTTACGATAGTCATTAAGGAAGATAAAATTAAAGACAGCGTAAAATATTGGGTTAAACCCGATATTGAAAACAGAATAAAAGAAGGTTCTATTAAGACTTATTTTAATTCAGGAGTTTCCGAAATACGGGAAAAAGAAATTGATATTATAACACCGAAGGGAAAAATTACAATCGAGAATGATTTTGTTTTTGCTATGACCGGTTATCATCCGGATTTTAATTTTTTAAAAATGATGGGAATAAAAATCAGCGATGATGACAAATTAATTCCTCAATTTAATGAAGATACTTTTGAGACTAATGTTAAAGGAATTTATTTAGCAGGTGTTGTATGCGGAGGAATGAACACTGGTAAATATTTTATCGAGAATTCAATAAATCATGCCGTAAATATTTTTGACCATATTCAATCAGCAAAAGAATAATTTTTAATTATTTTCAGGAATGATTAAATTTCATTCTATATTATAAATTTTAATGAAAGAGAGATAAATAATGATTGATAAAATTATAGAATTGTTAGGCGATAAAGCCGATAATCTCCTTAATTACAAAGCTAAATTTCCAAAGGAGCAGCTTAATTTACCGGGACCAGATTTTGTTGACCGTGTTTTTGCTAAATCCGACAGAAACATAAACGTACTAAAAAATCTTCAATGGTTGTTTTCTCACGGAAGACTTGCAGGCACAGGTTATGTTTCCATTTTACCTGTAGATCAGGGAATTGAACACACCGGCGGTGCTTCTTTTTCTCCAAACCCAATTTACTTTGATCCCGAAAATATTGTAAAACTTGCTATTGAAGGCGGATGTAACGCAGTTGCAAGTACACTCGGAGTTTTGGGGATGGTTTCCAGAAAATACGCACACAAAATTCCGTTTATTATGAAGCTTAATCACAACGAGCTTTTAACCTATCCCACTAAATTTGACCAAATTATGTTTGGGTCCGTTGAGCAGGCAGTTGATCTCGGAGCTGCAGCGGTGGGGGCAACAATTTATTTCGGGTCTGAAGAAAGTTCGAGACAAATTATCGAGGTAAGCCAGGCATTTCATTATGCTCACGAGATGGGATTGGCAACAATACTCTGGTGTTATTTAAGAAACTCAGAGTTCAAAAAAGATGGGATTGATTATCACGCAGCCTCCGATCTAACCGGTCAGGCAAACCATCTTGGAGTTACAATTGAAGCAGATATCATTAAACAAAAACTCCCTACAAATAACGGCGGATTTAAGGCAATTAAATTTGGTAAAACAAACGAAAAAATGTACACCGATTTAAACTCCGATCATCCCATTGATCTTTGCCGTTACCAGGTTATAAACGATTACATGGGAAGAGTCGGTTTAATTAATAGTGGCGGTGCTTCCGGTACAAATGATTTTGCCGATGCCGTAGAATCAGCGGTTATAAACAAACGTGCCGGGGGAATGGGATTAATAACAGGCAGAAAAGCATTCCAAAGACCGTTGGAAGAAGGGATAAAATTGGTTAATTTGGTTCAGGATGTTTACCTAAGTAAAGAGATAACTATTGCTTAAATATTAGTTCTTTGAATTGTAAAAGCTTCAAAATATTTTGGGGCTTTTTTTATTTTAAAAGATAATCGGCTATTTTCCCCAATTTTTTCACATCAACATTGCCGAAAGAAGGCATGAAGAAATTTGGATATTTCTTTTTGTATTCGTCAAATCTATCTCCGCTCATATTTGCAGCGGGGTTTCGGAGATAATTTATAAGATTTTCTCTTGACCAGTATTGTTTTATGTTTTTAAGACTCGGTCCGTTGTTTGTTCCTGTTAAATCAGCTCTGTGACAAGTAATACAACCCAATGAAGCTATTAAGCCCTCAGGTGTTTCTGCTTTTTGAGATTCTGATTTCATTACTATATTTGGTTTTTGGGGAGTTTTTTTCTTTTCCGTTAATTTTTGCAATAAAAATAAAACTATAAATAATGTTAAAAATGCTGCTATCCATATTTGAGGTTTAGTCATAAATATCTCTAAATTTTTAAATTTGAATTGTCAATATATAAGCTATGTTAAAAAGGAGCAAATTTTTTTATTTTAAAATAATGAGAATTAAAATAATTTGTAATTTATGGCTATCAAAAAAATTTGTTAAAGTTATCCGTTAGCTAACGGACAAAAAGATGAAAAAGAAAACAAAGAAAAAGAAGAAAAGAATTCCGGTTCCTCAAAAACCTCCGAAAATTGAAAGATCAAAAAGAATATATAACCGCAGAAAAGAAAAGGAAGTTGATGATTAAAAAATAACGAAAAAAAGCGAATGAAAAATCCAGTAACTACGTTATAAATTTGGCAATTACTTTATATGTAATATGATTAAATGGGCAGTTTTCACTTTGTTTCCTGTGGCAGGCTGAATGGATGTATGAGACTAACTTTTTAAGATAATAATTGATGTTCCAAGTTTTTTGTCAATTTTAGGATAATCCATATTGCATACAACCATACATCGCCGAAGGTGAACATACATTCATACTTCAGGAAATAAGTAATTAACAAAGATTGATTTTTATTATAAATCTAACAATTTGAATTTAAAAAATATAAAAATGAAAGCTTCGGTAATAATTTCATTCTATCAAAAAATTAAATATCTCAAATTGGTTTTAGCTGGTTTTGAAAGACAATCCGAAAGAGAATTTGAAATAATAATTGCCGACGATGGTTCTGACTCATCTATTGTTAATCAAATTGAAGAATTATCACGAGCAATATCTTATCCTGTATTACATGTCTGGCAGGAGGATAAAGGATTCAGAAAAAACAAAATATTGAACAGAGCCGTTGCTTCGTCAAACTCCGATTATATAATATTTGTTGACGGTGACTGTGTACCGCACTTTCGATTTGTTGAAGAACATTTAAAAAGCAGTGAAAGGAAAATATGTTTAACCGGCAGAAGGGTGAACCTATCACAAAAATTTACCGGTAAATTAAAAGAAAGAAATGTTAAAAAAGGATATTTAGAAAAAAATCTTCACTTAATGATATTCGACGGTTTGTTCGGTAAATCCAATTACGTTGAAAAAGGATTTTATGTTAAAAATAATTTCTTAGGAAAAATTTTTAATAGGAAGAAAAGAGGGTTATTGGGGTGCAACTTCTCTTTATACAAAGAAGATTTGCTTTCAATCAACGGTTTCGATGAAAGATACGAAGCACCTTCAATCGGCGAAGATTCGGATATTCAGTTTAGGCTGGAATTAAACGGAGTAAAAATAAAGTCATTAAATAATATTGCTGTTCAATATCATCTCTATCACAAACTTCAACCCCGCCTTAAAAAAAACCTTGATTTGTTTAACAATATTAAATCAGAAAAAACTGCTTTTACAAAATTTGGAATAAAAAAATAAAAATATTTGTTTCTTTCCATATAAAACCTTATTTTTGAAGTATTATTTATTATATATACTAAATAAATAAGGAAAATAGTGTTAGATAACATAGATATTAAGGTATTAAGAATTCTTCAAAAGAATGGGAGAGCAAAAA
Source organism: Bacteroidota bacterium (assembly GCA_022573715.1). Classification (GTDB taxonomy): domain Bacteria; phylum Bacteroidota; class Ignavibacteria; order Ignavibacteriales; family Ignavibacteriaceae. The sequence continues at coordinate 20,894 of JACZTL010000006.1, forward strand.
GAAGTCTGCTCGCAGAAGAAGTAGGGCTTTCACTTCCCTCGGTAAGTGAAAGGTTAAACAAACTTGAAGAAAAGGGAATTATAGAAGGATACTACACAAAGTTAAACCGAATATCATTTGGTTATGATATTATGGCTTTTATTTTTGTAACGATGGATTCATCAAAACACTATAAATCATTAATAACTCACATAGAAAAAATTCCCCAAATAATAGAATGTCATTCAGTGTTAGGTGAGGGTTCACATATATTAAAAGTAATTGCAAAAAACACGGAAACATTGGAAAAGTTACTTGCAAAAATTCAATCTTGGGCAGGTGTTGTCTCAACAAAAACAACGCTTATTCTCTCTACAATAAAAGAAACAACAGATATAGATATTTAATTTTATTAATAAATTATAAGAGGTAAACAAATGGGAAAAAAAGTTACACAAATTGATAAGATATTAAGTTTTGTAAAAACTAATGATATCAAATTCATCGATATGAAATTCATGGATTTTCCTGGTCAATGGCAGCATTTTACTATACCTGCTAATCAGTTGGATAAAAATACTTTTTCTGACGGTTTGGGATTTGATGGTTCTTCAATTAGAGGTTGGAAAAACATAAATGATAGTGATATGTTAATTATACCTGACGCTAATACAATGTTTGTAGACACGTTTATAGAAGCGCCTACCATAAGTTTAATTTGTGATGTTTATGAGCCTGCAACGAAGGAGAGATATTCAAGGTGCCCGAGAAATATAGTATTAAAAGCTACAGAATATTTGAAATCAACTGGAATTGCAGATACTGCTTACTTTGGTCCTGAAGCAGAATTTTTTGTTTTTGACGATGTTCGATTTGATTCTACACCGAACGGCTGTTTTTATAAAGTTGACTCCGTAGAAGGCAGGTGGAACAGCGGTACAGATGAAGGCCCGAATTTGGGATATAAACCACGATATAAAGAGGGTTATTTTCCAGTTCCACCAACAGATTCATTAAATGATTTACGAAACGAAATGGTAATAAATTTAATTGATGCCGGAATTGAAGTGGAAGCTCAACATCATGAAGTTGCAAGCGGAGGACAATGTGAAATCGATCTCAAATTTGAACCTTTATTAAAAGCTGCAGATCAATTATTGATGTTTAAATATATTGTAAAAAATACTGCCAAAAGACACAACAAAACAGCAACATATATGCCCAAACCGATAATGGGTGATAACGGCAGCGGAATGCACGTACATATTAGTCTTTGGAAAAAAGGTAAACCATTATTTGCCGGTACTGGTTATGCCGGATTAAGTGAAATGGGACTGTATTTTATTGGAGGTATATTAAAACATGCACCTTCCTTATTAGCATTCACAAATCCCACAACAAATTCTTATAAAAGATTAGTTCCCGGATTTGAAGCACCTGTAAACTTAGCTTATTCACAAAGAAATAGAAGTGCTTCGGTAAGAATACCTATGTACTCGGCAAACCCGAAATCAAAAAGAATTGAATTCAGGTGTCCGGATCCATCGTGTAATCCTTATCTTGCTTTTTCAGCAATGATGATGGCAGGTCTTGATGGAATTATGAACAGAATAGACCCGGGTGACCCGTTGGAAAAAGATATTTATGATATGGCTCCTGAAGAACTGAAGGATGTTCCTTCAACACCCGCTTCTTTAGAAGAAGCTTTGAATGCTCTAACCGATGATCACGAATATTTGTTAAAGGGTGATGTTTTTACTGAGGATGTAATTAAGACTTGGATTGATTATAAAATCGATAAAGAAATAAAACCAATGGCACTGCAGCCGCACCCTTACGAGTTTGCTCTTTATTATGATGTTTAGAAATTATTAATTGAGCGAAACAATTACCTCAGCTATAGACAGCCTGTTTTGCTCAATTATTTTCTATCCACTCTATCCACTCTATCCACTCTTTCCAAATTTCAGGTTCATTGCCGACAATAAAATTATTTCCGTTTCTAACAATAGGTGTTTTTACTAATAAAGGGTCTTCCAATAGTTCTTCTTCGATATTATAAACCATAAATTTTAACCCTCGTTTTTTATATTGTTTCCCATCTTTATCAATCAATTCTTCAATCGGTATTTTTAAACTGATTTTATTAAGTTCACCTTTTACCAATTCTTTTTCCGCTAAGTCTCTAAAATGAAAAGGAATATTTCTTTCTTTAAAAAATCTTTGTGCTTTTTTCGTATTATTACACTTTTTTGTTCCGTAGATAATAATATTCATAAAAAATAATTTTAATCTTTAATTAAAATATTTTGTGTTCTTTTTGCACGAGGGAATCTACTCTTTAATCCATTTTTTGTTAAAGCTGCTGTACCCAAAATATAACCGTTATATTTAACAACACATTGTCTGCTTTGCATTAAAACATCTTTTATCGTTCCCCCTCCTATATAAGTTTTTAATTCAATGGTGTTTTTCAATATGTATATATTTTTAGTTATATATTTCTCTAAAATCTCTGCTGCTTGAGAGTGCAATATAATTTTACCGCTTGTATCAATTTTACCAAACCTGATTCCAAACCTATGAAACAGGTCAAAATTTTCAACATCAAAATATTTATTGATAAAAAATATATTATTCCCGCTCAATGTAAATTTAAAGTTATCCAATACTTCTTTATTAATTCCAAAATCCTCATAAATATTAGATAAATGTAATTTTAATTTTTGACTGTCAGAATTTAATACTTTTGATTTTATTTTAGTCTTTACTTGATTTGGTGAATTAGTAAAATCTGTTTTAATAAATTTAATTATGAAAAATCCGTCTGAATCATTTTCCCAGGGTAAAATACGCCTTGCAAGAGATAACGATGATTGTAAATTTAGACCTTTATACTTAGTTAATCCGGGATGTGATTTTACAGGTAGTTTTATTTTTCTTACTTCAACTGGATATTTTTCTAAGATTTTGTTTGAAACAATTTCATTTTCTTCGGGTGTAAGTGTACACGTGGAGTAAACTATCTCACCGCCAACCTTTGCCATTTTTATTGCCGATATTAAAAGTTTGAATTGTAATTCTCCTAATAATTTAGCTCTTTCAAGGGACCACCAATCATTTACTTCACTCTTTTTATGAATTATTCCGAGACCGCTGCAAGGTGCATCCACAAGAATTTTATCGAAATATTCCGTAAAATATCTGCTTAGCCATTCACCCCTGTTATGAGTAACGGCGGTATTAATTAAATTTATTCTATCGATGTTATATACAAGCATACTTATGCGGCTTTGTTGTATTTCGTTTGCAATCAATGTCCCGGTGTTGTTCATCATTTCACCTAGTCCGGTAGTTTTGGAACCGGGAGCTGCACACAAATCGAGAACTTTATCATCGGAAGAGGGTGAAAGGACTAAAGGAGGTATCATTGAAGAAAGACCCTGAATATAAAATTTACCGGTTACATGCTGTAATGTTTTCCCGACAATTTTTTTTCCTTCAATTACTTTTAGAGCGTTGGGGATATTTTCAATTTCTTTACAGATAACCCCGTATTGTTTTTTAAGAGAATTAATTAAATCTAATTTATTAGTCTTTAATAAATTTACTCTTAAATAGATCGAGGGGTCTTTTTTTATAAATTCTTCATATTTCTTTTCAGAACTTTTTCCGTACAAAGAAGTTAAGTATTCTCTTATTTCATTATTTACAACGTTCAAAAGGTTTCTCTTAATGCCTGGTAATAATCATCAACTTGAAGAAAAATATTTTCCTCGGTGTCTTATACTTCATATTTAACAAAAAATTCTTCACCTATAATTAGAGATTTCTCTTTTAACTCAAACTTGTTGCAATTTTCATTTTTTAAGAAAATCATCAGGAAATACTTTTAACCCCTCTTTACTAATTTCAGCTTCCATTTATTTATACATTCTTTTTCGTTCAATTAAATTTCATCTTTGTTATAGATTGAAATAAAATCAGTTATAATTTTTTTTAAATCATTTTGGTCAGAGTATCTTTTTAATGTTAACAGTTCATTATTACAACCTGTAAGCATTGCAGTTACTCTTTTAACATTGATATGGGCGAGAGCAAGTACAGGAATTTTCTTTTGATGAAGAGTATATGAAATTTCATATCCAACACCTGTGCTTGAGCCGGAAACTTCTGCTATCAATAATTTGCTTTGATTTATCCAATTAATATCACGCATAAATATTTCAGAGTCTTTGATGTCATCTGGTGTATGAAAATCATTATTTAATTGTGAGAATGCTATGTGATTAAGAGAATTAACATGCTTTATAATTTCTAAGTAAAAATGTTGGTAGTCGGTGTTACTGCTGATTGGTCCCGAACAGTAGATCTTCATACTAAGTATTTAAAATTTTGTTGTAAAAAATTTCATATTTGGGTATTATTATTTCTTTATCAAATTTCTCTTTAACACGTTTGCGGGATGCTTTTGAGAACAGGTCATATTTCCTTTTATTTGTAAAAAGTTCAATAACATATTTAGACATTCTGTCGATGTCGCCTATCTCTGCAATAAACCCGGTTTCGTTATGTTTAATTAATTCCGGCAGACCGCCTACACTTGAACTTACAACCGGTAAACCGCAGGACATAGCTTCCAATGCTGCTAAACCAAAGCTTTCGGATTGAGAAGGAATTAAAAATAGATCGGAAGCATTTAATATTTCTACTAATCCGTTCTGCTTACCTAAAAATTTTGTGTGATCGCATAAATTTAGCTCTCTGCAAAGTCTTTCGCATTCCGATCTGTCTGGTCCATCTCCAACTAAAACTAATTTTGCAGGGATCTCTTCTCTTACTTTTTGTAAGATCCTAATAGTTTCGGGCACTCTTTTAACAGGTCTGAAATTTGAAGTATGAACTATTATTTTTTCATTGTTCGGTGCTATATGTTCTCTTAATTTTGACGTACCATTGGGCTTGTAAAGATCGGTATCAATAAAATTATTTATTACGGTAATATCTTTTTCAATATTATAATTAGTAAGGGTTTTTTCTTTTAAAAACCTTGAAACAGCCGAAACACCGTCGCTTTGTTCAATGCTGAATTTTACCATAGGTAAAAATGAAGGTTCTAATCCCACAAGGGTTATGTCAGTTCCGTGAAGTGTTGTAATTATTTTAATATCACTTTTGTCTTTAAGCATTTGTTTTGCAAGATATGCGCTGACAGCATGAGGTATTGCATAATGAACATGCAAGAGATCTATTTTTTCAAATTCCGCTACTTCTACCATTTTACTTGCAAGAGCTAAGCTGTACATTGAATGTTCAAACAAAGGGTAGTTGCTCATTTCAACTTCGTGGAAAACAATATTTTCGACGAACTCTCCAAGTCTGAAAGGTCTGGCATAGCTTATAAAATGAACCTGATGTCCTTTTAAAGCCAACGCCTTTCCTAGTTCAGTTGCAATTGCGCCACTTCCTCCATAAGTAGGATAACAAGTGATTGCTATTTTCATATTAAATATATTTAGTTATTCAAAAAACGGTATAACAAATTACCAAAAAATAATTATCCTTTCGGTACTGGTTTATCAACAATTAATCTATGGTCTAAATTAGCAATACGCAAAGTAATTCCATAAACCAGCCAGGACAATTTTTTCAATTTTTTAAAATTGATTTTATATACTTCATCAGTATCCTTGTGATAATCTTTTCTCATATCATCAAAGAAAAACACAATTGGTATTCCATGCTTTGCATAACTATAATGATCACTTCTGTAATAAAATCTATTTGGGTCATTCGGGTCATCGTATTTGTAGTCTAAATGGAATTTTACCGTTTTTGAGTTTACGTCCTCGACAATTTTTTTCAACTCAGAACTCAGTTTTTCCGAACCAATAGAATAAATAGAATCCGTTGCCATTCTGCCGACCATATCTAAATTAATTTGTGCTACTATCTTTTTGTCTTTTATAAGCTGAAGATTATCCGTTAAATAACGCGAACCTAAAAGTCCTTTTTCTTCACCCGCGTGAAATACAATTAATACAGATCTTTTATTTGCTTTTGTTCTTGCAAGAGTTTTCGCAACTTCCATAACTGTAACAGTACCGGAACCGTTATCGTCGGCACCGTTATATACTTTATCGTCTATTACACCAAGGTGATCATAATGTGCCCCTATTGCTACATATTCATTTTTTAAGATAGGATCATTACCTTCAATAATTCCAACTATATTTGAGCTTTGTCTGACTTCTTTACTTTTGTTGTAATTAAACTTTAGGACACCGTCAAACTCTACTGTTTCTGTTTCGTTATCTTCTTTTATTTCCTCAAGTAATTTATCAAAATCAATATTTTGTGTTGTAAGTAGTTTTTTAAAGGAATCTTTATTTAAATAAGCAGAAATAAAATTTTGTTTATCAACTTGTCCTTTTGAAGGAAGACTAAAATTCGGTCTTTTTAAATACCCAATAAGTCTTGGCCAGAATGATAAAAGTTGTTTATCGGCTAAGAGCAACGCCCCCACGGCGCCATGCTTTTTAGCATTTTTTATTTTTTCGAGTATTTTATAATAATTTGATGATTGTTTTCCGTTAAAAAAATCTTCTCTATCACTTTCTGGTTCACCGTTTAAAATAAGTACAAACTTTCCATTTACATCCACATCTTTATAATTGTCATAATTAAATTCAGGTGCAGTGATACCATAACCTACAAAGATCAACTTATGTGATGAATTAAGCTTTTCGACATTTGTACCTCTACGGAAGAAGAATTCATCAGTAAATTTAAATTTTACCTCTTTATCATCTACTTTAAAAGTAAAATTAGAATTAGTATCAGTTTTTGAAACATTTACATCGAATTTCTGAAGATAAGATCCGTTTTCAAAAAATGGTTTTACTCCTGCTTTTTTTAACTGACTTATAATATAAAGCTGGGCAAGTTTTTCTCCACGAGTTGTAGCTTCTCGTCCTTCAAATAGATCGGAAGCAAGTACTTCAAGATTTATTTTGATATTTAATTCAGTTATGATTTTACTTACATCCTGCGGAAATATACAAATTGAAAAAAATGTAAGTGAAAAAAGTAGAATGTAACTTAGTCTTCTCATTATTTTCCTCTTTTGATTATGAAATTTTTCTTTTACATAAAACTATTCTAATTTAACTTTTTATAATAATAAGCTTATTATTTCCTTTCAATTAATATTTGATAAATGGTAATGAAAATCCTAGTTATCGGACAATCTGTTGTTGATAAAATAAGCACTCAAAATAATGTAATAATACAAGCAGGTGGTATTTATTATAGTGTGTTAGGACTTAATTGCATAAAAGCACCCGAAGATGAATTTTATTTAATTTCATCTGTTTCAAGAAACAGTTATAAATATTTTGCAGATGAATATGATAAAGTTAATAAAAAATATCTGACTTGGAGTGAATTAATACCGACAGTCACATTAAAAATTTTTAACGACAGGGAAAGAGATGAACAATATGACAGCATAAATTCTGCATTGTTTGTTAAATATAATGTGCTAAATGAGTTCGACGGTATTCTAATAAATATGATAACAGGATTTGATATTAGTCTTGACCAGCTTAAAAAAATACGTTCTGAATTCAAAGGTGTAATTTATCTTGATGTTCATTCTATGGCGCGTAGAATAGGTAAAGATATGAAGCGAGAATTCAGAGTGATTTCTAATTTTTCAGAATGGGCAAAATATGTAGATATAATACAAGCAAATGAAACTGAGTTTTCCTGTCTATTGGAGGAAAAAAATGATATAAAAACAGCGGAATTAATCCTCAATAGCGGTGTTAAATATTTAATAAAAACTATGGGAGATAAAGGCTCAAGAATCTATTTTAAAAGCGGAAATGAAATAGCATCGATGTTTCATTCAGCAAAAAAAGTAAAAGCGGCAGCATCTGTCGGTTACGGTGATATTTTTGGGAGCGTGTTCTTTTATAATTATATTAAAGGTAATTCAATAAATAATATATTATTAAAAGCTAACAGAGCATCGGCATTTGCAGCATCTTGTAATGATGTTGAAAATATGAAATAAATAGGCGATGAATTATAATTACGATATAATAAAGAAAAGAATATTAATTACCGGCTCAAATGGTTTGCTTGGCTCAAATACAGCTAAATTTTATTCCAAATTTGAAAACGTTGAACTACTTTGTACTTCAAAATCCGTGAGAAAGATTTCTCCAGATGTACAATCTATTAAATGTGATATTACAGACAGAGATCTTGTTAAAAAAACTGTGCTGAACTTCTGCCCAGATTATGTGATAAATACTGCCGCATTTACAAATGTAGATTTATGTGAATCGAACAAAGAAGTTGCATGGAAAACCAATGTTAAAGCCGTTGAGTATCTTGCTGAAGCATGCCGTGCAATTGATGCACACTTAATTCACATATCAACCGATTATATTTTTGACGGTAAAAACGGACCATATTCAGAAAATGATAAATCAAATCCTTTAGGTTATTACGGGCGAACAAAATTAGCAAGCGAAAATGCATTAAAAATAAGCGGCATAAATTATACAATTCTACGAACTAATGTTTTATACGGTTCTGTTGAAAAAGGCAAATCAGATTTTGTATATTGGATCGTTAAATTACTAAGAGAGGGTAAGGAAATAAGAATAGTTACCGACCAATTTAACAACCCAACTTTCGTAGAAGATTTGGTGAGCGGAATAAACAAAATAATAGAGTTTAATAAAGGCGGAGTTTTTAATATTGGGGGAAGAAAATTTCTTTCAAGATTTGATTTTACTAAAATGATTGCAGAATATTTTAATTTGAACAAAAAATTAATTAAACCGATTTTAACGGAAGAATTAAAGCAGCCGGCACCGCGTCCATTAAAATCGGGACTTGTAACATTAAAAGCCGAAACTCAAATCGGTTTCAAACCACATTCTATAATTGAATCATTTGAAAAAATTAAAGCGAGTTTGATACAATGATTGAAAAGTACGATGCTTTTATATTTGATCTTGACGGAACTATTTATAAAGGTAATAAATTAATTCCTAATGCTGATGTAACAGTTAACAAATTAAAAGAATTAAAAAAAGAAGTAATATTTGTATCAAATAAAACAACTGGCAGCATTAATGATTACTTTAATTTTTTGAAAAATAAAGGAATTAATATTATCGAAAATGAAATTATTAATTCTACAATTGTAATTATAAACTATTTATTAAATAATCATTCTCAAAAAAAATTCTTTGCCGTAGGTGAACAAAGTTTTATAAATGAATTATCAGAAGCCGGTATTGAATATTCTGATAACCCGGATCTAATTGATATTGTTATAATAACATTGGACAGAGAATTAAATTATAACAAACTTGAAACAGCAGCTAAAGCTTTGGAAAAAGGAGCTAAATTTTTTGCCGCGAATATAGATAACACTTGTCCTGTTGAAGACGGTGAAGTTTTAGATGCCGGCTCTACTATTTCTGCTCTTGAGAAAAGAACACACAAAAAACTCGAAAAGCATTTCGGCAAACCCTCCGAATTTATGATTGACGAAATAAAAAGAAGATTAAAAATAAATGGCGATAAAGTTCTTCTTATTGGCGATAGGCTTGAAACTGATATATTAATGGGAAATTTACTTGGTGTTGATACAGCGCTTGTAGCAACAGGTGTTACAAACTATCCAAACGGTAATGAAGATATTCATCCCACTTACTACTTAAACTCAGTCTATGATTTAATAAAAACAAAAAATCAGTAAATCATAAAATCTCCAAATAATTAATTGAATCATTTGGTCTTTCATTACTAACTCTTTTAATGCTCTTTATAATTTTGTGTTTATTCTTACCTCTAATTGTTATATTATTAAAAAAATAGTTTACCCCAACCATTTTTTGGTTGTATAAGTCTAATGTTCAGTAAAAGGAATAATAGATGGCGTTATCTGATAAAGATTTAATATATGAGTATTTACAAGGGAATTCGCTCGCTTTCGAGGAATTGGTTTAACGTTATGACAGATTTGTTCTTTTAAGAGCAATACAATTTTGCGGAAACGAGGATGATGCAATTTATACCGGTGCCAGAATGTTTGACAGTTCTCCGGATTCAATTATTGCAAGGCTTGTACGCAAAGATAATAATTCTAACTCCGACCAATTTATGGTTTTCTTCTATCCCTTTAAAGATAAACGAAGCGGTTACTATTTTGGTTTAACAGCTGCGGGTAATATAAAAGACGGAGTTTTGTTTAACGATGACTAGGATGATGATTCATGGGATGCTGTTTGGGAAGGTAAATATTGATAATAAAGGATGGACTGCCGAAATGAGAATTCCTTTTTCACAAATGAGGTTTAAACTAAGTAAAAATAATATTTGGGGAATAAATTTTAAGAGGGATATTAAAAGACATAACGAAATTGACTATTTATCCTACGTTCCAAAGACTGAAAGTGGGTTTGTATCACATTTTGTTGATCTGCAAGGATTGAGCAATATTAAGACTCAGAATAAATTAGAAATTCTGCCTTATGTTACCGCAAAATCTAAATTTACTCAAAAAGAAATTGGCAACCCGTTTAATGACAGTTCTTCGGTGGGAATATTCACCTGGCTCAGTTTTATTTTTGGTGTGGACTCAAACCCGCACTGGATTTGAAGACAACGGAGAGTTTCAATTTGGCCGTTCATTCAGCAATATATTTAGTCTTCACCCCGATAATATCTTCTTAATTAAATTCACTCATTGGTTTAATATGTAACCATTTAAGGGCACAACCCCTGTGCCCTTGTAATTCCTATTTTAGTATATTTGTGTTTATAAAAATTTTAAGCCCCGGTAGCTCAGCAGGATAGAGCAATGGTTTCCTAAACCATAGGTCGGAGGTTCGAATCCTCTCCGGGGTACAGGTTTAGTGCAATGGTTTCTCCGTTGGTCATCCATCAGTTGCCTGATGACAAACAAGATATCGTCCCTAGGGACGACTAAACCGTAAGCCAAGTGTTTTCCAAAAGGACTACGTAGGAAGAATCACGTCGTGAGTACAACTCCTTACGAATAGTTGAACTTATGGTTTCTCTTATATCAAAGTTTATAAGCTTTGACTATTTTCGAACTACTTCACATTCTGTAAATATTTTCAAAACTATTTTACTGTCTTTAGAATTTACAATTGATGTAATACTTTCAATAAAAACACTATAAATTGCACTTCGTTTTTTGGGAAAGCATTCTACGAACTGAAGAAATAAAATTAGTATGTGCTTTTTTAGTTGTTGTTACTTTTCGGATTTATTACTTATCAGTTGTTTTTATAATAGGTGCAGAAATAGCAAAAACACCATTCCGACAGAGTTTTCTGAAGAAATACTCCTTATTAACCGATTACTATTTTTGGATTTAGAGTAATATTGCTCTTCATTGAATTTGAAATTAAACAAAGCTTCTCAGACTTTTCAATTATTCTTAAAGTTCTCCCCTCCTTGCTTGGGTCCGATATTTTCACGGAAGGCTTTAATTCTATTTCTGACATCATAAATATACCGTCTACATTTTCTACTTTTCCGGTTGCGGAACATTCAAAACTTTCAAATTCCAATTTAGAATTTTCAGCAATTGCCAAAAAAGTAGTCATTAAGCATATAGCTACAGATGATACAAATAAATGTTCGGGCGTCCATGTATTTGGAACCCCTTTTTCAAAATCCGGAGGTGTGGCAACATCGAAGGAAGAAAATCCATCTGATGATAAAACACCCAATCTTCCTTCTTTCCAGGTAACATTCGTTGTGTAAATATGTGTGTTTTCCATAAATAATCTTTTTTATATAGTATGATGTTGTAATCTCTAATTAGATTCAACTTATAACTAGCTATTAAAAAAAATAATTAATTTGACAAACAATATCTATATTATTATCTTAATAAGAGTAAAAAATCTGATTATAAAGATGATCATTTTTGTTATTAGATTTTTTGTTAGTTTATTTTATTGGAAATTTTTTAATACTTTTATAGATCTTCATAAAGATTATATATTCTTAAAATGACTATAATATTTTCTAAAAAATGTGAGTACGGCTTGCAAGCCTGTTTATATTTAGCAGCAATCAATACCGGGGCAGTAATTCCATCGGGAGAAATTGCAAAACAGTTAAAAATACCAAAAGAATTTATTTCTAAAATTCTTCAAAGTCTTACCACAAGTGGTTTAATATATTCAAAAAAAGGTAAACTAGGTGGTTTCTCATTAGCTAAGGATCCAAGTAAAATTAAACTAATTGATATTGTTACTGCAATTGACGGTTTGCAATTATTTGAAAAGTGCGTTTTGGGTTTCCCTAATTGTTCGCCTGATACCCCTTGTCCTGTTCATGATAAATGGGGGGAATTAAGAACTAAAGCTTATCAAATGCTCACTGATGAAACACTTGATGCATTTACAGAGAAAACTTTAAGAAAAATTAAAAATTTATAAAATTTTTTTACATTTAATCAGATATTATAGTCTGATTTCATAAATTATATTATGGAGCTGATATGAAAACCAATGAAATCGATTTTACAAAAAAAACTTTATCGGAAATTACTATAGAAAATTATAAATATGCTGAAGTTTTTGAAAAATATGGATTAGACTTTTGTTGTAACGGAAATGTAAATTATTCAGAAGCTTGTGAAAGTAAAGGGATAGATGAAACAAAATTATCCGTTGAACTTAAAGAAGCGAGGGTACTAAAAGATGATAATGAAAAGTATGAAAACTGGAAATTAGATTTCTTAGTCGATTATATAGTTAATAATCACCACCGTTACATTGCTGAAATGATACCAAAAATTACTGAACATTTAAATAAAATAACCGCTAAGCACAGTGATAAACACCCGGAACTTAAAGATATAAATGAATCATTTTCTATAGTTTATAAAGATCTTCAACACCATATGATTAAGGAAGAAAAGATCTTATTTCCTTATATAAAACAAATGGTTTTAGTGTATGATGGCAAAGCAAAAAACGAAGCACCTTATTTTGGGACGGTTGAAAACCCGATAAGAATGATGGAAGATGAGCACAAAAACGCAGGAGATTTAATCAAAAAGATAAGGGAATTATCAAACAATTATACTGTGCCTTCTGATGGCTGTACAACTTTTAATTTAGCAATGAATGAGTTAAAAGATTTTGAAGAAGATCTGCATAAGCACATACATTTAGAAAATAATATATTATTTCCAAAATCAGTCGCATTGGAAAAACAACTATTTGCAAACTGATAAGTTAAGTTATCGATAAAATATTGCTGCTTGTCGAAAATAAAGAAAATTATTCTTATCTACCAACTGCTTATTTTACTATTAATTATATAAACATTTTTTAGAGGTTAAAGAATGTTTGGAGTGAAAAATAATCCCCCGCTTTATTTGCACTTATTAATTTTATTTTTTATGGTATAAAAAAATTATTGATTGTAAATCATAAAGTTGCAGGTTGGCAGATTACAAATTCTCAAACTCATCTTTAGAGATCAGCTTCATTGCCAAAGGGAAAAGTGTTTCGTCTTCTCTGTAAATGTGCAGTCTCATTATTTCAACAATTTCTTTGCCCTGGCTGTAAGCATATTCAAATGTCAACTCTCTTGAGGTTTTATCCTGCATACGTGAGCCGAGTCCCAAAAAATTTAAACAAAGTGCACCAAGTTGTGCAACTTGTATATGCTCGGCTTCCATAATATCAACGCCGGTTTTGGGTATATCTCCGGTGCTGTGTTCTCCTGTTTCGAGAAGTTTTTTATGCAGCAAAGGGAAGAGCTGTTTCTCTTCTTTTTTGTTGTGTTCGGGTGTATTGTTGTCTAAAAATGAAAACAATTCTTTAAAGTTTTTATTTATGTTATCATTAAATATCCATTTGTTCTGTTTCCACTCTGTAAGAGCAGATTCAAAATTATCAAGCACTTTTACAAAAACTTTGTGTTCGTCCATTAATTTTTGAAGAATGGGATGCATATCTTCGTAAGCAACTGGTTCAACGGTGGACGGTGCAAATGCTTCCGGAGGGTCCATCGGTGACATTTCTTCAACATCTGTGTCTTTCTCAACAAATCTTTTTATCGGGTCGTCTATGTTCATAATTTATTATTTATTATTGATAATATAATTTAAGGGTTTTTAATCTCAGCATTTTTACGGGTGTAATACCACCAGTTTAAAATTAAGCAAATAGCATAATAAAAAGCAAATCCATAAAGGGCATATTCAGGTGTTCCGTTTTTAATTTGCTGACCAAAAACTTTCGGAATTATAAATGCTCCATATGCAGCAATAGCGGATGTCCAGCCAAGTACAGGTCCCGCTTGTTCTTTGCTGAATATATAAGGAATGCTCCTAAAAGTTGAACCGTTGCCAATTCCTGTTGTAATGAACAAAACCATAAAGCATAAAAAGAACGGCCACCAATAATCCTCAGGTGTTGTACTATTCTTTGCTAATATAACAAAATATGCAACAAGTAAAGTGGCAATTATTTGTGCAAGAGTGCTGTATCCTGTAACTTTTGAACCACTGTTTATTTTATCCGATAACCAGCCGCCCACAGGTCTGATTAAAGCTCCTAAAACAGGTCCGATAAAAACCCACATTAAAAAGTTAGGTGCATTCGGGTTTATATAAGTAGGGTCAGCAGGATTGGAATACACAAAAATGTCCTGACATAATTTAGGGAACGCTGCAGAAAATCCGATGAAAGAGCCGAAAGTCATTATATAAATTATCGTCATAATCCAGTTGTGCTTATTGCTGAAGATTGCAAACTGTTTATTCAGATTTTCTTTTATATCTGCTGGTGTTGCATATTTCATTAAAGCAACCGCTACTACAATAACAATCGGTAGAACAATCCACATATTTATTTTTAAGCCAATTAATAAATAAGCACCCAAAACTGCAGCAAGAAATCCTAATGAAATTAGATATAATGTTTTTGAAATACCCTGAGATGTATTTGGTAGTTTAGGTGTGCCTGTAATTACATTGTTCATTCCAAAAAATGCAGCAATTGTAGAAATGGCGAGAACAGGAACCCAAACCCAACCTGCATTTTGAATTCCCGAAAGACCCTGTCCCACAACCTCAGCACCGTCTTTACCGATAGCACTGAATAAAAAGATACCCATTACCCAAGGAATTGTTTTTTGCATTACACCAACTCCGAGATTTCCGATGCCTGCATTTAATCCGAGTGAAATGCCCTGCATTCTTTTGGGAAAGAAGTAGCTTATGTTACTCATAGATGAAGCAAAGTTGCCGCCACCGAAACCTGAAAGCACAGCAAAAATTGCAAAGGTAATATATGAAGTATTAATATCTTGCAAAGCAAAACCTACACCGATTGCAGGAATAAGTAATAAACCTGTAGTAACAAAAATTACGTTTCTTCCTCCGCCAAGGGAGATTAAAAATGAATTCGGAATTCTGAGAGTTGCGCCCGCAAGTCCGGCAATTGCAGGAAGAGTATAATATAAGCTGTTTATATCTTTTAATTTAGAAGTTATTTCGGCAGGGCTCATACTTTCTGTTATCATACCGAAGTTAAAACCGAACTCTTTCATTTTTGTTGCGATTATACTCCACATTATCCAAACTGCAAAGGCAAGCAGAAGAGCGGGAATTGAAATCCAAAGATTTTTTGTAGCTATCTTTTTACCTGTGGACTTCCAGAATTGCTCGTTCTCAACATCCCATTCTTTAATATTAATATTGTCCATAAATAGTCCTATGATTTATCTTGATAAGAAGGAAAATTAATTTCTAACATCATTATTGATTGTTAAGGTTTATTTTCTATTTGTCTTATCAGTTCCGGCGTTTTTTCTTTCATCATTTTTTGTATAACCCGGTGCATCCAGAAAAGACATAAGCTTGAAAGAAATAACATAAACAACCAGGAACTCGTCCAGAGTCCTGTACTTTCTAATAGGTATCCAAAAATTATGGGACAAAAGAAGCCTCCTAATCCACCGAGGACGCCTACCATTCCGCCAACAACCCCAACCTCATCCGGGAAATAATCAGGAATATGTTTGTAAACGGCTGCTTTACCTATTCCCCAAATACTACCGATAAAAATTACGAGAATAGCAAATATCCAAACATTGGCTTGAAAATATATGTGAGAAACTCCCTTTGCAAGTAGAGTTTTTTTCTTGATTTGATCACCGACAGAAACCAATGGTTCCTGCCAGACTTCTTTTGTTGGGAAAATAAGTACTTCGGAATCGATTTTTTCAAAATCTTTAGCAGTTGGAGATTTTGTGATAATCAGATAATTATTATTTCCCACCGTAATTAAAGAATCAGATACAAAGGTCACCTCGCCGGCAAACTTAGCCATTACACCTTTTCCGGGTGATGTAATTTCCATTTTGGGAACAATCAGCATTAAGCTTATCAATACAGATGAAGTAAGTACCCAGTACATAATTTTTCTGGCACCCCATTTATCCGACATCCATCCCCCCAGGGCACGAATAATACCCGAAGGAAAGCTGAATAAGGCAGCAAAAATACCTGCGGTTACAAGTGGCAAGTAATAAACATTTACAAAATAAGGTACTAACCATTGAGAGAATGCAACAAAACATCCGAATACAAGAAAATAATAAAGCCCAAATCTCCACACTCTTATATCTTTTAAAGGGCGTAAAAGTTGTCTGATTGTTTTATTTTGTGCAGTAGGTTTTTTATTTTCAGTGAAGATTAGAAATATAATTCCCATTGTAAATAAAGCAACAGCATAAATTACTGGTAAATTTCTCCATCCTTCAATGTTTGTTCCACTATCTGTTAACCATTCTAAAATTGAAGGGGCAAGTAAAGTTGTAAGTGCTGCACCTGCATTACCGGCACCGAATATTCCTAGTGCACGCCCTTGCCAATTTTTAGGATACCAAACCGAAGTGTATGCAATACCAATAGCAAAACTTATACCCGTTAACCCGAATCCAAAACTTGCAAGTGCAAACCAAAAATAACTGTTTGCATATGAAAGCAAAAACATTGGGATAGCACTAAAAAATAACAAACTTACATAAACAGGTTTACCGCCATATTTATCAGTTAAAATACCTGCAGGTAATCTGAATATTGCACCTGCCAAAACCGGAATACCCATCAGCCATCCTATCTTAATTGGTCCCCAGTCAAACACTTGATTATCTACCAAAAATGTTACCAACACACCGTTAAGCATCCAAGCTGCAAAACAAATAGTGAAAGCAAATGTATTAAAGAATAACATTTTGTGTGCTTTCTTTGTTACAGTTGCTTCCATAATCTTTCTTTCTTAAAATTGTTAATAAATAGTATTGTATAAAAATAGATTATTTTTTTACTCAATTATTTTGTGATTTTGTTACACTCCAAGGCGATTTAGGATTTCGTACTTTTTTCCTGTCCCAATACCAAATAACTCTTTGATATGGTCTCCACAAATAATGCAAAGGAGGTACCAACAAGTGAACCAGTCTTGTAAATGGTATGAGAAGAACTATAAAAAATGCAAGTGAAATGTGAAGTTGAATAACCAAAGGCATGTTGGATACTGCTTCGATATTTGGATTTAAGTAAAAGATAGACCATAGATAAGGTGATAATACTGAAGCGAACCAAGATGAACCCCAGCGAAATCCGTATGCAATCCAAAGTCCCAAAATAATTTGGGCGATAATCAGTAATTCAATTATTAAGTCCATCTTGCTTGTTACAACTTTAATTCTGGCGTCAGTAGTGCGTCTAAAAAAAAGACTAACCATTCCCACCAAGGCACTTAATCCGAATACAAAACCTGTAACTTCTAATATTACTAATCGTAATGGTTCACTATTCCAAGCAATTACAGTACCGGGAATCAGAAAGGCAATTAGGTGTCCGAAGAATAAGAATATAATTCCATAATGAAACGGAACGGAACCCCAAAAAAGTTTACGTCCCTCTAAAAATTGGGAGGACAAAGATGAGAATTTAAATTTCGTACCTTTATAGCGGTAAATAGTCCCTATTAAAAAAACCGTTAAAGCCACATAGGGTAAAGCAATAAATAGAAAATTGTAAAGTGTTTCCATTTTAATATGTTATTTTGTTATTAATCAATTTTTATTTCTGTGATAATTGAATCCGTAAAACTTGTACCTCCATTTTCTTCAAGTACAACTGAAGAATCAAAATCTTCTTCTATTATTTTTTGAATAACCAGTAATGGTTTCAGAAAAATCCGTCCGTAACTTTCGGGTTGTTCAATGAGTGTCTTATACTTTCTCAAGTAAACTTTATTTTTCATATCAATGTTTTTCATTTCAAATTCTTTAATAATTTTAGCAAGGGCAGGAAGAATAATTACTTTGACTAATTCATTTCTGAATTCTTCATCCGTAATTTTAGGGAGAAGTCTTAATAAATTGGGTAAATAATCTGCTAGTTCACTTCCGCAGTCATTGTTTACTTTTTTATGTTCTTTACTCAGGTTTACTAATAGTTCACCTCTTTTATAATCATCACCAAAAAGGACATAACCAATATCCAAGGTTGTAACTGCTTGTATATCAAATGTGCGTAGGAATAATTCTTCAACTTTTTCCGGTGGAGTAATATTAATGAATTGAGCGAATTCTTTTAAAATCGAAAGTGTTTCAGTATCATATCCGGTTAATATTTCTTCCGCTTCTTTTACCTTGTTGAAGAAATCAGCACGTGGATAATCAATAATGTCTGCTATTTTTTTGTAATGATTTATATTTTTGTTTTTCATAATTATTAAATTCCTCTTGATGGTCTTTCTGTAAAACCGAATCCTGATGAGCCTTTTACATCAGCAGTATCTTCAAGCATTTCAATAGCTTGTTCTCTGTGTGCCGGCGGAATTACAAATCTGTCGTCAAATTTAGCAAGAGATGTTAAATAATAAATAGCATCCGCTTCTTCGGCAGTTAAACCAGCATCACTTAAAGCACCGTTAACTTTCTCATCACCAAGGTCACCGACAGTAACACCTCTTCTGTGTATTCTTACAGCCATCATTTTCTTAAGAATGATTGAAACTTTTTCAGTATCGCCTGCACTGAAAAGATTAGCCATATATTGTAACGGAAACCTTGCATCATCAATAGTACCCCAGAGTTCATCGGTCGATGTATCGTATAGCCAGTCATCATCCCATTTTTTAGCTATCGGATCTAATTTATCGTTTTGTGCTTTATTTTTAACAGTGCTTAATGAAGCCATTACGGGAAGTAGAGGGGGAACATAAAACAACATCGGTAATGTTCTGAATTCAGGATGCAGCGGAAGCGCCAATCCCCATTCTTTTACAAATTTATAAACAGGAGAATATTGCGCTGAGTGAATTGTTGAATCCGCTATTCCGTTTGCTTTTGCAGCTTCAATTACTTCCGGATCATTTGGGTCTAATATTATATCCAATTGACTGTCAACAAGATTTTTCTCATCGGCCGATGCAACTTCCTCAATTTTATCCGCGTCATAAAGCATGACTCCGAGATATCTGATTCTTCCAACACAGGAATGCATACAAGCAGGAGCAACTCCTGCTTCCAATCTTGGGTAACATAAAATACATTTTTCCGATTTACCCGTACTCCAATTATAGTATGTTTTTTTGTACGGACAGGCAGTGATACACATTCTCCATGCACGGCAGACTTTTTGGTTTATCAAAACAATTCCGTCTTCACCGCGTTTGTAAATTGCACCTGATGGACACGAAGCAACACAAGCAGGATTTAAGCAGTGGTTGCAAATTCTTGGTAGATAAAAGAATGCCATTTGTTCCAATTGAAACATAGCATCGCGTTCTGCAGGAGATAAGTTCTCTAAGTTTGGATCTTTTCTTGCGTAATCAGGTGAACCGCTTAGATCATCATCCCAGTTGGGTCCTGCTTTAATATCTATCGGTTTTCCTGTTACAAGCGAAACAGGTCTGGCAGTAGGCTGATCATCTTGAGCAGGGGACTCAATTAAGTTTGAATATTTGTAAGTCCACGGTTCGTAATAATCATCCATTATTGGTAAATGAGGATTATGGAAAATATTTTTTAATCCTTTGAATTTGCCTGCACCTTTAAGTTCGATTGCACCTGCACCTTCTTTTTTTTCCCAACCGCCTTTATATATGTCTTGGTCTTCCCATTTTGTAGGGTAACCTGTACCGGGTTTTGTTTCAACATTATTCCACCACATATATTCGGCACCTTTTCTGTCAGTCCATATATTTTTACAGGCTATTGAGCAGGTATGACATCCAATACATTTGTCGAGGTGAAACAGCATTGAAACTTGTGATCTTACGTCCATAATTTTATATTTATTATTTATTATTGATTATTGATTTTTGAATTGTTTTTCTAGATGCAATAAAAATTGCAGTCAATTCTCCCGCTTCCTTAATTAGTGGCTCTAATAATTCTTTTTTAATTAATTTCTCTTCGTTAATAAATTCTAGCCAGAATAATGATTCATCCGATTCTTCAATTACAATACTTAATTTTGCTGTAAAACTTGCTTTAGATTGTGCAACACAAGCTGCTCTGTAATTTGCAGCAACAGAAGTTGAACATCTGATTAACTGATCTTGCAAATGTTTTCCTAAAATTGTATTGGGTAAATTCAAAGCCAATTTTACACATCTATGTGAAAAATCTTTTGTTCTTTTCTTAAGTTCTTCTTTATCCATCGTTATAAATCATAAATAATAATTCATAAATAATAAATTAAAAAACAACTTTATCCATCTTCTTAATTACAACGTGCGTATCTCTGTTCGGTGCAGATGGACCCCAATAATTAAATCCGTAGGTAAACTGACCGTAACCTCCCGCAAGTAAATTTGGTTTTAAGTGTGTACGTGTAAAACTGTTGTTACCACCAGCACGTTTGTTGCCCCTTACTTGTGATTTCGGAATTCCAACAGTCCTTTCAACAGCGTGATAAACAATTGTAACACCTCTTGGTATTCTGTTACTTACAACAGCTCTTGCACAATAGACACCGTGGTCATTAAAAACTTCCACCCAATCATTGTCTTGGATATTTAATTCAACGGCATCTTCTTCGTTTATCCAAACCGGTTCACAACCCCTTGAAAGAGTCAACATTCTTATGTTATCACCGTATGTTGTATGAATATGCCATTTACCGTGCGGTGTCAAACAGTTGAATATTTTAGCTTTTCCTTCCTTTAATGTCTCTCTTAAATCACCATATACTTCAGGTTTAGGTGACGGTTTATATGTTGGCAAATGTTCACCAAAAGCAATGTACATTTCATGGTCCAAATAAAAGTGTTGTCTGCCTGTGAGAGTTCTCCAAGGAACTAATCGTTCAACATTATAAGTATATGGTGCGTATGCTCTGCCGTTATTCATAAGTCCCGACCAAATTGGTGAAGTATTATACCTTCTTGGTTGTGCCTGCAAATCAGCATAATCAATTCGAACATCTTTGCTTCCTTCTGCAATATCTGCAAGGATTAATCCTGTTTTCTTTTCCATATTTTTGTAAGCACGCACTGTTAATTCACCGTTAGTTAATGAAGATAATTTTAATACTGCATTTACAGCCCATTCATCTTCTTTTAGTGAGGGATAGATTTTCCCGTCAATTTTTTCAACGTGATTATCAGGTGAAGTCAACATATTGTCATATTCATCTTCACAATTATAATGATTACCGTGAGCGCCCAATCCGTTATTTCTAACATTTTCACCCAATGCTATAAATTTTTCATAAATTTTTGTGTAGTCTCTTTCCACTACTGCTAATTTGTGCATTGTTTTTCCCGGAATTGCTTCACACTCATCTTTATACCAATCTTTTACAGTAGATTGGGAAATTTCATCTGCGGTATCGTGAGCTAACGGTGAAGCCACAATATCCTTTTGTGGTTCCGAAAGATGTTTTTTGGCAAGTTCGCTCGTTGCAAATGCAATTTCTTTAAAAATCTGCCAATCGGTTTTAGATTCCCAAACAGGTGCAATAGCTGCAGACAACGGATGAATAAATGAGTGCATATCAGTGCTGTTTAAATCTGCTTTTTCGTACCAGGAAGCTGCAGGTAAAACTATATCGGAATAAAGAGCAGAAGAATCCATACGGAAATTGAGATCAACAACCAGATCCATTTTTCCTTTTGGGGCTACTTCGTGCCATTTAACCTCTTCGGTTTTTTCATCTTCAATATCTTTAGCGATAGCATTGGAGTGAGTTCCGAGATAATGTTTAAGCAAATATTCGTGACCTTTCATACTGCCCGATATTGCATTACCTCTCCATATGTACCAGGTTCTCGGGAAATTTTCTTCTGCATCTGGATCTGAAATAGAATATTTTAATTCTTTAGATTTTAATTTGTCTAGGACATATTGTTTTATTTCATCATTATTTTTGGCACCGTTTTTCATAGCTTCTTTGCAAAGCTCTAATGGATTTTCATTGAATTGAGGGTAAAACGGCATCCAACCCATTCTTACCGATTTAAAAATTTTATCAGCGTGATGTCCTCTCGTCCATTCGTTATCAGGTACTTTATTGTAGTTTGAGAAATTGCCGTCGTAACGATATTGACAGGTATTTATGTAGTGCCAAATAGGTGCCTGCTGAAGACGAACTGCGTTAACCCAATCTTTTGCAAATGCAATTGCTCCCCAGGAATCGGTAGGTGCTAATTTTTCCTGCCCAACATAATGGTTAAGACCGCCCCCGTTTTTACCGATGCAACCTGTCAGCATAAGAGCCATAATTCCTGCTCGATAAATTAAATTATTATGATACCAGTGATTTATTCCTGCACCGATAATAATCATACATTTACCTTCAGTTGCTTCTGCAGTTTTTGCCCATTCTTTTGCAAATTGAATAACTGATTTTCTATTAATTCCGGTAAATATTTCCTGCCAAGCCGGGGTGTATGCCGCATCTTTATCATTATAATCTTTGGGATAATCACCATCAATTTCTCTGTCTATACCATATTGTCCCATAGTTAAATCATATACAGTAGTAACAGGAACTTTTTTTCCGTTAACAGTTTCAATATATTTTACCGGGATACCTCTAAGTCTCTTTTTATCCAAGCCAAATTCTGTAAACTCTACTTGAAGAACTTCGTCATTTTTTTTAATTAAGGTTAGCAAAGGAGTAAATTCAGAATTACCTTCAGCGTTTTCCATTTTCAAGTTCCAATTGCCGCCTTTCTTTTCCCAACGATGACCGACACTTCCTTTAGGTATTACAAGGTTTCCTGATTCTTCGTCAATGTTTAAAAATTTCCAATCTCCGTTCTCTATTTCTTTATATTTTGAAATTTGATTTGCACGAAGTAATTTTCCCGGTGTGTATTTATCTCCATCTTTAACCAATTCCACTAAGTAAGGAGAATCGGTATATTTTTTTACATAATTCAAGAAATAAGGGGTTTGTTTTTCGTGATGAAATTCTTTTAAAATAACGTGAGTAACAGCCATCCAAAAGGCGCCGTCACTTCCGGCATGTAATGGCATCCATTGGTCGGCGTATTTTGATACTTGGCTGAAGTCGGGTGAAAACACAACCGCTTTAGTTCCGTTGTGTCTCGCTTCCGCAAAAAAATGAGTATCAGGTGTTCTTGTCATATTCAAGTTTGCACCCATAACAGCTATAAACTTTGAGTTGTACCAATCTGCACTTTCAGCAACATCTGTTTGCTCGCCCCAAATTTCGGGTGATGCATTTGGCAGATCGCAATACCAATCATAAAAACTTAGGTTCACTCCACCGAATAATTGCAGAAATCTACTTCCGGCTGCGTAACTTAACATAGACATAGCTGGGATAGGGGAGAATCCGATTACTCTATCAGGACCATATTTTTTTGCAGTGTAAATATTAGCAGCGGCCATTATTTCAAGTACTTCATCCCAGGTTGTTCTTCTAAAACCACCCTTACCTCTCGCTTTCTGATATTTTGCTCTTTTGTCTTTGTTGTTTTGAAGATTTTCCCAGGCTTTTAAGGGGTCACCTGTTTTCTTTTTTTCTTCACGATAAAAATCTAAAAGCATACCTCTTACCAAAGGGTATTTTATACGAAGTGGGCTGTACAAATACCACGAAAAAGAAATACCTCTCTGACATCCTCTCGGTTCGTAAGGGGGAAGACTGTTTTCAAGCAGGGGATAGTCTAATTGCTGAGTTTCCCAAACAACAATACCGTCTTTAACGTGTATCTGCCAGGAGCATCCGCCTGTGCAGTTAACCCCGTGAGTGCTTCTAACTATTTTATCGTGCTGAAATCTGTTTCTGTAAAATTCTTCCCATTCACGGGTTTCGGGTGAAATTAAATCTTGGATCCAACTCATAATAATATTCTTATATTTTTATTAATAATTATTTTGACTTTAATTGTCTTTTGAAAATATCTTGTTTTACGCTAACTTTCTTTCTACCGTACCAAACAAGCCCAAAGAATCCTAAAAGGAAAATTAAACCGATAATTCCGCTGTAAATAAAACGTTTATCGTAGTTAACAGGATGTTGATATATGGAATCATAATCGGCTTGTTTTAAAAATGCGAGTAAATAATATCTTTCGTCTTTAGTTAGTTGTTTATTTTCAAAAGCTGTTCTCATAATTGGAAAAGGGGGATTGGAAATTATTGCATTAATTCCGGCAGCGTTTAACCGGGAGAATGCGTTGGTTAAATCTTTAGATAATAAACCGCCGCTTATCAAATTATCTTTAACTACATTGTGGCAGGATAAGCAGGGGGGACCGCTGTTTTCAAAACGCTTTTCGCCGGTAAAATATTGCCAACCGAGTTTATATTCATCTCTGCCGGCTTCATCTAAATTAAAGCCTAAACTGTTTTTTAGTGTAAACGCTGGAGTTTTGACTTCCTTAGATGTTGTTTCTGTCGGACTTTTTTCTTTTATATAATTTATAACACTTATTATTTGCGCATCGGTTAATGCCTGGTCAGGCATAATAATCTTATTATATTCGTTAAATGTTTTAACTGCTAATGGGTCACCGCTTTTTATCATTTTTTGTGATGACTTAACAAATTTTATTATCCATCCTTCTTCTAATCTATTTTGAATATTTGCTAAATCTGGTCCAACTAATCTGCCTTGTCCGATTGTGTGACAGGCGCGGCAAACTGATAAAAATATCTTTTCCCCATTGTCCTGTGGAAATGTGGAGATAGTCGTAAAAATAATAAATAGAATAAAATATCGAAAAGAATATTGATGTGTTTTGTTAAAATTTTGACGATAAATCATATTTATTCCTGTTAAAAAGAAACAAAGTTAAAAACAGAGTTTTTGCTCTGATTAAAAATATACATTGAATATTTTAAATGCAATAGGAATAAAAAATATATTTAAAATAATTTTAAAATGTGTTTTTATACTATCTGAATTGATGGAAAATAGAAATTTATTAAAAAAGTCTAAACTTAACTTGGGAGGGCAATTATTTTACCAGTTAATTTGCATTGCTAGGCACTAGGCATAAAAACTAAATTCAATCTTCAGCAATGTTTCTATCTATTTCAATTTATTTCCATTTCCTCAGTAAAATTTACCGGGAGTTGTAATACCATTGTGTTCGACTCTTGGTATATTCGTGGGTACAAAAAAGAATGGCATAACAATATAATAAAACATTATTCTGTGGAACATAGCCAGGTATAATTTTGTTTAATTATTATAAAAAATGACTTTTTATCTATATTATATTTAAAAAATAAATTTTAATTTTTATCATATTTCCATTTTAATATTACAAAAAGATTTTTATATTCTTTTATGCTAAAAAATTACTCTAAATACCCCATTATAATTTTTACTTTAATAGTCTTTTTATTTTCTGCTTCCGCTCTTTTTTCACAAAATGCATTGAATAAAATTTCAAATCGTTTAAGCGAAAAAATTTCAGGTACAAAAGCAAACGAAACAGAACTTGTATGGATATTTTTTACAGATAAAGGTAAATCTTTGAACAAGTATTTTGAAAATCCAAGCAGTGTAGTTAGTCCTAAGTCCTTAGCCCGCCGGGCAAAATATTACAAAGGTCGTCCATTAATTGATGAGTCAGATATTCCCGTTAATCAAGATTATATTGAACAAGTTGAAAAACTTGGTGTAAAACTTAAACATAAAACAAAATGGTTTAACGGTATTTCCGCTTATGTTAAAAAAGAAGTTATTGAACAAATTGCTCTATTGCCCTTTGTTAAAAAGATTGACCTTGTGGGAAAATTTAAAGTAAACAGGGAAATTGAAAAACCTGAGAAAGTAAACTCAATACCCAATAATTTATTTAAGAATAATTCCCACACTTTTAATTACGGATTTTCAATTGCCGCACTTAACCAGATAAATGTTCCTGCTTTGCACGACGAAGAATTTACAGGAACTGGTATTACAATTGCATTAATGGATGCGGGTTTTAGCAACTTAACTCACGAAGTATTTAATACCAGACCAATGAAAATTAATGCCAAGTGGGATTTTGTAAACAATGATCCTGATGTTTCAAATCAAGCAGATTCAGGTGAAGGATCACACGGAACTTATACTTTGTCAATTATTGGGGGATTTAAAGAAGGAAGTTTAATTGGACCTGCTTTTGATGCAACTTATTTATTAGCTAAAACAGAAAATACATTTTCCGAATCACCGATTGAAGAAGATAACTGGGTTGCTGCTATGGAATGGGCTGATGGATTAGGAGTTGATATAATTTCTACTTCTCTTGGTTACAGAGACGGTTTTCAATTTGGGTTTACGGATTATACCGCTGCAGATATGGACGGAAATACTACAATTATTACAATTGCAGCAGACCTTGCTGTTGGAAAAGGAATAATAGTAGTCAATTCAGTAGGAAATGAAGCAAATAACTTTCCTGGACAACAGAATTCCTTAGTTGCACCTGCTGACGGTGACAGCGTAATTGCTGTGGGGGCAGTTACAACAACTGGTGCAATTGCAAGTTTTAGCAGCAGAGGTCCTACAGCTGACGGTAGAATAAAACCGGATGTTGTAGCTACCGGGGTAAGTGTATTTTATGCAACTGGTACGCCAGGGTCTAATGGATATTCGAATTCTCGATCAGGTACTTCATTTAGTTGTCCTTTAACTGCAGGTGTAGCTGCTCTTATTTTGCAAAAGCATCCAACTTGGTCACCAATTCAAATAAGAGAAGCACTGCGTATGACGGCTTCAAATGCAGGCAGCCCAAACAATAATTTTGGATGGGGAATTATAAATGCTCTCGATGCCTCAAATTATTCTCCTACTGCAATATTTGACAATGAAGATATTATTCCTGAAAATTTTGCATTGGACCAAAATTATCCCAATCCTTTTAACCCAAGTACAAGAATAAGATATCATGTAAAAGCAGCAGGATTTGTAAGTCTTAGAATTTTTAATGTATTGGGCAATGAAGTGGCACTTTTAGTTAATCAGGAAAAACCTGCAGGAACTTACGAAGCTCAATTTAACGCCGAAGTTGACGGAAGAACTTTACCGAGCGGTGTCTATTTTTACAGGATTACAATCGGTAATTTTATTTCAACCAAAAAAATGATTTTAGCTAAGTAACAAAACACTTCCAAAAAACTCACCGTTTTTATTTTATATGAGGCTAATATTTTTTTTAACTTTTAGTCTCAACCTTTAAGTCATTTACCCAATCTGAAAAGCACACGTTTTTTCAATATCTTTGTATATTACTATTAATTAATTTGAATAAAATTTTAATTGTGTTTAAGGAGATTTAAAATGACAACAATAGTTGATGTTTTAGGCAGAGAAATTTTAGACTCACGCGGCAACCCCACACTTGAAGTAGAAGTACTTTTAGAAAGCGGTGTAATAGGAAGAGCTGCTGTACCAAGCGGTGCATCAACCGGTGAGCACGAAGCAGTTGAATTACGCGATGGTAACAGTGAAAGATATAACGGCAAAGGTGTTTTAAAAGCTGTTGAAAATGTTAATGAAAAAATTGCAGATGAATTAATCGATATGGATTCAGTAGAACAAACAGAAATTGATCAATTATTAATTTCAATGGACGGAACAGATAACAAAGCCGTACTTGGTGCTAATGCTATATTGGGTGTTTCCCTTGCAGTAGCCAAAGCAGCTGCGGAAACTCTTGAACTACCTTTTTACAAATATATCGGTGGAGTTAATGCAAGAACTTTACCTGTACCCATGATGAATATTCTGAACGGCGGAAAACACGCAGACAACAATGTTGATATTCAAGAATTTATGATTATGCCAGTAGGTGCCGATAATTTTAAAGAGGCATTAAGAATGGGAGTAGAAACATTTCACGCATTAAAATCAGTCTTAAAAGCAAAAGGCTATAGCACTGCTGTCGGTGATGAAGGCGGCTTTGCACCTGACTTAAAGTCAAACGAAGAAGCAATTGAAGTTATACTTGAAGCAATAAATAAAGCCGGTTATAAACCGGGTGACGATATTGCTTTATCACTTGACCCTGCTTCAAGCGAAATGTATTTGAAAGATAAAAATGTATATCAATTTTTTAAATCTGATAAATCAGAAAAGACAGCAGCTGAGATGATAGAATTTTACGAAAACTGGGTAAATCAATATCCTATTTTTTCTATTGAAGACGGACTTGCCGAGGATGATTGGGAAGGCTGGCAATTGATGACAAAACAAATGGGAGATAAAATTCAGTTGGTCGGCGATGATATTTTTGTTACGAATACAGATAGACTTGCAAAGGGAATTGAACTCGGTGTTTGTAATTCGATACTTATTAAATTAAATCAAATAGGAACACTTACCGAAACAATTGAAACAATTGAAATGGCAAAACGAGCCGGTTACACCAATGTAATAAGTCACAGAAGCGGTGAAACGGAAGACACAACTATTGCAGATTTTGCAGTTGCTATGGGAACAGGACAAATTAAAACCGGTTCTGCATCACGTACAGACAGAATTGCAAAATACAATCAGTTGTTAAGAATTGAAGAGGAATTGGGTGATGCTGCAATTTATCCAGGTTTAAGTGCTCTTAATTACGGCGGTTAATTGTATAATTTTTATAGAATATAAAAACCTAGTTATTAGAAAGTATTATGATGTCATCTTTTCCTGTCAAAAACAGGCAAGTAAAAAGATGACATTTTTTAATTAATTATAAAACTATAAAACAATGATTTTACTCGGTGAACTTTTTGCAGTTCTAACTGCAGTATCCTGGTCCGGAAGTTCTTTTGCTTTTGCGGAAGCTGCTGAAAGAACTGGTTCTGTTCAGTTAAACGTAAACCGAATTATTATAGCAGCAATATTATTGTTCTTTACGGTTATTCTTTTCAATTTTAATTACAACATCTCTTTTTATCAATTAGAATTTCTTGCAATTAGCGGAGTGGTAGGAATTGTCTTGGGGGATACATTTTTATTCAGCGCTTTTAAAAAAATAGGTGCAAGAATGAGCATGCTCATGATGTCATTAGTACCTGTTATAAGTGCAGTTCTTGCCTTCTTTTTTCTTGATGAAATTTTAAGTCTTAAAGTAATGATAGGAATTTTCATTACTCTTTCGGGAATAGCTCTTGTAGTTTTTGCAAGCAATAAATCTTTAAACGCTAAATATAAAATCACAAAGATCGGATTGTTCTTTGGATTTTTGGGTGCTGTAGGGCAAGCTACGGGATTAATTTTGGCTAAAGAAGCATTTAATTCAGGCGAACTAAATGAATTTGTTGCAACGTTTGTAAGAATATTTGCATCTGCAATTGTAATTTTACCGTTTACAATATTAATAAAGAAATATAAAAATCCGATCAAACTTTATAAAAAAGATCCAAAAGCATTACTTTTTACATTTATCGGTACGGTTTTTGGACCCTTTCTCGGTATCACGCTAAGTCTTCTTGCAATCAAATATACAAAGGTAGGAATTGCGACTACTCTTATGTCTACTGTACCCGTTTTGATGCTTCCAATGGCAAAGTATATTCATAAAGAAAAATTTAACTGGAAGATAATATTAGGTACATTTATAGCAGTTGGCGGTGTAGCTGTTATCTTTTTAAGATAGATATTTTCCCCCAATATTTTATTTATTGATTCTCGAAAGTTGTTTTAATATTATGATTAGGAATTAATTTATATGGTCACTGACTGTGGAAATTAGAATAAGCAATTTTGATATTAACGCAAGATATGTAAGCTATTCCTATAACGGTGCTATTGTCTCCAGTTTGGAATAAATATCGGTGCTGTGTTAAGCAGATAAAATTTTCTTGTAGTTGCTATAAGTACCTTCATCAAAACAAACAAAAATTACTTTCTCAAAAGTATCATTATTATTGAGAAAATTTTTCACTTCTCTGATTGCAATTTTTGTGGCAAGCTCTATTGGAAAACGGTAAACACCCGTGCTGATTGCAGGGAAGGCAATGCTTTTTATTTTATTTTCAACTGCAAGCCTTAATGAATTTTTATAACAGTTTACAAGCAGGTTTTCTTCTTTGTATTTGCCTCCGTTCCAAACAGGACCAACGGTGTGTATTACATATTTAGTAGGCAGGCTATAACCTTTTGTGATCTTTGCTTCTCCGGTGGGGCAGCCATTTAGTGTTCTGCACTCTTCAAAAAGTTCTTTCCCTGCTGCCCGATGTATCGCTCCGTCAACTCCACCACCACCAAGCAGGGTTGTGTTTGCTGCATTAACTATGGCATCAACTTTTAGCTTTGTTATGTCGCCTTTGTGCAGTTTTATTCTTTCCATATTTTTATAGTTTAAAATTCCAATAAACAAATTCCAATTTTCAAATAAATCTCAAATGCTAATATTTAAATTCCAAATATTTGTTTTTTGAATATTGGAATTTACCTGCCCGCCGTATTGTGTACTTTGGGAGGCAGGTTTGGGATTTGATTTTTGAAATTTGTTATTTAAACACCAATTTCATCTTTAACTTCTTTAAAAGCCTTAATAGCAAAATCAAGATCTTCTTTAGTATGTGCCGCAGAGATTTGCACTCTTATTCTTGCAGTACCTTTAGGCACAACTGGATAAAAGAAACCAATAACATAAACACCTTTCTCCAATAATTTGGAAGCCATATTTTGTGCAAGTACAGCATCTCCCATCATAATAGGCACTATCGGGTGTTTGCCTTCTTTAATTTCAAACCCGGCCTCACTAATTTTCTCACGAAAATACTTTGTGTTCTCTTCAAGTCTGTCACGTAATTCTGTTGTTGAGCTTAGCATTTTCAATACTTTAAGAGATGCTACAACAATGCTGGGAGCAACTGTATTAGAGAACAAATACGGTCTGGAGCGTTGACGAAGTAAATCAATAATTTCTTTTCTTCCGCTTGTATACCCTCCGCTTGCCCCACCTAATGCTTTGCCGAGTGTACCTGTTATTATATCCACTCTACCCAAAACGCCGTTATATTCTGGGGTACCCTTACCGTGCGTGCCCATAATCCCAACTGCGTGTGAATCATCAACCATTACCATGGCGCCGTATTTATCGGCAAGGTTGCAGATATCTTTTAGATTAGCAATAAAACCATCCATAGAAAAAACTCCGTCTGTAGCAATAAGAATTTGATTAACATTTTCCCCTTTTGCTTCCTTTAATTTTTCTTCAAGGTCGTTCATATCGCTGTTTTTATAGCGGTACCTTTTTGCTTTGCAGAGTCTAACTCCGTCAATTATACTTGCGTGATTTAATTCATCACTTATTACTGCATCGTTTTCATTAAGTATCGTTTCAAACAATCCGCCGTTGGCATCAAAGCAGGAAGTATAAAGGATTGTATCTTCGGTTTCTAAAAATTCAGTAATCTTTTTTTCAAGTTCTATGTGTATTTGTTGAGTTCCGCAGATAAATCGTACCGAAGATAAACCGTAACCCCATTTGTCGTAGCTTTCTTTCGCAGCTTTAATTATTTCCGGATTGTTTGCCAAACCGAGATAATTATTAGCACACATATTAAGCACTTTTTGGCCTGTCGATACTTCTATATTTGCTTTTTGCGGACTTGTAATAATACGTTCGTTTTTATAGAGTCCTTCGTTTTCTATTTCAGTTAAAATATTATTGTAATAACTTTTGGTTGATTCAGTCATTTTAAAGCCTCATAATTTTTTTAATCTGTGATTATCCGCTCAATCAGCGTTCTATTAAAATAATACAGATTTCTCGGATTATACTGATTTACGCTGATTCTTCCTCTAACCAATTAAGAATTATTTTACCTGATTTCTTGCTTCTCATCAATTGAAATCCTTCCTCAAAATCTTTATATGAAAAACGATGAGTAATAACCGGAGAAACATCCAAACCGGATTGTATCATAGCCTGCATTTTATACCAGGTTTCAAACATTCTGCGTCCATAAATTCCGCGAAGATTTAATCCGTTAAAAATTATTTTTTTCCAATTAACGGAAGCATCTGAAGGAAGAAGACCCAGCAATGCTATTTTCCCACCGTGGAACATAACATTAATCATATCATTAAGAGCTTTAGAATTGCCGGACATTTCTAGTCCCACGTCAAATCCTTCTTTCATTCCGAGTTCTTTAATAATGTCAGGAAGCTTTTCTTTTGAAACATCAACGGCTCTTGCGACGCCTATTTTTTTTGCAAGTTCTAATCTGTAGGGATTTACATCGGTTATAACAACAAATCTTGCACCTGCGTGTTTGGCAATTGCAGCCGCCATTATTCCGATTGGCCCGGCTCCTGTTATTAAAACATCTTCACCGAGTAAATCATAAGAAAGTGCAGTATGTGTTGCGTTTCCGAGGGGGTCAAAGAATGAAAGAATATCAGTGGGTATTCGGGAATCGCAGTGCCAGACATTAAATACAGGGATAGAAAGATATTCAGCAAAACAACCTGGCCGGTTTACACCCACACCTTTTGTATTTGGACAGAGATGTCTTCTTCCAGCTCTACAGTTTCTACAATGTCCGCAAGTGATATGACCTTCACCGCTTACAAGTTCACCAATTTGTACATCTTTAACATTACTTCCAATTTCTACAACTTTTCCGACATATTCATGACCCACAACCATGGGAACAGGAATAGTCTTTTGTGCCCATTCATCCCAATTATAAATATGAATATCTGTTCCGCATATTGCAGTTTTATGAATTTTAATTAGAACATCATCAATTCCGATTTCAGGTACAGGTACTTCGTCGAGCCACAGACCTTCTTTTGCTTCTTTTTTAACAAGAGCTTTCATTGTCTTGTTCATTTTCTACCTTGTATTAAAATCAAAAAAATGAATTTAATTTAGTTAATCTAAAATTAGATATTAGCTTTGCAAACAACAAATTATGGGGAGGAAAATTTTATAAAAAATTTAATTAAGTGTTATTAAATTTAACTTTTAGTAATCTTCCGATCATTTTCCCGATTATTTTGTAAGAAATAACATTAGTATTTTATAAGAAGTTACAACCGTGACAGCATTAAATAGAAATATTTCAAAATTATTGTAAATTATCATAGATAATAAATTTCTTTTATGAAATAGAAAAGATTATTGATAAGTAAAATCAAGAGAGAATATAAAATGAGAACAAGAACAGAAACAGACAGTATGGGGAAAATAGAAGTGCCCACAGATAAATATTACGGCGCTCAAACAGCACGTTCCTTAAAGAATTTTAAGATTGGAGAAGAGAGATTTCCGCGTGAACTTATAAGAGCATTCGGCATATTAAAAAAAGCTGTGGCACTAACCAATAAAGAATTAGAAATATTAAGTGCAGATAAATCAGAATTAATTGTGAAAGCTGCAGATGAAGTAATAGAAGGAAAATTAGATGAACATTTTCCCCTGGTTGTTTGGCAGACAGGTAGCGGCACACAGACAAATATGAATGTAAATGAAGTGATTTCAAATAGAGCAATTGAACTTGCAGGCGGAGAAATGGGGAGCAAAATACCTATTCACCCAAATGATGACGTTAACAAAGCACAGTCATCAAATGATACTTTCCCAACGGCAATGCACATTGCTGCGGTTGAAGAAATACACAGAAGACTTATCCCAATGGTTACAAAGCTTAGAGATGCTCTTCAGAAAAAATCCGAAGAATTTAAAGATAATATAAAGATCGGAAGAACACATTTGATGGATGCCACACCGCTTACATTGGGACAGGAATTCTCCGGTTATGTTCAACAGTTAACAAACGGTTTGGAGAGGATAGAAAGTGCTTTACCCCATTTGTATGAAATTGCACTTGGCGGAACGGCAGTAGGTACAGGATTAAACACACATCCTGATTTTGCAGTTAAAGTTGCTAAGAAAATTGCTGAACTAACAGGCAAACCTATTATAACCGGTAGAAATAAATTTGAAGGACTTGCTGCACACGACGCTTTAGTTGGATTCAGCGGAGTATTAAAAACCCTTGCTGCTTCTCTGATGAAAATTGCTAACGATATAAGATGGCTTGGTTCAGGTCCGAGATGCGGTATCGGAGAAATTAATTTACCTGCTAACGAACCGGGTAGTTCCATTATGCCGGGCAAAGTAAACCCAACACAGGCAGAAGCAATGACCATGGTTTGCACCCAAATTTTTGGAAATGATGCTACTATAAACTTTGCAGGTGCCAGTGGTAATTTTGAATTGAATGTTTTCAAACCTGTCATAATTTTTAATACTTTACAATCAATCAGGTTAATAGCCGATGCTTGTGAGAGTTTTACAGATAATTGTGTTATCGGAATTGAAGCTAATGATGAAAATATACACAATAATCTTGTAAACTCATTGATGTTAATTACAGCGTTAAATCCTGTTATTGGTTATGATAATTCAGCAAAGGTTGCTAAAAAAGCTTTTGCTGAAAAGACTACACTAAAAGAAGCTGCTGTCAGCTTGGGGTTGTTAACTGCTGAAAAATTTGACGATGTTGTAAGACCGGAAAAAATGATAGGTCCGAAAAAGTAAACTTAAGAGGTAAAATGAAAAAGTTATTTTTTGCTTTGATAATTTTCCTTATTATTTTACCTGGATTTCTTTGCAGTGAAGATATACAGGTTCAAACAGGTACAGTTGTTTATGTTAACTTGGAAGGAGGGTTTTACGGAATCATTGGTGATAACGGAATAAATTACGATCCACAAGGTTTACCTGATGAATTTATAAAAGACAGCTTGCGTGTTTCATTTGAATATAAAGTAAGTGAGAATCAGGTTAGTTTTCATATGTGGGGAGAACTGATAGAGATAGTTAAAATAGTAAGGATATAATTAAATACTTCTTATAAGTAATATAGGAACTAGATATTGAACTGGAATGGAATGCTGTCACTTTTGATAGCCTGCATGGAGTTATTGTTCCTTATTAACTTATTAATCTTTGCTGAAAAGAATAAGTTAAATATAATTGCCGAATTACTGATCTTTATTTTGATTTTATATCAGTTATTGGAGTTCATTATTTGCAGAACAGGTACCGGTAATTCTTGGATTATTTATATAGCTTTTTCTACTATTGCTTTTTTACCTCCCTTATCTCTTTTATTTGTTCTTAATATAAAAGGTGTTCATCACAAATTATTAAAATTAATTTTTATTCCGCCCATATTTTTTACAATATTTTATTTATTCTATCTTAACGACTTCCATTTGATTGAATGCAATACATTTTACTCAGTGTATAAATATCCATTAGGTGATTTTTTTGGATTATTTTATTATATACCCGTTTTAATATCAATAATTTTACTGATAATTGAGGTTATTAAAAATAAAAAAGTAAAGTTGGTGGTTGTTTTATTTGGTTTTCTAATTATGTCTTTTCCAGTTGCTTTAGGTTTTATTTTGAAATTGTTTGGCGACGGACGATTAGTTGCTGCAATAGTTAGTGTTATGTGTAAATCAGCCTTCCTTTTTGCATTCTCGATTTTTTATTATGCTTTATACAACAAAACAAATAAAAAGAATGAATGAATGTATTTTAAATATTTATCTAATTATTAATAATAATTTAGTCGAAGAATTTAGAGCCATTAGTTACGTTAAAGATGGGGATGATGACGAAAAAATTGAATACTTAAAAAGCAGAGTTAATGAGGATTTTTCAAGAGCATTTCACTTCGATGCTCCGCAGGATAAAAAAAGTAATTTTATGAATTACAATAAATTTTCAAAATTAGAAAAGAAAGGAAAACATTTTGAATTATTAGAAAATATTTTTTCAAGCTTTGATGTTCCGGAACATCCGCTTGTTTGTGTTACTCCTGTAGTTGACGGAAAAATATTTAACAAAGCCTAAATATCATCTAAAATATCAGCAAGTGATTTTTCAATAGCAGATTTAAGCTCTCTAATGTTCACTGGTTTTTTATATATATATTCTACGCCTAATTCTTCATAATCATTAATTGCGTATTTATCTATATCACTGCTTAATATAATAAACGGCGGTTTAATTTTTAATTCTGATCTATTTATTTCTTTAATTAAATTGTAACCATTCATCTCCGGCATATCATTTTCTGTAATTACCAAAGCAGGTGTGTTTGACAGTATAAAATCCAGAGCCTCTTTACCGTTTGAAACAACAATTATTTTGTAATCCGGAGTTATATTATTAAGAATTTTTGAGTAAAGAATTGTATCTGTTTTGTTGTTATCTACAAGCAAAATATTTTCCGATGCAACCGGCAGTGTAAAGATAAACTCAGTTCCAAGCCCATAAATACTTTCAGCTCGAATATCGCCACCATGTTTGTTTATAATCTCTTTTACTAAAGAAAGCCCCAGACCGCTTCCTTTCTCTCCCTTTGTACCTTCTGATGTATATTTTGTATCTATATTAAATAGCTTGTCAATATTTTCTTCTTTAATTCCAATGCCATTATCCTTTACAGAAAATTCAATGAACCTTGATTTATCAAAAGGACGTTTAGAAATTATAATTTCTCCGTCTTCATTTGTAAATTTTATTGCATTTGAAAGAAGATTATTAAATACCTGTTGTACCAAATCTTTATCTATAAATACATTCGTGTCTTCACTTATTTTTTCAACTAATTTAATATTCTTCTGCAGTGCAACACCTGACATCAAACTTATTGATGAATTGATAATTTCTTTAATATTGTACCTATCCGGTTCAAAACGGACCCTGCCTGTTTGTAGACTTGTCCAATCCAGTAGTGAGTTAACTAATGCCAACATTGAGTTAGCAGATTCTTGGATATACTTTATATATTGTGTTTTTTCTGCTTCACTTAATTCCTTATCGTTTAAGAGTAAATCAGTAAAACCAACAACTGAGCTGAAAGGTGTTCTTAGATCGTGAGATATAATTGATATAAATTTATCCTTGGTTTCATTAAGCTTAATTAATTTATCGCTGGATTTCTTTAGTTCTAATTCAGCTTTTTTCCTTAAAGAAATATCGGTCACCAAGCCATATAATTTTTGAATTTCTCCTTTAGAATTCCTTACAATATTTAGTTTGTTCCTTACCCAAACAACATTTCCGAACTTACTTATTATGCGGAACTCAATTTCTCCTGAAACTTGGATACGGCTTTTAAATAGATTCCTCATCTTCTTTTTAACTTCTGCAAAGTCATCAGGGTGAATAATTTTTAAAAGCATTTTTCCATCAGTTAGAAAATCATCCTGAGTGTAATGAGTAATTTTCTCAACCGATACCGTATAGAAAACAGGTCTTAAACTTTTTCCTATTTTTTCAAATGTATATAAAAAGTCATCTATGTTTTCGGTTATATTTCTATACTTTTCTTCCGATCGTTTAATTATTTCCTGCGAACGTTTTTTCTCTGTTATATCCCTGGCTATTATAACCAAATATTTTATGTTGTTAACATCAAATACCGAAGCAGAAGCTTCGCAATAAAAATTAGCTTTATCTTTTTGTCTCGCTAAAAACTCAAACTTAGTATATAATTTATCACCACCTTTTATTAATTTTAAATATTCACCGACTTTTTCCGAATCTTTTTCATCAGTTAACGATAAAAAGTTTAATCCTAAAAGATCCTTTCCGCTCTCATATCCAAAAATATTGGCAAAAGAAGTATTGATTAATTCAAAATTGTTGTCTCTTATTAAAGCAATACCGTCATTTGATGCATTAAAAATTGAACTGAAAAGTTGCAGCTCTTTATCAATTGCTTCTTTAGAAGTTATGTCAGTGAAATAACAATTGTAATATTTCACTTTTAAATTATCATCAAGTATAGGATAAAATTTGATAATAAATTTTACTTTATTTTTATCACCCGTTAAGAAGGGAAGTTCAATTACGGTTGTTGAATTTTCATTCAACGATTTTATATTAAAATTATCCGAACCGAAAGAATCATAGTCAATAAAATCATTTATATTTTTCCCTAATATCTCATCTTTAGTTAAGTATAATGATTTGCAAAATATTTTATTTACATAAGCAAAAACGCCGTCTTTATCTATGTTGCAGATGCTCTTATCAGTATTGGCAGCAATGTTTCTATATTTTTCTTCTTCAATTTTTAGTTGGTTATATTTATTCACCCACGCAGTTACGATTGTACAGAAAACAAATACCGAATCTTTTTCCTCGCTGGTAAATGTAAACTTGGCTTCAATGGTTTCTTTTTGTCCTTCATTTTTATAAACAGTAATATTTTTGGTTATTGTTCCTTTTCCTTTTAATTCTTCTATTAAAGTTTCAAAATATTCAAGATCAAAAAGTCCTAGCACACGCCCGAAGAATTTGTTATATATTTGACTTTTAGTATAACCGAATAATTCTTCAGATGATTTATTCCAAAAGATTACTTTGCCTTTTAAATCGACAGTAAATACCGCATCAATTACGGATTCAACTAAATGTTGGTAGTTAAGTAATTCTTTTTTCTCAGCATTAAGAATTTTAATATTTTTATTAAGTTCTTCGCCCTGTTTTTTTAGTTTATTGATTTGTTCATTTAGTTTTTCTTTTTCTTCTTTGAATAACTCTTTTTCAGCTTCTAATTTTTCAGTATCTCTTTTTAACCTGTTCTTTTCGGTAATCTTATCTGAAATGTTTTGTATTGAAATAAAAATTAGTTTGATTTGTTCTCTTCTATCAAAGAAAGGATTGATTACTGTTTGTAGTATTGAATCACCGTTTTGAAAATTGAATGTAACTCTTTCTTTAGATTTTCTTAGTTTATTTATAGCAGGCTGAAATTTATCAGAAAAATTATTTAACATAGA
Organism: Bacteroidota bacterium; assembly: GCA_022573715.1. Taxonomy (GTDB): domain Bacteria; phylum Bacteroidota; class Ignavibacteria; order Ignavibacteriales; family Ignavibacteriaceae. The sequence goes on from JACZTL010000006.1 coordinate 60,225, forward strand.
AATTGTTAATTTTTCATCACCTGATAAATCGATATAAATATCTTTTAACCCTCTACCAAAGGAATACAAAATATTGCCTGAAGTATCTGCAATTAAATGATACCCCTCTTGTGAATTAATAAAATTCTGTAAATAACTGGAACGGAGATCTTCTTTTTGCTGAGTTTCTAAAAATATTTTTGAATCTTCAAACAATAGAATGCCCCCTGCAAATTGATCCTGTTCCCAAATAGGTGCACCCTTAACAATTAATGTAATAGAATAGTTATCAATTCCTTTATGGGTCTTTAGTTCTCTTTCAAAGTAATTTCCGTTAGCCAGTGATTTTATTTCATCAACTAATTTAATACCGTAATCTGAAAATTCGGATATAATATTTTTATCAAAAAGATTTTTAGATTTTAAGTTATAAATGTTCGCAAATTTTAAATAGCTGTCATTGATGTAGTCTATCTTCCAGTCAGAAGAGAATGTTATTATTCCTATAGGTGCTTTATCAATAACGTTGGATAAGTAACCTTCACGGGTGTGAGCGCGTAATTTTTCTGTAGTTTTTCCCATTTATACAATATCTATGTAAAATTACTAAAAGTACTGCAAATATCGTACTAAAAATATATATAAATTAAAGATCACGCAAAAAAAGTAATCATCGCCGTTATTTGAGTAGAATGATTTATCAGAAAACACCAATTATTGGCTATTTTTAAGTTTTTTTAAGAATAAGTTTTCAAAATATTTTTCTTTGTACACCAAAAAGACATAAGAAAATTCATTTAATTTTCATTATAAATTGTCTCATTGTGAATGTTTTTCTAAAATTATCTTAAATTGAGTAAAAATCAACTTTTTTTGTGTCTTTTATAATAAATTCTCCATTTTAAATTCCAGGTTTTTCCTTTGTCTTTAGACATTTCCCAATCCCAATCAATTTTATCTTTCGAAATATTATAGAAAACCATTCTCTGAATAATTTGTTTACCATCTTTACCATGAACATTTCGGGATAACATCATTTTACCGTTTTTAAATTCTCCTGTAAAAGTCATATATCCGCCCGAATTATCTACCCAGGTTTGTTCCCATTGTTTTTTTGAAATATTATAAACGGAATAACTTTTTCCAACAAAAGGATAAGCATCAATAGTTGTATAATTTTCATGAATAACACAGCCGTCTAAGAAGGATTTTATTTCATTTTTATCGTATGCAGTTTTACCTGATTTAGTTGTCCAATGCAAATCCCATTTTCCAATCCAAAAATCAAATTGATATGCTTCTTTAACAGAACAAGGGGGTTCTTTTTTATTTTGACCGAAAATGATGGAAGGTATTATTAAAATGAAATATAAAATTATAATAAATTTATTAGTAGAAAAGAACTTCATGTTCATCTCAGATTTAATTTTAGATAAGTAGAAATTATGTTTTAACAGAAGTGGAGTATAAAACCTCAAAATAATGAATATAAATTTTGTAAATTTATATTATAAAGTCTACACAAAAATTATATGTTGTATTTATTTGAATTTATAGGTAAAAAAACCCTGAGTTTTTTCCAGGAGATTGGTCAGGTATTCAATTTGTTTTGGGGAATAATAAAAAGTTTTACACAAATTACTAAAAGCAGAAAATTAATTTTTTTTCAAATGGAGCAGATAGGTGTTAACTCACTTCCGCTTGTTCTTATAATAGCAGTATTTACAGGGGCAGTCGCAGCTTGGCAGGCAGCATATCAACTTAAGGGGATAGCACCAATGTCATTGCTTGGAGGAGCAACAAGCCGTGCTATCATTACCGAACTCAGTCCTGTGCTTACAGGTATTGTAATTGCAGGTAGAGTCGGTGCTTCAATAGCGGCAGAACTTGGAACTATGAAAGTAACTGAACAAATTGATGCTCTTAAAACAATGGCAATTAATCCTATAAGATACTTAGCTATGCCGAGATTTTTAGCATCAGTTTTGATTATGCCTATACTTACAATTTTTGCAATTGTTATTGCTGTTGCGGGTTCATATATTGTTTCAAATTTTTTTTTAGGAATATCATATAATGTTTTTTTTCAGTCTGTAAACAGATTTTTTCTTTTTTCTGATTTTATGGCCGGTTTGATAAAGGCTGTAATTTTTGGTGGCATTACGGCTTTGTTAGGATGTCATATTGGTTTTAGGACTACAGGAGGGGCAGAAGGTGTAGGTAAAGCAACTATTCGTTCATTTGTGCTTTCAGCTACATTAATATTAATATTAGATTATTTATTATGGATGTTGCTTTTTTAAAATAAATTTTCCATCCTATCCTAAATTTTTTTTAATTAAGGTATTGATTATTTGCCATGTAAATATTATGTTACAATTACTGGGATTCATTAAGAATTACCCCCCCTTAATGGATCTTTCGGATGCCCGGTAGCCCTCCACCGGGCACTTTTTTTCTATCTTGCATAGAAAATTTAAATTTGCAAGTGACGATCTTGAACCATTAAAGAAGAGGCGGCTATGGAAAAAATTCAATATGATTTTAAAAAAAGGACACATAAAGTTGAATTGCCCAAAAAATTGGGTTTTGGTAAATTATTCGCCGATCTTTTTTTTGAGATGGATTACACACCTGAAAAAGGATGGTATAACCCTGTAATCAAACGTGTTGAAAATTTATCTATTCATCCGGGTTCAATGTTTATTCATTACGGTCAGGCAATTTTTGAAGGACTAAAAGCATTTAAAACTGAAGATGGCCGAATAACAATTTTTAGACCAAAAGCCCACATTCAAAGGTTAAATATTTCTGCTAAAAGAATATGTATTCCTCAAGTTGATGAAGAATTTTTACTGCAAGTATTAACAGAATTAGTTTCTATTGAGAGTGATTGGATTCCAACCAACCCTGGTGAATCATTATATATACGTCCTGTCATTTATGGAACCGATCCATTTTTAGGTGTAAAACCTTCGTCTGATTACAAATTATTTATTTTATTATCTCCTGTTGGTGCTTACTATCCAGAAGGATTTAAACCGGTAAAAATTCTTGTTCAGGATAATTATGTAAGAGCTGTAAGAAAAGGATTAGGGGAATGTAAAACACCTGCTAATTATGCAGCAAGTCTACTAGCAGCTAAAGAAGCAAAAGAGAAAGGATTTACTCAAGTACTTTGGTTAGACGGTATTGAGCAGAAGTATATAGAAGAAGTAGGGACAATGAATATTTTTGTTGAGTTTAAAGACGAAATTGCTACTCCAAAATTAACCGGGAGTATTCTTCCAGGTGTAACAAGAAGATCTGTTATACAGATTTTAAAAGATAAAGGACTAAATGTTACCGAAAGGTTGATAAATGTGGAAGAGGTTGTTGATGCATATAACAATGGTTCATTAGTTAGTGTATTCGGTACCGGAACCGCTGCAGTTATATCTCCTGTTGGATGGCTAACCTATAAAGGAATTGAGATGACACTTAACAACGGACAGCCAAGCAAACTGGCTCAAGAGTTGTTTAGGGAATTAAACTCACTTCATATATTAAAAATTGAAGATAAATACGATTGGGTAGTAGAAGTTAATAAAGAAGAAATAGAAGTATAACCCCAAAATTCATTTTACCTTTAAATGAAAGACGCTATTAAAAGCGTCTTTTTTGTTTTAACACATACCAAATTCATCTTTTTAAAAAATATATATTTTTCTCTTGACAAGTGCACATTTGTTCACTATATTTATAGTAAACAAATGTACACTATTATGAAAAAAAAATTAACTGAGAGACAACAAGAAATATTAGATTTCATACAGAAATTCAAAGAATTGAATGGATTTCCTCCAACATTAAGAGAAATGGGAAAAAATTTTGATATTGCTTCTACTTTTGGTGTTAAGAGGCATATAGATGCACTGGTAAAAAAAGGTTATATAAGTGTCGAAAGTAATACAAGCCGAGGAATATCAGTACTTTTTGAGCAAAATACACTAACATCAAATTCAACTTTAAATAATTCTAAAGAGATCCCCGTAGTCGGGCGAGTAGCAGCAGGCATACCAATTACATCATATGAAAATCTTGAAGGAACTGTTGTTATAGATTCTTCGTTTTTTAAAATAGACCAGGAAGATAGTTTTGCACTAAGAGTAAAAGGTGATAGTATGATTGAAGCAGGTATTATTGAAAACGATTTACTTTTGATCACTCCACAACAAACTGCTAACAATTCTGATATTATAGTTGTCATGGTTGATGGAGAAGTTACCGTTAAAACATTTATGAAAAAAGATAATAAAGTAATTTTAATTGCTGAGAATAAAAATTACATACCAATAGAGATAAATTCTGAACAAGATTTCAGTATAATAGGTAAAGTAAAAGGAGTGCTAAGATGGTTAAGTTAAAAAATTATGAAAATACAAAGTCGGAAATATTTATTACCGCCGTTAGAGAAAGACATGAGGTTAAGTTTCTTTATAATTTAAGGACTATTATCATTCATCCATATTATATATCTAAAGATAAATATGGTCAAAAAGTTGTATATGGAAAATTATCAAACTCTCAGGTAATAGATAAATTTAAATTTAAATATATGGCAAACATTAAAATTTTAGACGATAAAAAATTTTCGCCAATAATTCCGATTATATCAATGGTAAGTTAAAAAGATGAGGTAAGGTTATGATAAAAGAAGAAATAAAAAGAAAGCACATTGATCTTTTGGTAGAAGATTTTTGGAGATTGGGTTACTTAACAGTAAGTAGAAAATTCGGAACATATTTACCTGACCCTCAAAAAGTCGGTAAATATTCTATTGATGTTATTGCTAGGTATAATAAAAATTTTGCAATTGGTCTAACTTTAAATGATGAAGATATAAATAGATCCGATTTAATGGATATGATAAGTTTTTTAGCAACAAGAAAAACCAAATTCACTAATAAAAGAGTTATGCTGTTTTTAGGTGTTGTACCTGACTACTATCAGAAAATAAGAATACTTTTAAGTTCTCTGGGAGATAGTGTAAGAAAAAATATTAAGTTATTTAATTTAAATGAAAGACAAGTAAGTTCCAGGCACCTAAGTAAGATGCAAACCAGGCTGTTTGTATCTTAGCAAAGTGATTATTAATTCTAATAGTCTTAATAGCTTATCAATTAGAATTTTATACTTGAAATTATAGAGAAATTTCTTATTTATTACAGTATTTAAATTCTTGACATTCAAACATCTTACCTTTAATTTTACACGCTTTAACTATATTTTACCTTAATTATTTTTCTTAGGTTTTTAATTGGTATCAGATAAAAAAATATTTGATCAAATTAAGTTATCAGGTGATATACCGGAACATATTGCCATTATAATGGATGGGAATGGCAGGTGGGCAAAAAAAAGAGGCTTACCGCGTGCTGCCGGGCATAAAAGAGGTGTTGATACAGTTAAAGAAATTACTGAAAGTTGTGCTGACCTTGGGGTTAAATATTTAACTTTATATACATTTTCAACAGAAAATTGGAATAGACCAAAAGATGAAGTTTCAACATTAATGAGATTACTTTTAAAAAGCTTAAGAGAAAGAGTATCAGAGCTAAATAAAAATAATATACGCCTAACAACAATTGGAGATATAGCTTCTTTACCTTTTGCGGTCCAAAATGAATTAAGAGAAGCTATAGAAAAAACAAAAAAAAACGATAAGATGACATTAAATCTTGCATTAAGTTATAGTGGACGTTGGGAACTAATAGAAGCCATAAAAAGTATAGGTAAGTTAATTTCACAAAATAAATTAACAGTTGATGAAATAAATGAAAAAAGCTTGAAAGAGCATCTTACCACTAAAAATATTCCCGATCCTGATCTATTAATAAGAACAAGCGGAGAATTTAGAGTAAGTAATTTTTTACTTTGGCAAATTGCGTATACTGAATTTTATATATCAGATATGTTTTGGCCTGATTTTAATAAACAACATTTAATAGAAGCCATAAAAAGTTTTCAAAACAGAGAGCGAAGATTTGGCAGAGTTAGCAATCAAAATTAAAGTAAACTAAGAGGGTTAAAGGCTTTAAGAATGCTCAAACACGTACCTAACAAACTGTATAAAATAATCATTCTTTTTATTCTTTTTTTATCTGTTATTCCCTCATTTGGACAGACAAAAAAAAATACATATAAGATTTTGGGTATTTCTGTACAAGGAAATAAATCAGCCGATGCAGCTACAATTATTGCAAACAGCAGTATTAAGGAAGGTGATGAAATATTAGTTCCCGGCGATAAGACCATGAATGCAATTCGCCAACTTTGGAGTCTCAACATTTTTTCTGATATACAAATTATAATTGATAAACAAGTTGGAGATGGTGTTTTTCTTTTAATAAAAGTGAATGAATATCCCAGAGTGGAAAAGGTAGTTTATTCGGGAAATGATGAAATAAACACTGAGGATATTGAAGAATTGAATAATTTTTTTAGGGGACAAATATTAAAACCTCAGGAAATAGGTAGATTTAGAGATAGAATTATTAGACTTTATGATGAAGATGGATATTTAAATGCAAAAGTTACATCACAAAATTTTGTTTACTTTACGGCAGATACTTCTCAAGACGGTATTATTGTTACCTGGCGAAATGAAAAAGATTTTGCGGATGAATATAAAGTGGACTATGATTTTGACGACAAAAGAACAATAAATCATCTAATATCTAAAATTAAAGATAGAATTCTATTGCGTTTTTTAATTACTGAAAATGATCAAATTACGGTAAGACATATTGTTTTTAAAGGTAATCACGCAATTGATTCAGATGATTTAAAAGATGAAATGAGTGAAATAAATGAAGCAAAATGGTGGAAATTTTGGAGTGGTTCTAAATATGACCCAAAAGGCTTAAAAAGTGATGAAAAAGATATCGTTAAATATTATATGGCCCGGGGTTATAGAGACGCCGAAGTATATTCCGATTCATTAATTTTTTCAAATGATAAAAAAGATGTTACTGTTCTCATTAATATTGATGAAGGTCCAATTTATCACTTAAGAAATATCACTTGGGAGGGTAATACTATTTATAACGACGATATACTTAATTTTAGATTGGGCTTTAATAAAGGCGATGTTTATGATTATGAAAAATTAGAACGAAATTTAAAAGGTAACGAATCACAATCCGATATTTATTCTCTGTATTTAGACAACGGTTATTTAATGTTTAATTTAGAAAAAACAGAAAATAGAATTCCAGGTGATTCGATAGATGTTTCTATAAGAATGCAGGAAAAAAACAGATTTAGAGTTGGTAAAGTTAGTATTGTCGGTAATGATAAGACGATGGACAATGTTATAAGAAGAGAATTATATACAATACCCGATGATTATTTTAACAGGGGTTTGCTGCTCAGAAGTGTTCAGCAATTAGCTAATCTTAAATATTTTAATGTACAAAAACTATATGGTCCCGAAGGTATATCCACCGGACTTGCTAACGATAGTACCGTTGATGTAACTTTTAATGTTGAGGAAAAATCAAGTGATTTCTTAAATGCTTCAATCGGTTACAGCGGTAGTTTTGGTCTAAGCGGCGCAGTAGGTTTTACTTTAACAAATTTTTCACTCGCACATCCTTTTTCATTAGGCGGCGGACAAATATTAAGTTTTAATTGGCAGTTTGGTGTTGGTACTCTTTTTCGAACTTTTACTATAGGTTTTACTGAACCCTGGCTTTTTAATACACCTACCCTTATAGGATTTCAAGTTTTTGATACGCGACAGCAGTTTGTTTTTGACCTAAGACAAACTGGCGGCACAATTACTTTTGGCAAAAGGCTAAAATGGCCGGATGATTTTTTTAATTTTAGAGGTTTATTTAAATATCAAAGAAATAATGTAATCTCAGGCGGTGGAAATTTCAGAGAAGGTAAAACTCAAGAATTTACACTTGGAACAACTATTTCGAGAAGAAATGTTGATAATCCTATTTTCCCCTCTTTAGGTTCTAATTTAGTTTTTGATGCACAAATTTCTGGTGGTCCTTTTTTACCGGGCGATGTTGATTACTTTAAAATTAATTTTAAAACCGAGTGGTATAGAAGATTATTTAATTCAAATAGAGTTACATTATATACATCTGCTGATTTAGGTTACTTAAAAGAAATTGAAGCTGGAACTCCAATCCAACCTTTTGAATTTTATTTTATGGGTGGTAACGGACTAGTAATAGCAACTACACCTTTAAGAGGTTATGTGGATAGATCGATAGGCCCTCAAAATTCAAATGGAAATGTAATTGGCGGAAGAGTTATGACAAGATATACTGCAGAGCTTAGAGTTGCAGTTACTTTAGAACCAATTCCATTTTATTTACTAGCTTTTGTTGAAGCAGGTAATGTGTTTCAAAATATTGAAACTACTGATCCTTTTGACTTGAGACGTTCTGCTGGCTTTGGTGCAAGATTATTAATAAACCCAATTGGTTTAATTGGATTTGATATAGGTTACGGTTTTGATAGAAAAATTGTTGACGGATTTGCTCCTAAATGGGAATTCCATTTCCAATTTGGTAAAGGATTTTAATTATTTATTTTAAAATAAAAAAAATAATAGGTGATAATAGTGAAAAAGAACTTAATGATAATTGCTGCTATTTTTTTATTTGGAACAGTAGGTCTTGGACAAGTAAAAATAGGTTATGTTGATTCCCAAATAATTCTACAACAGTTACCGGAAGCAATTAAAGCACAGGGAGATTTAGATGCTCTTACTAATAAATGGAGTGCACACATTGATAGTTTAACAAAAGAGTTGCAGAATGATTATGCTAAATATCAAAAGAATGCAAAAAAATATAAGAAAAAAACACTTGAAAGCGAGCAAAAAAAGTTAGTTGCAAAACAAAAAATTATTGATGATTATAAAAATGTTAAGTTTGGTCAACCAAATGGTGAAATCTATAGAATGAATGATGAAATTTTTGGACCTGTTAAAAAGAAAGTTTATAATGCAATTCAAGACGTAGCCAAAGCTGAAAAAATGCAATTTATATTTGACAAAACCGGTAACGCTATTCTATTATACGGTGATCCTAAATACGATGTTACATACAAAGTTCTGGATAAATTAAAAACTGGTAATTAAATTTCAATTTAATATTTTATTTCACGTTTTTAATAGATAAATTCATATTTTAAAAGAAAGGGAGAATAAAAAACAATTTATTCTCCCTTTTAAATTTTAAATATCTCTTAACATTATATTATCATTTTAATCATGAATTATACATCAGAAATTCTTAGTTTATATTATTGATTCCAAAATATTTTTCTCCTTTACCATAACATTAAACAAAGGTAAGTAATGAAAAAATTATTTTCTTTAATCATTATTTTTTTGATAGTCCTATCAAGTTCTTCTCATGCACAATTAAAGATTGGCTATGTTGATTCAGAGACTATAATACAGAAATTACCCGATGCACAAGATGCCCGTCAGAAACTTGATGATTTGGTAAGCGGTTGGAGAACGGAATTAATAAAAATGCAGAGTGAATTAAAAAATAAACAAGCTGATTTTGAAAAGAAGAAATTAATAATGTCTGAAAAAATAAAAAAAGAAAAAAATGATGAACTCTTAAAATTAGAACGTTCTATTGGCTTGTTCCGAAGCAGGAAATTTGGAACAAGAGGTGAGCTTTACCAAAAACAAGACCAATTTATGAAGCCAATTCAGAATAAAATTTTTACTGCTATTAAAGAGATTGCCGAAGAAGAAGACCTGGATTTTGTATTTGATAGAACCAGCGATGTTACTTTACTTTATGCTAAAGAAAAATATGATATTACAAACTTAGTACTTGAAAAATTAAAATTGGAATAGCAATTAATGGAGATAAAAGTATCACAACTTGCTGAGTTAGTTAATGGGGAAATTGATGGAAATCCTAACTTAACAATTACTAATCTTGCCGGAATAGTGGAAGCAAAAAATGGAGATTTAACTTTTCTTTATCTGCCTGCATATGAAAAATATTTTAAGACTACTAAAGCTTCTGCAATAATTATTAAACATGATTTTCCTAAAATAAGAAAGGATATTACAGCTATAAAGGCTAAAGAACCTGATAAGGCCTTGGCAAAAATCATTGTTACATATTTTACACCGGAATTAAAAATAACAGGGATAGATAAAACTGCGTATGTAGACGTAAATGCTGTAATTGGAAAAAAAGTTACACTCGGCAAAAATGTAGTTATATCAGCTGGTTGTAAAATTGGAAATAACTCAAAAATTCTTCATAATACAGTCCTATTGGATAATGTTGAAATAGGGAGCGATACATTAATTTATCAAAACATAAGCATAAGAGAAAACACAAAAATAGGGAACAATGTAATTATTCATTCCGGTACAGTAATTGGCTCTGATGGTTTCGGCTTTAATCCAGATGAAAAAGGAATTTATCACAAAGTACCTCAGATTGGAAATGTTATAATTGAAGACGATGTTGAACTGGGCTCTAATGTATCAATTGACAGAGCTGCTATCGGATCAACAATTATAAAAAGAGGTGTAAAAATTGATAACCTTGTTCAGATAGCTCATAACGTAGCCATTGGGGAAGATACTGTAATAGCAGCACAGACGGGAATTTCAGGTAGCACTAAAATAGGCAATCATTGCATATTAGCCGGTCAAGTAGGTATAATAGGACATTTAGATATAACCGATAATGTAATAATTATGGCTCAATCAGGAATTTCAAAATCAATTAAAAAACCCGGCAAATATTTTGGGTATCCAGCAAAGGATTTACATACTGCCTTACGTTTAGAAGCACACATCAGAAACCTACCTGATTATGCTGAAAAAATTAAAAGCTTAGAAAAAGAGATAAAATCTTTTAAAGAAATGTTAAATAAAAAGAATAATCAAAACTTGGAATAACAACATTTATCAAGCATTCCACCTCTATATTTATTGTATTTCAGCCCTCATCTTACTATTTTTAAAAATCAATTTCATCCGTTTATTAATGATATTAAAACAAAAAACTAGGCTATGTAAATGTTAGAAAAACAGCATACTATTGCTTCTTCTATTACTTTAAAGGGAATAGGCCTTCACACCGGTACATCCTGCAAAATGACATTCAAACCGGCACCTGAAAATTACGGGATTAAATTTGTAAGAGTAGATTTAAACGGTAAACCCGAAATACCTGCAAATACCGATTATGTTATTGATGTATCTCGGGGTACAACTCTTGGTTTGGGCGAAGCCAAAGTACACACTGTTGAACACGTATTGGCAGCAATTGTAGGACTTCAAATAGATAATTTAATTATTGAACTTGATGGCATTGAACCTCCTGTTGAAGACGGAAGCGCTATGCCTTATGTTAAGGCTCTCCAAAAAGCTGGATTTCAAAAACAAGATGCTCCAAAAGATTATCTTATTATTGACCAAACTGTAATGTATCACGATGAAAATAATCAAATAGACATAGTTGCTTTACCTTTAGATGATTACAGATTAACGGTGATGGTTGATTATCAGAATCCAGCTCTTGGCAGTCAACATACAGGTTTGTTCGATTTGGAGAAGGAATTTGTGAGTGAATTTGCTTCAGCAAGGACATTCTGTTTTTTAAGTGAAGTTGAAGAACTTACCGATACTGGTTTGATTAAAGGCGGTAATGTTGATAATGCTATTGTAATTGTTGACAAAGATTATAATGAAGATGAATTAAAGGAATTAAGAAAAAAAATTGGAATTAAAGAAAAAGTAACAATTGGCAATAACGGTATATTAAATGATAAAAAACTGAGATTTAAGAATGAACCAGTAAGACATAAATTACTCGATTTGATTGGTGATCTAGCATTGATTGGTGCTCCTATAAAAACACAGATATTAGCGGCACGTCCGGGACACAAGGCAAATGTTGAGTTCGCCAAAAAAATTAGAAAACTTTACCAGCAGAAAAAGCTTGAAAAAAAATATCAACTTGTTAAAAAGGAAGGTGTTATTTTTGATACCGAAGCTATACAAAAAATACTTCCTCACAGATATCCATTTTTATTGGTTGATAGAATTGTTGAATTAGAACTAGATAAAAAAGTTGTCGGAATAAAAATGGTTACTATAAATGAACCATTTTTTCAAGGACATTTTCCAGGGAAACCGATTATGCCCGGTGTCTTAATTATTGAAGCAATGGCTCAAACAGGTGGTGTTTTATTATTGAACACTTTTGAAAATCCGGATGATAAGCTTGTATATTTTATGCAAATAAATAATGCTAAATTCAGAAAACCTGTAGTACCTGGTGATCAACTTTATCTGGAAGTAAAATTAAAAAACAAAAAAAGCAAAATAGTAATGATGAGCGGGCGAGCTTTTGTAGGCGATGATCTTGTTGCAGAAGCAGATTTTATGGCGGCTATAGTTGACAGAGAAAATAAAAAGTAATGAGTATCCATCCAACAGCGATTATTAGTAAAAAAGCAAAAATCAAAAAAAATATTCAAGTTGCTGCTTATGCTATAATTGAAGATGATGTTGAAATTGGTGATGATTGCAATATAGGTCCTCACGTTGTAATATATAATGGAGCAAGAATTGGTAACAGAGTTACTGTACATCAGGCTGCATCAATCTCACATATTCCTCAAGATTTAAAATTTAATAATGAATACTCATTGTTTTATATCGGGGATGATACTAAAATTTACGAATATGTTACACTTCACAGAGCAACAAAAGAAACGGGTTTTTCAAAAGTTGGTAAAAATTGCTTATTAATGGCTTATTCCCATGTTGCACACGATTCTGTATTAGGCAATAACTGTATTTTGGCAAATGGTGTACAAATTGCCGGTCACGTAGAAATTGATGATAATGTAATTATTGGAGGGTTTACAGCCGTTCATCAATTTTGTAAGATAGGAAAGCACTCTATGATTGGCGGAGGATATAGAATTACACAGGACGTTCCCCCTTTTATTTTAGCTGCAAATGAACCTTTAAAATACAAGGGACTTAATTTAGTAGGGTTAAAGCGAAAAGGTTTTTCAAACGAAGATATTAATTCTTTAAAAAAAACATACCAATATATATACAGCACTTCATTAAACATTTCACAAGCTAAAGAAAAAATTAAAAATGAACTTGCAGGCAATAAATACGTAGAAGATGTATTGACATTTTTGGATAGTAGCAACAGAGGTTTAATCGGTAAATGAAGTATTATTATTTAAATACAGGCGCAAATAACGGGAAATATAATATGGATTATGATATACATCTGGCTAAAATTTGCAAACCCGGTGAATTTTACCTAAGACTATACAGATGGAATCCTTACTGTATTTCTCTTGGTGAAAATCAAAAATATGAATCTATAAATATTAAAAAAGCTGCCGATAATAAAATAGATATTGTAAAAAGACCAACCGGCGGTAGAGCAATTCTACATTCAGAAGAATTGACTTACTCTGTTATTACATTTGCAAAAGTACAAAAATCTCTTCACCATTTTTATAATGAAATTAACAAAGCATTAATAACAGGATTACTTTTTTATAATGATAGATTAACAAAAATTGAATTGGAAACAGAACAACCTGATTTTCCTAAAATTTATAATGAAAATAAAGAGAATATGTGTTTTGCAACTACAGCAAAAAGTGAAATTAAATTTGAAGGGAAAAAACTTGTTGGAAGTGCACAAAGAAAACTTGGTAATTATTTATTACAGCATGGATCAATTTTGTGTGGTAGTTATCATAAAAATTTAATTAGTTATTTTAATTTATCTAACGAGAAAATTTTGGATATTTGCAATCGAATTAATGATATAACTACAGATTTAGAATCTATCTTAAATGAAAATATTGACTTTACTAAATTGAAAAAATCTATCAAAAGAGGTTTTGAAAATCATTTTGGTGATTTGTTTACTGAAGTATCACTAAATTATGGTAATGAAGAATTAACAGCAGTTTATCAAGTATTGTAAAAGGCATAAAAGATGAGTACTGAAAAAACGATAAGACGGGTTACAACTAAATCCTTGGAACTTATGAAAAAGAAAGGAAAGAAAATTGCAGCATTAACGGCTTACGATTTTATTACTGCAAGAATTTTAGACCATGCAGGTATTGATTTACTATTGGTCGGTGATTCACTTGCAAATGTTTTTCAGGGTAATGAAACCACTTTACCTGTTACTATGGATGAAATGATTTACCATACTAAAGCAGTAACCAAAGGCGTAAATAGAGCTATGGTTGTTGTAGATATGCCTTTTATGTCCTATCAACTTAGTGTGAACGAAGGATTTAGAAATGCCGGTAGAATAATGAAAGAAACTTCTGCCGGTGCAGTAAAAATTGAAGGCGGGTTAAGAGTAGCCGAGACAATTAAAGAAATTACTGCAGCGGGAATTCCTGTAATTGGACACGTTGGACTAACCCCGCAAAGCATAAATCAATTTGGAAGCTATAGAGAGAGAGGAAAAACTGAAGAAGAAGCAAAAGAAATTTTTGAAGATGCAATTGCTGTTGAACGGGCAGGTGCCTTTGCAGTAGTACTGGAAAAAATACCTGCAAAGTTAGCTAACAAAATAACAAAAGCTTTAACTATTCCAACTATTGGAATAGGTGCTGGAATAAATTGTGACGGACAAATATTAGTTACACCTGATTTATTGGGACTTTATGTAGAATTTCAACCGAGATTTGTTCGCAAGTACGCAAATCTTGCTGATGAAATTGAAAAATCAATTCAAAATTACATTAGTGATGTAAAAGAGAAAAATTTCCCATCAGAAGCGGAGAGTTATTAAATTTCTAATCAATAATCTATCACTAAAAAAACGCCTATGATCCTTATGAAGGGCTTCATCACAATATTATTATTACTATTCTTTAGTACAAATATTAGTTCCCAAGTAAATGTCAGAAAATATTTAAACGGTGCTAATATTACTGCAATTATACCTGGGAATAATAAATTATGGGTTTCAACTTATGGTGAAGGAATATATTATTATTCATTTAAAAATCAAAAGTGGACAAATTTTTCCACAAAAAATAAAAATCTAAATGATGATTTTTTTTATAGCTTGGCAGTTGGTAAAAAATATGTTTGGGCGGGTACTACGGATGGTTTGTTTATTTATAACAAAAGAAAAAAGAGATGGACTAAAAGAAAGTTTGCTAAAGGTGGAGAATTAGGTAATTGGATAAGAAGCTTATGTTATGATAAATCAAACAATACATTATGGATAGGAAGATTTAAAAATTTAACTTTATATGATGTTAAAAAAAGAAAATATCAAGATTTTGATTTAACAAAGAATAATGATCCTAAAACGAATAATTTTAAAACCATAAAAATTGACGGAGATAGTCTTATATGGCTTGGAACAGAAGCGGGGGTTCATATATATAATAAAAAACTTAGCCTCCAAAATTTAAATGCTTGGTCTTTTATTGGTAATGAAGGTAATGATTTTAACGGTGACGGAGAAGCAATTTCTGTTTCTGATATCTTATTAGACGGTAAATATGTTTGGTTTGCAACTGATGAATTTGTAACATCAAAAAAACCTAAATTTAATGTTGGAGGAATTTATAAGTTTGACAGAAAATTTAATTGGGAAAGGATTTCAAAAAGGGATGGTTTAGCTGATAATGGTGTATTTGCACTGGCTAAAACTGGTAATAAAATATGGGCAGGCATATATTCCTTTTACACCAGAGAGAAAAAAGAATTAGGCAGGGGACTATTTATAATTGATAAAAGAACAAGAAAAGTTAAAAGATTAGATTTTGATAATGTAGATATGTTCTCGACAAAAGTGCAAGCTCTTTATTTTGACGGAGCTTCAATGTGGATAGGTACGGATAATGGTTTACTGGTTCTTCATCTCGATAATCCACTTGCGCATATAAAAAAGAAATAGATTTTAAAATTGATAAATAAGTTGGCTATATGATTCAAATAGGAAAAAATAGGCTTAAAGATTTAAAAGCAAATTTTAATAATAAAAAAATTGCTATCATAGGAGATATGATGCTTGACTCATATTTTTGGGGTGATGTAAAAAGAATTTCACCTGAAGCACCTGTACCTGTTTTAGAAGTGGAAAACGAATTTTATCGCCTTGGGGGTGCGGCTAATGTTGCATTAAATATTCAAACATTAAATGGAATACCGCTTCCAATTGGTGTGATTGGCTATGATAATCACGGCACAATATTTTCTTCATTGTTAAATGAAGCAAGCATTACAAATGACGGAATAATTATTGATGATAGCAGACCAACTACTACAAAAACAAGAGTAATAGCTGGCAGTCAACACGTAGTAAGAATTGATAAAGAAAGTAAAATTTATTTGAATGAAGATATAGAGGGAAAGATATATAATCTATTTGAATCTAAAATAAATAAAATTGATGCAGTAATTTTACAGGACTATAACAAAGGCGTATTAACACCCACTTTAATTAATAGGATAATTATGCTTGCAAATAAACATAATATTCTAATAACAGTTGACCCCAAGTTTAATAATTTCTTTAACTATAAAGATGTAACTGTATTTAAACCGAATAGGAAAGAAGCCGAAGATGTTTTAGGGATAAAAATTAAAAGCAACGAAGATATTTCAGACGTTGGTAAAAAATTTCTTTCAAAATTAAATGCCAAAAATATTCTAATTACCTTAGGAGAAGAAGGGATAGCAATTTTTCAGAAAGATAAGGAGGAAAAAAGAATGCCTACTAAAGCAAGGAAGGTTGCAGATGTTTCCGGTGCAGGTGACACGGTTATTTCCACTTTAACAATGTCCCTCGCCGCAGGAGCAAATATTTTAGAAGCATCATATTTGGCAAATTATGCCGGTGGGCTAGTGTGCGAAGAAGTCGGAATTGTACCCATTGAAATTGATCATTTATTTAATATTGCTGAGAATGGAAATTGATGAATTGGTTAAAATCATTAAATGAAATTTTATCACTGAGGAAGGAATTAAAATCTGTAAATAAGAAAGTTGTATTTACAAACGGCTGTTTTGATATCATTCATGCTGGACATATAGATTATTTAAATAAAGCTAAAGAATTAGGTAATGTTTTAATAGTCGGTGTTAACAGCGATGTCTCCGTTAAAAAAAATAAAGATAACAATAGACCGATTATTCCGGAAAGAGATAGAACTTTAATTGTATCAAATTTAAAACCTGTTGATTATGTAGTTCTATTTGACGAAGAAACCCCTGAAAATCTTATAAGTAAAATAATTCCGGATATATTAGTAAAGGGTGCTGACTGGGATATTGATGAAATAGTTGGTAAAGACATCGTGCTAAAAAACGGTGGGGAAGTTAAATCAATTGAATTTGTTATACAACAGTCTACAAGCAAAATAATTGAATCAATTATTTCTAAATATAATGGATAGAATTTTAATAACTACTTCATTGTTTTACACTGACATTTCATTTGCTTTAATTCTTCTTAATAATTGATTAAAAAATACTTGATATTCTTTTTATAAAAAATTATCTATAAATAAATTCATAATATATATTTTAAGTTTTGGCAAAAGAAAAATTAAAAATAAAAGAAAGAACTCTGTATCAAAAAATAGTAAATTTCTTCATTTCTATTTTCATTGCATTTCTATTTTTAGTTTTTCTATTTTTTGGTATTAGTCAGACTTCAACATTCAGAGAATATTTACGTAAAACCGTAGTTAATGAAGTAAACAATTCAATAAATGGTCGGCTATCAATCGAAAAGATTGATGGAACGCTACTTACATCTCTTTATCTAAGAAATGTCGTCATTACTGCAAAAAAGGATACTTTATTAAAAGCTGAAACTATTGAATTAAAAACGAGTCCACTACAGCTTTTATTTAAAAAATTATTGATAAGAAAACTGGAGTTAAAAAATTCGAAAATAGAACTAATTAAATATAAAAACGGTAACACGAATTTGGATAATATTTTTAATTCTACAGATAAATCAAAGGAAACTAAACCGAAACCATTTCCATTTATTATCACAATATCCAATGTAGTTTTAAATAATGTTCAATTTTATTTGCATGATAGTGACTTTAGAGATTCAGAAATAATTTATGATTCTTTAACCACTCAAAATTTAAACATAAAAAATATAAATGCTTCCTTAAGTGTAAATTTAGACTTAAACAGGAAATTTTACGATCTTGTTATAAACTCATTTAGCTGCAAACTTAATGTTTACTCTTTGAGTATTAAAAATATTGAGTCTCATATAACTATTGATAACGAAAAATTATTAGTCAAAAAACTTCAGGTTGAAACATCAAATTCTAATTTTGTTATAAATGGATGGATGAAGAAGAATAAACTATTATATGCTTTGGAGAATAATTTATTCGGTAATGCTGCTGTTAATTTAAACCTTAAATCTGAAAGATTAGACCTGAACGAAATCGGTAAACTGGTTCCTTCAATTTTACCAATAGATGGAATTGTAAATGTGGAGTTGAATGCTAATGGTAAATTCAACGATTTAGCTGTTAACAAATTAAAAATTGGCGTTGGTAAATCTCATCTGCATATAAAAGGGAGAATAACAGAATTAGATAATCTAGATAGTATAAATATTGAAGCTAATATTTACAATAGTATATTATATGCTGATGAGATTTCTGAGAAATTAACATTTTTAAATTTACCTTTATTTAAAGAATTGAAAGAAATTAAAATTGACACACTTTCATTTAGAGGGAGAGAATTTGGTTTCATAAGTAATTTTAAGATTACCTATGATGAAGGGAATATATTTGGTAATATTCAAATGAATTTTTTAAGTGGGGAAAGTGTTTATTATGGTGAAATCAAAACTCAAAATATTTCACTGTATCCAATATTAAAAGTACCTGTAAAACTAAATTCTAAAATAAATATTTTTGGAACCGGTACAGACTTTTTATCGATGAACTCAACAATTAATATTAATGCAAATAATTCGTTTTACAACAACATAAAGTTTGATGTCCTAACTTTATCTTCAAACATAAAGAACGGTAAAGTAATTTATCAAATTGATGCTGTGTCTGATTTAACTTCTATTAGTGCTACTGGTAATATTTTGTGGAGTAAAGTTGATAATCTCAAACTTGATATAAAAGCAGAATTAGAAAATTTTAATATTTCTGATTTTAGTAATGATTCTTCATTAGTTACGAATCTAAATTTAATATTTACTGGTAACGGGATAATAAATAAAAAAGGTGAATTTAATTTATCCAGCAATTTAAAATTGAAAAATTCATACATAAATAATACACTATTAGATAGTAATAACTTTAAAATAATTATTACCGGTAACAACGATTATATAAGTAAGCTGAATATTAATTCAAACAAGATTGATGCTAAATTAAAAGGTAGGTTTTCAATAAATAATATAACGAATATTGTTGTAAGTGAAATAAACTCATTAAAAAATGTAATTAATAAAGAGATTGCTAAAATCACTTTTACTGAAGATACTCTATTGATTTTGTCACAAAAAAATAAAAGAATAGTGAACGATAAAATCAATCTTTCTAGTAATGACAGCCTTAATTTTTCAATTAGATTTAAACAGTTTAACTTAAGATCACCTTTTATTGGTAGTGATAATATAAATATAAGTGGTTTGCTTAAAGGTAGTATTACTAATAAGAGTGATAGTATAAAAATTTTCTTCAATAGCAGTTTAGATTATGTAAAAATATGGGGGAAAACTGGAGTATATTTTCTCTCAAATCTTTCTCTAGATGTAAATCTTATTAATACATTGGGATTCGCTAATCTTACTGACTTAATTGCTGGCATTAAATTAAATACAAAGAGGGTTTTTGCCGGTAGTGATATAAAGAATATTAAATTGAATTATAAGCTTAAAAATGGAAAAGGCATATTTTCTTTTAATGCTGATATTGAAAATAAACTTAAAATTAATATTAAAGGAGAAACTATTTTTAATGATTTAACCTCTACATTAAAAATTAACCAATTAAATTTTATGTTTAAAAAATATTTAATAAAAAATGAAGGCGAGTTAAATCTTTTATATTCAAAAGGTAAAATTAATTTTAATAATTTTCTCCTTACTCATGGTAATGGCAGGCTAAAAATCAGTGGATCATTGAATAAAAATAAAAACCATCAATTGTTAATTAATGTAAATAAAATAAATTTATCTGAAATTGCAAATAATATCTTGAATGGACAACAATTTAAAAATATTAACGGTGTAATCGGGTTTAATGCATCAATTGGAGGTAATTATTCATCTCCCGAAATAGAACTTAACCTAAGTGTCAATAACATTTCAGTGGGAAAACATAAAGTTGGAAATCTTAAAAGTAAGTTAAATTATTTAAATAAAAATTTAACAGTAGATCTTTCAATTACAGATTTATCAAATTCGTTGAAAAATCCTATATTATCTATTGCAGGAAGCATTCCAATTGATTTAAGCTTAAATAAAATAAACAACAGACTACTTAATAATGTAAATACGAATGTAAAAGTTACTGCAAATAATTTTAATCTTTTTACTATTAGTAATTTTATTCCTGAATTTACTAATGTAAGTGGTATTTTATTTGCTGATTTAGATTTTAAGGGGAAGCTGAATAATTTATTACCCACGGGAAGTGCAATTGTTAAAAATATTTCCTTTATTTCAGACTTCAACAATATGGAATATAATGCATTTATAAAGTTTAGTGCTGATAATGGTGTTATTAATTTAGATAGTATGTACTTAGCAAATATTGAAGGTACAAAGGACGGAGGTGTCCTAACAGGTTTTGGAAACACTAAGTTCAAAAATTATAGGTTTACTTCCCAAAAAGTTTTCCTAAATGGACAGCTTAAAATATTGAATAATGCATCAAAAGCAGTCAGCCCACTTGTTTATGGAGATCTTGTTGTAGCGACTCGAGGTAAGGCAGAATTTATAATTGATTCTAATAAGGAATATTTAAAAGCACCTCTTTTAGTTAAAAGAGCAAATATCACTTTCGCACAGGCTAAACCATCTTTTACGAACACAAGAAGTAATTTTATATATAAATATGTAAGTGATACAATTAATGTAGATAAGGACATATCAAGCTTCGATAATTTAATTAAATTATCCCGACAACGAGATTCATCACGTAGTAAAAAAAGCCAGTCAACAGATAATTTAGTATTTGATGTTGATATTAAAGTTGAAGATGAAGCAAGTATAACATTTGTATTGGACAAAGAGTTCAATCAAATTCTTAACGCAAACATTAGTGGTAATTTTCAATATAAAACAGTTGAAGGAACACCAAGAGCATTTGGCACTTTAACGTTAAGGGAAGGTTCAACATTAGAGTTTTTAACAAAAACTTTTGAAGCTGAAGGAACACTTAGATTTGAAAATGAATTAGCAAATCCTTATCTGGATGTTGTTGGTATTTACAGAGATTATTATTATGAACCAACGATTGATTCCATAAATACTACATCTCAGGAAAGAGAAGTGGCGGTAAAAGTAAAACTTAAAGGACCACTGCAAGATCTAAATAAAAACTTTGTTAAAACTAAAGATAATTTAGCCGTATACTATGGAACTAGTAATATCGATAAAGATATTCCAGACTTAACAAAAGATGCCTCAGATGCAATTATGTTTATTGTAACTGGGCACTTTACCACTACAGGAGAAGGATTTATAAATACACAACAAAACGCTCTTACCGGAACTGCTTCAATCATTGCAAGTTCTTTAATTGGTGGTTTGTTAAATTCATACGCAGGAGATTATATAAGAAGTGTTGAACTTAAACAGGTAGGATCTTATACAAAATTCAGTCTTTCCGGTAAAGTAAATAAATTTAAATATACAATTGGAGGTACAACTGAAGTATTTCAAGACCTTAGTAGGACCAATGTTAGAATTGAATATCCTTTTTTTCAGAAATTTTTTATTAGAGTTGAAAGAAAAGAAGCTCTAACGGAATCCAGTTTATTGAGAGAAATGATAAATGAGCTGGGTATAAAATATAAATTCGAGTTTTAGTGAAACGTAAAGTAAAATCCCTTTTTAAAAATAACCCCGGCAGGCAATTTAAAAGAAAAGCAATTGCAAAACGCCTTGAAATTCAGGAGGAACACGAGTATAGTGCCTTAAAAGCAGTGCTCTATAATTTAGAAAAAGAGGAATTTATAAAAAAAATTGGGAAACGATATATACTAAATCTTGAGTCGAATCCAATTTTTGTTGACGGTATCCTTCAAGTAAACAAATCCGGTTACGGCTTTGTTGTTGTTAATAATTCTAAAGCAAAAGACATATACATTTCAAGTAAAAATTTATCTAATTCATTAGATAGTGATACTGTTAAGGTTGAAATTATAGGTGGAAACGGTAAAAGTGCTGAAGGGAAAATAGTTGAAATTGTAAAAAGAGGTAGAAAACAAATTGAAGGTTACTTAAAAAAGGAAGGAAGGAAAATTTTTGTGCAACCAATAGATGATAAAATACATAAACAAATTGTAGTAAATGGAAAAATTTCAAGCGATATAAATCTTAATGATAAAGTTATTGTTATAAATATTAAATGGGATAAACGAGAAATAAATCCTCAAGGTAATGTCGTATCTTTTAAAGAAGAAAAAACTAATGATAAAAATGATTTTATTTCAATTGTAGAAAAATTTAATCTACCTTATAAATTTAGTAGAAAAGTATTAAAGGAATTAAAAAATGTAGAATTTTCCATATCAGAAGATGAAATTAAGCGGAGATTAGATTACAGAGACAAAACAGTATTTACAATTGATCCCTATGACGCAAAAGATTTTGATGATGCTTTGTCTGTAGAAGAAGATGAAGAGGGCAATTATCTAGCAGGTGTACATATTGCTGATGTTTCTCACTATGTAAACCCAAATAACGAACTCGATAAAGAAGCACAGAAAAGAGGTAATAGTGTTTATTTAGTGGGCAAGGTTATACCTATGCTTCCTGAAGAAATTTCAAACAATATTTGTTCTTTAAAACCAAGTGAAGATAGGTTAACTTTTTCGGTTTTTATAAGAATTACAAAAAAAGGAAAAATATTAAACTTTTACACAAAAAAATGTGTTATAAATAGTAACAGACGTTTTACCTATGAGGAAGTACAAGAAATAATTGATAGTAAAACCGGAGAATACTGTGAAGAATTACTAAAATTAAACAATCTTGCTGTAAAACTGCGTGAAAAAAGACTTAAAGAAGGTAGTATTGAGTTTTTTACTCCGGAGGTAAAAATTGAACTTAATAAAGATGATAAGCCAATAAATGTTGTATTGAAAGGATTTATGCAAAGTAATTCTTTAGTAGAAGAATTTATGCTTCTTGCAAATAAGTTAGTTGCAGAAAGCATAACAAAAAAGCGGAAAACTAAGATTAAAGAATTTATTTATAGAGTGCATGATTTACCGGACAAAGATAAAGTGAAAGAATTTGCAAATTTTGTAAAAAAATTAGGATATAATTTTTCTGCCAATTCAGAAACAAAGGTAAATAAATTTCAGACTTTGATTTCAAAAGCTAAAGGAACGGATGAACAGGCATTAATAAACGAACTTGCAATTCGTTCAATGGCAAAGGCTGTATATTCAACAAAAAATATTGGTCATTATGGGTTAGGTTTTAAATATTATACACATTTTACATCGCCCATTAGAAGATATGCAGATTTAGAAGTCCATAGATTGCTAAATAATTATACAGCTAAAGGTGAAACATTATATAAGGATCGAAAGTACTTAAATAACTTATGTGAACATATTTCCGCTACTGAAAGAGATGCTGTAGAAGCTGAAAGATATTCTATTAAGTTAAAACAAGTTGAATTCTTAAGTAACCATATAGGCGATGAGTTTGATGGAATAGTATCTGGTTTAGTTTATTTTGGTTTATTTATTAAATTAATTGATAATTTGGCAGAAGGATTAGTAAGGTTGAGAGATATAAAAAATGACTATTATTTTTATGATGAAAATAGTTATTCAGTAATTGGAGAAAGAACTAACAGAAGATATAGGTTAGGAGATAAAATAAGGGTTAAATTAATAAGAGCTGATATTAAAAAAACAGAAATTGATTTTATAATTATCTAAAAATCCGTGGAGTGATTTATGATAAAGTGTATTTTAAAAATTTTTTTATTTGCAACATTTGCACAATCTATATTGTTTGGGCAGTTCGGACAAAATAAAGTTCAGTATAAAGGCTTTACCTGGTATTATGTACAAACAAAACATTTTGATATATACTTTTCACAAAGGGGTAAAGAGATTGCTGAGTTTACTACCAAAGCAGCCGAACGAGCTTTAACTTCTTTACAAAATAGCTATAATTACAAAATCAATAATAGGATAACAATTATTGTTTATAATTCCATAAATGATTTTCAGGAAACCAACACAACAGACCAATATTTAAGTGAAGGTATACAGGGATTTACAGAGTTATTTAAAAATCGTGTTGTTATTCAATTTATGGGTTCGTATAAAGATTTTAGGCATCTTATTCATCATGAACTAAGCCATGCAATTTTGAATGATATGTTTTATGGTGGGTCTATTCAAAACATTATTGCTAACAGAATTTCCATTGTATTGCCTTTGTGGTTTAATGAAGGGATGGCAGAATATCAAGCTCTTGGTTGGGATATAAAATCAGATATGTTCATAAGAGATATAGCAATTAGTGAACACCTTCCTGATATTATGCAACTTAACGGATTTTTGGCCTATCGAGGCGGACAATCTGTCTTTTATTATATATCTAAAAAATACGGCAAAGAGAAAATCGGTGAATTAATAAATAAAGTTAAAGGTACAGGTAATGTTGAAGCTGGCTTTAAGGCAGCTTTAGGTCTATCAATAAAAGAATTGAATAAACGTTGGAAAAAATATATAAAGAAAACTTATTGGCCTGATATATCATTCAGAGTAGACCCTGAAGATTTTTCTAAAAGATTAACTGACCCTGAAAATGATGACGGTTTTTATAATATAATCCCTTCAATTTCTCCACAAGGTGACAAAATTGCTTTTATATCAAATCGTGATTTTTATTTTGATCTATTTATAATGAGTGCATTTGACGGTCATATTATTAAAAAACTTATACACGGAAATACAACTGCTGACTTTGAACAACTAAATGTTATTACTCCCGGAGTAACTTGGTCACCTGATGAGAAAAAAATTGCAATGACTGCCAAAAGCGCTGGTTTTGATGTAATTTATTTGATTGATGTTGAATCCGGTGATAACATCACTTTGCCTATTGAACTAGATGGAATGAATAGTGTCGCGTGGTCACCTGACGGATTAAGAATTGTTTTTATAGGACATAATGCTAAACAGTCAGATGTTTATACTTACAACTTGGGTACTAAAAGATTAAGAAATTTAACTAATGATATTTTTACAGATAAAAATCCAAGCTGGTCACCTGACAGTAGAAATATTTTATTTGCATCCGATAGAAATGGGAATTTAAATATTGGTCCTATGCCAAAAGATTTTAAAATTTATAATTATAACTATAGCAAAGATGATATTTATTCAATAAATATAAATTCATTAAAAATTGAAAGAATAACTGATACGCCAGATGCTTCAGAATCATATCCTTTAGCAGGACCTGAAGGGCTAGAAATTTTATTTATTTCTGATGCTAGTGGAATTACAAATATTTACAAAAAAAGAATAGTGCTTACAAAGGATGATTCCGTTAAAGCAGTTGCAGATATTACCCCTATACCTATAACTAATTCTTTAAACGGTATATCTCAAATTTCAATATCAAAAGACGGACAGAAACTCACTTTTTCTTCCCTGGCACAATCATCTTATAATATTTATTTGATGAATAATCCATTTATTTCTAAAACAGACTTTAAAAAGTTAAAACCTACAATTTACGTAACGAGCTTAAAAGAGAAAAAAACTATAAAAGTCGAAAAACTAAGTGAAACTAAAAAGGCAGATTCAACAAAAACAATAAAAATAGATTTCTATACAGGGCAATATTCAGATACAACAAATACAATAAGTGATTCAATAGATGTATCTTATGACAATTTTGTATTCGGTCCTAAGAGTGATGAAGAAAAAAATAAAATAGAAAAAGCTAAAAACAAATTTAAACCTGTAGATAATTTAGATGAAAACGGCGACTATAAAGTTCACAGGTATAAAATAACATTTTCACCAGATTTGATTTATGCAAATGCTGGTTACAGTACACTATACGGATTAACGGGTACAACCATTTTATCATTTAGTGATGTACTTGGTAATCATAGACTTATTGGTCAAACAAGTCTACAGTTTGATTTGAAAAATAGTGATTACGGTTTATCCTATTTTTATTTAGCAAAGAGAATTAACTACGGTGTTCAACTCTTTCATACTGCGAGATTTGTATTTTTAGCACAAGGACAAACTACTGATTTTTTTAGGTTTAGAAATTTCGGGGCT
Organism: Bacteroidota bacterium; assembly: GCA_022573715.1. Taxonomy (GTDB): domain Bacteria; phylum Bacteroidota; class Ignavibacteria; order Ignavibacteriales; family Ignavibacteriaceae. Next base: position 86,794 of record JACZTL010000006.1, read on the forward strand.
GTATTCTCTGCAAGCTATCCAATCAACAAGTTTTACAGAGTTGATGCAGGGTTAAGTTTCTTTGGAGTTTCGAAAGAAAATTTAGATAACCCAACGGTACCTATTTCAAAATCTTCTTTTATTATTCCTACTATTAGTTTAGTTAAGGACAACGTGCTTTGGGGAATTACTGCTCCTATTGACGGTTCTCGATATCGTTTGGATTTATTTGGAAATCCCGGAATTTCGGATAACCGTTTAAGTTTTTATTCTGTAACAGGTGATTATAGAACTTATTTCAAAATGGGAGAAGGTTATTATTCTTTTGCTGTTAGACTTGCAGGGGGATATTCGGGTGGTGCAAATCCGCAAAGATTCTTTTTAGGTGGAACGGAAAATTGGATAAATAGAAAATTTGCTACTCAAGAAGTACCTATTGAAACCAACTCTGATTTTGTTTTTTTAACAGCAGGTGTTCCATTACGTGGATTTCAATACGCCGAACGCATAGGTTCTAAATATACAATGTTAAATCTAGAATTAAGATTTCCATTAATTAGATATTTGCTAACAGGGGGTCTGCCACTATTCTTCAGTAATATGCAAGGAGCTATATTTATAGATGCCGCTGCTACCTGGAATAAAACGAGTAGCTTGCAATTATTTACCAGAGATAAAAACGGAAATATAATAACTAAGGACCTATTAATAGGTACCGGAATAGGTGCAAGAGTTTTCTTCTTAAACTTTTTATTAAGATATGATGTAGGTTGGGCATATAATATGGATGGCTTTTCGTCGCCAATACATTACATTTCTCTTGGTGCTGATTTCTAATATCTATTTAAATGTTTTATTATTTAGCTGCACTCTTTGTTTCTTTAGATACATCTTTTATAGTAGTGTCTTTTGTATCAGTTTTAGATACTTTTTTTGTTTCGTTGTTGGTGGACGAAAATTTTGTTTCTTTATGTTTGTAATCGGTTTCATAAAAACCAGAACCTTTAAAAATAATGCCTATACCGGAACCTATTAATCTGGTAACATTACCTTTACAAAATGGACAGTTCTCAATCGGTTTGTCGTTCATTTTTTGAAACAGATCAAACCTTTCCTCACATTTATTACATTTATATTCGTATGTCGGCATAACAATTCTTTTTTTTAATGAATAATAAAAATAGTGAAAAATTGTAAATTTATCCATAATTTAGAGTTATCAAATTTACCTCTTAATAATCGTGATCAGCAATATTTTTAAGCTAAAGAGAAAAAAAGAACTAAGCATTTTAATTAGAATATTTTCAGTTTTTTATCTCATTCTTTTATCGGGATGTTTAAATTATATTCAAGACGTTAATATTTACCCTGATGGTTCAGGTAAAATGAGTCTTCATTATTGGAGTAATTTGCTTTATGATATTAACTCTGATGAGTTGAAACATTTAACATATTTTAACACCGATTTTTTAAAAAAAGAATTTTCATCAAAATATTATAAATTAGAAGAGATAAAACTTTACACAGATTCTACAGACGGTACAACTCACGCAATAATAAATATAACGTTCAATAGCATAGATTCCTTAAATTATTCAAGAACCTTCCAGGACTCAAAATTTTCACTAATTGATGACGGTACCGGTATTAAAATCTTTACACAAAAGATACCTTCAATAAATGACAGCCTTGCATCAGACTCAAGCAAATACAGCATTACATATAAATATACTTTTTATGGAAAAATTTATGATGATAATTCTACCGAAAAAGACGGAAAAACTTTAATCTGGAAATTTAAGCCCAATGAGATTGGTTCCGGAAAAACTATATATGTTAAGTATAAACCCTTTAAATTAAAAGAAACACCCGAGTGGATTTACATTTTAATGGGTATTGTTATTATAATAATCTTGTTTTTTTTGTTAAGAAGAAGTAATTAAAATTGGAAGTTTTAATTATAAAAATTAAATTATTTTAATGAAAAATAATTCTACTAAGAAAAATAATTTTAAGAATAAGTTTGAAATTCTGTTAAATGTTTCTGAAGAATTAATATTTATCTTAAATCCTTCCGGATATTTTGAAGTAGTTAATGATAGCGGAGCTAATAAACTCGGATATAATACTACCGATCTTATAGGCAAACATTTTACAGATTTAATAGATTCATCATATGTAGGCTCTGTTTCCGAATCTATAAACAAACTCTTAAATAATGATAAAATGGTAACATTTCAAGTATCAGTACTACCTAAAGAAGAAAACAATGTTATTTATGAATTTAATTGCAGATCAATAAAAGAAAATAGTACTATAATTAATTTAATAGGTATTGGCAGAGATATAACACAAAGAATTAATGATCAAAATAGAATATTAGAACTTGATGAAAAACTTAATGAAGCAAACAGATTGATTTTAATTGAAAGGCAAAGATCAACTTATAGTAAATCAATACTGGAAGAATTAAACAGGTTAAAGAACGAATTTATGTCAAGTATATCACACGAAATGAGAACTCCTCTTGCATCCATTATCGGCTTTTCAGAAACTATTGATACTGATATACAAATGCCTGTTGAAATGAGAAAAGAATTTAATAAAATAATTTTAAATGAAGGAAAAAGATTAGCTAGACTAATTAATGATGTACTAAATATTACCAAATTAGAAAGCGGGGAAATAAAACTTGAAAAAAAACGAGTTGATATTGTTAAACTAATTGAAAAAGTAATAACTGAAATTAAACCAATTGTGATTAAGAAAGAAATTAATTTAACAACTGACCTTCCCGATGATGAAAATATTTTAATTATTGATGATGATAAAGTTTATCAAATTTTAATTGAGTTATTAAATAATGCAATTAAATTTACACCCAAAGGGGGACGCATAACAGTAATTGGGCAAACTCTTTATAAAGAATTTGAAATAATTATTTCTGATACAGGTGTAGGTATTGCTGAAAAAGATATAAATTTTGTTTTCCAAAAATTTTATAGGGCAGAAGGAAATGAATCAGAAACAGAAGGCGCAGGCTTAGGCTTGGTTTTTGTAAAACAAATTGTAGATTTACATAAAGGATTTATTTCTATTCAAAGTGATGTTAGTAAAGGAACATCATTTAATATTAAACTACCATTATTATTAGTAAACCAATTATAAAAGGAGTACAGTGAGTAAAGTTATTTTTATTGTGGACGATGAAAAAGCAATATCTAAGCTCTTAAAATATTGGGTAAAAGATAAATGGGATTATGAAACCGAAGTTTTCGATTCAGGTGAAACATTATTGAAAAGATTAGATTCAAAAAAACCTGATTTATTGTTGTTAGACATTATGCTGCCTGGAATCAGTGGTCTAGAAGTATTAAAAAAGATTCGTACAAAGGATGAACAATTACCCGTGATTATGCTTTCTGCTCAAGGGAATGTTGAAACAGCAGTAGATTCACTAAGGTACGGTGCTTACGATTATTTCCCTAAACCGATAGATGTACAAAGGTTAGAACCTGCTGTAAAAAATGCAATTAAAAACTATGAACTTACTAAAGAATTAGAAAATTTAAAAGAATCAGTTCAAAAAGAATATAGCTTTGATAATATCATTTCTGCTGATAAAAAAATGCAGGAAGTATTTAAACTTGTTTCAAAGGTATTAGATAACGACATTACAGTTTTAATTAATGGTGAAAGCGGAACAGGAAAAGAACTTATTGCAAAAGCAATTCATTACAATGGTAAAAGAAAAGACAAACCGTTTATAGTTGTAAATTGTGCATCAATACCTCGTGAATTACTAGAAAGCGAACTGTTTGGGCATGAAAAGGGTTCTTTTACCGGAGCCCACCAAAGAAAGCTCGGTAAATTTGAACTTGCAAATGAAGGAACTATTTTTCTTGATGAAGTTGGTGAGTTAGAAATGCTGTTACAAGCTAAATTACTCCGTGTAATTCAGGAAAGAGAATTTGAAAGAGTTGGCGGGACAGAACTTATTAAAACAAACGTAAGAATTTTATCAGCTACAAACATAGATTTAAGAGAAGCTGTTAAAACAAAGCACTTTAGAGAAGATCTTTATTACAGATTGAATTCATTTCCAATTTATATTCCTCCTTTACGTCAGAGGAAAAGCGATATTCTTGTTTTAGTTGAATATTTTTTAAAAAAATGCAATCAAAAATTAAAAAAAGATATCAAAGGATTTACAAAACGTGCAATTAAATACATTTATGAATATGAATGGCCCGGAAATATTAGGGAAATGGAAAACACTATCGAAAGATGTATTATTATTGTTGAAAATGATATGATTGATGTTGAGGATTTACCTGTTCATATGAGAACTAATGAAGAAGCGAGCTATGTTGAACAAGAAGGTGGATTATTTGAAGGTGATAACATAATTCCTTTTGAAAAATTAAAAGAAGATTCAATAAGGCATGCCCTTGAAGTTACACAGGGCAACATTGTGGAAGCTGCAAAGAAATTAAAATTAGGGCGTGCAACTATTTATAGATTAATGGAAAAGTATAAAATTGAAAATCGTTCTAACGATTGATATTTCACAAAGTTAATTATTTTGGGATTTATTTATGGATTTTACAAAAGAAAAATACGATGATATTATAGTTGAAATTGTAAATCTGACAAGAGCTACACTAAAAGAAGCCGAAGAATTCAAACTGACTTTGGCACAGGATATTGAAGAGGGTGCTCGCAAAATTGTAGTTGATATAAGACAATGTGAATTTATCGATTCTACATTTCTTGGTGCTTTAGTTGTTACATTAAAAAAAATAACAGCATTAGGCGGAGATTTAAAACTTGTAGGATTTCAACCTGCTGTTCATTCAATGTTTGAACTTACAAGAATGTATCGTGTTTTTGAAGCTTTCTCTACGAAAGAAGAGGCCATAAGCAGTTTCTCATAGCCTGTTAATGGATTTATAAAAATAATTATTTGTATTATATATTAATTCTGTTCTCCGTTACACTATCTATTTAATTTTCTAAATATTTTTTTATGAATGGTAAAACACAAAAATCTGTTTTAATAATTGATGATGATCCTATAATTAGAGAATTATTAAATCAACAGCTTACTTCAAACTTCTATAATATATATGAAGCTTCAAAACCTTCGGAAGCACAGAAAATTTTAGATGACAATAATATAGATTTGGTCTTATGTGATATTATAATGCCAGAAATGGACGGTTATGAGTTTTGCAGCATAGTAAGAAAAAATAAGAAGCACAGTTTAATTCCTTTTATATTTATAACAGGTGACCCCACGATTGGCAGCAAATCAAAAGCACTTGATGCCGGGGCAGACGATTTAATTTTTAAACCTATAGAAATTGATGATCTTCTCTTTAAAATTCAGGCATTGCTTAGACGTTCTGATATTTATAAAAGTTACGGAAAAAAAAATAATGTTGAAAATAATTTTGCAGAACAACAGGCAAAGATTTTATTAGTAGACGATGATAAATCCCTCGGAATGTTATTTCAATATAATCTTAAGAAGGTGGGATTTGAATGCGAATTTGCGCCAAGTGCAGGTGAAGGATTTAAGAAAGCTAAGGAATTTAAACCTGATTTAATTATATCCGATATTATGATGCCGGAGAAAGATGGCTTTGAATTTAGAAGAATGGTTTTAGCTGATGATTCTCTTAAAGGAATTCCTTTTGTCTTTTTAACATCTAAAGGTGAAGAAGACGATATACTTGAAGGTTATAATCTGGGTATTGCCGATTATGTTTTAAAAACTGCAGGACCTAGAGTTGTTGTTGCAAAAGTAAGTGCAATAGTTAAAAGTCTCGGTAAAGAAAGACAAAAGGCCGTTTCAGAGTTACAACATGCAGCAGATTCAATGCACATAAAAGTTGTTCCCAATGAAGCACCTGAATTTGAAGGATTTGAGATAACACAATGGCACCAGACTTATAAAGGGATACCGGGGGGAGACTTTTTAGATTATTTTACACTTGATGAAAATAACCTTGCAATTATTCTGGGTGATGTTATGGGTAAGAAATGGGGAGCTTGGTATTTTGCATTCGCCTATGCAGGCTACGTTAGAAGTGCAATTAGAGTTGTTTTGCAGAACACAAAAGATTTAACTCCAAGTGTTATTTTACAGCAGGTTAATAAATCCGTTTATAAAGACGCTAAAGTTTCAGAAGTTTTTGCAACACTTTCTATTATTATATTAAATAAAAAGGAAAAAACATTAAAATATACAGGTGCCGGTGATTTACCTATTCTATATCTTGACAGAGTTAACAACGAGTTAAGAAAACTGCGATCAAAAGGTTTGTTATTAGGGTTTGCACCGGACGGAAATTATGAAGATGTCAATTTAAGTTTAAATAAAAACGACTATATTTTTATTTTTACTGATGGAATAATTGAATCTCGTAATACAGAAGGTGAACAATTCGGATCTAAAAAAATGAGTGAAGTAATAAAAAATATGTCATTATTAGACAACCCAATGAAAAAATTGAAAGAAGAATTTCGAAATTTTACAGGCGGAAATTATGAAGATGATATTAGTTTAATTACTATAAAAGCACTTTAGATTAAAATTATTATTTCTTTCAATTACTTGCCTGAAGTTTTTCTGCTCGATCCGCAATTTTTATTTGTTCCAAAAGCTCGTCTAAATCACCTTCCATAATATTTGCGAGATTATAAAGCGTGAGTCCAATTCTATGATCAGTTACACGGTTTTGGGGATAATTATATGTTCTTATTTTATCACTTCTATCACCGCTTCCAATCATTGATTTTCTTTGAGCCGATATTTGAGCATTATGTTCTTTTAGCTTAACGTCGTAAAGTCTAGCTCTAAGAACTTTCATTGCTTTTTGTCTGTTCTTTAATTGAGATCTTTCATCCTGGCATTGAACAACAATTCCTGTTGGGATATGTGTAATTCTGATAGCAGTTTCAACCTTGTTTACATTTTGCCCGCCAGCCCCGCCAGAACGATAAACATCTATTCTTAAATCAGCTTGGTTAATTTCAATTTGAACATCCTCGGCTTCAGGGAGAACGGCAACCGATGCTGCAGATGTATGAACTCTTCCGCTCGATTCAGTAAGCGGAACTCTCTGAACACGGTGTACACCGCTTTCAAATTTTAGATTGCCATAAATATTTTTACCTGATACAGAAAAAACAACCTCTTTTATTCCTCCTAATCCGGAATCACTCAAATCAATTAAATCTATTTTCCAATCTTTAATTTCACTATAACGTGAATACATTCTGTAGAGATCTGCAGCAAACAATGCTGCTTCATCACCACCGGTTCCGGCTCTGATTTCCATAATTATATTTTTATTGTCATCTGGATCTTTGGGTAGAAGAAGTAGCTTAATTTTTTCTTCAATTTCATTTTTTTTAGCTTCCAATTCCTCTAATTCACTTTCAGCCATTTCTATTAAATCCGGTTCGCCACCTTCTGCTATTATTTCTTTATTTCCTTCAATATTGTTTATTATATCCGTTAACTCTTTGTAAGATTTAATTATGTCTTCAAGATCGCTTCTTTCTTTACTTAGTTTTATAACTTTTTCCCTGTCAGAAAGAACTTCAGGATCTGATAAATTCTGATTTATCTCTTCGAAATGATTTTTAATTTTTTCTAATTTTTCTATTAAATTCATAGCATCTGTGCTGATTTTTAGTTCGTAAATATAGTAAAGGGTAAAATTAAAACCTAAGAAGAAAAAAGCTAACTGTAATAAGTTGATGTAATTGTATAGGTATGTTTTGGGGTCTTGATGTTCCAGGTTAATTTGATGCTGGTAGGTGCAATAAATAATTCAGCATAATAAAGGTCCTGTTCACAAATGTACGGCTTTAAACTTTTCCATAAATTATTTTTTTCATTATAGAAGCTCACGAGAAATACCGGTTTTTTTTCACCGAACCTTAAATGCTCTAACTTTAATATAGAATTATTATGTGCAGTCCACTTATATATATTTTTCGAATTAACTTTTTGTCCATAATTATTTACCCAGTCACCCAGTTCTTCGGTAATAATTGTAGAATCATCCGGTTTGGATACTTTTAAATTGCAATTTAGGTGGATATTTAATGAAGGGTTGGGGTGATTAACTTTAAAGTTTAATCTCTTAACTTTCTCTAATTTATTTATTAAATATTTTAAGTTTGAATTCATAAGTAATAAAATAAAGAAAGGGATGTTAAAAATCCTTCCTTTAGTTTTATAAATTTTTCATCCAGACTTCCCTAAACTTTAATTGTTTCTCAGAAGCATTTGGATTAACCTCAAAAGCGTGTTTAACTTCCTGAGCTGTTAAAACAGGTTTTATCTTTATTTTTTTGTCTCCTCTGCTCACTGTAATATTTATGCTGTCACCTGCCTTTAATTTATGGAGCTTACCTATAACACTTCGTGCATTTTTAAGTGTAACAGGAGTTCCATCAATTTCCTCAATTATATCACCTGCCAAAATTCCTGTCTCTGCTGCCTTAGTAGATTTAGCAACGAACAATTTTTGTCCCTTTACACCAAATCGAATTCCGAGTGAAATTTTTGAACTGTCTACTCCTTTTGACTCATAATAGTTAATTCCAAGTTTATCGAAATATTCTTTTACAGGTAAAGGTTCAGTATTTTTTATGTATTTAGTAATAAAATCATCCATTTCGGGATAAGTCATTGCTACTAATTCATTAAAGAAATTATTTTCACTAAACGCCTTATGTTTGCCGTATTTGTTTGCTAATTCTATTATTAATTCTCTTAATCCCTTTTTACCATTTGATAGTTCAAGCAAACGAATATCCATTAAAGTTCCTATTACAGAACCTTTCATATAAATATTTGCGTATTGTTGAGGCAATTCTGTAGCGCGTTTACCAAGTTCTGTAAGACTGATATCTTGTTTATAGAAATCATTAATCTTTAACTTTTGTGAAATTTCTTTTAAATAATCTTCAAGAGTAAATAGTTCTGCTCTTAATTGCATAATATCTGATGCCCACTCTGTAATACCCTCATATAACCATAAATGTTGTGACATAACGGGCTTAACAAAATTAAACTTTTCTACAAGTTCACTATGAATGTTTAATGGAATTACAATATGAAAAAACTCGTGTGCAACCACAGATCGAATACTATTTGTAAAATTCTTAGTTAAGGGTTGTTCTCTAAAAACATATTCTGAACTGTATGAATGTTCCCAAGCACCTGCAGAAATATCTTCAAAATGGAAAAGAAAAACATAGTGTTTTACAGGTAATCCTTTGATGAATTTGTTTTCTGCTTCAAGTATATCTTGTATAATAGAAAGCAGCTCATCAGATTTTATTAAACCCGTTTTTGAATATGTATAAACATTAATATCTGTATCTGCTACTTTTGTTTCAGCTTTAGTTAATTTACCCAATAATATTGGAGAATCAACTATATGATCGTATGTATCTGCCACATAAAATCCATTTTTATTAAGCTTTAGGGCAGTGCCTACTATCCACTCTTCAGGATATTCCAATTTTACATAAATTGGATCGGATTGTTTGCCTTTAAAATATCCGAATACTGCTTGTCCGTTTATCAAAACATGATCATCTTCAATTGAGGTACCGGTCATAGGATAAACTTTGTTAGTTTTAACGGGAGTATCCCAAGTTTCTGAAATAGTGTAAGTTATTTTATAAACATCTTCGGGATCATCAATTTCCCACTGATTTGTTGAAATCTTTTCCACATCAATTTGGTCTCCGTCCTCGTCAAAGGCATTAAAAGATTTTACAAATCTTCCAATATCCATAATTTGATATGTCCCGGGAGCAGTTGAAGCGAACTGGAAAATATTATTATCATTGGTAAGATTTTTAGGAAATACCGTTACTTTAAATGTGTCGTTGGATCGGTCATTTAAATTAACATAAAACTTTTGTTGTGCTAAAATTCCAACACTTACAATTATAGCAAATGTAAATGTTAATTTAAAATTTCTTAAAAATCGTTTCATCTAATACTCCTTTATAACTAAATATAATTATTACAAGATGAAAATATTAATAATAGAAAACTGATTTTTAAAGATTATGATGAACGATAAGAATTTGTGATTAACGGATAATCTTGTACTTGAAGCGAAAACTGTATGAGATAAAACTTTGTTAAATGATTTTAGAATTATAATTCTTTAAATTTAGTCATAGCTTATAAAACAATAAATATTAAAATTGAAAAAATTTGAGATACCTATATATTATCAAAGCTCTATAATTTCTAGGATAAAAAAAATTCGTACATTGAATGATTCTAGGAAAAAAGATTACTCTCCAACAATGTTGGATTTTGGACCTGTCCGGTTTTTTATTGCAAGGCATTTCGGCTTTTGCTACGGTGTAGAAAATGCAATTGAAATTGCATATAAAACTATAGCTGAAAATCCCGGTAAAAGAATATTTTTATTAAGTGAAATGATTCACAATCCGGGTGTAAATAATGATTTGCTAAACTTACATGTAAAATTTATTATGGATACTTCAGGAAATCAGATTATAGATTGGGATGAAATATCAAATGAAGATATTGTAATAATTCCTGCATTCGGAACAACATTAGAAATTGAGAAAAAATTGAACGAAAAAGGGATAAATCCCTATAAGTACGACACCACCTGTCCCTTTGTAGAGAAGGTCTGGAATCGTTCAGCATCATTAGGTGATGAAGGCAGCACTATAATAATTCACGGTAAGTATTCACACGAGGAAACAAGAGCTACATTTTCGCACAGTAAAGAAAGTTCACCCACTCTTATAGTAAGAGACATGAAAGAAACAGAATTTTTAGCTTCTGTAATTTTGAACAAAAAAAGTAAAAAAGATTTTTTTGAATATTTTAAGGAGAAATATTCAAAAGGATTTAATATAGAAAAGCATTTAATTAAAATAGGTGTTGTCAACCAAACAACTATGCTTGCTACGGAAACTGAAGAAATTGCTTCTTTACTAAAACAAACTATGCTAGAAAAATATGGTATTGGTAAAATAGATGAGCATTTTGCTGATACAAGAGATACATTATGCTATGCGACAAATGATAACCAGGATGCCACCATTGAATTATTATACAGAGATGCAGATTTTGCTATTGTTGTGGGCGGTTATAACAGCTCTAACACAAGTCATATAGTTGAACTTTGCAGTGATAAACTTCCCACTTATTTTATTTCCTCTGCAGATAAAATATTGGATGATATAAATATAAATCACTTTGATTTAAGTATAAAGAAAGAAATAACTACTGAAAATTATTTACCCCCAAAAGATAAAATTGATATATTACTTACCAGTGGAGCTTCGTGTCCCGATGCAGAAGTAGAAAGTGTATTGATGAAATTTTTGTCAATGTTTGATGAAGTAAAACCAATTGATGAAGTAATAAAAAGTTTAGGTTAAGACTTTGCCTTGTCAATTATGTTTTAAGGCTTTCACGGTACGGTCGTGATAGCCTTAAATAATTGAAAAGTAAAACGACCGGTTTGGTCGCTCTGCAATAATAATTTAATTTACATCAATAAAATGAGATTGAAGCACTTCTTTTGTGCTTGTATTCTGTAGCCAAACTACAACGGCTAAATTATTTGAATTTACTTTGTCTGTTCTTTCTCTCCAACCTTTATAATTTGGGCCTAATCGCCAATGACCATATTTATCCGGGGCAGAAAGATAATCACTTAGCTCTTTTTCTAAATCTTTTAATGATATGTCAGCGGTGGAAACACCTAATTTATTTTTTAGATTGAAAGATTTTCCGTCCTTTGTTTTTAATAATTTTCTAACTACAAAAATATGTTTGTCCACTCCGTGTGAACCTGTATATTTAATTGATTTCTCAACCAGGGCAATGTTTACAACATCATCTTCATTTATCTTTGCTTTTGACAATTTTGAAATATTCAATTTTAAGTTAACTTTATTACTTACTAATTTGGCAGAACCGGAAATAACAAATTTGGATTTATTCTTTAAATATTTTTTTATGATGTGACTATAAACCTGGAACCTGTTTTTTGCTAGCAAAGATGATCCGCCACCAGTTAACTTTTCTGTACCGTTAAAAAACACGGTCGGTGTTCCAAAGTTGTTTCCGTAGTATTCATACTTTTGAAGTGTAGAAGTATTTGTCATCGGATCAGGACCGGGAATATGTACGTGATATTCAAGTATTACAAGAGTTTTACGGTTAAAATATTCTGAAAGCATATCAAATGCTTTATCTGACGCAACGCAAGGTGAACATTCGGCGCCGGTAAATAATTCTGCAAGCACGACTTTTCCATTACTCTTTCCTTTAAATTTACCTGGATGAAAAGATGATGCTTCTTTTTTCTTTTTTGCAAGAAGAATATCAAGGTCATTTTTATTCAAATCATTTTTATCCATTAAGGAATTAGCAGCTCTTACCAATCTATCGTCATCATAAGCAAACAAACCCGATGCGTAAGAATCTAACGCTTTAGTAACGTTTTTATTTGATTCATATATTTTGCCCATCATTAACCAGAAGTCAAACATCCAAGTTGGAGTTAGTGCTTTTACTTTATTTAGTTCCTTGATTGCCTGGTTTCGCTTTCCCATTGCATTTAACACAATTGCATAATTGTATCTGAGGTCAATTAAATCTGAAACAGGTGTTTTTGAATCAATCTTTTTAATAGTGCTTAATGCCAATTTATTTGCTATAGTTAAATCAATACTCATTTTCCCGAAGTATGCTGCAGTATTGGATTTTGAAATTAAATCGTTCTCTTGTTTTTTTATATTGTTGGATAAAACATTATTAACAATTTTTTTTCTTTCGGCTTTCCTTTGATTAATATCTTTATATTCCTTTTTTAACCACTTATTAAAATTATTTATAGCTTCACCTGTTTGTCCAAGATAAATTGCTTTTGCAATGTTCAACAATGCTTCTTGTCTAAATTCGTTTTCTTCTTGGTATATTGATAAAAAATAAAGCATACTTGGGTCGTCCGGTCTGTTTTTAATTGCTTCAGTTTGAAGCTCCAAAGCTTTTTTGTTTTTTCCCAATTGATGTAAGACAAATGCTTGTGTGTCCAAAAAAGATGAGAGTGAACGTGATTTAGCCTTACGTGCTGATTTAACTGCTTTTTCAGAATAGACTAGTGCAGTGTCTAAGCCTAATTTTTTCTCCGCTAAAGAATATGCTACTGAGTTATAAGCGTTTTTCCTTGAATTTTCAGGGCGTGAATAAATATATAATGAAGCATAATATAAAGCAGAATTTTCTTCAGCAATGTTTAGGTGTTCTTTGAATAAATAATAATCTGCTCTGTGTAGATTTTTGCTTTTCGGGAAATCCGTTTTGTATTTTTTTAAAGCAGTAATTTTTGTTGAAGATGTTAGTTTATCTAATGCGTTATTGTAAGCTTTAATATCATCAGTTTGAGCAGTTGTAATATTTGCTATAAATATTACACAAAAAGTTAATAGAAATAATAAGATGCTTTTTTTCATTTTATTTCTCACAAATTATTTAATTGATGAATAAAAATATCAGATTGATTTTATAGTTAAAAGAAATTTGTTATGAACGGTCACTAATTGAACAGCTTTTCTTTTGCTGCATTGAACTCACTTAATAATTGTTCAAATAGTTCATTAACAGAGAGTAAATTTTTTATCAGCCCTGAACTTTGTCCGGCTTCCATTTCACCATCGATTTCGTCGCCTTCAAAAATACCCAAACGTTCTCTTTTTTTACCCAATAATTCTTTTAATTGTTCTTCATCCCATCCTTCTGCTTCAGCATTTTTTGAACGGAAAGCAAAGTCGTTTTTAAGCATTCTGACTAATCCAATTTTTTTGAACGCAAGTACTGTATCATTGTCTTTGGCTTCTAAAACGTGTTTTTTATAATTGGGATGTGCGGATGATTCTAAGGTAGCGGCGAATCTTGTCCCCATTTGCACGCCTTCAGCACCCAAAGAAAAAGCAGCTAATATTCCTCTGCCGTCAGCAATACCGCCTGCAGCAATTACCGGAATATTTATTGCGTCAATAATTTGAGGAATCAAACACATTGTTGTTATCTCATCTGCACCGTTATGCCCACCAGCTTCCACTCCTTCACCTACAACTGCATCACATCCTGCTGCTTCTGCCTTTAAAGCAAATTTAACAGATGGAACTACGTGTATTACTTTAATATCTTTTGATTTTAATTTTTCAGTAAAAATTTTTGGATTCCCTGCAGAAGTAAAAACAATTTTTACTTCATTTTGTAATGTTACATTAATAAGTTTTTCAGCATCTTTTCTCATTAAAGGGATATTAATACCGAATGGCTTTTGAGTCGCTAATTTGTATTTTTTAATATGTTCGTCTAAAAGTTCAGGATTCATAGAACCTGAACCGATTAAGCCCAGCCCTCCACAATTAGATACAGCAGAAGCAAGACGCCAACCAGAAACCCAAACCATTCCAGCTTGTATGATAGGATATTTAATTTTGAATAGGTTTGTGATTCTATTATTTATATTCATGATAAAGTAATCTATTTTTATTTGGTAATAAAAACAAGATTAAGTAATTTTAAATTTCTATCTAAAAAAATAAATAATTATGAGAGCAATTATTCCGGTAGCCGGAGTTGGAAGCAGGTTAAGACCGCACACTTATACAATACCAAAAGTGTTATTGAACGTTGGGGGTAAACCTATACTTGCACATATTTTAGATAAATTAATTTTGGAAAATATAACCAAAGCCACCTTTGTTATCGGGCATCTTGGTGATAAAATTAAAGAGTTTGTAAAAAATGAATATTCTCAATTGGATTGTGAATTTGTAGTTCAGGAAGAATTGGGTGGTTTGGGGCACGCAATCTATAAGGCAATTCCAACTTTTGATGATGAAGATATTTTTATAATTCTTGGAGATACAATATTTGACGTAAACCTTGATGAAGTATTTAATAAAAATTGTTCTATGATTGGAGTGAAAGAAGTGAAAGACCCGCGCAGATTTGGCGTGGCTGTAATAAAAGACGGCAAAGTTGAAAAACTTGTTGAAAAACCAACTGAACCAATATCCAATTTAGCAATAGTAGGGCTTTATTACATATCAAATGCATATGCCCTATCTGAATGTTTAAATGAATTAATTAAAAAAGATATAAGAACCAACGGCGAACTTCAACTTACAGATGCTTTGCAAATGATGATTGAACACGGAGAAAAAATTTGCACCTTTCCCGTTGAAGGCTGGTATGACTGCGGAAAACAGGAAACTATGTTAGAAACAAATAGAATATTATTAGACGATAAATGCACAAATAAAAAATTTGATAATGTAGTAATTAATAATCCTGTTTATATAGCTGATGATGTAGAAATATCGGATTCAATAATCGGTCCTTATGCAACAATAAGCAAGGGAACAAAAATTACGGAATCAATTATTAAAAATTCAATAGTAGGAGAAAATTCCGAAATAAAAACTTCACTACTGGAAAACTCCATTATCGGAAACAATACATTGATAAAAGGAAGTTATAAAAGACTTAACACCGGTGATTCAACTGAAATAGAAATTCATTAAATTTACACTTCATTTTTTTAAGGATAATTATGTCATATTTTTTCACTTCAGAGTCAGTTTCGGAAGGTCATCCTGATAAAATTTGTGATGCCATTTCAGACGGAGTATTAGATGCAATATATAAAGAAGACACAAATGCAAGAGTTGCCTGCGAAACTTTTGTTACAACAGGACTTGTTTTGGTCGGCGGCGAAATTACTACCGATGCATACATAGAAGTTCAGGATATTGTTCGCGATATTATTCGTAAAATCGGTTATACAAAAGCTGAATATAAATTTGATTCTGAATCTTGTTCTGTTTTAAATGCTATTCATTCACAATCACCTGATATTGCTATGGGAGTTGATACAGGCGGTGCAGGAGACCAAGGAATTATGTTTGGATATGCCTGTAACCAGACCCCGGAACTGATGCCTATGCCTATTATGTACGCTCATAAATTAGTAAAGAAACTTGCTCAAATAAGAAAAGGAAATAACGGTTTAATGCCTTATTTAAGGCCCGATTCTAAATCACAGGTAACAATTGAATACGATGATAATAATAAACCTATAAGAGTTGATGCGGTGGTTATTTCCACTCAACACGACGGCTATGTAAAACAATCTACAATTAAAAGAGATGTCATAGAACATGTAATTAAAAAAGTAATTCCTGAAAAATATATTGATAAAAAAATTAAGTACTTTGTTAATCCGACTGGCAGATTTGAAATAGGAGGACCGCACGGCGACACCGGTTTAACAGGAAGAAAAATAATTGTTGATACCTACGGCGGTTGGGCTCCTCACGGAGGCGGTGCTTTTTCGGGTAAAGATCCTACTAAGGTTGACAGATGCGCTACTTATGCCGCAAGGTACATTGCCAAAAATATTGTCGCTGCTAAATTTGCAAAAGAGTGTATAGTTCAATTAGCTTATGCAATCGGTGTTGCACAACCTGTCTCTGTTTTTATTGATACAAAAGAAACGGGAGTAATTCCTGATACTGAAATTTCGAAAATGATAATAAAGGAAGTTGACCTTACACCAAAAGGTATAATTAAAAGATTAAAATTAAGAGCTCCAATATATCAAGCAACTGCAGCATACGGACATTTTGGTCGGAAAGAATTTTCATGGGAACAGCTTGATTTGGTAACAACATTTAAAAGATATAAATAATCAAAGGACATATAAATATGAGTGAAGTAATTGAAGAAAATGTAAAACTTATGAAATATAAAGTAAAAGATATATCGTTAGCAGATTGGGGAAGAAAAGAAATTGCACTTGCCGAAAAAGAAATGCCTGGCTTAATGTCACTTAGAGAAAAATACGGCGAAGAAAAACCTTTAAAAGGTGCTAAGATTATGGGCTCTTTGCATATGACAATACAAACTGCTGTATTAATTGAAACTTTAACAGCTCTCGGTGCAGATGTTCGTTGGGCAAGTTGTAATATTTATTCTACACAAGACCATGCGGCAGCTGCAATTGCAGAAACAGGTGTACCGGTATTTGCTTGGAAGGGCGAAACACTTGAAGATTATTGGTGGTGTACCGAACAAGCATTAACTTTTCCAGACAGAAGCGGTCCGAATATAATTGTTGATGACGGAGGAGATGCTACTATGATGATTCACCTCGGTTACGAAGCTGAAAACAATCCAACCCTTCTAAATGAAGAAAAAACTACTGAAGATGAAATAGAATTATTTAAAAAATTAGATATCGCTTACAAAAAAGATTCTAGCAAATGGCACAGAATAGCTGAAAAAGTTAGGGGTGTATCAGAAGAGACTACAACTGGTGTTCATAGATTATATCAAATGAAAGAAGCCGGTAAATTGTTATTCCCAGCCATAAACGTTAACGATTCAGTTACTAAATCTAAATTTGATAATCTTTACGGTTGCAGAGAGTCACTTGCAGACGGCATTAAAAGAGGCACCGATATTATGATTGCCGGTAAAAATGTTGTGATTTGCGGTTACGGTGATGTAGGTAAAGGCTCAGCAAAATCATTACAAGGTTTTGGTGCAAATATTCACGTAACTGAAATTGATCCTATTTGTGCACTTCAGGCATCGATGGAAGGATACAGAGTAGATATACTTGAAGAATTTTTAACCTTCGGTGACATATTTGTTACTGCTACCGGTAATAAAGATATTATAAGAATTGACCATATGGAAAAAATGAAAGACGGAACTATCGTTTGTAATATCGGTCATTTTGATAATGAAATACAAGTTCAAAAATTAAAAGATTATCCTGGAATAAAACGTATCAACATAAAACCACAAGTTGACCAATATGTATTTCCGGACGGGCACTCTATTATTTTATTATCGGACGGAAGACTTGTTAACTTGGGTAATGCAACCGGTCATCCTTCATTTGTAATGAGTAATTCGTTCACAAATCAAATTTTGGCACAAATAGAACTTTGGAAGAACGATTATGCTTTGGATGTTTATCGACTGCCTAAAAATCTTGATGAAGAAGTTGCAAGATTACATTTGGAGAAAATAGGAGTAAAATTAACAAAGCTTACTAAAAAACAAGCAGATTATCTTGGGATTCCTGTTGAAGGACCATATAAACCGGAACATTACAGATATTAAAAAAATATCATTTCTATTTTATAAACCTTCAATGATAAAATACTTCGAAGGTTTTTTTATTTTATAATAGTTCAGTTAGTACTATTATTATAAATCTGCGGATATCTGCTGAATCCGTGTCATCCGTATGCTATAGACAACTTGAAAATTACGAGAGTTGAAAAAGAAAAGATAAATTACACTGGGAATAACGGAAGTATAAATAATTTTTTATTTAAGCAAATCCTTAAGAGCATCCTCTACTTCAACGAATTTAAATTTATAACCACTGTCTAATAATTTTTGTGGTAATACTCTCTGACTTGAAACCAAAACATCGGCAACTTTACCAACAACCATTCTTAGTGCAAGTTTAGGTACATTAAAAAATGAAGGTCTATTTAATACTTTACCGAGAAATTTTGAAAAGTCTTTCATCTTAACCGGGATGGGTGCAGTAAGGTTTATAGGTCCTTTTATTTTATCATTAGCAATCGCAAAAATAATTGCACCTACTTCATCTTGAATATGTATCCACGGGAACCATTGGTTTCCATTCCCTAAAGGACCTCCTAAAAACAATCTGTATGGCAGAAGCATTTTTTTTAATGCACCACCTTCTTTTGTTAACACAACTCCAGTTCTGATATGTACTAAACGAATATTTTCAGTTGCAACTTTTTCTGAGGCATTTTCCCAATCCACACAAAGTTTAGCCAAAAAATCATTACCCGAATTGGAGTTTTCGTTTAATATTTCATTCTTTACATTGCCATAAAAACCTGTTGCCGAAGAAGAAATAAAAACTTTTGGTTTTTCACTGCAATTACATATTGCTTCAGCTACATATTTAGTTATTTCTATTCTGCTGTTTCTAAGTTCGTCCATATAGGAATTATTCCATCGTTTACCGGTAATAGGTTCGCCGGTTAAGTTAATAACAGCATCGTAATTATTAATTTGTACTGTAAGATGCTGGTGTGTTTTATAATCCCACTTAAAATATTTCACCGCAAATTTATTTTTAGATTTTGCTGAATGAGAATCACGAGAAATTAAAAGTATCTCATCTCCTCTGTTTTTTAACTCTTTGCTTAAAGCAATACCAATCAGCCCTGTTCCGCCTATAATAGCAATTTTCATATTTATTAAATTTTTATTATTATAGCAATTAAAAAATCTAATTGAATATATTATTAGTAATGTGTAATTTCAATAAAATATATTGAAAAAACAATCAACCTATTTGTATAAATTATAACTATCGGAGTAAAAGATGGGCCTGTTTAACTCTAAAGAGCTTGAAAAAATAAGAAATGAAAATGAGGAACTTAAGACAAAGTTCCACTTTATGTATGAAAAGGAAAACCAAGCAGAAAATCTTAAAAAATCTTTGATAAATCTAAAAAAAGAAATCTCAGAAACTAATACATCCAAAAACGAAATAAAGGATAGCTTGGGTGAATTAAAACTAAAGTATAAACGTAAGGAAAGTGAAGTTGAACAGATGAATAAGTTGATCCTTGAGCTTGACAAGAAAAAATTTGAGTTAAAGGAAACTGTTAATTCTTATGACGATGAAATAAAAAATGTTTCAAATATTTTAGGGAAAAAATACGATGACACTGATTTAGATATACCCTCTATCGAAAATGCTAAAACAGTAGATGATATTGAGTTATTTTTAACAAATCTTAAAAATAGTTTAATAAGCTTAAAGGATGACGAAGTAAAACTAAGCGATGTAATCGAATTAAAGAATTTAGAAATAAAGGATTTAGAAAATAAATCCCAGAGACTAATTGAAGAACAAAACAATATTGAAGAAGATATCTCAGAAACAAATAACAGGTTAAGTGAATTACAAATATCTGAAAGTGATTTAAGAAGTAAGGAAAGAGAATTAAAAAGAAGTCACGAAGAGTTAGAAAAAAAGAAAGAGGAACTGAACAATATAATTGTAGAGTTTGAAACCAATGTTAAAATAAAAAGAGAGTTAAAGGACTCACTTCAAATAGAGTCCTTTAATCTTGAAGAACAAATTCAGCAGCAAAGCAGTAAAATTATTGAGTCAATTGATAGAAAGAAAAATTTAGATGAAATAACTGTTTCAAGTGAAAAAAAATTATATGAAATTGACCAATCCCTAAAAATAAAAGCAAAAAAACTTTCCTCAATTAACACTGAAATACTTCACCAGGAACAGAATTTTGAAAAAATAAAATCACAAATTGACAGACTACAAACTGAAAAAGAAAAATTAGAGGCTGATTTCACAGAAAAGAATAATTCTATAAGAAACTATGACATAAAAGTTGAAAAAATAAAAGAATTGTGTTCTTTACTTGAAATCAGAAGAGGAGAGATTGAAAAAGGGAATCTGACTCTTGAAAATCGTTTTACAAATATGTTTCAAAAGTTTAATTCTGAGCTGACTAAAATAAACAAAAAGAGAAATCTTCTTGAGAAAATTGTCCTTGCTAAAGAAAAAGAAATTGAAAACAATGACCAGGATTTATTTGAAAAAATTGCTTCACTTGAGGAAAGTGAAAGAGTATTGAATATGAGACAGATTGAAGCTGATTCATTAGAAAAATATATAAAGACATTACAGGAGAAAAAAGATTATTTATCAAATGAAATAAACATAATTACTAATAATTATGAAAAACAGAAAAAACAAAAAGAGATATTAAATAATGAAATTCTAATTCTTGTTGATAATAAAAACAAGATAGACTGTGATTTACAAAACCTTATAGATGTTATGGTTTCAAGTTATAACCGTTCTGATGAGAGGAAGAAAGCAATAGAAAAAGATGTAAAACTTTATGATGAGCAGCTTGATACATATAAAGAAAGAATAAATGAATCGATGAATGAATTGCTGGAGATACAGTCATCAGTAAGCGGATTAAAACTTGAACACGAGGAATTAAGAACTTATACATCAAAATTAATTAGGACAAAGAAAAAACTTCACGAGGATATTTTAAAATATCAGAATGTTGTTCAGCGTTACCAAAATATAAAAGAGAAGTTAAAAATAGAAAAAGCCCTTGCACAAAATAAAGTAATACCAGGCCCTTACCAGGTGAACGAAAACACAACAAAATTATCGTTAAGCAAAGAACAAGAAAAGGGGAAAAGAACAAATCTTTTTAAATTTTAATCTATAAAATTATTTCTCTTATCTATCACTTATTTTTAACCAAGGTTACTGCGTTTAGTTAGAATTAAATTATTTCTTTATATTGTTTTCTATGTCAATAACTCTTAGAAATATAGACAAATATTTTGAAGAAATTATAGCATTAAAAAATGTTAACCTTAAAATCAATAGTAACGAAACGACTATCTTTATTGGTCCAAGTGGCTGTGGAAAATCAACTTTACTGAGTATAATTTTAGGAATATTAAAACCCACTAAAGGGGAAGTGCTGATCGACGAAATCAATATTAATGAACTTGAACAAAACACCTACAGAAGAAAAATTGGTTTCGGGATTCAGGATGGAGGGCTATTTCCAAATCTAACAGCATTTGGTAACATTACTTTAACCGCTAAATATTTAATGTGGCCAAATGATAAAATTAAAAGCCGAGTTAAAGAATTATGTTCATTAACAAAATTTCCTTTAGATGGTTTAAATAGATTTCCTTCCGAACTTTCGGGCGGTCAAAAACAAAGAGTCAGCCTGATGCGTGTACTAATGCTTAACCCTGATATGCTTTTGCTTGATGAACCCCTTGCTGCGCTTGACCCTATGATAAAGTTTGAATTACAAAATGATCTGAAAACCATTTTTGCAGAATTGAACAAAACAGTATTATTTGTTACACACGATATTACTGAAGCAGCTTATCTTGGTGATAAGATTGTAATTATGAAAGACGGCAAAATAATACAAGCAGGTAAAATTGAAGAATTAAAAACAAACCCTGCTGATGCGTTTGTTACTGAATTTATAAATGCACAACGTACTATTGCTTTATGAATTATTTCAATAAAATATTGATCCTAATTATCTGTTTAATCGCATTTTCTGTTTTTGTAAATCCACAGAGCAAAGACAATAGTTTTGTAATTGGTTCTAAAAAATTTACAGAGAATGTAATATTAGGTGAGTTAGCTTATCAATTAGGGAAAACTGAAACCGATAAGATCATTTACAAAAAAGAACTTGGCGGTACGAGAATATTATGGAATGCACTTCTGTACGGTGATATTGATTTATACCCGGAATACACCGAAACTATAAGACAAGAAATTTTAGCAGGGATTAATACAAAAGGGAATAGTCTTGAAGAATTACTTCTCAAGAATAATATAAAAATTAGTAAACCTTTAGGATTTAATAACACTTATGCGATTGGAATGAGAAATGAACTCGCTGTAAAATTGAACATCAAAACGATATCAGATTTAAGTAAACACCCGCAATTAAAATATACATTTACAAATGAGTTTATGGATAGAAAGGATGGATGGCCAGGATTAAAAGCTGTCTATAACTTAGAAAATAAAAATGTTCAAGGAATCGATCACGATTTAGCATATAGAGGTTTAATAAACGGGGATGTTGATGTAACTGATTTCTATTCAACTGATGCTGAAATAAAATATTATGATTTAGCAGTTTTAAAAGATGATAAAAACTATTTTCCTAAATATAAAGCTGTATTCTTATACAGAGCAGATGCAGAAAAATATTCAAAAACGATTTTATCAAAAATACTTTTACTTGAGGGAAAAATTTACGAAAATGAAATGGTAAAAATGAATGCGGATGTTAAGATCAATAAAAAAACAGAGAGAGAAATTGCATCTAATTTCTTAAGTACATTTTTGGGTATAAATTCTAATGTTACTATTGAAAGTATTTGGGACAGGCTTTTTAAAAATACAAAAGAACATTTATTTCTTGTATTAATCTCACTCATAGCTGCAATCTTCACTTCAATTCCTTTAGGGATATTAGCTGCTAAAAACGATAAAGCCGGCACATTAATTCTCGGTATTGTTGGAATGATTCAAACTATTCCATCTTTAGCATTGCTGGTTTTTATGATTCCTCTTTTTGGGATTGGTTCCTGGCCTGCAATAGTTGCTCTTTTCTTTTACAGTCTTCTGCCAATTGTAAGAGGAACTTATTCGGGGCTGAAAAATATTCCTTTGAGTTTAAATATTTCAGCAGAAGCCCTCGGTCTTCCTACTTTAACAAAATTAAAAAAGATAGAGCTTCCACTTGCTTCTCCTTCAATTCTTTCGGGGATAAAAACTTCCGCTGTTATAAATGTAGGGACTGCAACCCTTGGGGCTTTAATAGGTGCTGGTGGTTACGGTCAGCCGATTTTAACCGGAATAAGATTAGACAATGTTTCTCTTATTTTACAGGGTGCAATACCTGCGGCTTTACTTGCTCTACTCGTTCAATGGTTTTTTGATATCTTCGAGAAAATAATTGTCCCGAGAGGTATTAGTCTTAAAAAATAATCTCAGTCACATTTCGTTTTCATCTTTTTGCGGAACTGATTTTAGGAACGTACCGAATTGCTTCGGCTCTTCAAGTCTGCACGACCAAACTAATTTATCATTCCAAACAGTAATGTCTGGACAGCCGTCACACATATTCTGTTCTCCGTCAGGCGCAAAATCAACAGGTTGAATAAACAACACGGTTTGCAGATGCAATCTGCGGAAAATATTTAGCGGATTTTTCAAGCAGGCTAGCAAATATTTTTTTGCAGCTTTTCTCGAACCTTTATCAAACAGCGATGAAAAGAATATTGATTTACCAAATTTAGACATTTTTGGGGAAGCATAAGATAAATATTTACCGGTAAAGAAATGGAATGATGACATTACAAATTCAAGATACTTAGGACCTAAATAACCGAATATTTTTTTCTTTGTTCCCACTCTTTCAGTCAATAACCATTTAAAAGAATCCGGCTGGTCTGTTCCATTTAAATATGCTGCAGGGATAAACTCTTGAAATTTCTTTCTTATTTCAACTAAAACATCGGTTGATTTTATATCTATTTTTCTTTTCATATCTGAATGATATTTTATATTCTGCCAATCTACTTTTTGACCCCCTGCATACCAGTCAAATTTCATATCAGGGACAACGTGCCTGAACGTAATAAAGACTATTGTATGTACAATATCAATATGCTTCCCAGCCCATTCTACTAACTCCGGAACAAAGTGAAGAGTGTCTTCATAAACGGTAGAATTAAACGAGCAGCTCATACCCCCTGCTTCGGCAACCATTTTAGCGTAATGTAACCGCAACACATTTAATTCCAGCTCATTTTTTCCTCTCCATTTTCCGGGTCTTCCCTGCTTGCTGTCAATATGAAAAGTAAAACCGAAAACTCCTGCTTTTTTAAGTTCAGATAAAAATTCCTTAGTTAATGCTATTCCGTTTGTATTGATTATTGGTTTTATGCCTCTTGACTTTATCTCTTTTACAATTTCTATTATGTTTGGATATAGTAGAGGATCACCTCCGGCGATTGAAATACAATCTGTGTTTCTTAACCTTTGGAACACATCAAGCTCGTGTTTTACTTCTTTTAATGATTTGTGTGAATTTTTTTCATTGTCCCTGTAGCAGCCGTCACAGGCTAAATTACATTCAGAAGTAGGCTCAAGCCAGGAAATAGCATTATCAGGTAGAGTCCATGGTAAACGATAAAGATTCCTGTGATCAATTAAAGAATTTTGCATAGTATACTCCGAGCAATGATAATAAATAAATGAACATATATACTTAAGTAATTTTATCAAAAATATCAATATATTTGGTATTATTGTGATATTCAGCATAATAGGAAAAATTAAATTATGATTAATTACAGAACTGCAGGAATACTTCTGCACATAACATCTCTTCCGGGTAAATTTGGTATCGGTGATTTGGGAAGTGATGCTTATAAATTTGTCGATTTTTTAGAATCTGCTGGACAAAAACTTTGGCAGATATTACCTATTGGACCAACCGGTTACGGAGAGTCTCCATATTCCTGTTTTTCTGCTTTTGCTGGTAATCATTTATTTATTAGCCCTGAATTATTAGTTGAAGAAGGGTTATTAGATCAAGAAGATATATTAAACTTACCAAATTTTAATCCTTCAAAAGTTGAATTCGGAAAAGTACAGGAATATAAATTAATCTTACTAAGAAAATCTTTTAAAAATTTTAACAACTCTGAAAATAATTTAAAAACAAACTTTGAAAATTTCTGCTATGAAAACCAAGAATGGCTTGATGATTTTGCTTTGTTTATGTCAGCAAAAAACGCTCACAACGGAAATGAATGGAGTAAGTGGGATGAAGGATTAGCACAAAGAGAAGAGAAATCTCTTAAAGAATGGTCAGATAAATTAAGGGATGAAATTCAATATCATAAATTTGTTCAGTTTCTTTTTACTAACCAATGGAATAATCTAAAAAAATATGCAAATGAAAAAGACGTAAAAATAATTGGCGACGTTCCGATTTTTATTGCTTATGACAGTTCAGACTTGTGGGCAAATAAAAAATATTATAAAGTTGACAAAAACGGAAAGACGACCTCCGTTGCAGGTGTTCCACCTGATTATTTTAGTCCAACCGGTCAGCTTTGGGGCAACCCTCTTTTCAGGTGGGATGTTATGGAAAAAGATAATTTCAGTTGGTGGGTAAAAAGAATTCGACATCAATTAAAATATGTTGATATAATAAGGATAGACCATTTTAGGGGTTTTGATGCTTATTGGGAAATACCAGGAAATGCACATACTGCCAAAAAAGGAAAATGGGTTAAAGGACCAGGCGAAAAACTTTTCAATGCACTAAAAAACCAGCTTGGTGAGTTACCGATTATTGCTGAAGATCTGGGTGTGATAACAAAATCTGTAAATGAACTAAGAAATAAATTCAACTTTCCCGGAATGAATATCCTGCAATTCGCATTCGGTGACGGGATGGAGAGAAGGTTTCTACCTCATAATTATAAACACAACACTGTTGTTTATACCGGCACTCACGATAATGATACAACACGCGGATATTTTGAGAAAGAAAAAAACAAGAATAATAATATTTACCAGCATGCCCAGGAATATTTGAATTATTTCGGAGACGAGTTAACTCAAGAATTAATAAAAGCCGCTTACGCATCTGCTGCTAAAATGGTCATCATTCCAATGCAGGATATTCTTGACTTAGGAACGGAAGCCAGGATGAATTTTCCCGGAACATTAGGCGATAATTGGGGTTGGAGATTTACCTGGGAACAAATTGATAAAAATTTAGCTTCAAAATATAAAAGACTAACTGAACTTTATGAAAGACAACCATTACCAAAAGATGAAGTAGAAATAGAAGTGGGGGAATAATAAAAAAGATTATTTATTTATTCGTGCACCCTGGGGGATTCGAACCCCCGACCTGCTGATTAAGAGTCAGATGCTCTGCCAACTGAGCTAAGGGTGCGAAGTAAAATTAATAAAATAGTAATGAGTTTCAAAAATTTGAGGTGTAAAGAACTTTAAAGGAAAATATTTTAGTTGTTGTGTAATAACTAAATATAATTTTCAATTACTTAGATAGAGCAATTGCACCACACGCTACTCTTGGACCGGCATTGCCTGAAGGTTGAGATTTGAAATCATCAGCACCTCCGTGAATTATAATCCCTCTTCCAATAATATTATTCGGACCGTAAAAGGAAATTAAATTATCAATAAATTCTATGTGTGCTTTTCCGTCTTTGTCGGCTATTAGATTTCCAAAATCACCTACATGCCTTATAGCAGAATCATGCCCTGCATGTTTTACTCCGTCAGGATTAAAATGACCACCGGCAGATTTACCTTTTGAATCACTGCAATCACCATATTGATGAATGTGGAAACCGTGCTTCCCCTGTGTTAAACCTTCTATATCTGCAACAACTTTTATCCCATTTTTAACCTTTGTAAAAGTAACTAAGCCGTGCACTTTATTTCCTTGGGTCGGATTTATTACAGCTACAGCCTTGGTTATTTTCCTAATCGAACACTTGTCTTTATTTTTCTTTATTTGAGCATTCGTTGATTGATTTATTGATAGAAAAGAAGTTAAAAATATTAACAAAAAAAATGTTTTTTTTACCATAACCTATCTCCATATAAATTTTATTGTTTTATAGATTAATGGTGTGATCATTGAATATCTTTACTTTGTAAAATACGATGATTTCATTAAAATATGTTATTTTTTACCAATCGTTTTGTATAGTTTTCAATTTTTATTTTTTTGATGTATTTATATATAATCTCTTGTTTTTCCATATTTTAAAATATAATTTACGTATTAAACGTAATATGTTTATTGAGACGTTGTAAGGCCTAAAGATATGAATAAATCGATCAATTGGAATCAAAACATTCTTACATTCGATTTAATATTTACAACCCCTATTGTCTATTTTTTGCTAATACGCAAAAGAGAAATTTTATCAAGAATTAAGGAACGCCTTACAAAAATATTTATAGTTCACTAAAACGAGCCATACTTCTGTTGTTATCAATAACTAAATTATAGATTAATTGAAATATGATAAAAACACATTCATTTCATATTCCTGTAATGGGAATTGGATTTACCGTTGATACACCCGTAAGAGTAGCTAAGTATGGAATATCATCTGTCATCTCTATAGTAGATGATATTTTGATAGAAAAAATGAGAGGCTTTTATTGTGAAAAATTGAACATTCCTTACGAGCCGATAACTAATAAAGTTGAAGATTTCAGAGCCAAAAGAATTACGGCTTATCTAAACCTAATAGATGATATTGTAAAAGATAATTTTAATGAACTTAAAAACTCTTTTTCTGAAGACAGAACCGATGTAGAAAAGTATATGGATATGCTTCCCGATAGTTCGGAATTAAAACAAAATTTTTATGAGCTGGTTAAGAATAATAAAAACTCAAATGACATAAAAAATTGGCTTCATAAGAATTTATCCGTTGGAAGTATTGATGTAAATATTATGACCAAACTTGATAAAGCGAATTATTTAAAAGATGAAAAACTCCCTTCTGAATACAACGATGCACATGCCGCGCTGCGTGGTTTTGCAAACAGCAAGCTAAGTTCATCCATTATTTTATCTGCAGGATTCAATCCAAGATTGTACGGCTACTTCGAAAAGTTTGAAGATTTCTTTCCAGATGAAAATGGTAATCTGAAAAAGAAAATTGTTTTAAAAGTGAGCGATTATCGTTCAGCGATTATTCAAGGTAAGTTTTTAGCAAAAAAAGGTCTGTGGGTTTCTGAATACAGAATTGAATCGGGATTGAACTGCGGCGGACATGCATTTGCTTCCGATGGTTTTATGATGGGACCAATTTTAGATGAATTCAGAGTAAGCCGGGAAGCACTTATCGAAACAATTTTTGAGATTTACATTCTCGCACTTAAAAACAAAAACAGGATATGCCCGCAAAAACCACTTGATGTGAAAATAACCGCTCAAGGCGGAATCGGAACGTTTGAAGAACACCAGTTTATTTTAGATTACTATAAACTTGATTCCGTTGGCTGGGCAACACCGTTTCTGCTTGTTCCCGAGGTTACAAATGTTGATGAGCATACCCGGAAGACGTTGTCCGAAGCCAAAGAAAAAGATTTGTACTTAAGTAAGATTTCACCCCTCGGTGTTCCTTTCAACTCGCTTAAAGGAAACACAAAAGACATCGAAAAGCTGATGCTTGTTGATAAAGGAAGACCGGGAAGTCCGTGTCCGAAAAAATTTCTCGTATCTAATACTGAATTTACCGAAAAAGCAATATGTGCTGCTTCCCGTCAATATCAGAATCTAAAATTAAAAGAACTTGATTCAAAGGGCTTGAGTCCTGAAGAACATAAAGAACATTTTGATAAGATTGTTGATAAATCCTGCTTATGTGTAGGACTTGGAACCACTCCGCTCATCAATAACGATATTGATAGAAAAGTTGAAGGTGAAAATGTATCTATTTGTCCCGGACCTAACATGGCATATTATTCGGAAATTATTTCTTTAAAAAAGATGGTCGATCACATCTATGGCAGAACAAACATTATAAAAAGAAATGACCGTCCTAATATGTTTATTAAAGAAATTGATTTGTACATTAATTATTTTAAAGATAAAATTGATGACTCACCAAAACCAATTTCCGAAAAAGAATTGAAGTATTTCCTTAAGTTTCAAAAAAATATGCAGGATGGAATAGATTACTATAAACATCTGTTCTCAGAAATTATGGTAAAAATTGAGGGGATTAAAATTGATCTGCTGAACAATCTGGCGATTCTTGAGAAAGAATTAAACAGTATTGAACTGAAACCTGCTGAAGAGATTACACCGCAGTTGCTTTTAAATAAAGCCGGATAAGAATTTTAGGGGGCTTTGCAAAAAAGGATTCTTTTAATTTAATTTTGAATAGTCTTCTTCGGTATCAACATCCTGAAATATTTCTGTATAACCGCATTCCCAAAATTTCTTATTAACTTTTGGATCATTACTGATTGTACGAAGATTTGAATTTAAAGGTGCGTTTAAAATTATTTGAAATATATTTCTCTTTATTAATATCGGATGACCTTTCTGCTCTTTTATTTTAGGTTGAATCCAGTTATGTTTTTTATCAATCTGTTCAACAAATTTTTTATAAAACACCTCCGGCAATCCCGGCTGATCTACGAAGTGATATAAAATCCAATCGCTGTTATCAGCTTTTCTCAATCCTGCCTGAAGTGATGTGAACATTCCTTTTTCATATTCGGGGTTAAATACAAACTCGATTTTTGAATTTATGTTTAAGTGTTTAACATTTTCCTTCACTTCATTTGCTTTGTTACCGGTAACAATAATTATGTTTTCACAAACAAGATTTAATTTAAGGAGGATATTGTGTATGAAAGTTTTGCCTTTGTATTCTGCCAGAGGTTTAAACTTTTCCAGCCTTCCGGAAAGACCGGCTGAGAGGATTAAGCCGTAAATCATATTAAATCTCAAAATTTTAGTATAATTTTACTACACAACAAAGAAGTAAAAACAAATTCTTGTAATTATAACAATTAAAAATTTTTTTTATTACAGGTTAAAATTTATTTACATATAGTCCCAATAAACCTTCCTGACCTGTTTGCAGACTGGCACAGGCAGCAGGTGCAATTTGTTTGTTGAGACGTTATGAGCTATGCTGAAAGACAAAAAAGCCGTAACTTTGCACTATGAGAATTTATGTGGACACTTCCGTATTTGGAGGTTGTTTTGACCCAGAATTTGAAATTTGGTCAAACAGGATTGTTGATTTTTTCAAAATCGGAAAATACAAAGCAGTGATCTCAGAAGTTTCGGAATTTGAATTAAAAATTGCACCGAAACGCATACAACAAATTCTGTTAGACATTCCAAAAAAGAATCTTGAGGTAACAAAACTCACAGACGAAGCAAAACAATTATCCAAACATTACATTCGGGAAAAAATTGTAGCAAGAAAATCTCTGGCAGACACACAACACATTGCCATTGCAACCATTCAACAAGTTGACCTACTCGTAAGCTGGAATTTTAAACATATTGTAAACTACGACAAAATACGACTTTATAATGCAGCAAACTTAAAATACGGATATAAATTTTTGGAAATAAGAAACCCAAGAGACCTGACAGATGAAAAATAAAAGGAAAAAATTATTTGACGCTGTTCAAATGGTGCGTGACATTCGGGACGCAATATACCGACAAGCGAATGACCCGAACTTTGACCCGAAAGAGTTTGAACGTATAAGGGAAAAGTGGACACGGCTGCTGGAACAACAAGAAAAAAGCACAGCCCATAACATTGGCTATAAAATATAGGGCAGACAGTGGTTTCAGAGAGTTTTGTGTACTCAACAAACTTTTATATCGGGGACGCTTACGAGGTTCTAAAGCCCTACATTTTATAGCCAAAGCCGTTGAAGAACATTACCGCTTCACCAATCAACCAATCACCAAAAACTGGTTGAAAAGATTATAATAAAAGTGTTTTGGTATTTCATCGAAAAGGTAGCTGTATTCAAAGCTGCCGCTTCTTTCACCAAAGCTTATGTTCCTGATATATTTGTAGAGCAATGAGTAATGATCCGATCTTTTTTCTATCTCTCCAAGCAGCACCAGATTCAGATTTTCTGGATTTAGTTTAAGCTGCTCACAAACAAATAAGATATAATACACAAAGTCCTCCTTTGTCTGGTAGTTAAAGGAATTGTATAGAGTCAGGTCTTTACCGTCTAAAGCAACGACATCAAAGCTCCCGCTCCGGAAATGAATGATCAGCTTTTTGTCATTCTGGTTTTTATATTGAGTTAACAGCCCTTCTATAAGTGAGCTTGAATGGTGATAGATCTTTACAGCAGGAAAACTCTCTTTTAAAGTACTCTCAACACAATGAGGCAAGGCATAGAGGTTCAATGAATCCAGGTTATTCAGTTTATCTGTGGCGATATCTTCATCATTTTCTTATGAA
>JACZTL010000007.1 GCA_022573715.1 Bacteroidota bacterium
TGGTTGTGTTAAAAAACACTGAAACACTGGCAGAACTCGCATTCGCCACAGCCAGATCGGGTTTGCCGTCGCCGTTCAGATCACCTATGGAAACAGAGAGAGGGCCAGTTCCCGTAGTGAAATCAGTTTTCAAAGAAAAAGAAGGAGTTGAAGCTCCGGTAGTGGTTGTGTTAAAAAACACTGAAACACTGGTAGAGCTCGCATTCGCCACAGCCAGATCGGGTTTGCCGTCTCCGTTCAGATCACCTATGGAAACAGAGAAAGGGTTAGTTTCCGTAGTGAAATCAAATTTGGCAGAGAATGATTGAGAAAAAGATTGTATTTGATAGAACAAACAAAAAATAATTATTAGTAAAAATAATTTTTTCATTAGTAACCTCCAATTAATGTTGAACTTGTGTAAAGCCAATTAAAAATGTTTATTAAAATATTTGGCTAACGAAAGAAAATATGAAAAATTCATATGACTAAATAATGCTTTTCGACAAGCGTTAATATTTTTCTGCTAAAGGTCATATTTTCCTATAAGCGTTATGTTTATTTAGCTTTATCATTTTTCTGATAAGAGAATTCAAAGTATTAAATAAGCAGATACTTCTTTGAGAAGTAATGAGAAAAGTAGTACCCCAAATAGAACTCTTTAAATTGGCATAGTTTTAGGAATAATGCAAATGAAAGTAAAAAATAATTAATAATTAACATTGTACAATTTATAATTAAAAATTTTTTTCTATTAAATAACTAGTTTATTTAGGAATATTCTAAATTTTTATTCTATGCTGTCAAGTAGCATAAATTCTCTTTCCTTACTTTTTTTTGTCTCGCTTAGATTTTTATTTTCATATTTGCAGATTTTTAACAAAGGACAAATAACACATTTTGGCTTTTGAGAAAGACATACTTCCCTTCCCAATCTAATTAAATTTGTGTGAAATGAATGTGCAGTATTTTCGGGCATATTTTTCTGTAATGCATAAAATGTTTTATCAGGCGATTTGGCAGTAACCAATCCAATTCTATTTATTGTACGATGCACGTGAGTATCAACAGGGCAAACATTTTTTCTGAAAGCAAAAAGAAGTACACAGCTTGCTGTCTTTATTCCAATTCCATTATAGGATGTAAGCTCTTTTAGTATTTCTTCGTCATTCATTTTTTTTAAGTGTGATAAAGAAATTTTACCTCTCTTTTCCAATAATGAGGTTAAAATATTTTTAATCGCTCTAGATTTTTGCTTACCTAATCCTGCCGTCTTTATGTATTTTTCTATTTGTGTGGGTGTTAGATTCGCAACCTCTTCCCAAGAAGAAAAATTATTTTTTAAGTTTTGAAATGCTTTATATGAATTGCTATCATTTGTATTTTGTGAAAGAATTGTTGCAATTAGTAAATCAACAGGAGCTGGAGATTTTTTATTTCTAGGTGGAATTCCGAATCGCTCAATAAGAAGTTTGTTAATTTGGTCTATCTTTTTTCTTATCTGTAAATCATTCATACTTATTAAAAATTCAAGTGTAATTCTTTAGCTATAGTAAATAATTTTTTATCAAAAGTATAAAGTGGATAGCCTGAAATCTTTGCAGAAGCTAAAAGGTTTATATCAACAAATCCTAATCCTTTCCCATTCAAATTAAATTTTTCAATAAAAATAAGATATTCAACAATTGTAATAGTATCCACTCTATGCAAATCCTGTAGAAGACTTAAAATTGTTCCTCTTTTATTTAAGCTCCCACAAGCAAGTTCACCTATAATAAAGTCGTGAAGTGCCACTTCACCTTTATTTAATAGAGAAGTTAAAATATTTTCACCCTTTTTAAAATGATTTATCCAAACAGAAGTGTCAACAATTACCATTAGGATACTCTTCGTCTTTTGATCTTTTCAATTTTTTTTTCACTTGCTCCGAGTTTTGCAAGCCTCTTACTGCTCTCAAGTGCTATTAGAGCCTCTAAACTGACTTTAACTAAATTTGTTTTCTCCTTAATACCGGTTAGTTTTGAAGCTTTTTCAAGTAAGTCATCATTTAAAATTATTGTTGTTCTCATTTTATCCTCATCAATTTATATGCCTTAATATGCATATTATTATGCTCCAAATCAAATATTTTATTTATTGTATCACATTTATCTGAATTAACTTTTCTTGTAAACTCAGAAAAAATATATCTTTCTATTGTTCTATTCTTATTATATTTAAGACATCGAAATTATCTGCTATTCAAAATATTCAGGAGTAATATGTCAACTTTAATGGTTAGCATTTCAGGAATAAGAGGAATTATCGGGGACGGTTTAGACCCAAATGTACTTGTAAAATATGCATCGGCTTTTGCTGATTTTGTTAAAAAAGGGAAGGTAATAATAGGAAGAGATGCAAGAATAACGGGTGAAATGGTTTCATCTATTGTAGCAAGTACTTTATTGGCAAAAGGTATTGATGTGATTGATTTAGGCATTTGTCCAACTCCAACTGTTCAACTAACTGTACACAAACTTAAAGCTCAGGGTGGAATAGTAATATCTGCCAGTCATAATCCAAATGAATGGAACGCTCTAAAACTCTTGAATAAGACCGGGCAATTTATGACAAAAGAAGAAAACGAAAAGATTAAAAAGTTACTTCTTGCAGCAAATAAAAATTACAGGCCTTGGAATAAGATCGGTAAAAAAACCGATTACAGTGAAGCTATAAATGAGCATATTAATTCGGTATTAAATTTAAAGTACATACAAAAAGCAAAAATCAGAAGAAGAAAATTTAAAGTATTGGTCGACTGTGTTAACGGAGCTGGTGTGTATGTTATCCCCGATCTTTTGAGAAAATTTGGTTGCGATGTAATTGAAATGAACTGCGAAAAGTCAGGTATATTCCCCAGGCTCCCCGAACCAATCCCTCAGAATTTGAAAAAGACAATGCTTGCTGTAAATGAGAACAAGGTTGATCTAGGAATTGTTGTAGATCCGGATGTTGACAGGTTAGTTCTCATAACTGAAGAGGGTAAACCATTCGGCGAAGAAAACACAATTGCTCAAGCAGTAAAGTTTGTACTTTCAAAACAAAAAGGAAATGTTGTTGTAAATTTATCTACAACAAGAGCAATTGATGATATTGCCGAACAATACGGAGTTAAATTATTTCGTTCCGCTGTCGGCGAAGCAAACGTAGTACAAAAAATGAAACAGGTTAAAGCTGTGATAGGAGGTGAAGGCAGCGGTGGTGTTATTTATCCGACTTTACACTATGGCCGTGATGCTTTAGTCGGGATTGCAATCACACTTCAACATCTTTTAGAATTTGGCGGCAAGTTACATAAATTGAAAAATTCACTCCCGCAATATTTTATATTAAAAGAAAAAATTGATATTAGTAAAAACAAAGTTAATGTTGATAAAATAATTAAATCTTTAGTTGAAAAATATAAAAACGAAAAGATAAACACCGAAGACGGATTAAGAATTGATTTTCAGAAAAGCTGGGTTCACATTCGAAAATCAAATACCGAACCGATTTTAAGAATTATTGCAGAAGCAAATACAAAAAAAGAAGCGAGGAAATTAATTTACAATGTACAATTTACAATTAAGGATTTGTAGTGTTAGTCGTAAAAGAGATTGTAAAGCGAAACGCTGTTTCGCTTAGCTAAATGATAACTATTAAATAAGCGAATCAGAGATTCGCTCTACAAATTATAAATTATCAATTGTTAATTAATTTAATGCAGTTTGCTTCTTTTCTGAATATAGCTGAATAATGCTTTGTCAAAAGGTGTGTCTGTTGTAATTAAATTATATTCTATTTTTGAGTTCAGACATTCAGATTTAATTTTACCTGTAAATTCTTGCATAGCTTCAATGTATGCTTTTTGTATCTGGTATGGTTGTGTAGTCATTTCTTCTTCTGTCTCTAAATCTTTAAATATAGAATCTCTATCAAAAGCAAAATTTTTTTCTACCGGGTCTAATATTTGGAAAACTATTACTTCATTATTTTTATATCTGAAATGTTTTAATGATGTTAAAATCGAATTTATATCGTCAAAGAAATCGGAAATAATAATTACCAGTCCCCTTTTATTAATTTTTTCGGCAACTTCATTCAGACAAGATGAGGTATTTGTTTTATTAGAAGGGACTATTTCAGCAAGACTTTTCAACATTTGCTGAAAGTAAACTTTAGATACTTTTGGAGTGTAATACTGATGGATCTTATCAGAATATAAAGCGAGACCGACAGCATCCTGTTGCTTTAACATCAGATATGATAAAGCCGCAGCAAGTGTTTTTGAATATTCAATTTTACTTATATTTTTTTCAGAAGAAAATTCCATTGATCTACTGACATCAAGTAAAACGTGGCATTTTAGATTTGTCTCTTCTTCATATTGTTTGATAAAAAACTTTTCGGTTTTACCGTAGACTTTCCAATCTACATCTTTAAAATTGTCACCCTGTATATAAGGTCTGTGCTGGCTAAACTCTGCGCTGAATCCGTGATAGGGACTTTTGTGCAACCCAACCATAAATCCTTCAACAACTAGCTTAGCTTTTATCTCTAAAGAATTTAATTTTGATATAATTACAGGATCTAAATAATTTTTATTCTCATTTGCTCTATTCTGCATTACGAGCTTTTCTTTGTATTGTCCTGAATTATTTTATCGGGAGGAATACCCAAATTTTTTATTTCTTCTTTTGCCGAAGTTACTAATTCGTTTTTAGGGTATTTTATGATAAAAAGTTTATATATACTTTTTGCTTCATCATATTTATTGAGAGCATTTGCATAAATAAAAGCAGACATAAATAATGCACGGGAAGCATCTTTACTGTTTGGATACTTATCAAATACTTGTTTATAATACTTAGCACATTTTGTCATCGCAGAATCCACACTTATATTTGGAATTCTTTTATTTTGATACAATAATGCTAATTTCATCAAAGACTCAGGTGCCTCTTTACTGTTTGGGAATTCTTTTAAAATTAAATTATAGTTTTTTATTGCTGCAATATAGTTTTTATTGGCAGTACTTTTTCCGGCTAAACTAAAATAATTTTGAGAGGATTTTTTACTACAGCCGATAAAAATAAATGAAACTAACATTATAGATATTATTGATTTCATAATTTCTCTTTTGTCTTTTAATATTAAAATTAAGATTTTGCATTTAACATTTAAAGTTAATTATACTTTTTCATTATACAAATATATTTCAAAATCCAGAAGAATATATTGAATCCTGTTTGCCGGTAGAAATTCTTAATGCTCAAGTAAGAATTCACATGGATTATTGTGCCGATAATTTATGCAAATACTGTGCATATAAAGATTGCAAAGTAAGAAAAGAAGTAAAATCAATATCTTTGGAATGGACGCAGGCAAAAATGCTCGGTGATCCGATTGAACTGAAAGGGCATATTAGTTAATACTTAACATTCTCATTTTTCTTCATCGAAGCTTCAGCCATTATAATTCTGTATTCTTTTAATTTATTTTTAATACCGTTATCCTCAATTGCCAAAATTTCAATCGCGAGTAAGGCAGCATTTTTGGCACCGTCAACAGCTACTGTAGCAACCGGAATTCCACTTGGCATTTGCACAATAGAAAGTAAAGAATCCAAACCTTCAAAAGATTTACCTTTTATCGGAACCCCAATAACAGGCAGGGTAGTATTTGCCGCTGTAACTCCGGGCAAATGAGCAGCTCCGCCAGCTGCCGCAATAATTACTTTTAATCCCCTTTCCTCTGCTGATCGGGAATATTCTCCGTGCTCTTCCGGAGTTCTGTGAGCAGAGAGTATTTTCACTTCAAATTTAATATTAAATTCTTTACAAACTTCAAAAGCTTTCTGCATTATTGGTAGATCGGAGTCGCTACCCATTATTATTCCTATCACAGGATTTTCATTCATATTAATTAAGGCAATTATTTAATGAAATTATGTTACTCAAAGATAGTAAATATTTTAATCTCTCCAATTTATCTTTCTAAATTTTATTCCATCAGACTGAAATAATATTGCTCCTTCTTTATCAGTCCTAAATAGTTTTGAATTATACCTTTGCAATCTACTTAAGACACTAATAGATGGATGATGATATTTATTATATTTGCCAA
Source organism: Bacteroidota bacterium (assembly GCA_022573715.1). Classification (GTDB taxonomy): domain Bacteria; phylum Bacteroidota; class Ignavibacteria; order Ignavibacteriales; family Ignavibacteriaceae. The sequence continues at coordinate 6,124 of JACZTL010000007.1, forward strand.
CACTAATTATACTGTATAGTGGTTTTATATAATTAATAAAATTCTCAGTACTGCTTGTTTTGCTTCCATGATGCGGTACTTTTAGAATATCTGATTTTAAGAAATCATTATAATATTTTGTATAATATTTTTCACCTTTATTTTCTATGTCACCTGCAAATAATATACTGCTATTGCCATACACAACCTTAATTATTCCGCTTTTATTATTACCTGATAATTTTTGATATTTAATGTTATTCGTTAAATTCAAAATATAAACACGTACATTTCCTATTTTAATAATTTTTTGATCATAATAACTTTTTATAATAGGATTGTCATCCATAAAATGTTCAAACTTTACATCTTTTGATAAAGTTGAATCATAGGCTGGTTTAATGAGTTCATTTATTATTCCTTTAGCAATTAAATAATTATACCCCCCGTAATGGTCTATATCCATATGGGATACAAAAGCTAAATCAATTTTATCAATATTTAAATAATTTAAAAGCGGTTCTATTGTATATTTTCCAATATCAAATGTATTTAATCTAATCCCCGCATCAATTAATGAAGTTCTACCGTTAGGAAATTTAATTAATATTGCATCCCCCTGCCCAACATCAATCATCAATACACTTAATTTATTTTCTGGAAGTAGGTCGTATTTTGTAAGTGAAGTGAATAAAAATATATTCGCAATAATTAGGCAAACTATAATTACTCTGGCATAAATATTTACAAATTTTTTCTTAATAAATAATAAAAATAATAAAAAAGAAAAAATTATATAAGCATCATAAAAATTAAAATTTGAAATACGAATAAAAGAAAATCCAAGATTTCCTGTTTTATTAATAAGCCAAAACATAAATCCTGTAAAAAATTCATTTGCAGAAGCATAATAAACTGCTATTGACGGCAACATTAGATTTAATAGAAGTGATACAATCCCTGTTGCAATAATAATACCCACTAAAGGAATAACAACTAGATTAATAGCTAATGCTATTATTGAAAGCTTGCCAAAATAAATTAGTGTAAATGGTAAAGTACCAATTTGTGCCCCGAGTGAAACACTTAAAAACAGAAGAATATATTCTATGGATTTACTTTTAATATTATTTTTAGAAATCATTCCTTTGAAAATCGGGAAGAAAAATGCAATCCCCGAAACAGCGGAAAAAGATAATTGGAAACCGGGTGCAAATAATTGAGATGGTTTAATTAAGAGTATAATTAGTCCGGCTAGTGCAAGGGAATTGAAAATATTTGTCCCTCTCACAAACATAAATGATATAATTATAACCGTACCCATTATTACAGCTCTGACTACTGAAGACGGAGCCCCCGTTATCAAAAGGAAAAGGAATAAAGCAATGATTGTGAGACCTGATCGAATAAATAAATTTATTCTTCCCAATAGAATAATTACGATTAATGATATGAATCCTACGTGCAAACCAGAAACCGCTAGAACGTGTATAACACCTGCATTGATAAACTCTTCTTTAGTACTATAAGATATATTACTTCTGTCTGCAAGAAGCAGCCCTTTTAATAAAGCAGATGTTTGAAATGTATAAAGTTTCTCAATTTGTTTTGTTATCTCTTTTCGAATATTAAATACAAATGACTTAAAATTATCTTTGTCTTTACCTGTAATCTTAACTTGATTTACTTTATTAATATTTATTGTACCAGAAATTCCTTTTGTCCTTAAATATTTATTATAATCAAATTCACCCGGATTTCTCTTATCCCTTGCATTATAAACTGAACGGGTAATTTTCAATTTGTAACCAGGATAAATCGAATTATAAAATTTTAAGAGAATATTTTTCCTTTCTTTAAAAGTACACTGTAAAACATATGTACGGGTTTCCTTTACATTTAATGTTATTATAGAATCTGTCCTTATTTCAAATACTAGTTTGTCTTTCTGAATGAGATTTACTTTTTCTATTTTTCCATAAGTAATTGTTGGTTTTTTGTGGACTATGTTTCCAGGTAATTCTTTAATAGTATTTTTATTTAATATAGCTGTACTCATCCCAAATAAAATAATAAGTACAAATAATATAAATTGATTAGTTAAGGGGAAGTGCTTGTAAATTCGTTTGATTATTATTAAGCTATAAACTGTTAGACTTATCAGGAAAAAATAAAAGATTAGAATGTCAACATTAATCAAATGCTGCAGTAATATTCCGGCAGTAAAGAGTATTGTAAATTTTATGACAGGGTAATCATTCATTCACAAAATTTTATTATTGTTCCCTTAATATCGTAAAGATGTTTAATATTCTCTGCAATATCAAATGCATGTTTGCCCGCTGCTAAAGTAAGTGCAGGGTTTAACGTGTGAGTTTTAACTGTTGTATCTTCTAAATTTCCGTGGTCCGAACAAATAATTAACGTATTGTTGACATAATCAAATTCATTTAAAATTGTCAATAAAAAATTATCTAATAAATACATCACTTTATCAAATTCATCTTTAATTCTTCCGTGTCCCAAATGATCTGTTAAAAAAAATTCATATAGAGTAAATTTATTTTTATCTGAGATTCTAAGCAATCTGCGAGCAGCCGTTTGGGGTCTGATTACCGGCAAATTATATCCCAATTTTATATTCCATCTTTCATTATCAATTTCAGCTGTTAATGCACGTCCCCTTCTTACATCCGTAACACTGTTCAATCTCATTCCGCTTAACAAACAAGAAAGTGACGTAACACTGAGTCTTTTCTTTCCTGAGTTGATATAATCAAAGAATATTTTGGGATAAGCATTTGCAAAACAGACTTTTTCACCTCTATTTAGAAAATACTTAAATATATTTTTCTCTTTTATAATAGGGAGTAAAGTAGAATATGGATAAGGTCCAAAATGTTGACCAATAATTTTGGAAGCATTTACACCACAAAATATTGATGTTTGACCTGTTCCGCTTAAAGGTAAACCCTTTACTCCCATAATCGGGTCTGTGGGAAAAATAATTGCTTGTTTGTTTTTTACAATAGGATTTTTAAGTGAAGGTATTTTACCAAAATGCTTCAAAAAGGTTTGAAATTGATATTTAAAAAACGGATTATAAACTTTATCTTCTTGCCCAATTCCGATACCATCAATAAATATCATTAATACTTTATTCATTTTAAATGTTTAGTGTTCATTGTACATTGTTAATTATTTTGAATCTATTATTATTGTAACCGGGCCGTCATTTATAATTTTAATATCCATCATAGCACCAAAAACACCTGTAGCTACTTTGCTTGAGCCGATATTATCTTTTAATCTCTTTACAAAAATTTTATAAAGACTTTCAGCTTTTTCCGGTCTCTCCGCTTCAATAAAACTTGGTCTGTTTCCTTTTGATGCATCACCGTACAAAGTAAATTGTGAAATAACCAGAGCTTCTCCTTTAACATCTTTGATTGATAGATTCATTTTCTCATTTTCATCTTCAAAAATTCTTAAGTTGGAGCACTTATCGGCAAGGTAAAATGCATCTTCTTCTTTGTCCCCAACCTTTATTCCCAATAGAATAACAAATCCTTTTTCTATTTCGGTAGTATATTTTTTTGATTCTATATATACCCCACCTTCCTTGACTCTTTGTAAAACTACTTTCATGTTAATGCACCCCAAATTACTCTATCGTGATTTTGATAATCTTTTATAATTTGAATATTATAAAAATTATTTTGCTCCATAATTTCTTTAATCTTTTTACTTTGCCCTGCACCTATTTCAAAGAATAATTTGCCGTTAGTATTTAATAAATTTTTAGCTTGTTTAGAAATATTTTTATAAAAAATGACCCCATCGGAAAAATCAGTTAATGCAATAGAAGGTTCATGCTTGTTTAATTCCGGCTCTAAATTATTATATTCTTTTTTAGAAATATAGGGCGGATTTGAAACAACTAAATCAAAAACATTATCAAATAAATTTTGATTATTTAAAATATCGTTTTCAATAAAATTGATTCGCTCTTTTACATTATTCAATTCTGAATTTTTAACTGCTATTTTCAAAGCATCTTTACTTTTATCTATTGCAGTTATTTTAGAATTAGGTAAATGTTTGGCAAGAGTAATAGCAATGTTGCCGCTTCCCGTGCCTATATCCAAAATATTAGTCTCCTCGTTTTCATTAGTATTTTCAATAATAGTTTCAACTAAAATTTCAGTTTCAGGACGAGGAATAAGAACAGATTTATTAACCTGGAATTCTAATCCATAAAAACCAACAATACCGGTAATATATTGAACAGGTTCGTGATTAACTCTCCTTTGTAAAAATTCTCTGTATAGATTTTTCTCATTTTCATTCAGAGGTCTGTCAAAAGATAAATATAGTTGAAGCCTTTTACATTTAAGAATGTAAGCGAGCATTATTTCAGCATTAACTCTCGCTGATTCTATACCTTTCTTTTCAAGGTATTCAGTTGTTTTTTTTAATGCATCAAGGACTGTGAGCATAAATTTTTTAAATACTAATAAAATGTTTTTTTCTTATTGAAAAATAAGAAAATTAAAAGAGAGTTTTAATCGCGAAGGAAATAATAGACAAGTACACCTAAATTTACTTGCATTAATGCAAAGGTAACACCGCTGATAGCATCATATTTGTTAGTATCGTCCAACAAAGAAGTGTTATTTGTTTTTTTGTAGTTATCAAATCTTTTATCAGCCTTTATTTTGAAATAAGCCGTTGCTGCACCCAAAGCTACAAAACTTCCAAGCATAATTTTAAAAATGGGTTTATCATAAAAAAATTCTTCTTCATTCTCATTTGTAAAATCAAATTTAATATTATTAAAATCTTTCTTATTGAAATAATTTATATTTGTTTTATTTATAAATGTGCGATATTTATTTTTGTAGAATAAATTAGTGTTAATGTCTGTACCGATTGATTCAAATGAATATTTTTCATTTACATTAAAAATTGAAAAATTATTAACCCGATTTAAGGTTAATTCTGTTCCAATATTATTCAACAATTTACCATCTAAATAAAAATTTGAAGAAGATATGGTAAGCCTGGTTATAACCTCCGTATTAGTTCCCTGAGCATATCCATATTCCACTATAGCTAATAAAGTAAATGATAAAATTATTTTAATTACTAATTTCATAAGCTTCTAATTTACCTCTGTCATATCCGATAAATAATGTGTTCTTAAAAATTACAGGAGATAACTTCGCTCTACCATTTAGTTCCATTGTTTTTTGGATTGTTCCTTTTCTCTTATCAATAAATAATATTTTTTTATTGAAATCCGGAGCGATTAAAATATTTTTTGTTACTAATGGTGTTGTGTTAAATAATCCATCAGTTTTAATATCCCATTTTTTTTGTCCGGAATTTTTATCGATTGAATAAAATTTACCTGCCAAATTTCCTATGTAAATATTGGAATCATCCGCTACAGGCGTCATTAAAATTTTTGCTCCTGTATCATACTCCCAAATAATTTTTGCTGAATTTATATCGAGACAGTATAATTTACCATTGGTATCCCCGATAAATATTTTACCATCCGATATTATACTTCCACTCCAAAACTTCCCGCCAATTTTTTTGTGATATAATATTTTTCCGTCATTGTTATTCAATGCTATAATTTCACCCTTATCATTCCCTAAAATTATTTTGTTATTTAAAAAAGCCGGATTACTTCGCGTATTAACATTTGTATTTGTCTCCCACAAAAATATTCCGAACTTGTCATATTTAATTACTTTACCGTTTAAAGTTGTAATAACAAAACCATCGGATAATTTTAAGATTTCTGTTTGTACTCTACCTTCAACATCTACCTCCCTAAATGGTTTAGCATTTGTAAAATCATACATAACAAATTTAGACATGTCATCTTGTTCCATAGAAACAACAAAAACAATCCACAATCCTGAAACAACGGGTGTTGTAAAAACAGCCCCTTTATTTTTTATCTCCCCATATTTTTCCCCGTTAAAAAAATTAAAAGCATAAACCCTGCCATATAAATCATTTATAAAAACTATTGAATCAGAAATAGTCACTGATGAATTTGGAAATGCTCCTCTTGTATTACTTTTCCATTTTAATTTTATGTTAACATTGAACTCTATTGGTACATAAAAATTTCTCTGCGGATTTTTCCCGAACATGGAATAAGCATTGTGATCTATTTTTGATTTAACAAGTAATATGCTTGTTGTACAACCGCTTACGAAAACTAAGAGGACAAATAATATGTATAACCCTTTTTTCAAAAATCCCAACCAAAAAAGAATTGATAAAACAAACCGTCTTGAAAACGTGTAAAATTATCTTCAATTTTTTTGCCTATGTCATACCTTAATACTAATGCACCGAATAAATTAAATCTTATCCCGACACCGACGCTGCCCAATGTACTTTTATAATTGGTATCCCATGCACTTCCGGCATCAAAAAATGCTGCACCTCGTATACCAAAAAATCCTAAATTCATAAACGGAAATTTTAAGTTGATTTGATCTAATAATGGAAATCTAAACTCTGCTGAAGTGAGCCACATTTTTTCTCCACGAATTGAGAAACGAGGCCAACCTCTCAAATCCCAGCTTCCTCCCATAAAAAATCTTCTCGCTTCTTGACCGTCATTATAAAAGAATGCTGCCCTTATAGCAAAAGCAGAACGAAGACCTAAACGAAAATAATTTCTAAAGTCGGCTATTATTGTGTAATAATTAACATTACTGAATTTAACATCACCTGTGTATGCAAGCTGCAACCGGGTTCTTGTCCCGTCCAAAGGTCCAGAAGGTCCCCATAGTGAATTATCATAAACATAAGATATTGAGTTACTTACTAATAAAGCTTTTCTTGCAAGCGCACCTCTTATTATTTCTTTATCAGAATTGGCAACTGTCACGGAAGTCTCAATTCTTGAAAATTTGGAGAGCGGAAAATTAAGTTGGAAAAATCCGCCGAAACTTCTTTCGAAAAAGAATTCATCCGAGTCTCTTATATCATATCTGTTACCTGTAAAATGAAAAATTCCGTAACCATAATTTGTTCTTCTAGTTAGGTCAACTCTTTGTAAAGATAAATTAAAGCTGTTTAAAAATTCACTTTGTACAGAAGCTGTATTATAAAGTAAAAAGTAATATTTATCATTGCCCAATAAATCACTTAATGATATTACAGCTCCTCCCTGTGTTCCAAATACAGGACTTGTAGATATCTGGCTTTGAGCAAAATCTAAAGAGTAATGTTTCTCATATTTTATATTTCCCTTTTTAGATGTGGCGGTATAAATATTAGCAGACCATTTAGCCCCGGTCGAATCGAAATTCATTACAATTGTTGTATTTGAATCTGGTTGAACTTTTTCTATTTCTTTTGTAAATAAATTGAATGCGAATTTATTAAATACAGTAAATGTAATTTTAGAGCCTGAAATTTGACGAGGTGTAAATACACTTGTTAAATAGTTCGTTTCCTTTTGCACAATTGATGAAGTTTTTCCATTTTTAAATTCAACAGAATATATATTATTAACACCGTCTAGGTCAGAAGTGAAAAAAAGTTTTTTAAAATCGTTGCTTAATATTGGTGAATTGCATTGACCGTTTAAATATGTTAAATATTTAATTTCCTTTGTTGAAATATCAATAGAGAAGATATTATTCTTTTCTTTATATTTCCCTCCGGTTCGATCTGATGAAAAAATAATTTGGTTGTTATTCATTCCGAATGTGGGATCGTGATCATTATAATAATCATTTGTTATTCTTTCTAAATTATTGTTACTTAAATTAAAGACATAAATATCTCTGTATCCTTTGGAATCAATTGCCTGAAATGTGAGCATAGCTCCGTCTCTTGAAAATTTCGGCGAAGCAATACTAATAAGACTTTTAGTTTTAAATTTATTAATTATTTCATCATCATTTATTGAATATAAATAAATAACATCCGTTCCCCCGCTTTTGGATACAAAAGCTAAAATACCGTCTTTAGAGACATCTATTGAAGATCTAAATAAATGGAATGTCTCAAATTTATCGCTTTTTTCTCCACGTAAAACCAGTTCCGGCTCAGCTTGATCTTCACCTTTTTTAGTAAGTTTAATTTTATACAAAGATGAATATCCGTTACGGTTAGCAACAAAGTATAAATAAGTTATTCCATCTTTATTGTAAGGCACCGGAGAAAAGTTAAAACCCCAATTTGTAATCCTTTTTCCTACAGCATCAAATTGATCCTTTGTTGCATATAATGGATAATATTTCTTTTTAAGGTATAATATCCATTCGACATCTATTTTTTCTATTGATTTACCAAGAGTATATTCAATTACATTCGTAAATTTTTTGTACATCCAGATATTATCCATCATTAAAAATACTTTATCTTCCCCGTATTTTACTTTTACAAACTCTAAAAAATTCTGACCCTCTTTGTACATTAAGAATGTACCTGAAATTTTGTATAAATTCTGAAGTCCAACAAAAAAATTATTCATTACAGCATCACGAATTAGCATCTCAGCCTGAGCATCAACTTTTGTCGAGTTAAATTCAGCCAGACCTTCTACAAACCAAAGTGGTGGAAATTTACCGGTTGATTGCCTATGATCAGACTTAATATGAAATAGTTTATTTTTCATAAATACATGAGTAAGTTCATGACGTATAACATGCCTAAAATCTTTTAATGATCCGGTTGAAGGAATAACGACCCTACCTTTTGCAAATTCAAAAAAGCCTCCGACAGCATCCGGTATTAAACCTGGTAAAGTATTAGTTTGTTGAAAATGTAATGAAGTGTTGTAAAATATTAATGGAATTCGTCTTGTAATATATGAGTTAAATTTAACTTTATATTCATCGAAAGCCTGCTCTGCATATTCCGCTCCGATTTCGGCAAGTTCATAAAAGTCACCATAGTAATAAATATCAAAATGCTTTGTTTTTAAGATTTTCCAATCAAATTCAGAATATTGAACTTTATTTCTTCCAAATGAATAATATTGAGCTAACAGAAGTTGGTTTGAGAATATTATCAGAATTAAAAAATATTTGATACATTGTCTGAACATACTTAACCGAATTTGTTAACAAAATTTTAGGGTACTCCCTTTAATAAAAACTAAGGTAAGTTACTTTCTGTAAAAAATTATTAAGAAGCCAAAGCATTCTTAAGAAATTTTATATTGTCAATTTCTGATGGATCTTTTCCTCTTAAAATACCTAAATAGTATGAAATCCAATCTGTTAAGTATATTAGGTCCATCAACCTCAGTTTAAAAGAAGTTTCATTACTTTCTATTGTAATAATTTCAACTTTTAACTTTTTAATCAAGTCAGAAATAATTTCAAATCTTTTTTTAACTTGTGAATGATAACTCTGATCTAATATATTTAAAACAACAGTTTTAAATTGTTCGCTTTCATAAGTTTCCCAACCGATAATTTCATTGTGGTTCATTTCAGGAATAACATTATGATAAGCATTTAATTTTGAATTTTCATTTATCTGGCATTTAAATCTATTTCCCAATGCTGAAGTGATATCTGCTCCTGAATAAATAACAGGGATATAACCTATTAAGTTCCTTGCATAATTAAATGCTTTATTATCTTCTTGTGAAAATTTTTCGCCCTTATTTTTCCATAAATTTATTATTGCATTTACTATATCATCTTGATTTGTGATAAATTTTAAGAGTGTGAATATTTTTAATAAAGTAAAATAACTTGTGCCTAATGCATAGCGTGGTTGATAACCCTTTTCTAATTGCACATAGGAAATATTATTTTGTTTGGCAATCTCACCAATTTTACCTCCCGTAGTAACACAAATAATTTTACAGCCAATATTTATTGCTGTTTCCAAAGCTTCAACTGTTTCTTCCGTATTACCCGAATATGAGGAAAAAATACAAAGTGAATTTTGATCTGTAAATTTAGGGAGTGAATAGTTACGGTTTACAATCAAAGGAGTTTTTAATTCGTCTTTTAAAAATTCTCGTAAAAGATCCCCAGCAATTGCTGAACCTCCTAGACCTGTAATTATAATATTAGAAATATTTTCACTTAAATTATCAGTTAATTCCAACTTCCTTGACCAAGCATTTTGTACCTGTTCATAATATTTTATCATCACTTCAAATTGATTTTCAGGATCATACTTTGATACATAATCTTTAATTTCCATATTTCCTCATTATTATATTATGTTTCTTGTTCTTTTTATAGAATTATCTACAAAGAATTTTTCAATTCTTGAGGTTATTTCCTGTGATGTTGTAAATGTTAAACATTCATCTGCTAATTTTTTGGATTTCAAATAAGAAATACTTCTAATAATTTTTTTAACATAAGTAATTGTTGAAGGTGAAATGCTAAGTGTCTCTAAACCCAAACCAATTAGTAGAGGAATAGCAAGTGTATCAGCTGCCATCTCTCCACATAAACTTACATTTTTATTTGAAATCTTCGCTCCATCAATAATTATTTTTAAAGTTTTCAAAACAGCCGGATGAAATTCTCTGTATAAGTCTGATACAAGGTCGTTGCCTCTGTCTACCGCTACCAAATATTGAATCAGATCATTTGTACCGATGCTTAAGAAATCTACTTCATCGGCAAATTCTTTTGCTAATAAAGCCGTAGAGGGAACTTCAACCATAATTCCTATTTTAATATTATTATCAAATTTTTCTTTGGCTTTTTTAAGTTCCTTTTTGCATTCATCAATCAGTCTTTTTGATTTTCTCACTTCTTCAAGACTTGATATCATCGGAAGCATAAACTGTACATTTTTATTTTTACTTGCTCTTAAAACAGCTCTTATCTGACTTTTAAATAGGCTCTCATTTGCTAATAATAGTCGTATACCCCTTAGCCCTAAAAAAGGATTAGGTTCAGATATTCCGGAAAAATTAAATTTATCTCCACCAATATCCAATGCTCTAATAGTAACCATTTGTGGATACATTCTTGAAGCTAATTTACTATATATTTTAGTTTGCTCTTCTTCTGATGCTAAATCCCCCATCTCTGCAAAAATTTGCTCACTTCTGTAAAGTCCAATACCCTGTGCTCCGCTTGTTTTGGCAATATCAATCTCGCCTGTAACATCAACATTAGCTAAAAGTTCTATAATTTTTCCATCTGTTGTTTCTGCTTTTTTATCTTTCAGCTCTTCTAAGCTTTTTTGTAGTTTTTTAAGATGTTTTATCTTTATGTTAAAAAAATTACATTGCCTTTTTGTAGGATTTACTAGTATACATCCATGGAATCCATCAACAACTAACTCATCACCATCATTTATTAAAAGAGTTGAGTTATGAGTACCTACTACGGCAGGAATATTAAGTGATCTTGAAATAATAGCAGCATGTGAGGTTAATCCACCGTGATCTATTACAAATCCTTTTGTATTACTTTTAGAAAACAAAATAGTATCGGCAGGTGTAAGCGTCTTACTTACTACAATAACATCCTGGATGATTTTAGATTTCCACCTCTTATTTTGTAAATTTCTTATTATTCTGTTTTTAATGTCTTCAATATCATGCGCCCGTTCGCTCATATATGCTTCATGCGCTTGAAACATTAGTTTTTGATATTTGGAAATCTCATCATTAACGATAAACTCCGGGAGCATCTTTTCATATTCAATTCTTCTTTTAATAGTACCTAATAAAATGGGATCATCCAATATCATCATTTGAGCTTCAAAAATGATCGCTCTTTTATCACCCATTATATCACGGGCTAAATTCAAGATCTTATTTAATTCTTTTTTAGACCTCGTAATGGCTTCATCCAAATCGGTAAGAGCTTGTTTTATATTGGTTATTTTCTGACCATTTACTTCAAGTTCTTCTTTAATAAATTTATAAGCTTTTGCAATTACCAAACCAGGAGCTGCAGCAATACCGGTAATAATATTTTCTGCATTTTCAAATATTTCATCAAAAGTTTTCATCATTCATCAAACCCTCTTTCAAAAAAGCTAACAATTTCCTCACAAGCTTCAACTTCGTCCTTGCCATCAAAAGTAAGTGTGAGTTCAGAATCCATTTCTGCTGCAAGTGTCATTACTCCTATTATACTTTTTCCGTTAATATTTATACCATCTTTTTGAATAAAAAATTCACAAGAATATTTTGAAGCAAATTTTACAATAGTTGCAGCAGGCCTAGTGTGCAGACCGGCTTTATTAATTATTTTAACCGTTTTAGTGATCATCAATTATTTCTGTTCAATAAATGATCTGCTAACCATACTAATGTTTCTTTTTCTCTATCCTTCAAACAATTTAATTGTTCTAAAGCTTTATCTGTGTTTCTTTTAATTTCTTTCTCTGTTAATTCTAATATACCTAATCTCAAATATATATCTTTATACTTAATTACATTTTTAGTACTAGTACCTTTGTCTTTTATTAATTTTATTAATAACTTTTTATCATTACCTTTTGCTAGCTCTAATGCTTTTAACAGCAAAAATGTTTTTTTACCTTCAATCAAATCACCACCAAGAACTTTACCAAATTTATTTTCTTCGGCTGCTATATCTAACAAATCATCCCTTATCTGAAAAGCAAAGCCAATATACCTTCCAAATAATTTTAAAGAATTAATTTGTTCTTCCTTTCCTCCTCCTAAAATTGCTCCCAAATGACAGCACATTTCAGTTAAGGCGGCAGTTTTCTTTTTTATCATAAATTTATAATCAGCTATTGAAACATTTTTATTTGTTTCAAAATCTTTATCGTAACCCTGTCCTTCACAAACTTCTATTAATGCTTTTGTAAAAATCTCAATGGAGGTTTTAGCTTTATTGCTTAAATCTTTTAATAATTCCTGGTACGCGATGGAAAGCAGACTGTCACCCGCTAAAATAGCAGTACTCAAATCATATTTTTTGTGAAGGGTCAACAAATTCCTTCTTTTATCAGCATTATCCATAATATCATCGTGGACTAATGAAAAGCTATGCAGCAGTTCAACTGCAATAGCTGCGTGTTTAACTTTCTCAAAACTCCCGCCAACAGCTTTTGCAGAAAATAAAACAAGCATAGGTCTTATTCTTTTACCGCCGTTTTTTAAAATATATGATGCAGACGAGTAAAGTGATTTTGGTCTTTTCTTCTTAAAAAGATTTTGTAGCTGTGTATTTATTTTCTGTTTTTCTCTTTCATAAAGAGAATTTATGTGTGTCGAATTTTGATCATTCAATAGAGATCTTCCTTTTTTATAATTTTATTATCTCTAAGTTCATTTAGATTATTAGAACCTGTTAAAAACATTATTTTCTTTAAAATTTCAAACCAGTCAGTAATTAATTTAATAACACCTGTAGACCCTGCATTAATTAAAGTTTGTAAAATAATTCTAGCTGATGCCGTCAGGTCAGCTCCGAGAGCAAAAGCTTTAGCATTATTAAAAGCATTATTTATTCCACCGGAACCTATTAGTGTAAAATGATAATTTTCTTTCAATGATTTAATATTTTTGATACAATAAGAGGTTGGTAAACCCCAGTCCCAAAATTGATTGTTTTTTTTCTCATTGTTTCTTAAAATTTCAACACTAGCCCAACTTGTACCGCCTGCTCCTGCTACATCAATACCGGCAACTCCAATATCTAATAAGTTTTTAGCTGAATCTATTGAGATACCTGCTCCTACTTCTTTTATAATGATAGGTACATTTAATTTTTGTTTAAGATTATAAATTGAGGATAACAGTCCCTTAAAATATGGTTCTCCTTCCTTTTGCAACAATTCTTGCAATGGATTTAAATGAATTACCATTGCATCGGCTTCCACCAAATCTACTAATCTCTGCACGATACTATAATCTTTTAACTGAACAATTTGTGCAGCACCAATATTACCTAAAATAGGAACACTTTTAGCATTTTCTCTTATTACTTTATATGTTCTATTATATTTTTCATCATCAAGTGAATGACGTTGGCTCCCAACTCCTATTGGAATATTTAACTCTGAAGCAACTGTAGCAAGTCTTAAATTTATGTTTTCTGCTTCTTCAGTTCCTCCTGTCATACAAGAAATTAAAAAAGGAAAAGAAATATTTTTTTTTAGGAATTCAGTTCTAAAATCTATTTCATTTAAGTCGACTTCTGTTGTAGCACAATGGATAAAATCATAATTATCAAAACCATTTGTTTTATTTTTAAAAGATACTTCATCCGTAAGACAAAGGTCTATATGCTCTTTTTTCCTTTTTGATATTAAATTTTTATTAGTTGACATTTAAATAAGGTTATGATTTTAATTAAAATCTAAGATATTAAAAATAATAGAAATATACTTATACTTGTATTAAGAGGACGAAGCTTTTGGAAGATTTTCTAATTAAAATTCAAATTTTCCTGACTATATTTTTCAATCTCCCATTTTAAGGGATTTACTTTAATGTATTTCCTAATTAAAAACAATTCTTTTTCATTACGAATTATTCTAAAGTAAAAGCTACTTTGCCACTGAAAATCCTTATATCCCAACTTGCTCACTTTTCTTGTAACAGCAGCTTTGAATTTCCCAATGATTTCACCTAATGTCGGATACCCTATATTATTCTGCTTTGACAGGATATTTATTTTTTGTTGTAATGGAATTTCTCCTTCAAGTAGAGACGGGATATATCCCGTCTCTACTAATGCATTTTTTTGATTATCATTTAAAATTAATATTCCGTGCAAATGATTTGGCATAATCACAAAATAATCTAATTCTATTGTAGAATAATGCGCTGGAATTTTTTTTCAACAGTTAAAACAAATTTTACCAATTTTATTCAATTCTACTTTATTCATGCGCATTTTACCAAAATATTCTTTATGACCTTTAGTGTTAATAGTTACATAATACCACCAAGGAGTCGAATAATCCCATTCTTTTAATCTTGCTGATTCAATTCAGTATTTGTTCTTAAATTTTGTCAACTTCTAATTTGCAGTGAGATGCCATATATGGCGTTTCTACAATAATTACTTGGACATTTTTTTGTTATATTTTATAATATAATGAACAATTTTCAGATATAATATATCTCTTACTTCAATCTATACGGGAAATTAATAACCGCTGTCTGTATTACTTCACTTTGTTCAGGGGCCAATGGCTCAAACCTCCATTGCCTTAATGATTTTATAGCAGCATCTTCCAATCGTGTATCTGCTTTTATCAAAGGGAAAATGCTACCGACTGTTCCGTCAGATAATATTGTAAATCTTAACCTGATATCTATTTCTTTATTTACCCCGGCTGGATATTCTGGTAGACTAAAACTGTAAATTCTCCTCTGTCCCCTTCCTCCCCAGTCTATATCATAGCCCAAATTATTTTTACCGATATTTTTTTTGCCCTTATTTCCTTTTTGAACAGACTTATTTGTTATAGTTTTTCCTTTAAGTACTACACCGGATTTAGGGTTGTTTTTATCAGTATTTATTTTATTGGAAGCTTTTGATCTTGGTAATTCAATCTTTTTTTCTTCTCTCTTTACTGTATAACTTTTCTTTATTTTCTTCCCCCTTTTAAGATTTTTACTTTTATTAATATCAGCGCCTAAAATTCCTGGTGAGCCACTCTTACCAGATAATCCGAATGTTACTACAACAAAATCTTTTGAAGGGTAATAAGCATTTATTTTAATAACAAGAAAAATTAAAAAAAATATAACGTGAATTATACAAGAAAGGAGAAGTGGATAATTTTTAATGGATTGAAAGTTCATATTTTTGGATATAAAAACAAAGATTATAAGGCGTTATAATTCAACTTTCTTTTCGGTTTCGATAATAAATTTAGTAATTCCAGCGGCTTTTGCTGCGTCAATTACATTAATTAATTTTTCAATAACTACGTTTTTATCAGCACGTATTATGAGGTTATTCTTTTTAAATTTTTTCTTTAATTTTATCAATTCATTAGTAAGCATCTGTTCATCAACTTTTTTTGTATTAATAAAAATTTCACCGGTTTTTGTAAGTGTTACTGCTAATTCCGATTGTATGGATTTTTCATTTGTTTTAGACCCGGGTAATTGCACTTTGACTCCGGTATGTACAACAAATTGAGAAGTTAATAGGAAGAAAATTACAAGCAATAATACAATATCAGTAAGAGAGGAATAATTAAAAGAACTGAGAGGTTTATTTGATATTTCGAATTTCATTTCTATTAGATTTAATATTTACCTACTAATCTCTGTTGCTTCATTGCCTTGATCCTGTATCAAATCAACAACATCATTGGCAACATTTTCTATATCTCCCACAAGTATTTTGATATAATTAACAAAATAATTATAAAAGCCAAGAGCAATAATTCCTACTATTAATCCAAATGCAGTTGTAGTTAATGCTTCCCAAATTCCACCTGCAAGATCACTTGGATTTGCTGCACCGACTAAGTTTTGTATTGTCATAAAAGCAGATATCATTCCGGTTACTGTTCCTAAAAATCCTAATAAAGGAGCAATACCTGAAACGGAAGCCAAAACAGACAAACCTTTTTCAAGTTTAATTAGTTCCTGTCTGCCGGCATTTTCAATTGCTTCTTTTACTCTTATATGACCCAAAGTATATTTTTGCAAACCAATTTTGATGATATGAGAAACAGAAGATTTCTCTTGTCTGCAAAAATTCATAGCGCCGGTTATATCGTCCTTTTTTATAAAACCTCTAATCCTTACCATAAATACAGGTGCATTTATTTTTGCTTTTCTCAAAGCCAAATATCTATCAATAATAATTGTTAAGGATAAAATTGAGCATAATAAAATAGGCCACATTATAATGCCGCCTTTAAAAAATATTGCGAATAAGTTCATGATTTACCTAAAAATTATTTCGTTTTATTGGTATAACAGTAAAAAGTCCTCTGCTTCTTTTATTGTTTTAAAATTTCTCACTCTCACCCTGTACCATAAACCTTTATCGGGGATAAGCGCTTTTGCGACAAAAGCATCAAAACCTTTTAATTTAAATTTAGAAACTTCCTTTTCAGCTGTAGTTAGATATTTCCAAGATGAAACCTGAACTGTATAAGTATTACCATCTTTATAAATATTGGAGTAAAGTTTAGGTGTATCAATAGGTGGGGGTAAATTATCAAATGTAAATTGTTCATTGGGGTCGATTACATCTTCATTTTCCTTTTTAGGAGTTATGTTAAGTTCTTTATTTTTTGTTGCAGTTACTACATCGTTCATTGACTCTCTAAGTTCTTTTATTCTGCTGGTTTGTAAAGGGATAACGGGTATTTTTTTATTTTCAGATATTATTTTTTTTGATGGTTTTTTAACACTTGTTTTTCTAATTGATGGCTTTCTTACAGATTTAACTTTAAGAGGTTGATTAACTAAATTTGTATAATTCTTATCGGAAGTAAATGATACCGGGATATCATAATTCCTTTCAATTATATTTGTTCCCGCAAATAATGTTTTGTTTATTTTTGGTGTTTCCTTTTCAGTCAAATTTAAAAAGTCTAAGTTTTTATCTGACAGCATTGAAAATAAAAAAACACCGACTAAAATTATTACAAATATTCCTATAAAAAACGGAATTGACACACCTCGTTTTGAATATGTGCCTTTCTGTTGATAAGTTCTTCGTTTTTGGGTAGAAGTAAGCTTTTCTAAAGTTTTTTTCTTTTTTACTTCTTCTTTAGTTATTGTAGGTTTTGCTCTTGTAATTATAACTTGATCATCTTTAGATATTCCTTCCTCTTCGATAACCTGTTGCGTAGAAATTTTATCTTCAATTATTTCATCCGTTATACTTTTAGTTTTTTCAACCTGAGGAATTTCAAGTATTTCTTTTTCGATTGGTCTTTCGGGAAAATGTTTTGCCTTGGGAATTTCATCCCTTATTTCTTTTTGAGAAGGTTCAATTTGTTGTGTCTCACCAAAACTCCATGTAAGATTAAATTCATCAGTATCCATTCCCCTTTGTGCTTTTAACCTATTATATAAAGTATCAATTTTTTGATATTCCGGTTCCTCTTTTTTCGGTGCTTTATCTTCAACGGTATCGATTTGTTCGATTGTTTCATCAGTTACATTTTCATCTTTAATAGGTGATTTCTGTATATCATCATCTTCTAACTTCTCTTCAGTTATAGGCAGTTCAGCAGTCTGAGGTATTTCTTCTTGTGTTATTCCAAAATTCCAATCGATATCACCTTTAGTTGTTTTTTTATCTTGAGGAGTTACAAGAGAAACTTCATCTTTATCTGTATCTAAAATTGCTTCTTCTTCTATTTGTTTATTGAGTTCAGGACCAAATTCCCATTCTATTTTTTCAGTTGTTTTTAATTTTTCATCTTTTGTAGAAGGTTCGGTCTTGATTACATCTTCATCATCATCTACAGATAAATCATCCCACTTTATTTCAAATTGATCTCTTGAAAACTTAGTCGGCGTAATTAATAATACTTCACTGCCTTTAGCATAATCACGTATAATATTTAATTCACTTAAAAGAGTTTCAACCCTGCTGCTTACAAGGTCTTTTAATTCCTTACCTGTTAAAGGAGTAAAGTAGTCAGTTTCTTTAACACCCTCTAACGGTATAACCGGTTTGCCAATACTTAAACTAAAAGATTGCTCAATAGTATCTTGGAGTTGAGTATCTATATCCGGGATGTTAAATATTAAATTTTTTACATCAGGTTCGTCAGCATTTGGATAGTAAACAATTAAATTAAGATAACTATCAGCTGAAGTATCTTCTGGAATTTGTTCTTTTACTTGCAGTTTGCCTTTACGCAATTGCAAAAAACCGATACCGGAAAAGTCAACAGCCTGCCCAGCCTGTAAAATTTCAGAAAGTCTCTTCAACAGAACTTCAAAAAATAATTTAGCATTTACATCGGGGATGCCTGCTCTTTTAGATATTGCTCTTATTAATTCTGCTTTTGTCATCAAATAAATAAATTTTTACATCAATTATTTATAAAAATACTGATATGTACTTATGCCTGCAAATAAAATTAGATAATTTTAAATTATCAAATATTACCATCTAAGCTTAATTCCTCCTCCCACACTTATAGGTAATTGCTTATAACCGTCGTAAATAAAATTAGAATGGTCAAGTAAATTTGTTCCCTCTAAAAAAAGTTCCAAATTATTATTTACTCTTTTACTTATTTTTATACTTAAATCTATGAATGAATTTATTTCCACTGTATTAGCTAAATCTGCGTAAGTCGATGAATTATATTTAACTGAAGTTTCGATACTTATGCTTTCACTAAAATTAAAACCATACTTGATAAAAATATCTAATAAAGGATTATAAGGTATTTTCTTGCCTAAATTATTTTCAAGACTGTTATATTTAAGCATTGCTGTTAATAATCCGTAATTCCCTGGATTCAGTAAGAATTTAACATAACCAGAATAATTTTTGGCGCTTGTAGTTAATAAATCAAATCTACCATCCCAAGGGAGAACACCATGAGTAAGTGTATATCTAAAATAAGGTTGATTGGGGGTTAAATAATAATTAAAGCCCAAATCCATTTCAAAGAATTTTAAGTATTCATATTTCAAAGAAATATCAATTGAATTGGTTTTTTTAAAAAACAAATTTGTAAATAAACTTGTATTGAAATATCTGTTTTCATTTAGAAGCATTCCCTGTGTAATAAAATCAGCTTGAGGGGAATATTCTCCTACTATTGTAACACTGCTTCCTAAACCTATGGAAACACTTGCATAAGGAGCATAATAATCATTACCCGTAATGTGTGAATAAGTAAATCCTAATGAAACTTTAAATTTATCAATAAAATTTAGATTAGCTCGAGGATTTGCATAAAAATAATTATACTGTAAATCAGAGACAGAGAAATTGGTTAAAGACTGTTTTTTATAAATGATATTTGAAGCGACATCAAACTTAGCTAAACTGATCTTTGCAAAACCATTTATATTAATTACATTCTCTTTAGGTTTATTACCCGTAAGTGAATAATTATCATTGGAAATATCCACATTAAAAACAAAATTTTTGCTTAAAAGATTTTGTATGTTGACAGATATATTGCTTTCATTTAATGTCCTTTCATCAGGGTTGGCTACTGCATAAAATTTATATTTCTTTGTTCCGTATGAACCATTAAAAGAAATCTTTGTGCCGGGTAAGATCTCCGAGTTATTTTTTACAAAGAATGTTAAACCTGCCTCAGCTCTATAAGTCGTATAATCACTGTTAGCAACGTGTGCTCTCATCTTCTCGCCGTCAACATTTAAATAAAAAATTACATTAGGAAGTGGTGAAGAAAGGAAGAAACTTCCTTTTGGTATTAAATAAATTCCACCTATTAATTCCAAACCTCCATTAAATGTTTTTACTTTCTTTTTGAATGTAAATGGGTTTATGTTTTTGCTCTTAATCTCTTTGACTATCAGGTTTTCAATAGAATAAACCGGTTGTAAAAAATTATTAGAAATTATTTCTAAAACAGGAGGAGCTTTCTTATTCGCACTTTTCACATTTATTACATTCTTTCCTGTAATTACAAAATCGGGTAGTTCAACATTTTGGTTTTGTTTATCCTGAGCATTCAAATTGAAACAAAATGTAAGTACTAAAGAGAACGCATATAATTTTCTCATTTTATTCTCCTTAGTTTTTTTCTTGCTTCAGTTGCAATTTTTCCTTTGTTGTGTCTATTTAAAACTTTGCGGTACATTTGCCTTGCGTTCTTTTTATCTTTCTTTTTTACAAATGAATCGCCTAATTTCATAAACGATTTTGTTACCCACTCATCGTATTTGGGGAAAACGGTATTTACTCTAACAAGCGCAGAAATTGCATCTGTTAAATTGTTTTCTTCAAATAAAGTTTCACCAAGATAGTATTGAGCTTTGGCACCGATATCATCTGTACGATTTCCTGATAAATCTCTAAAATAGTGCTCAGCATTTTGATATCTCTTTGCTGAAAGATCGATTAAACCGAGTTCTAATTTTGCTTTTTCGGAAAATATAGTTCTTACATAATAAGTGATCACATCGTTAAAAGCATCGTAAGCTGAACTGACATCGCCCGCATTAACAAAAGTTGTACCCAGCATAAAAGCTATCTCGGCAGCACGAGGTGATTCTCTTAACTTATCTATTGAAAATGTTAAAACAGATACTGCATCATCAAATCTTTTTAACCTGTTGTAAATATTAGATAGCTCAATTACAGCTGCGGCAGCTGATTCACTTTTGGGATATGATTGGTAAACTTTTGCAAAACTTGTAATAGCATCATTATCATTTTTTTGATGTTCTGCAGATTTTCCTATCCAATAATATGCCTCGGGTACTAAATTACTTTTGGAAAATTGGTCTATAAAAGTATTATATTCTTCTTGTGCCTTCTTATAATCAGCAAGCCCGTAATAGAGTTCACTAATTTTAATGCTAAGTTTATCTGTAAAATTAAGCCCGGGATTTAAATTTACAAATTCTCTTATAAATGAAACTGCTTCTTCAGTTTTATTTTGGGCTACATAACAATATTGTATTCCGTTTACAGCATCAAAAACAGATTGGGAACGAGGATAATCAATCAATACTTTTTGATAACTTGAAATTGCAGATTCATAATCACCCAAATTAAAATAAGCGTCACCAATTGAATAGTTAACAATCGGTCCAAGTGGTGTAGTCGGATATTTTTTTAGTACAAGATTATAAGCATTTATAGCTTCTTCATAATTATTTTTCTGAAAAGATATCCACCCGATTACATATAGTGATTTATCGGCATATTTTGATTTAGGGAATCTTTTATACAATTTTTTAAATTCTTTTATAGCCCGTTCCGATTTACCTGCTTTGTATAAAGCCTGTGAATATTGATAAAGAATATAATCTGCATTTCTTGAATTATTTATTCCCTTCAATATATCATTATAAATATTGCTTGAAGATGTAAAATCTTTGTTCCCATAATAACTATCAGCAAGTCTTAATTTCACTTCAACAAGGTTTTTATTTTTCGGATATTTTTTTACAAAATCGTCAAAATAGTAGCCAGCGTTTTCATAATCTTTCAAATTGAAATATGAATATCCCAATCCATACAATTTTAAACTGCTTAACTCATTATCTGAAATATTTATTTTTTTGTAATGAGTAACAGCTGCCGTGTAATTTGCAAGTTCAAAATTATTTTCAGCTATATAAAAAGAAATTTTATTCGATTCAAATTTCGGATAACCAGTATTTAATTTTAGTAGAAGTGATAATGATTCTTGAAACCTTCTTTGTTGAAATAAAGATACGGATAGACCAAAATCCGCTCTATTTTTAATATTTTGATCAATTTTATTAAACCTATTTATTTCTCTGAAATACCTCTCTGCTTGTCTGAATTGATTTTGTTTTAATTTTATTTGTCCAAGGATAATATATGCACTTGGTGCAAGTCTTTTATTATTTATTAGTTTTATATTTAACAGATATTCTTCAGAGAGTTTGTAACTGCCGTTTGAATAATAAATAACACCAATTTTATAAAGTACATCGGATATAAATCTGCTGTTAGGATAATTTGAAACAAATGTTTTATAAATATCTAATGCCTTTGTATTTTGTCCCGAATACCTTTTAGCTTCGGCAGCCCAAAACGATGATTCTTCTGAGATATTATCATTCCTATTTTTTATTGAGCTAAATGAAGAATATGCTTTATCAAATTTCTTTTGTTGAAAATAACACCATGCCAAACCAAGTTTTGCTTCACGCATCAAAGGTGTGGATGGGTAATTATTTATAATTTGATTATAAATTTTTTCTGCCTCAACAAAATTGTTTGCCCTGTAATTAGCATTAGCAAGTAAATATAAACTCTGTACTTTATCTTTTTCTTTTAAATTTTTTATGAGAGGATTATTTAATTCAAGTATAGAAGATTGATAATCTTTTAAATGGAAGTATGAGACCCCTATTCTCTTTTGCGCAAAAGAAGCGAGAGGACTATTCTTATAATAAGTAAGCAACTGATCATAATATTTTACGGCATTTTGATAATCCGCTTGTTTTTCATAAACATTTGCAAGAGAGTAAATAGCATAATCAATATAATTATTTGATTTTACATCAATTGCATGTTTTAATATCTGCTCAGCATCTTCAAATTTATTTTCGATTGCATAAGCTTCTCCCATCCAATAAAAAGCTGAACCATAATTGTTATGGCTGTTAAATTCTTCTGTAAATTTTAAAAAATAAAATCTACTTTTGTCGAATCTTTTTAACTGAAAATAAATTGATCCTAAATTATATAAAGCGTCTGCCCTAAAGTTTGAATTATAAAAATTTTCGATTAGATAATTTAGACCGACAGCTGCTGCATCTAATTCTCCCATTTTCCACAACGCATCGGATTCATAAAACTTTGCAGTGGAATACATTTCATCTTTATAAGTGTAATCGCTATAAAATTTTTGGAATAATTTAACAGCTTCAGGAAACTCTGCAGAATTATAAACATTCATAGCTTTATAATAATTTGAGATGTTTTGAGGAAAGATATTAAAGAGAGATACCGAAATAAACAGAAATAATATCAACAGTTTTTTCATCGGGTTCAAAAAGCTCCTTTTATTGCTGATTCGGAGATAAATTCAGGATGATGTTTAACGAAAATAGGGACTAATTTAACATAAAAATATTAACAAATATAATTTTGTAAGTTTTATAATGTCAAGATAAGAAAATTTATACTACTAATAACAAAAGTTTAATTAGAACTTGAGAGTTCGTTTTTTATTATTTATAAATTTACTGAATACCCTCAACCCGTATTTTGTATATGATTTATTGCCTAATAGTTCCAAGTTTTCAATCACTTTTTTTATTTTTTTTCACTAACTTTTTGTCGTGATGCACCATTTATGTGTGAGTAAAGCTGAGATCCATATTTTTGGACCGTTAAAATTGAAATAATTGACAATTCTCTTTCTGCAAGGGTCAATCCTTTTCTACTTAGTACTTTGCTATATCCTTCAATAATTAACCAATCAGCTAATTCAGGTGAAAATGATTTAATATTATTTATAAGCTTATCAAATTTATTGCCGTATATTTTCTTACAAGTTTGTGTACCATTTTTAATAGTGCCGAGTTTAGTATCATTATTTGTTACTGTGTTTTTTTTAGGGAAAAACTCATTCACAATCTGAAGTGAGACTAATGCACTCGGAAAACCTGCAAAAAGATATGTCTGTAAAATAGTTTCATAAACTTTTTCCCTTTTTATTTTCCTTTTTTTGCAAAAGAATAACAGCTCTTTAAAATACTTTTCTTTTCTTAATACAGATGAAGCACTTAATAGTGCTAATAATTCGTATTCAAAAAAAAAAATTAAATTTAAATTTTTCCAATTTTGATTTTACAATTTTAAATGTTGTTTTTAATTTAAACAAAAAAAGCCCCCACAAAGGAGGGCTAAAAAAGATTAAAATTTTTAGTTAAGCAATGTTAATTCGTAATTTGCTGTTTTTCTGTAGGATGCGTCTTTTCTTGCAAGCCTAAACATTTTCTTTGCCTTTACAAGATTACCTCCATTTTTATATGCTATTCCCATATAATAATAAGGACCGCCTTTACCAATTTTTGAACGATATTTCAAGGCTTTCTGAGCAGCAACCAGAGATTTATTCCAATTACCCAATGTATTATATACCTTTGCTAATATTAAATAAGCAGCATCATAGTTTTTATTTTCAACTGCTTTTGTCAAATAAGTTAACGCTGTTTTAGTCCTGCCACCATTAAAAGCCTTTGTCCCTAATTTTGTATAAGCTAAAGCCAAATTTTTTTTAACCTTAGCTTTCACTCTTTTATTCTTGGTCGTTTGAACTACACGTTCAAAATTTTCAGCAGCAGCTTTATAATCTTTTAACGAAAATTCAATTCCACCGAGTGCATTGTAAGCAGGTTCAAAATTCGGTTTATTTTTCAAACATAATTCAAAAGAATTTTTAGCTTCTTGATATTTATAGGATTTTTTAAGTGCTACACCTCTTTGATAATAAATTCGGTGATCTTCATTTATTTTAAGAGCTTTATCATAATTAGCAATTGCACCACTATAATTTCCCGCTTTTAACATACGATTTCCTGAATTATAGAGTTTGCCTGCTTCAGGTTTCATGTCCTGAGCAAAAACAGAAATCGATAACAATACTGCCAGTATTAACACTGCAGTTGTAAAGAATCTCATTTTCATATTTAGTCCTTTTTATTTATTAATTATTTTATGGTGCGGAAGACGGGACTTGAACCCGTAAGCCAATTAAGGCACTACCCCCTCAAGATAGCGTGTATACCAATTTCACCACTTCCGCAAAAGTAGGTGTAAAAATATAGCGATGAAATTAAAAAAGCAAGACAATTTAAACTTTTTGAAAAATAGACGACAAATTAATTTTAAGTATTAGGGAAACATTCCACGCTTTTTCTTCCTCATTTTGAACAACATACCACGAATATCTTCTCTAAACTTCATTTCAAATATTAATAATTTTGCTATTTGTTCTTCAGTGAAAATATCGTTTAAAGATTTTACAAAACCAGTTTTTTTGTTTGCAATTTTTTCACCGAGAGCTAAATAATAATCTGTTGTACTTTTTAGTTCATCTTTTTTATCATCGTTATTGATTAAATACTTCATTTTAGTTAAAAGCTTTACGCCTTCTTTTTTGTACTCTTCCATCCTATTTCTGAGTTCCTTTTGCCTTACAAAAAATCGAAGAGTAGTTTCTTCATCAAGATCCAGCACATCAATTAACTTAAGCCTTTCCAACTGTTCAAGTTTATTCATACGAACTTTGTGCATTTTCATCTTATTCTGAGAATATGATACAGGTATAATTAAAAGTATTAAAAACAGAATTATTGTTTTCATAATAATCACCTAAAAATATTTTTTATTTAAAATTTCTTTATATAAATCATTAATATCGTTTGAGTTCATCTGAGTGCTTAGGGTATTGTAATCAATTGTATTATAAACAGTTGAATTATTTGAAAGGTTAAGTTCATCTGTCAGCATACTTGAGATAACGGAATCAATTTCGGTTGTATTGTAATCATCTATAATGTCAAAGCCACTGTTTTGTTGATCTACATATTCAATGGCATAATTAAAATCATTTTCAGTCCAATTTTTTACTGCCTCGTCCAGATTCAAATTATTTCCGTTTGGACTCAATACAAAATATAGCAGTATAATAGCAGCTAAAGAATTTACAAAACTGAATGAGAATATTCTTCTTGTCTTCTTTTTAATTTCGAGCCTTTTTCTAAACTCAGGTACAATTCGGTTAAAATAAGTCTCATCAACTTTAATGTCTTTAAATTCATTTAGTTTTGATTGGACTGAAATATACTCTTCGTACTTCTTTTTTAATTCGGGCGAGGAGTTTAATTCTTTCTCAAAAAGTATCTTTTCATCCTTAGTCAGTTGACCGTCTAAATATTGTAAAATTTTTTCATCCATCATTTCCCTCTTTCATTAGTTCTAGAATCTTTTTATAAGCATGAAAATAATTAGCTTTTAATCCACCTACTGATTTACCTGTAATATTTGATATTTCTTCGTAACTCATTTCATCAAAATTTCTTAAAATAAAAACCTCTCTTTGTTTAACAGGCAATTGTTGCAAAACTTTATTTAATTTATCTAATTTTTCTTTAGTTTCTATATTATCAGTTATTGAATCTTCTGATTTTAAGTCAAAAAATGAATTATCATCAATTGAAAAACTTTCTCTTACTTTCCTCCTATTTATAAAATTTATGCTTCTTGTTGATGTTATTTTATAAATCCAAGAAAAAAGAGAAGACCTAAATTCAAATCCTTTCAACTTTTTATACATAACCATCAATACTTCCTGAACAACTTCTTCGGCATCAAAATGATTTCCTGTCATTCTGAGAGCAAGCCAGTAAATTTTTTGCTGATATTTAAAAACTAGCCTGTTAAAACTTGTTTCATCACCATTCTTAAAAGCTTCAATTAAATTTAAGTCTTCTTCGGCATTACTCATTGAGTAAACTATCTTTATAATATTGGACAATAATAGAAAGTAGAAAGTTTAATTTTTACACATTTAAACCTAAAGCAAAATACAGATGTCAAATAGGCAAAATCAACTTAATAAATAAAAAGGAGCACAAAATGAAAATCAAAAATATCTCAGTAATAAGTGCTGTAATAATTACTTTATTACTTTCATCTATAAGCATAGCACAGCATCCTGAAAAACGATTCGCACCAAATGACCCGGGGATGCATAAAATGCATAAAATGAAAAAAATGCAAGATAAATTAAATCTTACTGATATTCAAAAAGATAAATTCCAAAAAATGAAATTCTCTTTTCAAAAACAAATGATAGACTTAAAAGCAAATCTTCAAAAAAGCGTTTTAGATCTTAAAGTAATAAGAGCAAGCGATAACATAAAGCGGGGTGATGTTATTGATATTGTAAAGAAAATTAACTCGAACAAAAATTCAATTGCATTAGCTACTGCAAATCACAGAATGGATATGTACGAAATTCTAACACCCGAACAGAGAAAAATCTGGAAAAAATCTAAGATGCACAAAATGGCAGGCAAAAAGATGATGAAGAGAAATATTAAGAAGAAAATGAAAAACAGAATTCACAACTAACCAAATTGATAAAGCTGTCGGGGATCACTTCTCGATAGCTTTTCTTTAATTAATTTTCAAGCACCATCCTATATCTTGCCTTATACTCCCTTACTTTTTGTAAAGCATCGTTAACCTTATCCATCGGCATTACTTCTGTTTTTGCTTTTATATTGTTCCTTGCGGCAAACTCAAGCATTTCTCTTATAGCAGGGTTGCCTCCAATACCGCTTCCGCCTATTGATTTTTGTCCAAACAAAAGCATTAATGTGGGAACATCAAGATTACCAGGTGAAGCACCGACAATAGCAAGTTTTCCGTTCTTTCTGAGGATATTAATATATTGAGTCCAATTGATTTTTACAGTAACGGTCGATAATATAAAATCCAAACTATTTACAGCATTTTCCATTTGGGAATTATCTGTACTAACTATAAAATTATGTGCCCCTAATTCTTTAGCTTCATTTTCTTTTTCGGGAGAAGTAGAAAATGCTGTTACTTCGCATCCCATTGAAGCTGAAAATTGAATTGCTAAATGACCTAATCCGCCGATCCCGATTACACCGGCTTTATGATGCGGTTTTAAACCGTAAATCTTCATAGGCGAATAAACAGTAATACCTGCACATAGCAATGGTGCAGCATTTTCAGATTCAAGTTTGTCCGGTATTACAAAAGCAAAACGGCTGTCCGTAATAATTGAATCTGCAAAACCGCCGTATCTTCCAACGCAAGTCGGCTCAGATTTATCACACATATTTTCCTCTCCCTTATCACACCACTCACATTCATGACAGCTTCCGGACTGCCAGCCTATTCCCACACGGTTACCAATTTTTAATCTATTTACATCGTTTCCTATAATTAGAAACAATTTCAACTACTTCGTGCCCGGGAACTAATGGGAATACAGAAGACCCCCAATCATCATCAATTAAATGAACATCACTGTGACATATTCCGCAGTGTGTTATTTTTACTTCAACATCAAGCGGACTCAGTGCCTGCGGTTCATAATTAAATTCTTTTAACTCTTCCCCTTTGTTCATAGCAGCAAATGCATTTACAGGCATAATAAATCTCCTATCTATTAAATTAAAATACTATATCCTAATTTTTTTTATCTGCAAAACAGTTTAGTAATTATGGATTAGCAGGCCTGATATCGATTTCGCTTATTAAAGCATTTTGAGGAAGTTTTAAAATTACAGAAACTGCTTCGGCTATGTCATCTTATCGTAAAATTTTTGTGCGTTCTGTCTATACACAAAGATAATACTACTTTAAGTCTAGTGAAATTTTAATCGCCTCATTGATTTGAGAAATTTTATTAGCCGGTACAACACCTATTTTATGAATAAGTCGTTTATTTTTATCCAGTGTTCTTATTTGTCCGCAATCGACATAAGAATCATAGTCTAATTTTGTTTCACCTGATTTAAGGAACACCATTATGGGTAAAGGTTTAGTGATTTCTTTTAATGAGGAAATTGGGGCTACTATTGTTACCGGACTAAATTTATTGCCAATATCATTTTGAATAATCAAAACAGGTCTTGTTTTTTTAATTTCACCGCCAACAGTTGGATCAAGATTTGCTAAATAAATATCTCCTCTACATAAGGGAAATATTATACCACTATTATTATTCTAAGTCTGCAAATTTAAACTCGTCATCTGTTTTTAGATAATAATTATAGTTTGCTTCGTAACCTTCCCTTAATTGTTCCTCTAATTTTCTTTTTTCAAAATTATTTATAAACTTCTTTAATACTTTTCTTACTAATTCACCCAAACTTTTGTTCAATTCTTTTGCGACCCTTGAAGCAGATTCAGTAAGTTCTCTTGGCATTAATAAATTTATTTTGTCTTTTTTAATATTATGTAACATACAACCTCCTTTGTACATATAAAATATACGTAAGAAACTTATGCAATTTAGAAAATTTAATCTCTGTTTTTTAAGGATTAGAGGGCCTGATATCAATTTCGCTTATAAGTGCATTCTCTGGTAGTTGCAAAATAACTGATACCGCTTCAGCAATATCTTCTGAATGTAAAATTTTAGGGTTATTTTTTCTGTGACCGGTAAAGAATTCCGTATCAACAGACCCGGGGCAAACAGCTGCTACTTTTACTCCCGACTCTCTAACTTCCAACATTAATGAACGGGTAAAACCCATTAAGGCATGTTTGGTCGCTGCATACATAGTACCGTTCACAAAAGAATTTTTTCCAGCTAAAGAAGAAATATTTATTATTGTACCTGAATGCCTTTCTATCATTTGATTTATAACTGCTTTTGTAAAATTATAAACACCGTAAATATTTACATTCATTTGCTTTTGAAAATCTTCTAATGTCGAATCAACAAATTTTTTGAATATGCCTATTCCGGCATTATTAACTAAAATATCTATTTTTTTTCTTTCTACTAAAATTTTGTTGATTGAATTATTTACAAAATCAACATCAGTAACATCTCCGGCATAATAGTCACAGAAAACATCAAATTGGTTTATATCGGATTTAACTTTTTTTAAAGCCTCTTCATCTCTTCCAAAAATAATAACATCATTTCCTTCTTTCGCTAAGCGAAGTGCAATTGCTCTACCTATTCCCCTGCTTGCACCGGTTACAACAGCTAATTTTCTTTCACTCATCAATATCTCCTTGTATGGGACGAAGAGTAATTTCTTCGGGTACAATATTTCGTTTTTGTAAATATATCCACACTAAAAGTTGAGCAAGATCTTCCGGCTGCATCATTTCATCGGATTTCTTATTCCGAATCTCTGCAGGCCACATCGGTGTTTCTGTTGCACCCGGTAAAATATTGATGACTCTTATGTTATGCTTTCTAACTTCTTCTCTTAATACCTTTGTGTAACCGAGCAAACCTATTTTGCTTGCTGTATATATGCTGCTTCGCTCAAATAGTTTTTCAGTAACAACTGAAAGCACATTTATAATTGTTCCGCCCCCGTTTTTAATCATATGAGGAAGAATTTGTTTAATTGTAAAAATTGAGCCCATCAAATTAGTGTTTATCACATCTTTAATTTCTTGAATTGAATTGTCTTCTGCATACTTAAATGTTGAAATTCCAGCACTATTTATCAAACAATTTATTTGGTTTGCTGCAGTTATTTTTTTAACCACCTGAACAACATTTGAAGAAGAAGCAACATTGCAGGGCATAACTTCTACTTTTAATTTTTCCTTTTTTAGGTCTGAATTGAGTTTTTCAAGTCCGTTTATTCTCCTTGATGAAGCAATAACTTTACAACCGACACGAGCAAATTCCATTGCCGTTGATCTTCCGATACCGGAACTTGCTCCTGTTATCCAAACACAATTTTCATTTTTTTTTGTCATAGATTTTTATGTGCTATTAAATTCAAGAATTCAGTTCTTGTTCTGGCGTCTTCTTTAAAGATACCGTGAACGGCACTTGCAGTTGCAGAAGAATTCTGCTTTTGAACGCCCCGCATCATCATGCACATATGATACGCTTCAGACACTACTGCAACACCCTGTGGTTCAAGGTATTCGTTTAAAGTATCCGCAATTTGCTGTGTCATTCTTTCCTGTACCTGTAATCGCCGAGAAAATACATCAACAATTCTAGGAATTTTACTCAACCCAACTATCTTACCATCCGGAATGTACGCAATATGGATTTTTCCGTAAAACGGGAGCATATGATGTTCACAAAGAGAATAAAAATCAATGTTTTTTACTAAGACCATCTCGTCATATTTTTCATTGAAAATTGCTCCGTTAAGTACTTCTGAAATATCTTTTTGATAACCGGAAGTTAAAAATTCGTATGCTTTTGCCACTCTATGGGGTGTTTTTAATAAACCATCACGTTTTGGGTCCTCACCTATTTCTTTCAAAATATTATTAACTGATTCTTCTATTTTCTTTTTATCTAACATCTTAGCCTCTGTATTCAAAGTAATTCTTTTCTGTTTCATATAGTTTAACAGAATAAAGATTGCCTTGTTTAATTTCATTTACCAATTGCTCCCAAATAGCAATTACAATGTTTTCCGAAGTAGGGATCACACCTTGCATAAAGTCTGTTTCTATATTAAGATTTTTGTGATCCATTTTATCGATTACTTTTTCGCGTATAACTCTCTTTAAGTCTTTTTGATCAATAACGAAGCCGGTTGATTCATCAACTTCCCCTTTTACAACTACTTCCAATACATAATTATGTCCGTGCCAATTCGGATTGCTGCATTTTCCAAAAATCCTAAGATTTTCTTCATCGGAATAATTAGGATTATACAATCTGTGAGCGGCATTAAAAGTTTCCCTTCGTGTTACATAAACCATAATTAACTCCGAAGTGCTTCTAAAACTTCTATGTTGTGATTAGTAACTTTTACTTTTGGAAAGATTTTCTTCAATTTTCCTTTCTCATCAATAATAAAAGTTGAACGAACGATTCCCATATATTTTCTTCCGTACATACTTTTTTCCTGCCAAACGCCGTATTTTTCCAATACTTTTTTATTTTCATCGCTTAACAATGCAAATTGTAATTTATACTTTTCGATAAATTTTTTGTGTCTTACTTCAGAATCTGCACTTACACCCAAAATTACAGCGTTTTCTTTTTTAATTTCATCAAAATCATCTCTGAAATTGCAAGCTTCTTTCGTACAACCCGGTGTATCGTCTTTTGGATAAAAATAAAGCACAACTTGCTTGCCTAAAAAATCTTTTAATGATACTGATTTACCGGATTGATCTTTTAATGTAAACTGCGGTGCTTTATTGCCCTCTTTTAACATTTATTTTTCTCCTTCTTTATTCACTTAATGCTTTCTTAATTGCTTCGTAACTTGGTTCATTGCCTGCATCTTCCAATACTTCGGTATATTTTATATTTCCGTCCTTATCGATAACGAATGCGGATCTTTTTGCTACACCTTTAAAATCTAATTTACCGGGAACAAAAACATCGTACAAAGCACCGTAACTTGCAGAAACTTCTTTATTAAAATCACTAAGCAAAGGAAAATTATAATTGTTCTTTTCTGCCCACATTTGCAATGCAAAAGGACTGTCAACGCTTACACCCAATACTTGAGCATTGAGGTCTTCGTAACTTTTTAACTCATCTCTGAAAGTACACATTTCTTTTGTACAGGTTCCTGTGTTTGCAAGAGGAAAAAATAAAAGTACTACATTCTTACCTCTGAAATCACTTAATGAAACTTTCTCAACATTACTGTTTAACAAACTAAAATCGGGTGCTTTATCACCTACTTTTAATAACATACTTTTCTCCTTTGTAATAAATTAATTTGAATAAATAGAATTTAAGTTACATTTTTTAAGAAAATTAAGCTACTTATTTAAGAATGAATTTGATGTGATATATTTAACTTTTGCTAATCCTTAGAAGTGTCCAAAGATTTAGTTCCAAACAATATCTCAAAAAATAATTTAAAATCAGATAATAGACTCCAAAGAGGATAAGAAAAAGTTAACGGTTTATTCTTTTCAAAAAAGAAATGACCTACCCATGCAAACACGTATCCAACAATTGGAACTAAAAGCCAATTAAGTATTGAACCGTAAAAGACTGCCAAGAGAAAGAATGTTAACACCAGCGTTGTCCCAATAAAATGAAGGGTCCTGCAAGTTTTATTTTTATGTTCTGATAAATAGTAAACATAAAATTCTTGAAATGAATTAAATTTATTATCCATAATACAATTTGAAATTAATTTTTAATTTCTAATTCCCGCCACGTCGGACAAGTCTAATTTCTTATTTTAGCCCTTTACTTTTAGTCCAATCTCTAAATCCTTCTTCCAATTGCTCAAACGATTCAATTGCAAATAAAATTGGTTGCAGATGCCATACATCATAATCCTGATGAATAATTTTTTCAACATTAAAATCAACAACTTCAACAGCATCGGAAAGTGAATGCTGCACTTCTTCTTTTGAGGATAATATACCTGCTCCATAAATTCTAAGTTCATCAGGATTTTTAATCAACCCAAATTCGACAGTAAACCAGTGGAATGTTTCAAGATATTTGCTATCCATTCCCTCTGCATTTAATGCTGCTTCACCGAAAGTTTGATAAAATGAAGCAAAGTTTTTATTTGTTAGCAAAGGCATATGCCCAAACATATCGTGGAAACAGTCCGGTGCTGGTGTATAATCAAGTTCATCGGTACCGCGGATATAATCAGTTGAGGGAAATATTTTTTGCCTGAGAAGTTCAAAAAAATCATTCGGGTCAATCAAACTAGGAACTCTTGCTATTCTCCAGCCTGTAGCTTGTCTAAAAATATTACTTAAATCTTTTAAAGCAGGAATTTTATCGGGTGTGAATTTTAATTTTTCGATCCCCTCCAAATATTCGTTGCAAGCTCTGCCGGGTAGAAAGTCAGTTTGTCTGTCATAGAGAAATTTCCAATTATCGTTATCAGATTGAGGGTAAATTGGGTAATTTATCTCATCTCCAATTGGAACCGGTCCATCGAGTTTTTTAGGAATACACCTTGGGTCAATGCCTTCCTTTGCCGCTTTTTCATAAGCCGATAGAATTTTAGGATCTTTGATACCCTCTTTCATTTTGACTCCTTGAACTTTTTATAATTAAAATATTAGTTTGCTCTAAAAAAATAAATATATCGGATTAAGGCTTTTTTTACTGATCGTTATTTCAATAGTATTAATTTGCGATTTTATTGGAACAAATTCAAACTAAATTTAATAAAAGTTAAAAATACTCTAAGTTTAAAAGTATCGCCTAACTAACAATTATATAATATTTATTTCTTCTATTAGAAGAATACCAAATTTTTCTTTCACAGATTTTTTTACTTCTTCGGCAAATTCTAATACTTCTTTTCCTGTCGCATTTCCGTAATTCACAAGAATAAGTGCTTGTTTTTCAAACGAAGCAACATCGCCTTTACGTTTTCCTTTCCATCCGCACTTTTCAATAAGCCATCCAGCTGAAATTTTTACATTTCCGGATTCTGTTTTATATCCTTTAATATCTTCAAAATCTTTTTTTAGATGCATAAATGTATTTTCGGACATTTCCGGGTTTTTGAAAAAACTTCCTGCATTTCCGATTTTGCTCGGATTAGGTAGTTTATTATTTCTAATATCACAAATTATATCACTTATTTGGGCGATAGTAGGATTTTTCATATTTCTTTTATCTATTTCATCCTTTACATGTTGATAAGATAAAATTGGGTTTGGTCTTTTTGATAAATTTAATTGAACTGATGTAATTAAAAAATTCCCCTTAAGAGAATTTTTAAATATGCTGTCTCTATAACCAAATTGACAATCTTCCTTTATATAAGTTTTTTTAACTTTTTTAAAAAGATCATATCCGGTTAAACTGTGAAACATATTCTTTAACTCCTGTCCGTAAGCCCCGATATTTTGGATAGGCGCCGCACCAACAGTACCCGGAATTATAGATAAATTTTCAATCCCCCAATAGTTATTTCTTACACAATAATTTACTAAGTCTTGCCAAATTACACCGGCACCGGCTTCAATAAGCACTTCGTTACTGTCTTCGGTTAATTTGTTTATTCCCGGAATAGAATTCTTTAATATTAAGCCTTCATAATTTTTAGTGAAAAGTATGTTACTGCCGCCGCCGAGTATAAATCTTTTATCCGGGTTTACTTCTGATGAAAATATTTCTTCAATTTGTTCCTCATTCTTAAGCTCAATAAAATATCTTGCTTTAACATCAATACCGAATGTGTTGTATTTTTTTAATGATATATTTTCTTGTATTTGCATTTATATTTTAATTTTTACATTCTTAAGAAAAGCTAATACTCTGTCTTATATTTCATTCCAACTTAATGGCATATTATTTCCAAGTTATAGGTCGTTTTAAAACGTAACCATCTTTTTTAGTTATATTTTCGGGTAATATACTTTGTTTAAATTTTCTTCTACCAATTGTAAATGAATGATTTGCTATTTGGTTTAACATAAAGGAAAACCTAGCAGGTGGGAATGCTATAATAACTTTTTTTTCTGGAAAAAGCTCATTAATAGTAATAATTGGAGATGATAAATCGCTGTCAGCCGAAATCAGAATTGCTGTATCAAATTTATTTTGATATGCATCTTTCAACATTTCTACTGCTATATTAACATCAGTCATCTTTTCATTCGAAATTTCTGTTATGTTCCCACACTTACGACATTCTTTTTTATGAGACTGATATTGACCATAAAATATTTTAAAATTCGATAGTACCTCCAAAGCTTCAATAAAGGTACCTTGTCTTTTAACTTTATCAGGTGGATGTTTTATTCTTGAAGTAAAATATTTTGTATAAACTAAAATTTGTTCTTTTTTTACCAAACTTTTAGCAAGCTTTTTTAAATTAAGCCAATAAAATTTTTTCCATTTTTTCTCTTTCAGTCCAAAATACAAGTTAAATCCGTCTATATATACTATTACTTTTTCTTTTTTCATTTCAATCACTTGACAAGTCATTCCTATATTATTAAGTTTGCTTTAGATTTACAGCGCTAAAGATAGCATCTTTAGTTTGACGTCTCGCTTCGGCGGGACGTTTCTTTTTTAAATACTTCTGTAGAAAATCATAATTCAGCAAGGTACACGCCGGATTTCAAAATAATTCATATTTTTCAAAAAAATACTATCTCACTAATAATAATTTAGCAATTATTTTAAATACAAATTAAATCAAATTTATTAACTTTACATGATAAAATATTTTGGGTTGAAAAAAATGAATATAAAAAACATAGCACTTGTGGCGCACGACAACAGAAAACCAGATTTGATAGAATGGGTAACATGGAATTATGAAATTTTAATACCACACAATCTTATTTGCACGGGAACAACCGGCAGATTGGTTGAGAAAGCATTAACCAATAAATCAATCGAGAAGAAATCGGATATTAAAGTAAAATTAACAAAATTAAAATCAGGTCCTTTGGGCGGTGACCAACAATTGGGAGCTCTGATTGTAGACAATAAAATCGATTTTATGATTTTCTTTTGGGATCCGATGGAGCCGCACCCACACGATGTAGACGTAAAAGCATTGCTTAGAATATCTGTGCTTTACAATATTCCAATTGCGTGTAACAGATCAACAGCAGATTTTATGATATCTTCAAAATTGATGAATGTGAACTATGAAAGGAAAATAAAAGATTACAGTTCTTATATAAAAAGAAATATAAACTAATGTTACACCATTAACGATTGACTATTGACCAACTCCTTTCTTCACTTCTTCAATTGCATTCTTTGCAGTTTCAAAATCAAAGCCTTTTCTAATTAAAAATGTGATCAATTTGTTTTTTAAATTTTTATCGTCAAGTTCATCAACAGTTTTGTTTTTTATTTTTTTATTGATGTGATAAACTGCCTCTTCCATGTCATTCCCTTCCGGGAAAACTTCAGAAATAACTTGTTCGATTATTTCTTTATTAACTCTTCTTTTAATAAGCTCATTTTTGATTCTGTAACTTCCAAAACGTCTGAACTTTCGTTTATCCCTTGCAAAGGCATCGGCGAATTCACAATCGTTTAAATAATTTTTATCTTCTAATTCATTAAGAACAATATTTATTAATTCAGATTCATATCCCTTGCTTTTTAGTTTTGTTGTTAGTTCATATCTTGAATGGAGCCTTCTTCCCAAATAAGAGTAAGCCCTTTGTTTGATAAAAAATAATTGATTTTCTTTTATTAAAAAAGAAGAAAGGTCGTCTGAAATTTGATCTCCTTTACGAAGACCATTTTTCAAAACGACCTCTTTAGAAAGAAATAATTTCTCACCATCTTCTAAATGAACGATAACATTTTTATCGTTCTTGCTAATTATCCTCTCAATTTTCATTGAGTCTTAAAATATTCTATGAGATAAATCACTTAGAAATATCCCAATCAGCTTTTACTTTCTTCGGCAACAGGTTTGGGCTTTTCTTCAACCATTCCTAATTTTTCTTTAACTTCTTTTTCCAATTTTTTATATAATGCTGTATCTTCATTTAACTTTGTTCTTAATTGTTCTCTGCCTTGAAAGCGGTCTTCTCCGTAAGTGAACCATGCACCGCCTTTCTTTACTATTCCATGTTCAACACCGAGATCAATTAAATCTCCCGATTTACTAATGCCTTCGTTATAAAGGATATCAAACTCTACTTGTTTGAAAGGAGGTGCTACCTTACTTTTAACAATTTTTACTTTTGTTCTGTTACCTATTACATCTGTTCCGTCTTTTATAGCTGCAATTCTTCGTATATCCATTCTGACTGAAGCATAAAATTTAAGTGCGTTACCGCCTGTTGTTGTTTCATGACTACCGAACATCACACCTATTTTACTCCTTAATTGGTTAATAAAAATTAAAGATGTATTAGACTTAGAAATTGCTCCTGCTAATTTTCTTAGAGCCTGTGACATCAACCTTGCCTGCATTGCCATGGTTGGGTCTCCCATTTCACCTTCAATTTCAGAACGAGGAACTAATGCCGCAACAGAATCAATAACAATTACATCTAATGCATTACTGCGGACCAAGGTATCGGTTATTTCAAGTGCCTGCTCACCAAAGTCAGGTTGTGCTAATAACAGATTTGGTATATCAACCCCGAGTTGTTTTGCATAATTTACATCGAGAGCATGTTCTGCATCAATAAATGCGGCAAGTCCGCCTTTCTTTTGTGCTTCCGCAATTATATGAAGACAAAGTGTTGTTTTACCGCTTGATTCAGGCCCGTAAATTTCGGTTACCCTTCCTCTTGGTACTCCGCCAATACCCAAGGCATGATCTAATGAAAGAGCACCGGTTGGAATAGATTCAATATTATTGATTACACCGTCACCAAGTTTCATAATTGCACCTTTGCCGTAAGTTTTTTCTATGCTGGCAATTGCATCATCAATAATTTTTAATTTTTGTTCTCTATCTGAGCCCATTATACCTCCGATTCAATTTAGTTTTAAAATTTTTATGTCTTTATATTGTGAACCTTGAGGTAAAAGTTTGCTCTCTACGATTGCAATTTCATCTGCAACAAAGTTTTCCTCAGGTATCTTATAATTTTTAAATAATTCTATAAAATTATTTTGCACACTTTGTTTTATTCTCAACAAAGTAAGATGTGCTTTAAAATCTCTTTCATCCTTTAAAATAGAA
Organism: Bacteroidota bacterium; assembly: GCA_022573715.1. GTDB lineage: Bacteria > Bacteroidota > Ignavibacteria > Ignavibacteriales > Ignavibacteriaceae. The sequence continues at coordinate 45,041 of JACZTL010000007.1, forward strand.
ATTTTTTCCAAAGCATTATTGATATCTTTAACTAATGCATTTAATTCCGGATTTGCCCTTAGTCCAAGCCATAAAATTTTCGGCTCCTTTTTGATAGAAAAGAATCCGAAATTACCTAAACTGCAATTTAGTGTTTTATAATTAGATATAAACCCTAATGCATCAATAATTTTATCAATAGTATCATTTTTAACATCACCGATAAATTTTAAAGTAATGTGTAATTTATTTATCGGTTCCCATTTAAAATTTTGATAATCTGGATAAATTTTTATTCTATAAGAGATTATTTTTTTGAATATATTCAGGAATTTTTAATGCAATAAAAATCCTTCTCATACGATTACGTTTCCAATTTCCAAAGCAAAGAATTAGCTTTCATTATAAGGACTTCAATTATCTTTAGGTGTATGATTGTATGGTTGAAAGGAAATTACTTTAGAATTTCACTAAAAATTTTATCCCAATTGCCATCATACAATTTTTTAATAATTACTTATTTAATTTTATTAATTTATTTACAAATGTATAGTGTAACTTATAATACTCTTTAAAACATTCTTCATATTTATATATTTCTTATCAATCATTTCTCATACATTCATGCAATCATACAAGCAAACCATCATATTATCTCATTCCCTTGTATGTTTGAAGCAATAATGAATATTTTTTATTATTCTATTCCGAGAATATAACGCCTTATCATTTCCAAAGCAGCCTGAGTTGTTCTTTGCTTATTAAAAATTCTGTTTTCACCGAATACAAATTTTTTAGCTGTACACACTTTCTCATCACAAAAACCTATGTAAACCAAACCGACAGGTTTATCAGTAGTTGCGCCGGTTGGACCCATTATACCGGTAATAGAAAGTCCAATATCAGTTCCGCTGATTGCCCTCACACCTTCAGCCATTTGCTGAGCTACCTTCAGACTTACTACACCGTGTTCATTCAAAGCATCTTCGTTTACATTCAATATTTCAACCTTTGAGACGTTCCCATATGAAATAATTCCACGCTCAAAATATTTGCTTGCACCCGGTACATTTGTAAGTAAATTAGATAAATTACCACCTGTACACGATTCAGCTACCGATATTGTCAATCCTCTTTCTGTAAGCAGCCTGCCGACAACCTCTTCCAAAGATTCTTCGTTCCTGCTGTAAATATATCGGCCTGCTCTTCCCCTAATTTTTTGTTCAACTTCTAACAACTTATTCTTTGCTAATTCTTCAGTTTCGGCTTCAGCAGTTATTCGCATTTTAACTCCGAATTGATTAGGAAGAAATGCGAGTTTAGCTCCCCCCAATAATTCATCTAAGTTACCAAGTCTTTTAAAAAGAAAGGATTCTGGAATTCCTGTTGTTAAAAGATTACTTCGTAAAGAATATGATTTTATTGCTCCCATTTTTTTACGCAGATAAGGAATTACAAATGTTTCCATCATATAGTTCATTTCTGCCGGGACACCGGGTAAAACGACAAATATTTTTTCATCTTTTTCAATGTACATTCCGGGAGCAGTGCCGAGCATATTTCTGATTGAAGTTGCAATTTTGGGTACAAGAGCCTGACCTTCGTTTATTTTATCAATTTTCCTTCCCCGCTTTTCAAAAATCTTCTTTACATCATCTAAAACTTCGGGGTCTTCAACAAGTTCGCTATTGAAAAATTTCACAACACATTGTCTTGTTACATCATCGTGTGTCGGACCAAGTCCGCCAGTTATAATAATTAAATCATTTTTTCCCCAGCAGTCTCTAAATTCATCAAGTATTTCCTTTTCGTTATCTGCTACTATAGAAGCTTTTCTTACAAATATTTGTATATCTACAAGCTTGTTGCCTATATCGGCAGCATTTGTGTTTAAAGTTTGCCCGATTAAAATCTCATCCCCAATCGTAATAATGTGTGCGTTCATAATTTATTGATTTTATGATTTTATTAATTGTCTCATTTTATTATTTAATAATAAAAATCAAAATTAAGTGCATAGTAATCAAAGAATAAATTCCGCCTATAACATCATCAATCATTATTCCTAATCCTCCGTCTAATGCTTCAAGTTTTCTGATGGGATAAGGCTTAATTATATCAAAAGCACGCCAAACAAAAAAAGCTATAAACGAAATCAGCAAAGTTTTGGGAAGGAACAGCAGTGTAATCCACATCCCAATAACTTCATCGATAGTACATTGTCCTGGATCTTTTCCATAAGCCTTCTCAAATTTTGAACCTAAAAATATCCCATAGAAAGTAAAAATAATAATTGCGGGAATCAATATTTGAGGTTTTTCAAATCCCGGTATTGAATAGATTAAAAGTCCTGTTAGACTTCCGAAAGTACCGGGGGCTAAAGGAATAAATCCGGTAAAAAATCCGGACCCAATTGTTTTTTCAATTAAATTAATTTTGATCAATGAATAATCTCTTAATTAAATTTCTATTATTTAATATATATACTAAACCTGAATGGAATGTAATTATTGTTAAAACAAGCATAGTTATATAAATAAAAGTAGGATTTAAAAGCGTGTTAAAAATATATTCATTCCCATTATAAATTTGTGGTATTTTTTCACCTGTATGAATTATCAGTAAATAATACAGGAAGGTCACCTGTAAAAAAGTTTTCCATTTTGCATAAAAACTTGTCGGGAATGATTTCCCTCTATAATCAGCATAAGCTCTAAGAATTGTAATTATAAAATCTCTAACTATAATAATAATAACCATCCAAAGAGGAATAAAATCAATAATATAAAATCCAATAAATGCAGTAGAGATCAAAATTTTATCCGCAAGCGGATCCCAGAATTTACCCCAATTAGTTATATAATTGAATTTTCTTGCGAGCCATCCGTCATACCAATCAGTTAATGCTGCAATTATAAAAACAGCAAGTGCAATTTGATTATAAACAGGGTTATTTGATAAAAAGAAGAATAAAAAAACCGGGGTTAAAATAATTCTTAATATTGTTAATTGATTGGGAAGTATCATTTTGTAAAATAATTTTAAAAATCAGATAATCTTCTTAAAAAGGAATATTCATAAATACCAGTTGAATGACCGTCCTTCCAGGTTATTTTAATTGCATAACTGCCTACTTGTTCAATATTTTTAATCGATATTTGACTCTGATTATAAATCCGTATAAAATCTTTACTTTGTTTTTCTCTTTCAGTAATACACGTTGCACATGGGCAATTTTTTCTTAAATCTTTGAATGATATTCTTGTTTTTTTATTATCATTCCAATCTATTATTAATTTTTCATCTTCAGTAGTTATTTTTTTAGGATTCATTAATTTAATTCCTCCCCCGTTAATTTTTTAAGAACATCCAGATATTTTTTGCTTGTATTATTAATAATATCATCAGGCAACACAGGCGGAGGCGGCTGCTTATTAAAATTTATTGAAAGCAAATAATCCCTTACAAATTGCTTATCATAGCTTTGCTGAGTACCCCCCGGTTTATATTCATCCTTCGGCCAAAATCTTGATGAATCCGGTGTTAATGCTTCATCAATTAAGATCAGTTTATCTTTAGTAAGTCCGAATTCAAATTTTGTGTCTGCTATAATAATATCTTTTGTTAGAGCATAGTCTGAAGCATTTTTATAAAGGGTAATTGACTTTTCTTTAAGCCGTTCAATAATTTCTTTTGATATGATTTTTTCAGCTTCTTTGACAGATATATTCTCGTCGTGTTCACCTATTTCGGCTTTGGTAGACGGTGTGAAAATCGGATCGGACAGTTTGTCCGATTCAACTAATCCTTCCGGCAATTTTATTCCGGATATTTCTCCCGTTGCTTGATAATCTAACCAACCTGATCCCGAAATATAACCTCTTACAATACACTCTAAAGGCACAACTTCTGCTTTTTTAACAAGCATTGTTCTTCCTTCCAAATCATTTTTATATTCCAGGCATTCGGAAGGGAAATCTTCTACATTAGTAGAAATCAAATGGTTTTCAATTACATCTTTATTAAAGTTGAACCAAAATTCGGAAATTTTAGTAAGCACTTTCCCTTTATAAGGAATTCCTTGATCCATTATCACGTCAAAAGCAGAAAGGCGGTCGGTTGATACTATTAAAAAATACTCACCTACATCATAAATATCTCTTACCTTACCTTGTTTTACTAAATTTAAATTTGGAAAATTTGTTTGGAGTATAATTTTTTCGTTCATATTAATTTATATTTTTTTTAAACAAATATAGTAATGGTAATTATGATATGCCAAAGTGATGCAGAAATATATTCTTAAAGAAAAATAGACCATTTAGAGGAATACTAAAATAACTAAATCACTAAATTTAATCCCTTCATATCAATATGCAAAGTTTGATAAATTTAATATCAATTATTTTATTGGGGAAATAAAGTTTAATTCGTGGTTTTTGTGAAACTTTCTTATGAGTTCAGAAAGCTCAGCCAGTATTCTTTGATTTTCAGGTGGAGTGTCTGAGTTATCTTCGATGCCAATCGCAATGATACCGAAACGGAAATTAGCAAAGCGTACACAATCTTTTGCTAATGATTTCCAATCAGTGCTGTTCTTTGTAAAAAGCCGTAAAGGTTTTTTATCCTAATATTGATTTTTCTTCATAGTGTTTCAGTCATATATAATTTTGTTCTTACCTAAACTAATATTTCTCTATTTATTGGGAATTTCTGTTTCATAGTTCCATTTACTATATACTACTTTTAAATAGTTTTTAAAATGCTAACGGTTCATCTTGGTAAACCATTAAAACGGTTTGCTGCGTTTTTTATTTCCACATGGTTGAAATCGTGGGTTGCATTTATTTCATAAATGAAAATCAATGTTTCTGTTATAATCAATATTTATAAATATTTTTTTAATCTCAACCAGCTTATATTTTCAATATACTCTTTTATCGGAACTATTTTTTTATTCTCACCCCATTTCTTATCCAATACACTCCACATTTTATTTCTTAGACTTTCTACATTAGGATCAATTATTATCATTTTATTGTTCTCTTGTAAAACCCAATTAAACAATTTTTCATTTATACCACTATCACCAAAACCGTAACCACTTATAATAATAGTATTATGCATGTACATTGTTTTGTAAAATAAACAAAATAATTCAAGAAATATACTTTCAATATATTTCGCTAATTTGTTATAAGTTCCAATTAGTATGATCGACTTTCTAGGATCACGCCAAAGTATTTCAGATGAGCACTTGCATATTCTTCGATCGACCCAACTTGTTTCATCAAAGTAATACCAATCTATTGAACCGTGAAGTTTGAAAAGATTAATCTCATTATCCAACCCAAACAATGTCTGATCCCAAAATTTATAACCATCATTTTCTGCTCCAAAGCCATCACAAAAATTTTTGCTAATTGATTGTAAGTATTTTTCAATTACTATATCGTGATTTAATGTGAATATATCAATTCTGCTAAAATCACTTTCAGAGATAAATTCGTTTAGAAACGCTAATCCTTTAAAACTATCTGGTCTTTTAAAAAGAGAAAATATTACTGAATACTCGATATATTGAACAGTTTCATTTAGTAATGTTTCTAAAGTTATTTCAGAATCAATGAGTGGGTCTATCGGTGAAGACAATTCTTTTATTGTTTTTTCAAAATTCTTGAGTAAATACTTAAATGCGGGATTTTTTTCTGTGCCGTAAATGTTTTTTCGAATAAAATCTAATAAATAATAAATATCTTCATAATTGACTGATTCATTTGAATCTTTATAATAATCCCACAATTCATTTTTTAATAATTCCAAAAAAGTTTTAATGCGTGGTATAAATTCTTGATATAGGTCCCAATTAAACTTTTCGGGATTTCCAAAGAAGTAATTCTCATACGTTCCTCTCACTATCCCTTTCCCTGAAAATATTTTTTCGGTAATACATTTTATTGAAGGTATTTTTGCCGGTATCGAAACTCCTGCACCAAATAAAAATGCAATATTATTACTCATACACCCACCTCAATAATCTTCATTGTATCATTAAAAAAAATATCCATAACTTTTACAACAATTTTGTAGCGAACTTTTTTAATGTATTCGTGATAAACATTTGTTAGTTCCAGGGAACGATCCTTTTTTGTATGGAAGGATTACCATTCGTTTTCAAAGATGCAATCGTCCTCCTTTTTCTCTAATATTCTTATTAGTGCTTGAGTTTCAAGCATATTAGATACTAATAATTCTTGATTACTTATTATTTCGTTTTCCATTTATTTTTAAAATTTGTAATTGAAATATTACGCCCAAGCATATCATTATTTTGTGCATATTATAAATATGAAAAGAGTTAACCTATATTTAAGGAAATTTTTTCTATTTCCAACAAAACTTCAAATTATATTATTATTGTGTTTGTTTATTTAAACTTTAATTTCTGAATTATCTCAAAACATTCTGAGTCTGCATAAATGCCATAAGCATCAATTAATGTTCCTTTCATACCATCACTTGTTTCAATTACATATAAAACCGACTCGTCATCAGTGCTTGACATTCCTTCAAAGCGGTGAACTTCTACTATATTAAACGATTTCGAACTGAATTTTTTCTGTAATGATTTGAGGTTGAAATCAAGAAGGTAACCTCTTTTTGCTAAATCGTTTAATGCTTCTGACAAAGTATCGTAATTATACATTTTGATAAAATTTAATTATTGTCATCTTTTTCTTTATTACGCACGACTGATGCTATATGATAGAATAATGCCTTTCAACATACTTCATACACTTATTATAATTGTTAAACTAAGTATAACCTTATTTTTAATCAATTAATTTTTTAAAATAAAAGATGTTATTACTCCTTTAAAATTAATCACTTCCAGAAGTAGGAAAACTAACTCTTGACATTGGGTATATATTGTGAATATTAAAAATATGAAAAGAGTAAAACTATATTTAAGTGAATTTCAATTGAAAGAGACTAAGAAAGTGATTAAAAAGATTGATATGAATATATCTGAATTTGTAAGACGTGCAATTGAAGAATATTTAGGCAAGGTAAAAAAGAGAGATAACATCAAATAGACTTTATTAACTTCTAATTAAATTTAATCTCTTTGAATTATTGGGAAGTCATTAATTTTAAAGACTATTTTTCAATTTTGAGTCATTAAATAAATTTTGTTTTTGTATACTTTAAAATAAAAAGTGCGAATACTCGGTAATATTCGCACATCGAACGTGGGCAGAGATCAGTCTTCGTCCGGCATTTACCGAACTCTGCCTGATAAACTCCATTGAACCGCCGACACATGGATTTTCAGTCTTAGTTAATCCTTTCTGCCTAATATCTTTCCAATCTTTTACTGACATTCTTTTAGACTGTAATTTGTTTTGTGTTAATATAATAATTTTAATTTCCCCTCTATTTACTAATTTCAGAAATATATTTCAAGCATAAATTTACAAGATGAATGTGCCAAAAGTGAATACCATTATTTGTTGATAAAGAGTTATTAGGAAATAAAGATATTGTTACAACAAAGATATATTCACATTTAAAACAATTATTTAGATTTAAAATTTTATGCTTATAAAAATATTATTTGAATAAATAAAATAATATTATCATATTGTAATGTCTAATTAAGGGGATTATTTTTTCCCAATCAGTATATTTTCTAAAATTTTTTAATTCAACTTATAATAATTAGTCTAAATGAGGGTAGTTAAATAAAAAACGATAAAGGAAATATATCATTAATTGTTGTTAAACCTCTAAATTGGAAGGATAACGACAAGGAATATACACATAGGTTGTAGCACATTAAAATTAACCAACATTAAAATATACCAATAGGAAAACAGAATTATGAAAACAAAATTGACGCTTGTATTAATTATGATTTTTGGAATATTAATTACTGGGTGCAAACAAAACGAGCAAAAAATTGACATTGTAAACAATGAATTCCCTGAACAGAAAGCAGAACTTCAAAAAGTAATTGACGGAATATTTAAGAGCATCCAAGATAAAGATGCCGATAAGTTGATTTCGTATCATATTTATGGTCCAAAATTTACCGAATTTAGAAACGATGCCCCTCGTTTTGGTTCAAAAGGGAACGAAGAATACGAAAGAGGCTTTGTTGGTGCTATTTCTGCCTTTGATTATAACCTTGGCGATTTAAAAATAGATGTTTTTGGTAATGTAGCAATCGTCACTTTCGTAGCTGATTTTAGACCAACAATAGCGAATAAAGTTCATCAAATCTGGGCTAATGTTACTCTTGTTTTTGTGAAGGTTAATGACACTTGGAAGATTACTCACGAGCATTTTTCACAATTTGAAAAGAATAAAAAGAAAAGTTAGCATTTAATAAAAAACGTGCTACAACAGTAATATCAATTAATTTTGGGAACTCTGCTCTTGTGTAGTAAACGGGTAATTTCTCTGGAAGTCTTGGTCTTTTGATTCCTTTGCATAAATTCTTAATTAAATAGTTGTAGTCAATAGCCCAATTAAATAAAGAGCTTAGATTCTCAATATCTCTTTTAACTGAGTGAGGTGATACTTCCCTACTTCTTTTTTGAATGAAATCTAGTATTCTTTCTTTAGTTAATTCTGCTATACTAATATCACCTAAGTAATTTACAAATCCCTTGAATGTACTTTTTAACGTAATCGTATGATTATAACTATGAACTGATTCTGAATACATTAGAAACTCAAATATCATTCTTCTCAATAATATCGGTTTGGTTTGACTTTCTATCTTCTCTTTTAATTTAGCTCTGAATGAACTGAGGAATTTATTAGCTTCAGATTTTAGCTTTGTTTTGGTTGTTATGCATTTTCGTTTTCCGTTTTCATCTGTAAAATACAAATAATAAAAACCTTTTTTGTTTTTAGATAAGAACATATTTACTCCTTTATTTTATAAAGTAAATACGGTCTTAAATTTTGCACCTTTTTTTGCACTAGTAGTCTAAAATGAGTGCAAAATTAGTGCAAAATTGAAAATGTCTGAAGAAAGCTTTAAAATAAAAAGTGCGAATACTCGGTTATATTCGCACATCGAACGTGGGCAGAGACGGAATTGAACCGCCGACACATGGATTTTCAGTCCATTGCTCTACCGACTGAGCTATCTGCCCAAAAATTAAAAAACAAAAATATAGATTTTTATTGAAATCTCAAATAAATTTGATGAAATTTATTCCACCGTAACACTTTTTGCTAAATTCCTCGGCTGATCTACATCCAAACCCTTTTTAACCGCAATATGATATGCCAATAACTGTAAAGGAATTACAGAAAGTATCGGCATTAACATTCTAATTGTTTCCGGAATTTTAATTGAATAATCAACCAACCTGTCAATGTTATCATCTCCTTCATTTGCAATGGCTATCACTCTTCCTTTTCTTGCTTTCACTTCTTCTATATTACTCATTATCTTATCGTAAGTTGAATCTTGAGGAGCAATAAATACTGACGGTACTTTATCCTCAATTAAAGCTATAGGTCCGTGTTTCATTTCCGCAGCAGGATAACCTTCAGCGTGAATGTAGGATATTTCTTTTAATTTTAATGCTCCTTCTAAAGCAACAGGAAAATTATAACCACGACCCAAATAAAGAAAATTTTCTGCATCTTTAAATTCATCCGCTATTTCTTCAATCTGATCATTTAGTTTTAATATTTGTTCAATTTTCCCGGGTAATTTGTCCATCTCTTTGGCAATATTTTGCCCGTCTATCAAACTCATATTCTTTTTGCGTGCAAGATTGAGAGTAATTAAGGCTAAAACAACTAATTGAGAAGTAAAAGCTTTAGTTGAGGCAACACCTATTTCGGGTCCTGCGTGAGTATAAACACCGGCGTGAGTTTCTCGCGGAATGCTTGAACCGACAACATTGCAAATTCCCATTACAAGAGCGCCTCTAATTTTTGCCTCTCTCAATGCAGCTAACGTATCAGCTGTTTCCCCGCTTTGAGAGATAAAAAACATAGCATCCTCAGGATAAACAATCGGGTTTCTATATCGGAATTCGGAAGCATATTCAACTTCGGTAGGAATTCTTGCGTGCTGTTCGAACATATATTCGCCTGTCAGACCAGCATGCCAGGAAGTTCCACAGGCAGAAATAACAATTCTTTTTGATTTATTTAATTTTTCTTCTACTGATTCCAACCCACCAAGTTTTGATGTACCTTTTTCAAGTATTAATCTTCCTCTCATTGAATTACAGACTGACTGTGGTTGTTCCATAATTTCTTTAAGCATAAAATGATCATATCCGCTCTTGTCAATCTCCTCAAGTTTTATTGTAATTTGATGAACTTCTTTGTCTACAATTTCCTCGTCCAACGTTCTAGTATAAAATCTATCAGAATAAATTTCTGCTATTTCGCCATCTTCCAAGTAAACAACGTGTTTTGTGTGAGCAATAATCGCTGAAACATCGGAAGCTACAAAGTTTTCTTTTTCACCAACTCCGATAACAAGAGGTGAACCTTTTCGTGCCACAATTAACTTATCAGGTTCTTTTTCATAAACAACTGCAATACCGTAAGTACCTTCAACTTTGCTTAATGCTGCGTGAACAGCTTTCACTAATGAATATCCTTTTTTTAAGAAACTGTCTATTAATTGTGGAATTACTTCTGAGTCAGTGTCGCTTATAAAATCATATCCTAATGATTGTAACCCCTTTTTAATTGTAATATAATTTTCAATTATTCCGTTGTGTATTACAAATAAATTTTTATCAGTATTAAAATGCGGGTGTGCGTTTACTTCGTTTGGAACCCCGTGTGTTGCCCATCTTGTGTGTGCGATTCCTAAAGTTGGAGTGAAAGTTATTTTATCAAGTTCCTTTTCTAAATTTGATACTTTCCCTTTTCTCTTAATAACTTGTGATTCACCATTGGATATTAAACCCAAACCGGCAGAATCATAACCTCTATACTCAAGTCTTTTTAAACCGTTAATTAATAGAGGAACACAATTTTCAGGACCAATATAACCTACTATTCCGCACATATTAAACTCTTATTTTACGTATTTACAATAATGATTTAAAATATCCTATTGTGGTCTTAAGACCTTCTATTCTACTTACAATAGGATTCCAATTTAATATTTTTTTTGCTTTCCCGATATCAGGCTGCCTTACTTGAGGATCATTTAATGGAAGCTCTTCAAACACAATCCTGCTGTTACTATCAGTTAAATTAATAACTTCCTCTGCAAACTCTTTAATTGTAATTTCATCGGGATTACCTATATTGACAGGATTTATCTCATCAGAAAAAAGTAATTTATAAATACCGTCAACCAAATCAGAGACATAACAAAAACTACGTGTTTGAGAACCATCACCGAAAACAGTAATATCTTTATTCCTTAATGCCTGCATAACAAATGTAGGTAATGCTCGTCCATCATTGGGTCTCATCCTTGTTCCGTATGTGTTAAAAATTCTTACTATTCTTGTTTCAATTGAATGATACCTATGATATGCCATTGTAATTGCTTCTGCAAAACGTTTTGCTTCGTCATAAACTCCTCTAGAACCAATGGGATTAACATTTCCCCAATAATCTTCTTTTTGCGGATGAACCTTAGGATCTCCATAAACTTCGGATGTAGATGCCAAAAGCATTCTTGCATTTTTTTCTTTTGCAAGTCCTAGCACATTATGTGTGCCGAGTGCACCCACTTTAAGAGTTTGAATCGGTAATTTAAGATAGTCAATCGGACTTGCAGGAGATGCAAAGTGTAAAATATAGTGAACCTCACCCGCTATAAAAATATAATTTGTAATATCGTGTTTTATAAAAAGAAAATTTTCGTTACCTGCTAAATGGGCAATGTTATCAGAGTTCCCGGTAATTAAATTATCAATACAAACAACTCTGAAATCTTCGTTAATAAATTTATCACACAAATGCGAACCCAGGAAACCGGCTCCCCCGGTAATCACAACAGTTTCTTTTGCCAATATTAATTCCGTTTTTAAAATTTTAATGTTATTTTTCTTAATGAAACTATGCTTACTACAAGACCTATTATTGGACCTAAGATCAACAGAAATATCAAACTGATTTTGTTTTCAAATCTTAACAGTTCCTTAATAGGTAAATAATCTGATAGGAAATATACAAACATATAACCTATAACTAATAATATTACAGTCGAAAATACTCCGATAAAAAACCCATTTAAAATGATAGGCATCTTAATTGTTGAAAGTTTAGCTCCAACGAGTTTCATTGTATTTAGTTCAGTGTACTTAGAGTTAATGACCAATAGAATTGTACTGTAAACTATGTATAGTGAGATAAAGAATATTACTAATGCAAAAAAGAAAATATAATTTTTTATTCTATCCAAATAAGATATCAACTTATATATATAATCATACTTTAATGAAACTTCATCGACACCCCTAAAAGAAGACAGTTTCTTCACCACATTTTTTATAAAATTTTGTGTAACATATTTACTCTTTAATGAGACTTCAAACGAAGCAGGAAGCGGATTATAATCAATTAGTTTTCTGAAATCTTCCCCGGTATCTTTTATAAATAATTCTGCTGCCTTTTTTTTATCAATATATCTTATAGAATAAACAAATTTCTCGTTTTTAATTTTCTTTTTTAGATTATTAATATCTTCCTTTGTTACTGTATCATTTAGAAAAACATTAATATTAATGCTTCTCTTTAATTTGTTTTGAAGATAATTTGAAAAGTTGATAGAAAAAACAGATGCACTTATCAATGCCAATGAAATGCTCATAGATACGAGTGAAAGAAAAAAAGAAGACTTTGCCCTGCCGATTAATTTGAACGATTCTTTTATCCAGAAAAATATCATACAATAAAATCCAATCTTTTTAATTAAACTTTAATTTACAAAAAAAAATTAAAAACTCGATTCATCTACCCATTTTACCATTTGCCATTTATTTGTCGATTCCACCCGTTTCAAAAATAAATTAACACGCCCGTCAATTCTTATAACATCAGTTGGATTAAAAGTAACTGTTAAATTAAAACCTCTTACAATTGTAGCATTTGAAGTATCAACAGTTGACAAAATTATGTTATTCCAAATAAGGTCAAGTCTTTGTGAATTTGTAAAAAGTCCGTTAGTTGTTTTCATTTCTTCATCTCTCCCCCAGGAAACATCAAACCCTTTGTCATAATCCCTGAAAGAAAAAATGAAATCTTTACTTACTAATTTCCCGTAAATACTTGTATCCCTGAATGTATATGCAAATTGAAAATTTTGGAACAATCCTTCTATTGTTGTAAGATCCGACAGAGTTTGTGATGAATTATCCAGAGATATATTTAATTTTGGTGCAAAAGGATTTTTACACCCTGCAAAAATCAAAAGTATTAAGGTAATATTTAAAATCAGTTTTTTAATAAAGCCTGCCTTTTAGTTCACTCCAACTTGGCAGATTGCTGTTCTTTGTGTCCTGCCAAAAATAAATAGCCCAGGTTGCTCTTGAATCCCTTATCAAACTAAATCTCAACTCGCCCTGATAATTAGATTGTATGTCCCCACTAATGCTTGGAATATTTATAAAATATGAAGCAGTGTAAAATAAACTATCACCCTGGGGACTTGAGGATATATTTGATAAATTCAATGTTATTGGTTGATCTTTTTGTACCTTTGAAATAAGACTATTGAAATACTGTTCTTCATTTCTTACACCCCAGTTATTTGCAAGTGCAGGAAATTGTGATATAGCGGAACTTGATGCCGAATAAGTAAACACCTTACTTGTAAAATTAGTATCCGAAAAAGATAACAAATAGTTTCCAAGGTTTTTATCTGCAAGAGAATTAATAAGGTTTTGAATTAAAAGATCGGATGTAACCGGTGTATGATAATTTGAACGGGATTGGTTAGGGGGTTCCGCTTCTCTTGTTGAAAATATATCACACCCGATTAAAAAAAATAGGAGTAATATGACAAAAATAAATCTCATTTCTGAGCTATAATAATAATTCTATTCGAAAGACTCTCATCAAATTTTGATCTATCAAAAGAGCCATAAATATCTTTTATATTAAATTTTGTCAATTCCAATTTACTTTTTATTTCATCTAAACTATAAATTTTTACTGATTCTTTAAAATATTTTTCATTTCCATTTTTTTTAATTATAATATCTTTTATAACTCTACCTTTTTCTATCCGTCTTTTCTGTATTATTTCTCCATCTTCAATTCTTAAACTTGAATTGGGTATTAAATTTTCTTCCAAATACTTTTTATTAAAATAATCAAATATAAAAAAACCGTTTTCGTTCAAATGATCATAAGCAGATTTAAAAACTTTAAAATTTTCTTCATCACTTTCAAAATAGCCGAAACTTGTAAATAAATTTAGGACAAGATCAAACTTATCGTCAATGTAAAAATCACGTATATCAGCGCGTATAAAATCTATATCTACTTCAGCATTTTGTGCATTTACTTTCGCATTATTAAGGAGGTTTTCGCTAAGATCAACTGCAGTTAAAAGAAATCCTTTTTTAGCAAATTCAATCGAATGTCTGCCGGCACCGCAGGCAAGATCCAGAATTTTTGATTTGTTTTTGATGTTTGTAATTGAAATTATTGATTCAACAAGCTGAAGGGCTTCCCGTTCATCTCTGTGTTTATATACCTTTAAATATTCTTCACTTTCAAACCAGCTTTCAAACCATTCAGCCATTATATTTCTATTCTTCCAATAACAGCTCTACCGATTGTCGCTTCATCGGCAAATTCAAGATCACCACCAACAGGCAAACCTCTTGCTATTCTTGATATTTTTACTCCTAATGGTTTTAACAATTTAGAAAGATAAAGTATTGTAGTTTCTCCTTCAGTATCAGGATTTATTGCTAATATTATTTCCTTAAATTCTTCGTTTTCAAACCTTTTAATCAATTCTTTAATTTTTAGGTCATCAGGTCCTATACCGGAAAGGGGCGACAAGACTCCCCCAAGTACATGGTATACACCATGAAATTCATTTGTTTTCTCAATTGCAATCACATCGCTTGCTTCTTCAACAACGCAAATAAGTGTGTGATCTCTTTTACCACTCTTGCAAATCTCACATAACTCACCAACAGAAAGATTAAAGCACCTTGAACAGAATCGAAGTTTAGTTTTTAGATCTTTTACGGCATTTACAAAACTATCTACTTCATCTTTTCCTTTTTTTAAAATATGAATTGCTAATCTTTGAGCTGTTTTTTTACCGATACTTGGTAGTTTGCTGAATTCATCGATCGCAATTTGTAGTGGTTCGGCTATTTTCACTATTATAACCCCGGGATATTGAGTCCGGGAGGAATCATTCCCTTTGTTATTTTTGTCATTTCTTCTTCGGCTAATTTTGCAGCTGATTGTAATGCTTTATTAACAGCGGCAACAACTAAATCCTCAAGGATCTCTTTGTCATCGGCATTAATTACTTGTGGATCAATTTCCACTGATACAATCTCTTTATTACCGTTAGCCGTTGCTTTTATCATTCCGCCACCGGCTTCTTCACTTACTTCCATTCCGCTTAATTGAGCTTGTACTTTTTTCATTTCTTCCTGCATTTTTTGTACTTGCTGCATCATTCCCTGCATTCCACCTTTCATTTATTTCCTCCGATTTGATTAAATATTTCTATAAATTTTACTTTATTTTCGTGCAAATATAATATAAAGGTTTGACATTATGTACTTTATTTTTTTAATTTTTTGTTTTGTAAATTAATGTTAATATTTTTTTCTCTATAAAAGTAAATATTTTAATATGAAAAATGAACTTAAAACGTTTTCTCTTCCTTTAGAATCAGATGACTATATAAACCAGGTGTACCCTGACTATATTTCTAACGGTAAATCAGAAAAGATAAAATCAAAAAACCTTGGGACCAATTTTGCCAAAATTAATATCTCCATTTTAGATTATCTCAAAAAATACAACATACCTGTAGCTTCTGTAAAATTAGAAGATGAAAACACTATAAAATATTTGAAATATACCAAATTAAATTTTTCTGTCCGAATATTAAATTATGTTGATAAACGTACTGCTAAAATTTTCAACAAAAAAGAAAATGAACTTTTGGACCTTCCTGTTTTTGAATATCATTACGGAAAAACAAGCAATAATTTAATCTCAGAAAGCCACCTTATCTCATTTAATTTAATTAACTTTGAAAAACTGAAAATTGTAAACAGGATTTGTTCTAAAGTAAATGCAGTACTAATATCCTATTTTGAAAGACGAGGAAAATTTTTAGGCGAAGTAACATGTTCATTCGGTGAACACAAAAATAAAATATATTTAGTAAATGATTTTACACCTGTAAGTTTGAAAATTCTAGACCTAAATAAAAACAATAATTCTATTGATCCGTATAAATTAGAAACACCTTCGAATGTTAGAAAATACACTGATTTTATACTTAATCTAATTAACTAATATTAAATGATAACCAAATACGGATATTCCACTCTTTTTACCCTACTCATTATTTGCATAATAATAATTACCACTGGTATATTTTTTACTTCAGGTTTATTAAAGATATTAATAATAATCTTCTCGACATTTCTGGTTTTATTTTCTCTTAATTTTTTCAGAGATCCTGAAAGGAATACGCCTCAAGCCGACAACATTGTTGTTTCACCTGCTGACGGCAGAGTTCTTTTTGTAAAAAAAATTAATGTGAATAAGTATGTAAATGAAGAAGGGACACAGATATCAATTTTTATGTCGCCGTTAAACGTACACGTAAACAGAATTCCAATTAACGGAAAAATAGAATTTATTGAATACATAAAAGGTAAATATATAGCAGCTTTTGAAGACAAGGCATCGGAAGAAAATGAAAGGTCTGAATTTGGAATAAAATCAAAATACGGTAAAGTGTTTTTCACACAAGTTGCGGGTTTTGTTGCAAGAAGAATTGTTTATACATTGAAAATTGGTGATGATGTAACAATGGGTAATAGATTTGGAATGATTAAATTTGGAAGTAGAGTTGACGTTGTTGTTAATAATAAGTGGGAGGCAAAAGTTAAAAAAGATGATATTGTAAAAGCCGGTGAAACCATACTTTTTGAACACCCGGGAAAATAATGATACAAATTAGAGTTACTAAGTCAGTTATACCAAACTTATTTACCGCAATGAATATGTTCTGCGGATTTCTTTCTATTCTTCATACTAATAAAGGTGATTTTACATACGCAGCCTGGTTAATTATTATTGCAGCTTTATTTGATGCATTAGACGGTATTGTTGCCAGACTAACAAAATCAAGCAGTAAACTTGGTGTGCAATTAGATTCACTTTCCGACGTGATAAGTTTTGGAGTAGCTCCTGCATTTTTAATTTATTCAACATATTTAAATAATTTTGATACTGCAGGTATTATCATCAGTGCATTATTTATGATTGCAGGGGGGTTCCGATTAGCGAGATTTAATGTACAATTAGCCGGTTTTGATAAAACATTTTTCTATGGTCTTCCCATTCCTTTAGCCGCAATTACAATCTCTTCATTAATTTTAACATTTTTTAATCCTATAACAGGTTACCCTGAAAACATTGCCAAAATAATAATACCCCTCATTTTAATTCTATCATTTATGATGATAAGCAGAATAAAGTATAGCTCACTTCCCCATATTTCACTTTCGTCCGTTAAAGAGCATCCCTTTCAATTTTTATTTTTATTAACAGCAGGAATCTTAGTAGTTATAACTACAGGGAAAGCTTTTTTTTACATCTTTGTTTTCTTTATTCTATTCGGTATTTTTCAGCATCTTTTCAATTCTATTATGCTAAAAAAAGATTAATAATTTTACTCCAAATAAATTCAGCTAAGGCAGTTAATGTATAAAGCAAAAGTAATTGTAAAAAGGAAACTTTCAATACTTGACCCTCAAGGTACAGCTGTGGAAAAAGGAGCAGTAAATTTGGGACTTAAAAATATTAAGCATACAAGAATTGGAAAATTTATTGAATTTTCGGTTGATGTAAATAGCAAAGAAGAAGCAAAAAATGAAGTTGAGAAATACTGCAGTAAATTACTTGCAAATCCTATAATGGAAGATTTTGAATATACATTGGAAGAAGTAGATGAAACCTAAGTTCGGAGTTGTTGTATTCCCGGGATCTAATTGCGACCATGATGCATATTATGTTCTAAAAAAAATATTCAATTATGATGTAAATTTTCTTTGGCACAAAGAATCGGATTTACAAGAAAGTGAAGTAATAATTCTTCCAGGTGGATTCTCCTACGGCGATTATCTACGCTCAGGCTCTATTGCACGTTTTTCTCCAATTATGAATTCTGTTATTGACTTTGCAAATAAAGGGGGAACGGTTTTAGGTATATGTAACGGATTTCAAATATTGTTAGAAGCAGGGCTATTGCCGGGAGTTTTGTTAAAGAATAATTCCCTACAATTTGTATGTAAAGATGTTTATCTTATGACCGAGAATATTGACACTGTTTTTACAAACAGTATTTCTGAAAATGATGTTTTAAAAATACCTATTGCTCACGGTGAAGGTAATTACTTTGCCAATGAGTATACTATTGAAAAGTTGGAAAGTAATAAGCAGATATTCTTCCGGTATTCTTCAAAAGACGGAAATGTTGATATGGAGTATAATCCAAACGGTTCAATATTAAATATTGCCGGTATCGCAAATGAGAAAGGAAACATTTTGGGAATGATGCCGCATCCGGAAAGATGTTGTGACCCTTTATTGGGAAAAACGGACGGTACTAAAATTTTTAATTCGATTATAAATTCATTTATTAACTAGTTAGTAAGGATCAGAATATGTTTGGTAACTTAGGCGCAGGCGAAATAATCCTGATAGTTCTTGTTATTTTAATTTTATTCGGAGCAAAAAAAATACCGGATCTTGCTAAAGGTTTGGGCAAAGGATTGAAAGAATTCAAGAAAGCCGTAAAAGATGTTGAAGAAGATATAACATCCGATTTAAAAGACGACAACAAAAAAGATAAATCTTAATTCTCGAATTTTCAATATTGAACTTTCAACTTTGAATTTTAAACTTAAAAATTGAGACCTATCTACTCAAATCATAAAGAGAAATTAAGCAAATTAATATCGGGTGAACTTTCATTAATTGATAACGTCTCTTACTTCCTAAAAAATATAGAAAAAAATAATCATCTAAATACATTCAACTTTGTTTTTGAAAAAGAAGTTTTGAAACAGGCAGAGATCATTCAAGACAAAATTAAAAACGGTACTAACGGAAAACTTGCAGGAATGGTTATCGGAATTAAAGATGTACTTTCTATAAAAGACAAACCTACAACATGCTCTTCAAATACACTAAAGAATTTTAATGCTATATACACAGCAACGGCTGTACAAAAGTTAATAGATGAAGATGCAATAATAATCGGAAAAACAAACTGCGATGAATTTGCTATGGGCTCATCTAATGAGAACTCTGCATTTGGTACTGTTCTGAATCCAAACGATAATACACGAGTTGCCGGGGGTTCGAGCGGTGGGTCGGCTGCTGCAGTCTCTGCGGGACTGTGTGATGCAGCACTCGGTACAGATACCGGCGGGTCTATTCGCCAACCTGCTTCATTTTGCGGTGTATACGGATTAAAACCAACATACGGAAGGGTATCACGTTACGGACTAACGGCATTTGCTTCATCATTCGACAGTATCGGACCTTTTGCAAATAGCGTAAATGATCTATCTATAATTTTAGAAGTGATTTCAGGTAAAGATGAAAAAGATTCCACTTCTGCTGATGAACCGGTTACTGAATACATTAAGTTCGACAAGAAATTTGAAAAAATAAAAATTGGGGTGCCCAAAGAATATTTCGGAGAGGGATTGGATACGGAAATTGAGACTTCAATTAAAAATAAGATTAATGAACTGAGAGAAAAAGAATTTGAATTTGTGGATATCACTTTGCCCCACACACAATATACCATAGCTGCATATTATATTTTAACAACTGCTGAAGCATCTTCGAACCTTGCAAGATATGACGGTACTCGTTTCGGACACCGTACAAAAGAATATCGATCATTAATCGATATGTATGAAAAAACGCGATCCGAAGGATTCGGTAAAGAAGTTAAAAGAAGAATAATGCTTGGAACTTATGTCCTTTCTGCGGGTTACTACGATGCATACTATAGGAAAGCTCAAAAAGTAAGACGCCTAATTAAAGATGATTTTGACAAAGTATTTGAGAAAGTTGATTTGATTTTGACACCTACAACACCAACAACAGCATTTCTTATCGGTGCAAAAATTGATGATCCGCTTACTATGTATTTGAACGACATATACACGACATCAGCAAACTTAGCAGGAATCCCAGGTATTAATATTCCAATTGGAAAAGATAAAAATGGATTGCCTATTGGTATGCAGCTTTTGGCAAATCAGTTTGAGGAAGAGAAACTGTTAAGTACTGCCCAATTAATAAATAATATAATTTAATACTTATTTTCTCTCAATCAATTAGATGGCTTACACAAATAATAAAGTTTATACTTGTTACCTATTAAAATTTTATTGAAGGTATTCTCCAAGTATAAGGATTGCCAATTAATCCGTGCTTGTAACTTAGAATATCTAATTGCACGGGAGTTACTTTTATAAGAATATAACTAGCTTCTTTGCCAGGATAAAAAGCTTCCCATTCTTTTTTCCAATACATTTCTTTTTCCATTTTATCATTAATTATTTCAGCAATTCCTTTAATTACAACGTAACCATCTTGTTTTGGTTCAGGATAATAAAGTGTAACATTTGGGTTGTTTAATATTTCTTTAACTTTTCTGCTTTTTGAATTAGTACCAAACCAAATAACCATATTAGTATCAGGTGGAAAAGGGTCCATTGTTCTAACGTGAGGTTGTCTAGTGCTGTCGATAGTTATCAAAGCACAATAGCGTGCAGCTGTCATAATTTCTTTTGCTGTACTTATAATTTTTTCACGATTTGATAAATCCCCTATTTTTTCTTGTGCATTTAAGGTTAAAGGTGATGTTAGAAAAAAAATAGAAATAATTATAAAATTCAGGAAGCATCTAAATCTTTGCAAAGGGCAAATTGATATATTCATTATAATCCTTTATTAAGTTTCTTTCTAAGTTCTTTTGAAATTTTATTATTGACAAACGTAAAATTAATAAATCTTAAAATCACTACATCAACAAATCTTCAAATCCAATTAAGTATATTTAAAATAAAATATTTAAGTTTAAACTTATAATTTTTTGTAAAAAGATATTTTCAGAAACAAATCTATGAGCATTATTGTCGATAAAGATACGCGCTTGGTAGTGCAGGGAATTACGGGAAACGAAGGTTCATTTCACACCGAGCAAATTGTAGAATATAAAACTAACGTTGTAGCCGGAGTAACACCGGGTAAAGGCGGAACTGATTTAAACGGCATACCTGTTTACAACACTGTTGAAAATGCAGTAAGAGAACAAAATGCAAATACATCTATTATATTTGTACCACCTCCGTTTGCAGCAGATGCAATTTTAGAAGCTGCTTCAGCTGGAATAAAAGTAATTATTTGCATAACCGAAGGTATCCCAATTGCTGATATGATAAAAGTTTATAATTCAATAAAGAAAAAAGATATTATTCTTATTGGTCCTAACTGCCCGGGAGTCATTTCTCCGGGACAAGCAAAAGTTGGAATAATGCCTGCTTTCATTCACAAAGAAGGTACAATCGGTGTTATTTCACGCAGTGGAACTTTAACTTACGAAGCCGTAAAACAATTAACCGATGTCGGCCTTGGACAATCAACCTGCGTAGGCATTGGCGGTGATCCTATAGTAGGATCTAAATTTATAGATATTATAAAACTGTTTAACGAAGACCCCGACACCGAAGGTATTGTAATGATTGGTGAAATAGGCGGAAGTACGGAAGAAGAAGCAGCGGAATACATAAAAGAAAATGTAAAGAAACCCGTTGTTACGTTTATTGCAGGAAGAACCGCTCCTCCGGGAAGAAGAATGGGACACGCCGGCGCAATTATATCGGGCGGAAAAGGTACAGCAGGAGAAAAAATGAAAGTGATGAGCGAAGCTGGAATTCACGTAGTGGAAAGTCCCGCAGAAATGGGAAACACTATGTTGTCAGTTCTCAACAATAATTAGAAGTAGCTTTTATGCTGAAATAATAAATCATAAATAATATATATAAAATTATAGATGGAGTTAAATTGAACAATCGTACATTAGCAATAATAAAACCGGATGCGGTTAGCAAAAATTATATCGGACAAATAGTTAAAATGATAAATGATGGAGGATTTAAAATTCTCAGAATGAAAATGGTTTGTATGTCAAAAAAATCTGCGGAAGGATTTTATGAGATACATAAAGAACGACCTTTCTTCGTTGAGTTAATAGAATTTATGACTTCAGGTCCTTGCGTACCCATACCTCTTGAAAAAGAAAATGCAGTTGAGGATTACAGAAAGCTTATCGGCGCTACTAACCCTGCCGAAGCAGAAGAAGGCACAATTAGAAAACTTTATGCTGAGAGTCTAAGTAAAAACGCCGTACACGGCTCCGACTCAGATGAAAATGCTGTAAAAGAGATAGCACATTTCTTTTCAAGAGATGAACTGCTGAACAATAAGTAATCGAACTAAATAATTATTTTAAATGAATTCAAAAAAACGAAGATGCCCATTGATTAAAAGTGGTCATCTTTTTTATTTTAAAAGATCTGCTTCCCTTCCATTTATTATATTCTTGTGTGTTGTCTCAAGCCTTCAATGCCAAACTAAAAAAGGAAATAATCAACTTATAACCGGTGCTGACAGACTTATTAGTGAATATTCTAATCTGCTAATAAATAAAAAAATTGGAGTTGTATTTAATCAAACCAGCCAACTCCCTAACGGAACTCACCTGTTAGATACACTTTCAAATTTGTATAATGTTGTGTCAGTGTTCTCACCCGAACATGGATTAAAAGGAAACATAGAAGCCGGTAAAAAATTTTTTGACAGTAAAAACAGCTCATCAAAAATAAAATTTCATTCTCTTTACGGTCTATGGAAAAAACCCACAAAAGAAATGCTGAAAGGAATTGATCTTTTAATATATGATCTGCAAGATATTGGAGTTAGATATTACACTTATATTTCCACACTCTTTTATGTTCTGGAAGCCGCTGCTGAGAATAAAATTCCTATTATAATTTTAGATAGACCTAATCCATTAAACGGGTATAAAATTGAGGGACCTATACTTAATAAAGAGTTTAAATCATTTATAGGTATTGCTCCAATTGCCGTCAGATATGCTATGACAGCAGGAGAATTAACAAATTATTTTATGGGTGAAGGACTAATTAAAAATTCTTCTGATCTTAATCTAAAAATTATAAAATTAAAAAATTGGGACAGAAATAAATATTATGATTATTATTACGTTAACAACTGGCAAAAAACGTCCCCGAATATTCCCGATTTAAATACGGCAATAGTTTATCCCGGTACTTGTTTAATTGAAGGTACAAATATTTCAGAAGGTAGAGGAACATTTCATCCTTTTTTACAAATCGGTGCTCCGTTTATAAATCCCAGTAAGTTAATAACGGAGATTGAAAAATTAGATATTCAAGGTGTAGAATTGAAGCCCATAAAATTTACACCAAAATCTATCCCCGGAATGTCTACGTTTCCAAAGTATAAAGATGCGGAGTGTGAAGGTATAAAGATTATTCTGACAAATAAAGAAAAATTTAATTCAGTAGAATTCGGTATTAAATTAGTTTACGCAATTAATAAGCTTTATCCAAAACAATTAAAATTTAGAAACGAACATTTTAACAGGTTAATTGGTAATAACATAACTATCAAAAAAATTAGAGCAGGAATAAAACCGGAAGAAATTATCCTATCTTGGACAAAAGAACTGAATGATTTTAAAAAAATAAGGAACAAATATTTATTTTATTAATAAGGAAATGAAATGAAATATATTCTGATTTTATTATTTACGGCATTGACCATTATAGGTTGTAATACAAGCAAACAACCCGTTAAAAAAGTAGATAAATTTGCATTCGATACTTCCACTGTAAAAACTTCCCCGAGTACTGAACCAAACAAATCTGTTCTACTCGAATACAAACTTGAAAAAGGTAAAGATTATAAATACAGACTTACAACAATAACAAAAAGCACTCAAACATTAATAGCCGATACAACACTTGTTCAGGATGTAACACAAATACTGATTTATCTTGCGAACTTAAGACCGGTCGATGTCGATAAGAATGGAGTGATGGAAATTCAATTTACTTTTTCAAACATAAAACTTGAGGCAGATGCTAACGGTAATCATTTTTTTTATGAATCGGGTGTCACAAAAGATTCCTCTGAAATTCTTAAATATGCAGATTACGAGGCAATGATTAATAATCCATTTACTATTCGTGTAAATAAAAAAGGTGAAATGCTGGAATTATTCAGAGCAGACAGAATGTTAACCAAATTACTTGATCTGCAGGGTTATAGTGATTCATTAACTGCAGCAGAAAAAAGTGAACTTAAAACAAATTTGATTGAAGGTGTTTTAAAACCACTGGTATTTCAGATATTCAGAAAACTACCCACACATAAAGTAGCAAAAGATTCAACATGGGAATTCACTCAACCAGCTTCCAGATTTATGGTTTACGTAATGCAGAATACAAACACGTATAAATTTAATGCTCTCGTTAAAATAGGAGATGACGAAATTGCACATTTGACAGACGGAATGAAGACAAAAATATCAGGCAAGAATACTTTTACTGAAAAAGGAGTTATATATAAATTTAATAAACCGAAAACTAATGCTAACGGTGAAATATTTTTTAATCTTACAAAAGGCTGTGTACAAAAAGCAAAACGATATACTAAACTTAGCCTGTTTTTTACAATGGATGCGAAAACACAAACTTTCACACAGAAAGGAAGTAAGGATGCAGTTATTGAAAATACTTATCTAGTTGAGTTGCTCTGAAATATTGAAGTAGTACACTGCCGCCGAGACAGGCTTGATCCGAAATCTAAAACTTCGATTTTATCTTAAAAAATAGATGCTGAAATAAATTCAGCATGACATTTTTTGACTTTTGAGAGAGTCTCTTGTCCAAAATAATTACTTGCCTGCTTTAGCAACCACAACTTTAATTCCTTCGGAACTAATAACTATAATCTTTTCTCCCTTTTCAATATAGCCTCCTTCCGTTACAACGTCTATTCTTTTACCTTCAATTTCTGCAATGCCTGCTGGTCTAAGCATTGTTAATGCAACACCTTTTCTGCCTATAATTTTAGATATTTTATCTGCAGAGACGAAGCCCTTATTTGTTTTTTCAGCTTCGGAAAGAACTAATCTGTTGAATATGATTGTCTTTGGAAGAAACTTTGCAAGTATAAAAATTAACAAGAGTGCACCGACTAAAGACACGGAAAGTTGAAATAACGCAATCGAAATTATGCTGGAATCAATATACGGCAGACTGGTTCCGGTTAATGCAAGGAACAGTGAAATAATTACCATAATTATTCCGGAGATTCCCGCAATACCAAAACCCGGAATTACAAAAATTTCAAGTGCAATTAATACAAGCCCCACAATAAAAAGAACAATATCAATAATAGATGCCAATGCTAATATATATGATGAACCGAAAAACAGAATAAGTGCTATTATTCCTGCTGTGCCTGGTACACCCCAACCGGGAGTTTTTATTTCGGCAAACAAACCGAAAAAGCCTATCATAATTAATATTGATGTAATAATAGGATTATTTAAAAACTTAACTACATCTTCAGCCCAATTCGATTCCACATCAATAATGGAAGCATCTTGTAAATTAAAAACTTTCAAAAGTGAGTTAAAATCTGTTACAGTTGTATCTGCAATGCCATATTTTAAAGCTTCTTCTGTAGTCAGTGTTATTAGTTGTGTGCTGTCTACCAAACCTTTAATCATTACCTTTTCATCAACCATGCCCTGGGCTATGTCCTTCCTTCTCCCGTTTTTTTCGGCTATAGTTCTCATTTCTGAACGCATAAATGACTGATACTTTTCACCTACCTTTTTTCCCGCCTGGTCCACTACGGTTGCAGCCCCTATAGTAGCACCGGGTGCCATTACAACTTTATTACATGACAAAGCAATTAAAGCTCCTGCGGAAATTGCACGATAATTTACAAATGCAATAGTTAAAATATTTGTAGATAGAATTGCATCTTTTATTTGAATTGCGGCATCAACTCTACCGCCCAAAGTATTTATTTTAAAGATGATAGCTTTGGCATCGGCTTTTTCCGCTTCATTTATAATCCTTTTTATATAGGGAGAAAGACCTAAATCAATTCCGGTTTCTATGTGCCCAACATATACCTTATTGCTTTGAGAAAAATTAAGTTGTGTAAATAGAAATGAAATTAGAAATATAAAAACAAATTCTCTCACTACCGGCTCCATTGATAAAAGTTAATGTATTAATGATAATTAATATAAGATTCTTTTTAGTAATTATGTATTAAAATAATTAAAGATAAAAGACAAACCCTTTTTGGCCAAGGCTTCGCCGGGTAAACGGTAAAATTATTTTAAGATGTGAAGTAGTAATAATATCTACAACCTATCCGGCGACTTGTCCTCCGTAATTTTTACGTAGGATGAAGTCAAGCTCAGACGGACGCCTGCCTGCCGGCAAGGCAGAAAGACGTGATCATTAAATTATTAATTCATCAAATTAATGAAGCAGATGTCCTAATTTTTCTTTTTTAGCTTTTAGATACTTTTCGTTGTTTTCGTTCGGTTGAATTTCTATTGGAACTCTTTCAACTATTTCTAGCCCATAACCCTCAAGACCTACAACCTTTTTGGGATTATTGGTAAGTAATCTGATTTTTCTAACACCAAGGTCAAGCAAAATTTGTGCACCGATTCCGTAGTCCCTTAAATCGGGTTTAAAACCAAGAGCCGCATTTGCCTCCACTGTATCTTTCCCTTCTTCCTGAAGTTTATAAGCAAGTATTTTGTTTTTTAATCCTATCCCCCTGCCCTCTTGCCGCATATAAACAACAACACCTGAGCCGTTTTCATTTACAATATCCAAAGCACGGTTAAGTTGATCATTACAATCACAACGCAAAGAATGAAATACATCACCTGTTAAACACTCAGAGTGCATTCTAACTAAAATAGGTTCGTCTGAATTTATTTCCCCCTTTACTACTGCAACTTGTTTTTTTCCGTCGAGCAAACTTTGATAAAGGTGGAGGCGAAACTGTCCGTGCTGAGTAGGAAAATTTATATCCGTAATTTTATCTATTAACTTTTCTCTTTGTATTCTGTAGTGGATTAAATTCTGAACAGTAAGAATTTTTATCCCAAACTTTTCTGCAATTTCCATTAAATGGGGAACTCGTGCCATCTCACCGTTCTCCCTGAGAATTTCGCACAAAACACCTGCAGGTTTCATATTTGCAAGTTTGCAGAGATCAACTGCAGCTTCAGTATGCCCTGAACGACGCAAGACACCTTCATCAAAAGCTCTTAAGGGGAAAATATGTCCGGGTTTAGCAAAATCATTTGGTTTGGAATTGGCATTGATAATTTTTTTTATTGTCAACGCCCTGTCTGCAGCAGAAATTCCTGTAGTTGTTCCTTCAACTGCGTCAACTGAAACCGTGAATGGTGTACCATGTAAAGCGTTGTTTTTGTCAACCATCATCTGAAAACCTAATTCATCCAACCTTTTACCTCTAACTGCAACACAGACAAGTCCCCTTCCGTGAGTTATCATAAAATTTATAACATCGGGTGTAACATATTCAGCGGCACAAATAAAATCCCCTTCATTTTCTCTGTCTTCGTCATCAACAACAATAATTATTTTGCCGTTTTTTATCTCATCTATTGCCTCATTAACAGTACAAAACATAATTCCACCTTATTATTAAAATTGCTTCAAGTTATAAGTGTTGCCAACTATAAATTAACAACACCAAAAAATAATGATAAGTTCTCTTATTTTATTATCTGCGAGATAGCAGAACGTTCTAACTTCATTTTCACTTTATTCCCTACATCAAGTAAAACGGTTTTATCGTCTAGCCCTTCAATTACACCGTGTATTCCGCCGCTTGTAACAACCTTGCTGCCCTTTTCAATTGCATCAAGCATTTTTTGTCTTTCTTTTGATTTTTTCTGCTGAGGTCTGATTATCATAAAATAAAAGATGACAAAAATAGCACCGAACATAATAATAGTGCTCATCATATTTCCGCCCCCGTCTCCGCCTTGGGGAGCCATTGCTAATAGTAGTTCCAATTTATTCCTCCGAATTATTTAGTTCATTGATTGATATATTGTTAATTATTTCTTTTTTCCAATTCTTAAAATTTCCTTCCAAAATTTTCTTTCTCGCAGTCCTTACCAAGTCAAGATAAAAATACAGATTATGGATAGAAGCAAGTTCCAGAGCTAAAATTTCTTTTGATATAAATAAATGCCTTAAGTATGCTCTTGTATAATTTGAGCAAGTATAACATCCACAATTTTTATCTACTTTGTTAAAATCATTTTTATAAGCAGCATTCCGCATTGATAACGTACCGCCAGATGTAAATAAATATGCGTTCCTTCCGTTACGTGTCGGCATCACGCAATCAAACATATCAATTCCACGTTCAATCGCTTCTAAAATATTTTCCGGTCTTCCAACACCCATTAAATATCGAGGTTTATTCTCGGGCATAAAATCCGTTGTAAAATCAACCATCTCATACATTTTGTCCATTGGTTCGCCGACTGCTAAACCGCCGATCGCATAACCGTCAAAGTCCAAATTTACTAAATCCTTTGCGGATCTTTCACGAAGGTCTTTGAAAACACTTCCTTGAATTATTCCGAAAAGCGACTGTTCAAATCCGTATTTAGGTTTTGAGTTATCAAAAGCTTTTTTGTTTAACACTGCCCATTCCGAAGTCAACATCTGTGATTTCTTTGCATAATCATATTCGCAAGGATAAGGTGTGCATTCGTCAAGTACCATCATAATATCCGAGCCGATGCTTCGTTCAATACCGATTACTTTTTCGGGTGTAAAAAAGTGCTTTGAACCGTCCAAATGTGAACGGAATTTCACGCCTTCGGGTTCAATTTTCCTAAATTCCCTCAGGCTGAAAACCTGGTAGCCTCCGCTGTCGGAAAGTATTGGTCTATTCCAACTCATAAATTTATGCAGACCACCTGCCTCTTCAATCACTTCCATTCCGGGACGTAAGTAAAGATGATAAGTATTTGAAAGAACAATTTGAGCTTTTATTTCATGCTCAAGTACATCCTGGTTTACTGCTTTAACAGTGCCTAATGTACCGACCGGCATAAAGATAGGAGTTTCTATTAATCCATGTGCTGTTTTTAAATTGCAAACTCGTGCTTTTGACTCTTTATCTTTTGCAATTAATTTTGTCTCTAACAAGTCTTTCCGTCTGTTATGCTTAAACCATTTTAATATTCAGACTACAAATTTACGGTAAAATTAAATAATGTGCCAAGATAAAGTGACATTGCAAAATATAAAAAACCCCGATTTCTTTTCCCTACTGAGACTGGAATCTGAAACCGGGTAATGTTTTACAATAACAAATATTTTATTCTTAAAAAGATTTTAATGTTTTTGTTATCCTTTTTTTGTTTGCATCGTCTTTAACCATACTCAAAGCTTTTTCATAATTTTCCTTTGAGCCTTTATTATCACCTTTTTTCAACAATGCTTCGGCGAGACTGTCATAAACATTCCACGATTTTGGATGTCTCTTAACATTCAATTTGAATAATTCTATTGCCTCATCAACTTTGTTGACATTCATTAATTGATAACCGGCAACATTTAACTGCGCTTCATTTGCAATTTTTAATGCATTTTTTTTCATTGTTTTTGCTTCTTTGTTTTTACCCATTAATTGAAGCAAACCGGCTTTTGTGCTAAGGTTTGTGAAATTTTTATTGATCCCAATTGAACGTTCTGCCCATTGCATTGCTTCTTTTAAATTTATCTTATTTACAAGGGAATAATTCGCTGCCTGATTCCAACCCTGCCAAAAAAAGCGAGGAACTGACCTTAACTGTTTTCTGAAATTTTCCAAAGCTATTTTGTGCTGGTCTATCTCAATCTTAAATGAAACTTTTAACTTTTCCCATCTCATTGAAGCAACAACGGAATTTGATGTGGGATTATCAAATGAATAGCTCAGCCATTCCTGGAACGGAACAGATTCGGGTATCACCTTTATTCTTAATGCATCTTCTTTTTGATCATATGAATAACTGCCCCACGACCAATAGGTTTTACTGAAAATAATTGTCCATTCTGTTTTTGAAGGTATCAAATGCAGTCCATACTTGCCCTTTGACAAAGTTTTACCGTTAACTGTCACATCATCTCCAAAATAAATTATGGTGTTTTCATTTGCCCCTCCACGCCATACATTATCGTACGGCACCAATTTCCCCCAGATTGTTCTGTCTTTTACAAGCGGGCCGTGATAATCGATCTTCATCTTTGTAAAACCGATTGTCTGCATTACAATTGCGTGCTGACTTGCTCTCGCACGTGTTAGATTTTGCTGTTGTGCCATTAAAATCGGTGTAATGCTTACCATAATAAGCAATACAAGCAAAATACTTTTGAAAGGGATGGTTTTGAGATTCATTTTGAACTCCTTATTTGTTTGAATAAAATTTCATTCAAAATAAACACAAAGTTCCCTTTTTTAAAACCTTTTATGATGAGCGGAAGATTTGTTTGATAGGAAGTATTTTATTATGGGGTTATTGTTTTCTTAAGTATTGTAAATAATAGTAGGAAAATATTTTACACTAAATTATAAAAAAATGAATATGTATTTATTTAAATGATAAAAATTATATATTTCATAGATATTGCTTTTATATTTTTTTTAACTGAAAACAAAAGGACTATAATGCGAAAATTTATAGCAACATTAATCTGCTTTATAATATTAATACTTATCATCTCATCTTGCAATAATGAAGGATTATCTCCAAAAAAAGCATTGCAAGTAATAAATAAGGACAAAATACTTAATAATGTGAATGTCCTTTCTGCAGACAGTATGTTTGGAAGAGCACCTGGAACTGTAGGCGAAATAAGAGCATCTAATTATATCGCCAAACAATTCAATGAAATCGGGCTGAAAAAAATAAACGATTCTTATTTTCAATCATTTAATATGATAGGCACAAGAAAAATTGAGAAGAAATCTTCTCTTGTAATAAAAAGACATAATAAAATTTTAAAATATATATCAGATGAAACATTAACGTATTGGTCTTCTTCACAGAAAAAAGAAATTAACATCAAAAATGCTCCCATCATTTTTGTAGGATACGGTGTGCAAGCTAAAGAATATAATTGGGATGATATTAAGGGCTATGATTTAAAAGGGAAAATTTTACTTTTTCTAAATAACGATCCACCTGTTACAGAAAACGGAAAGGAATTATTTAAAGGTGTAACACGCACATATTATGGTAGATGGACATACAAATTTGAACAAGCTATGAAATTAGGAGCAGCAGGTGCAATGATGATACATACAACACCATCTGCTAGTTACCCATGGAGTGTTGTTCAACATAACGGCTCAGAAGAAAAATTTGCTATTGACTTGCATGGAAGTGGTTATCAAGTAGATTTTCTTTCTTGGATTGATAAAAAGACCTCCAACAAAATTGCAAAATCTATGGGTACAAATTTAGAAGGACTCTTTAAAATGAGTGCAAAAAGAAATTTTAGACCAATTGATACTGGTTATAAAATTTCAACACATATTGAGTCTGAAATTAGAAAAGTTAAAACTAGAAATATTTGGGGAATATTACATGGCAGTGACCCCGAACTAAAAAAACAAATTATTGTATATACAGCACATTATGATCACCTTGGAAAAAATGATAATCTAAAAGGAAAAGACAAAATTTATAATGGAGCCTGGGATAATGCACTGGGTGTATCAAGTATTATGAATATTGCAGAAGCATTTTTTTCCCTGAATAAACGCCCAAAACGCTCTATCCTTTTCCTAGCTTGTGCAGCTGAAGAAAGTGGTACATTAGGTAGTGAATGGTTCGTTAACTCACCTCCGTTTAAAAGAAGCCAACTTGTTGCAAATATTAATATTGATATGCCGCAGATTTTTGGAATTACTTCGGATATATCTGCTATCGGTGTGGATATGAACTCTTTGGGTAAAACTTTACGCGAAGTTGCAAAAGAGTACAAAGTAAAAAACATAAATAGTAAAACCGTAAGTATAAATGTTGTCGGGGATACAAATCCAAATGCGGGAAGTTTTTACCGTTCTGATCAAGTAAATTTTGCTAAATTTGGAATTCCGGCAATTGCAATAAGGCCTGGTAAAAATTTTATTGAAAAACTTAATTTTGATACAGACAAATATAGGGATTCTCATTATCACCAATTAATTGATGAAGTAGATGATAAATGGGACCTATCAGGATGCGAAAGAGATATGCGTGTTATGTTTGAAGTTGGACTAAAAATAGCAAACGCTAAAGAAATGCCACGCTGGGTTGAAGGAAATGAGTTTGAAAGTATTTGGAATAAATTACACAATATTAAATAATAATAAATTGGTTTAATATTTTATGAATTTGAAAAAAGTAAACATTTCAGAAAAACTGGCATTATTTTCTGAATATTGGAACCCTAAAATTGTAGGTGAACTTAACGGACAGCAGGTTAAACTTGCAAAATTTAAGGGAGAATTTGTCCGGCACAAACACGAAAATGAAGACGAAATGTTTTATGTGCTGAAAGGTAAATTTAATATGGAATTTAGGGACAGAACAATTGAAGTAAAGGAAGGCGAATTTATAATTGTCCCAAAGGGAGTTGAGCACAAACCGGTTTCCAAAGAAGAAGTACACGTAATGCTGTTCGAACCGGAAACTATTTTGAATACCGGCGATAAAAAGAACGATTTTACAAAAGAAGATTTGGAAATAATTTAATAAAATAAATATGCCCAACACAAAATAAATTTTAATAGCATCGATTGGGAAACACCAATACAAGGTGTAAAGAGTAAAACTTATAATTACTCCAGCAAACAAATACGTCTAATTGAGTATACAAAAGATATGCCTCAGCATTGGAGCAAGAAAGGACATTACGGTTATATAATAGAAGGCGAACTGGAAATAGAATTTGCTAATGAAAAAATCATATACAAAAAAGGGGACGGTGTTTTTATTCCCGACGGAGCAGAACACAAACACTGAGGCAGAGCAATAACAGAAACAGTAAAAGTTATATTTGTTGAAAACAAAAACTGAATTTTGAATTATGAATTTTTAATTATTAGAGATTTCCTACTACTTGTGTAATTTGAGAAGTGAAAAAATAATTTTATTCTAAATAAAATTTGCGAGCGTAACTCAGTTGGTAGAGTGTCAGCTTCCCAAGCTGGATGTCGCGGGTTCGATCCCCGTCGCTCGCTCTAAAAAATTTTATAGGAGAATATCAAAATTAAGATTCCTAGAGTTACAATAATTCTGTTATTAACTTCCCTGCTTTTTACAAACATTTATTCACAGAAGAATAATAATACAGAAACAAAACTGATACTTCTTGGTACGGGGACACCCTATCCTAGTCCGACGGCTTCAGGGCCCGCAGTTGCAGTAGTTTACAAAAAACGTGTTTTTTTATTTGATGCCGGAACAGGTGTAATGCGGAGAATGAATGCCGCAAAACTTCCTATAAACGGACCCGAAGCAACATTTATTACACATCTTCACAGCGATCACACTCTCGGTTATTCCGATCTTATTTTAACATCGTGGATTATGAGGAGAGTAAAACCTTTACAGATTTACGGTCCCCACGGATTGCAAAGAATGACTGATCTTATGTTTGATTCTTTTTCGGAAGATATTAAAGTTAGAATTGAAGGACTTGAAAAAGAACTACCCGAAGCATATAAAGTTAATGTACACGAAATTAAACCAGGTGTTGTCTACGATAGTACAGGAATCAAGATAACCGCATTCCCTGTTCTTCACGGAAATTGGAAAGAAGCATACGGCTTCCGTATCGATACACCCGACCATTCAATTGTAATTTCAGGTGATACCCGTCCTTGTAAAGCATTGATAGAAGCTTCAAAAAATGTTGATATTCTTGTTCACGAAGTTTACTCGGAGAAATATCTTGCACCCGAAAAAAGACCTGGAGGAGAGTTCTGGCCTCAGTACTGCCGTGAGTTTCACACTTCGGATGTTGAACTTGGAGAAATTGCAAAAATTATAAAACCCAAATTACTTGTACTTACGCACATTATCAGAATGGGCGCTACGGATGAGGAATTAATTGAAGGAATAAGAAAAGGCGGTTATAAGGGAAAAGCAGTAATCGGTAAAGATTTGGATAAATATTAATATTATTGACAATAATTGTAAATTTTGTAATATTTATAATAGATATTTACATTAATTACAAAAGGATAAATTATGAGTCAGGTTATATCAATCCGTATTTCAGATGAGATTGCATATGCACTTAAAAAAATATCTGATGAAACTGAAAGAGCTAAAGCTTTTCATGTGAAAAAAGCACTGGAAACATACATAAATGAATTTGCAGACATGCAAGTTGCGCTGGACAGATTACACAATATTGGCGACGAGATTATCTCAAGTAAAGATATGAGAAAGAAACTTGGGCTTTAATATTACGTTCAAAAAATCAGTTTTTAAAGATTTAAAACGTTTATCAAAAAGTGAAGCAAAAATAATTTTAGATAAAATTGACACTGAAATATCAAAAAAAGCCGATATACACCCCCAATTAAGAGGGAGATTTAAAAGTTTGCGTAAATTCAGAGTAGGAAATTATAGAGTTATATACACTATTTTTGATAACAATATATTGATTTTAAGGATAGTCCATAGAAAAGACGCATACAAAGACAAAAAATAATTCCTCACTTCTAAGTTTCTTTTTTAACAATCAACTTAACCACATCAATTTTAAGATGATCTGCCTTTACTATTAAAACTTCAAAATTATCTATTGTATATTTTTCCTGGGGAAGAGGGATTTTACCTATTTTGGCCATAATATATCCGCCGATCGTTTCGTAATCACCTGTTGGTATTTTTAAATCATATTTTTCGTTTATAAAGTCTACTTCTACTTTACCACTTATTAAATATGATCCGTCGGATATTCTTCTGCAAATATCTTCTTCAATATCATATTCATCTTTAATCTCTCCGAAGAGTTCTTCGATAATATCTTCAATTGTAACAATACCGGCTGTTCCCCCGAATTCATCAACAACTACTGCAATAGAAATATGTTTTGCTAAAAATTCATTCAGCATTTCAAAACTTTTTTTAGTCTCAGGAACAAAAGCTACTTCTCTAATAATATCGGTTAAATTATTGGGTTTGTTAAAAACATCGTAGGCAAGAATAATCCCTTTAATGTTATCAAGGTTTTCCTCGTAAACAGGAAGTTTGGAATAACCGGATTCAATAAATACTGATAAAGCTTCATCAAAGGAAGATTTTTTTTCAACTCCCACAATTTCTATCCTCGGCTGCATTACTTCTGAAACTCTCTGCTCTGATAATTCGAAGACCTTGCTGATAATATCGCTTTGTTTTTGGTCGATCTTTCCGGCATCTTTGCTTTCGTTTATCAAGTTTTCAAAATTTTCTTTGCTGAATAAATTTTGAAATTTTTTTTCTGGTACATCTACATTCTGTGTAAAAAAAGATGAGATACTTGAAAAAAGTTTTACGATAGGATGAATTAAATAAGATATAATTCTAAGAGGAGTAGCCGTTAAAAATATTACCCTGTCGGCAAGTTCACTTGCTAAATACTTTGGAAGTAGTTCACCGAAAATGAGCAGCACAAAAGTTGATATTAGTAAAATGTTAAATTCACTTAACCCGAATAGTTTATATAAAAACAATGCCGACATAGATGCAAATGCCACATTTACTACATTGGTGCCAATTAAAACTGTAGAGAAAAAATCTTGAGGATTTTCAGTGAAATATTTCGCATTTTTTGCAGAAAGATTCTTTTTACGAGCCTTTATTTCTATCTTAATTTTATTAGCAACTACATAAGATATTTCGGCACCGGTAAAAAAACCTGAGATTATAATTAATAATGCAAGTATTAAAAATTCGAGTATCATTTATAAATAATATAGATTGTTATAAGAACATATAAAAAAACATTGACTATCATTTGAATATCGGTGACAATTAATATTGCTGTGTTCTCTCCTTTCTTACCTATAAAAACAAGATACATATACCTGAAAATACCGAATACAACAAACGGAAGTGTGTAAATCAGATGGTCGGTATTAAATATTGAAATTGTCCTTTCAGAAACAGTGTATAATGCATAGCAAATTATAACTCCCGATGCTGCAATACTTGCGATTTGTTCAGTAAATTTTTTTGAATATTGCGATAATACTTTTCTGCTTGTTTGGCTTTCATCCTCAATCGAATAGTTTAACTCAGAGCGGCGTTTCATAATTGCTAAGAAAAGAGAAATAAACATAGTGGTTAAAATAAGCCAGCTTGAAATCTCTACATTAATAATTACTGCGCCGGCAATTACCCTGAGCATAAAGCCAGCTGCAATACTGAAAATATCAAGCAGAACAATGTGTTTGAAAGAAAAAGAATAGAGTATGTTTAAAATCAAATATGCTGCAAGCAAAAATATAAAAGATAAATTTACATTGAAAGATAAAATCGCAGTAATTATTAGTAATAAAAATGCAGTTGCGATACCTGAAGATGGTTTAACTTTTCCGGATGCTATTGGCCTGTTTTTTTTCTCCGGATGTAACCTGTCGGAATCAGCATCTACAATATCATTAATTATATACACTATACTTGAAGTAAGACAAAAAAGGATAAAACCTAGTAATACTTCAGTAAGTTCATGTAGATTAAATAATTGTTTGGAGAAGATAAGCGGAACAAAAACAAAAAAGTTTTTAATCCATTGAGGTGTTCTTAATAATTTAAAATAATTTTTCAACATTAGAAGATTGAGACTTCTTCATAAATTCCAAACACTTGTTTTAATTCACCCACCATTTCTCCCAAAGTAACATAATTTTGTGATGCTTCAATAAAAACAGGCATTAAATTTTTATTATCAACTGCTGCATTTTTTATTTGCTTCAGACTTTCATCCACAGTATTTTGATTTCTACTTTGTTTTAGCTCTCCCAATCTTTTCATTTGTTTCTTTTGTACTTCAGGTGAAATTGTTAAAATAGGGATCTCAATATTTTCACTCTCTTCTACAAATTCATTAACACCCACAATAAACTTTTCTTTATTTTCAACAGCCAGTTGATATTTATACGCGGCATCAGCAATTTCTTTTTGGAAATATCCTTCTTCAATTGCGGGAACTACTCCACCTAATGAATCGATTTCATCAAATATCTCATTTGCTCCTTTTTCCATTTTGTCTGTAAGTGATTCGATAAAATAACTTCCACCAAGAGGATCAATTGTATTTATTACCCCGGTTTCATACGCTATTAGTTGCTGGGTTCTCAGGGCAATTTTAGCTGCTTTTTCACTCGGCAATGCTAAAGTTTCATCCATAGAATTTGTATGCAGTGACTGAGTTCCTCCTAAAACTCCTGCTAATGCCTGAAATGCTGTTCTTACAATATTATTTTCAGGTTGCTGTGCCGTTAAAGTACATCCTGCTGTTTGTGTATGGAACCTTAGCCACCAGGACCTTGGATTTTTTGCGCCGTATTTTCCTTTCATTCTCTTTGCGTAGATTTTTCTTGCTGCTCTATATTTTGCTATTTCTTCAAAAAAGTCTAAATGAGAATTAAAGAAGAAAGAAAGTCGGGGTGCAAATTTATCAACATCCATTCCTCTTTCAATGCACGCTTCAATGTATGCAAAACCGTCAGCAAGTGTATAAGCCAACTCCTGAACGGCAGTTGAACCAGCTTCACGAATATGATAACCGCTGATTGAAACCGGGTTCCACATAGGGATTTCGTTTGTGCAGTATTCAATCATATCCGTAATTATTCGCATCGATGGCAGAGGCGGATAAATATATTCTTTCTGTGCTATATATTCTTTTAATATATCGTTCTGTAAAGTTCCGCGAAGTTTATCAAAGGAAATTCCGTTCTTCTTTGCAACTGAAAGATAAAATGCGAAAATCATTGCTGCCGGAGAGTTGATAGTCATGGAAGTGGAAACCTTATCCAAAGGGATTTTATCAAAAAGAATTTCCATATCCTCTAATGAAGAAACCGAAACTCCACAAATACCAACTTCACCTTCACTAAGTGGTGCATCTGCATCCCATCCCATTAAAGTTGGGAGATCAAATGCAACAGAAAGTCCGGTTTGTCCTTTATTAAGCAAGAAATGAAATCTGCTGTTAGTATCTTCGGGGGATCCGAACCCAGAGAACTGTCTCATCGTCCAAATTTTACCACGATATCCGTTGGGATGAATTCCCCGTGTAAAGGGATATTCACCTGGGAAACCGATCTCTCTCAAATAATTTATATTTTCAATGTCATCCGGTCCGTAAAGACATTCAACATCCTCACCACTTACTGTCGTAAATTTCATACCTGTCGTTTGTGATGAATTTACAATATTATCATATTTTTTGCGTCCGTTTTTATATTCTTTATCAGTCATTTTTTAACCTGTTTATAATATCTCTATTAAATATAAAAAATTAAATCAAATTTAGTTAGGTACAAAAATAATTATCAATTTGTGTTTCCGAATCTTCTACTGAATTCATTTAAAGATATTTTAATTAGTGTCGGTCTGCCGTTAGGACAAATATAAGGATTAGCGGAAGAAAATAAATGATTTATTAGTGAACGCATTTCTTTTTCGTTTAATTTTGTATTTTCTTTTATAGCAGCTGAATCTGCATAAACCTTCGCTAAATTTTCTTCATTTTTATTTTTATCATCGCTTATTATCTCCGAATATTTATTTAACATTTCAAACAATATTTCTTTTTCTTTTCCGTGTTTTACATCCTCGGGCACACCTCTTATTTCAATATTATTACTCCGTAAAAATGTTATCGTAAAACCTAAATTTATTACTAAATTTAATATTTCTTTCAATAAATCATATTTTTCTTTATCAAGTGCCAATTTATACGGAAATAACAATTGTTGGGAAAGTGGGAGTCCTCTTTTTAATTGATGAAATGCTCTTTCAAATAAAATTCTTCTGTGTGCTGCATTTTGATCAATAACTATAAGTCCGCTTTTAATCTGAGATAAAATATACTTTTCGTGAAGTTGAAAAATAAAAGATGAGCTTCCTGTTTCTTTTTCTTCTTCGTCAATATCGTTTCTCTTGTGTAAAAATTCCTTTTGAACAGGCTGCGAAAAAGGATCATCAATAAATTGTGGATGTGCGTTGGCTAAAGGATCGTTTTGAATATTGCCGAAAAGTTTGTCCAGTTCAACATCAGAATATTTTGTATTATCAAAATTAGACGGTCTATTTATTCCTTTCCCCGAATTAAATGAATTGATAAAATTTGCTCCACTTAAAGCTGCAGCTTCGTAATCAACAACTGTTTCGGCTTCCGATTCATTATAAACCAAATTCTGAATTCCTAAACTTTTCCTTATTATAGCCAAAAGCAAATTATAAATACTTTTCTCATCTTCGAATTTTACTTCCATCTTTGAAGGATGAATATTTACGTCAATTTTATTTGGCTCGACATCTAAGAAAAGTACAAAAAAAGGATAATCCCCTTTCTGTAGTATAGATTCGTATGCAGTAAAAACTGCATGGTTTATCTGCCTATTGATCACAAATCTGTTATTAATAAAAATATACTGATCACCTTTACAGTTTTTCAGCATTGCAGGTTTCCCTATAAAGCCTGAAACAGATATAATATCCGTTTTTTCATCAATAGGAATTAGAGCATCTGTCATATTATCAGCAAAGACCTGCTGTATTCTTTTTGATAAATCACCTGATTTAAAATCAAAAATAATGTCATTTTCATTATAGAGTTTGAATGAGATTTTGCTGTTACCTAAGGCGATTTTTTTAAATGTATCACTTATATGCCTGAACTCGGTTTGATTTGTCCTGAGAAATTTTCTTCTAGCAGGAACATTATAAAAAAGATTTTTTACAGCAATTGATGTTCCCTTTACAAAAGAACCTTTCTCAGAAGATATTTCTCCGTCATTGCTTACCCGTACTAACGTACCAAGTTCTTCATCCCTTGTCTGTGTTTTAATTTCCAATTGACTTACGGCTGCAATTGAACTTAATGCTTCTCCTCTGAATCCGAGTGTGCTTAAATAATTAAGGTCATCAATATTAAATATTTTACTTGTTGCGTGTTTTTGTGCTGAAAGAATTGCATCTTCTTCTGTCATTCCGGTTCCATTATCGCAAACCTGAATTAATGATTTACCAGCATTTTTAATAAATACATCAACATTATTTGCACCGGAATCTATAGCGTTTTCCATCAATTCTTTTACAACGGATTCAGGTCGTTGTACAATTTCACCGGCTGCAATTTTATTGACTATGTTTTCGGGTAAAATCTTAATAGTGGGCATTATTTTCTTTTATACCAAAAAATTTCAAATTGATCTCTTTTATCACTTTTTATAATCTTCCATTCATTTTCATCAAATGTAGGAAAATAAACTTCTCCTTCAGCATCAAAATCCAATTTTGAAATGATCATTTCGTCTACTTCATTAATTGCTTGAGCAAAAATTTGTCCGCCGCCTATAACAAATATTTTATCATAGTTTTTTTCTTTGCAGTATTCAAATGCTTTATTTAAACTATTAAATATTTTTATGTCATTAAATGGATAAACAAGTCCATTGTTTCTTGAAATTACAATATTCTCCCGCTTCGGTAAAGGTTTGCCGAGAGCATCAAATGATTTTCTGCCCATAATTATCGGACTTCCCAAAGTAGTTTGCTTAAAATGACGAAATTCTTCGCTGATATGCCAGGGTAGTTCACCATTATTTTTTCTGTCAGACTTCCTCGCTGAGACGAGACCAATTACACCATTTTTAGCAACTGCGGAAATAATAATTTTTCTCAAACGGCAACCTCAAACTTTATCTTATCGTGATGTTGATAATTTACAAGTTCAAAATCTTCAAAAACTAATTCGTCAATTGGTTTTTTGGTAATTCTCAATTTTGATAAAGGTAATGGTTCTCTATTCAGTTGCTCCTTTAACGCACGGCTATGGTCATATCTCTCATTAGGTGAACCTTCTTCGGCAAAATAAATATGTGCATCAATTATTGTATGTGCAAAAAAACCTAATTCCAAATCAACTTCCTGTGCAATAATGTAAGTCAAAAGAGAATACGCTGCAAGATTAAAAGGAATACCGAGCGCAATATCACCTGAACGTTGAGTTAAATGGCAATTTAGTTTACCGTTTGAAACATTAAAAGTATATGTATAATGACAAGGAGGAAGTTTACTGGAAATTGCATTCCCTGGCTCCCACGCTGTGACTACAAGCCTTCTGCTATTTGGATTTTTTCTGATCTCGTTAATTACATACTGAATTTGGTCAACTTCTTTCACCTCCCATTCACCCTTCTTGTTTTTAGATGCACTCGGAAAATGCCGCCAGTAATGTCCATAAGCCGTATCCAGATTACCTTCTTCGTCAGCCCAGGCGTCCCATATTTTTGTCTTATTTCTTAAATTTCTAATATGATCTTCACCTGAAAGATACCAAAGCATCTCGTGCAAAAGAGAATTCCAATACATTTGCTTTGTAGTTAGTAGAGGAAATCCTTTTGATAGATCCACTTTATAAAAAGCACCAAAATAAGAAATAGTATCTATCCCAGTTCTGTTTTCCTTTATTATTCCCTCATTAAGCACAAGTTTCACTAAATCTAAATATTGTTTCATTTTTGAATGTTTATTTCTGTCAGACTCCGTCTGCCAAGACGAGACTGTAGAATTTTTTAATTGATTATTGCAATTTAATAAAATTTAAATTGATGATTTTACTTAATCAGAAATTAGATTTATTATTTTATTGCAGGCTATTTTCACTTCTTCTTCAAAGTATTTTTTGTATTTATTATCTATTGTTTTTTCGTTCATTTCTATTGGGAAAATATTTTTAGCTAATAGTTTAATAGAATCTTTTTCAATTTGACCACAGCATAAAAATATTTTTTTGTGCAGATTAGCAGAAATTTCAATGACAGCACTTGCTCCCTTACCTAATAGCGAGGTTTTATCAAAAATACCTTCTCCCGTAATAACATAATCTGCTTGCTCCGTCAATTTAGTCAGGTTTTTATTAACTCTTAAATTATTAAAAGATGATATACATTCAGCATCAAAAAAGAGAGATAAACCGGCTGCCAAGCCACCCCCAGCACCGGATAGTAAATTAGTTGATATTCTTAACTTATTATTTTTTAATATGTTAATAATTTTATTGAAGCCTATTTCTAATAACCTTATATCTTCTTTAGTAGCACCTTTTTGTTCCGCAAATAGATATGTTGCACCACAATTCCCTAATAATGGATTATTAACATCAATTATTGATTCTATTATGAAAGGTAGATCAGGCTTGCTCCATAAAATTTTATCTGTATTGGGATAATATTCAGGTATTATTTCTGTTTCTTTCCCATAAATATCAACCAGTTTCATCCCAAATACAGAACAAAGCCCAAGACCGAGATCATTTGTTCCTGTTCCTCCAACACCAATAACAACTTTATTTATATTAATTTCTTTTTTAATTACAGATTTTTTTATTTGGTCCAATAATTCCCCCAATCCTTTTGAATTTAAATATATAGGATGTCTTTTGTCTTGAGGGATTAATTGAAGTCCAAGAATTTTTGCGGATTCTATATAAATAATTTTATTTTTCTTATCATATCCGATATTACAATCGAATTTAGATTTATCGTAAGGAGTTGTAATCGAATAAGTTATGTTAATCAGTTCATTATTATAGCTCAATACATCTAAAAATCCGTCTCCTCCGTCACTAATAGGATATTTAAAAATTTCGAAATTATTATTAACATTTAAATATTTTTCAAACAATTTAGATACTTCAACAGAGTCAGCACATTCTTTGTAACTATTGGGAGCAAGAAGTATCTTTATTTTTTTCATCTTTAATCAGATAGATTCAGTAAAGTTTTTATTTTATTTACTACTATTGAAGCATCAATTCCACCTTCGCCTGAATAATCACAAATTTTGGGATCACCTGGGCATTGAGTCTTGCAATAATTTTCTTCAGGCAGTAAAATGTGAGATTCATTCCCTTTGGGTGCCCACAAATTAGGTGAACAAGCTTTTAGGGGACAAAATAGTGAAAGAGTTTTTACTTTTAATCCGGCAGCAATATGCATAGACCCTGTGCTTGAAGATACAAGCAAATCCAAAGCATTAAAATTTGTTATCGATTTTCTTAAA
The DNA here is from genome assembly GCA_022573715.1 of Bacteroidota bacterium. Taxonomy (GTDB): domain Bacteria; phylum Bacteroidota; class Ignavibacteria; order Ignavibacteriales; family Ignavibacteriaceae. Next base: position 88,752 of record JACZTL010000007.1, read on the forward strand.
GGTTTGTTTAAGTTTGGATAAAAAACTCCATCGATATTTAATATTTCTTTTGGTGGATTAAAATCTGTTACTGCTATTTTAATACTTGCTAATTTTTGAAGCTTCAAGATAATTTTAACATATTCATTAACTCTTAAATTGGGTGCACTGTTTCCGCTTGTTACATTTATTCCTATAATCATTTCCCCACTGTTACATATCGAATCTCTGAATAATTGACTCTCATTTTTTTCTTCTTCTGATAAATAAATTTCCTCATCGTCCTCAGTCCATTGAATTCCGATTTTTAGTAATTCGTCAAGACAATAATGGCTCTCGTGTTTTAACGGGTTATACTTGTTCCTAAAAACACTTTTTGAATTTGTCAAAAATTGATAGAACTTGTACCCAACTCCGATTCTTTTTTTAATACCTGATAAAAACAATAACCAATTCATTCTTTCCGTGGGCAATAGATTTAATGAATGACTAAAACTCATTGATCTAATCTTTTTTAATAATTTTAAAAATGAACCATGATTTGCATCTGCAATAATTATTTCGTCAACAAAAGGGTTATTTAGATAAATATCTTTCGTATAATTACGCAATAATACAGCGACATAACAATTAGGATATTTCTTTTTAATTACTTTTGGCAGAGGGGTTGACAAGACCACATCACCAATCCTGTCTGTTCTGATAATTAAAATTCTGGGCTTATCTTCGAACATTTATGTAATTTAGTTCACTTTTTAAAATTGTTAATATTTAAATTAAATTTAAATATTTTAATCTATTTATATGTTAAATTTTTTATAAAATAATAACATTATTTTATCTCTTAAAATAATTAAATTTATGAATGATTTTGATTATTTAAACCACTATAAAACCGATGCTTTAGAATTTAATTATTTTGAAGAAAGGAAAGGTGCGACTGAACACGATGAAAGAAGATTAAGAGAATATATAATTTCTACAATACCTAAGAATGTAAAACTTATTTTAGATGTCGGCTGTGGTTCTGCTTGGGTCGCTAAATATTTTATACCTAAAGGTAAAAGAGTAATCTCTTTAGATATTTCAGCTACTAACCCAAAACAAGCAATAAAAAATACCCAAAGTAAAAATCATTTTGGATTAACAGGAGATGTGTTTAGGCTGCCAATAAAAAACAATTTTGTTGACTGTATAATCGCATCTGAAATTATTGAGCATGTTGTAAAGCCGGATAAATTTATAAAAGAAATTTTCAAATTATTGAGACCAGGCGGAAAATTAATTATAACTACACCTTATAAAGAAAAAATCCAATATAACTTGTGTATGCATTGTAATAAAAAGACACCAGTAAATGCGCATCTTCACTCTTTTGATGAAAACAAATTAAGATCTCTTTTAGTTCATAAGGAATTAGAAGGTTTTAAGTGGAAAACATTTGGTAACAAAATATTAGTATATCTGAGAACTTATGTAATACTAAAATATTTCCCATTCACGTTGTGGAAAATAAAAGACCTGTTCGCTAATTTTATTTATCATTTACCTATTCATATTTTAGTTATTTATAATAAAAGGAAGGACTAGCTAAGAAAGGATAATAATTTTTTTACTTCATTTTCCCAATTCAAATCATTGGATGCTTTTTTACAATTATTTTTAATTTTTTTATAAAACGTTTCTTCTTCTAATTTTTTTAACGCATTTTTAATTTCTTCAGTATTAGAATCTTTTACAGTTAACCCTATTTCATAAGTATTTACAACTTTCTCCATTTGAGGTAAATTACTTACAAGTACCGGAATCTCTGCCATTACATATTCGAATAATTTGTTTGGCAGTGCGTAATAATAACTTAAAGATAAATTCTCAATAAGCGATAATCCAATATCCGCTCCAGCTGTATATTTTAATAATTCATTTTGCTTGATTTTACCAAGAAAATATATTTGATTTTCAATAACTAATTTCTTCGATAAACTTTTATAATATGTCAGCTCTTCCCCTGCACCCAAAATAATCAGAACATAATTCTTTAACTCAGTTAAAGCTTCAAAAATATACTTTAGCCCTCTTCCGTGTAATACAACTCCCTGGTAAAGTAAAATCTTTTTTTCAGTGGGAATATTTAATAATTGACAAAAATTTACAGGTTTTAACGGCTTGTAATATTTCGGTAGATTTCTTATTACTATTGTTTTTGTTAGCCCATATTCTTTCTCAATAAATTCAGAGTCCAACTCACCTGTCGTTATTATTAAATCTACATGAGTAATAAATAATCTTTCAATAATTTTCAAAAGAAATTGTAAAAATTTTCTTTTTTTTAATCCAGCCAAATACCCAAATAATTCCCTGCAATCGTAAAATACTTTTGCACCTTTTAATTTTGCAAAAATAGTAACAATAGGCAATGTGTATATATCTTCCGCAAAATAAATTGCAGATTTAATATTTATCAACCTTTTTAAGAGCAGAGTTGAAAATTTTATATAGAAAAGAAGTGATGAAAAATTTTTACTCAATTTATAAATTGTAACTTCACCAAGTTGAGTATTAAAATTATTGGTAAGCCAATCAAAAGAAATTACATTTACAATGTAATTTTGCGCTTTAAGTGTTTGGTAAATATTTCTTGTTCTTGAATCGTAATCAATATTTCCTAAGAAACTTATGCAGATAGATTTATGATTTTTTTTATTTCCCATAAAGGATGCTCAATAGATCTTTTTATAAAGAGTATTCCGCAATATAGTTTTGGCATCAAATTTTTCCTTAAAATCAATAAGTTCCATACTTGGCGTCATAGGGTTTTCTGCTTTAGTGTCTTGTGAAACACCAATATCTACGTAGTCATAGTCTAATTCTGTTGCATCTTTAACAATTTCATACATTAGCAGTTGTATAGGTTTGTGCATTGCATATTCATGTAAAAGCATATTATAAAAACAAAGTGCAACTTGCTTATTTGGATAAAACATTAACGAACCGGCTATTGGTTTATCTTTGTAATAAACCATAAATAATTTTAAATAATCAGGTAAAAGTTTCTTTAGCTTAATAAGTTCATCAAGTGTGTGTGTAGGTTTAACGTCGTGCCGTGCTTTATTATTTAATAGTATTGGATAAAATTCATGATAATTATCATTTATCTCTAAATGTAAATTTGAGTCCTTCAAAGCACGGCGCACATTTCTTCTAATAGTTGAACTAAATCTTTGGATAATATCTTTTTCTTTGTCTAATTTTATTGCACTTGATATGTAATGAAGTTTATAGCTGAAACCTTGCCATAATAATGCAAATTCTAAATTTTGATTTTGATATTTTTCATAAATCATTGGAGCAGATGTAAGTAGGTATTCTTTAAAATTCTTTTTTTTACCATATTCTAATATAGCTGAAACAAGTTCCATAGCTTTTTTAAAAGTGATATCTTTTGTAACCAACGAACCGTAACTTGCACCTATTGGCGATTCAAAAATATCACCTTCCACTATTGCACCCGGTAATAGCGCAATAATATTACCTTTATCAAGAATTATTAGATGATTGAAATTAAATTTTTCCGGTGAGTGATATTCTAAAAATTTTTGCATTTGGAACATTGTTCCGTTATTAGAACTAAGAACAAATTCATCCCAAACTTCTTTATATTTTGATGAGTATTTAATTACTTCCATTCAATAAATCAAAACTTATATCGAAGAGAAAATAAATTAGCGCTTCCAAGTCCGAGCTGAAAAGGAACATAAGCAAAATCAAAAGTTAGGTTATGCCAATAAAGACCGAAGCCATATGTAAAGCTGCGTGAATCATAACCGCTTTGATATCCCAATCTTACTGCGATTAAATTTTTATATACAGCTTCTCCCCCAAAGTTTAAGTGAGTATTATCTGTTTTTGTAAATCTTTGAATTTCTCCGCCTACAATAAAACTCAATTCGTTATTAGGAACATTGTATAAATAATTTGCGCCGGCAACTATTTCTGTAGGGACTACAGTTTCCTGTGTCTTTAGTGCTTCCATTGAACCGAGATTTCTAATTACAAAAGAAGCAGTTAAATTTGGAATCTGTGTCTTGTAGTCAATTCCAAAGTCCCAAGCATATCCTTTAGCTTCATTTATAAAAAATTGCTCGTACAAATATTTATACGTTACACCGAATTTTATTCCTTCATAAATTTCAAATCCTGTAGAGATATTTCCTGAGAAAAATTTCGCATCAAATCTTGCCTGTGCTTCTCCTGGTTTTGTACGTACTTCAATATTGTTTACCGATGTAATATTAACGCCCACACCGATCCTCATACCCAATATTCTTGTTGTAGCGCCAATTACATCACTTCTTACGCCCTGTATCCAATTGTTGTGCATTGCAATTAATTCTTTATCATCGGAATAGGCAAGTTTAGCGGGATTATAAAATTGAGCTGTAACTCCATTTGAAAACACAGTGCCCGCATTACCCATTGCAATATTTCTTGCACCGAATCCTATTTTTAGAAAAGCTAAACCACTTTCTCCGGCGGATTGTGCATAAGCTGCAGTGATGGAAAGCATAAAAAATATAAATAGGAAGAATATTTTTATAGAATAATTTTTCATATTAAAATTTAATTAAAACTTTTTATCAATAGTAGGACAAAATTAAAATCTTGCAGTTATCCCTACAATATGCCTGTCATCGGGTGAATATCTTTCTATTACATAAGCATAATCTACACTAAGTAAAAAATTTCCAACTTTACGTATAAAAGAAGCACCAAGAGATGGTCGAACAGGAAAATCAGAATTTTTTAAATTGTACTGATCGATGCCTCCTCGCAGAGTAAAATTTTCAGCTAAATAATGTTCTGCACCAATTCTAAAAATAGTTGTTCCGGCATTGCTGCTTTCAAGTTCGGCAGCAACTAAAGTGTTAAACTTTTTACTTAAATAACTCACACCTATTTTTTTTAGCAAGGGAAATTTATTTTCAGTTTGACTTCCGGACTGCTGTAGAAGAGGAACCGTATCCCATTTATATTTACTGTTTAGATCAGCTACCATAAAAGATAAAGTCCATTGTGCATTTAAAGAATAAATACCGCCTAAATCAAAGCCGATTCCTGAAGAAGTTATATCCTGAAATAGATTATAGTTATAAAATTTTATAGCAATACCTAGAGCTAATTTTTTTGATAATTCTTTGGCAACAGAGACAAAAAATTGATTCTCAGTTGTAGAAAATACGCCGATATTATTTCCTTGATTATCTCTTCCGATGATATCGCCAACTCCAGCATTTATAATACCGATACTTACACCAGCCAATAAATCAGATCCTTTCTTTTTGCTGATGCCCTTTCCTTTGCTGGGTAGAGTAAAATGTTTTGTGAAATTTAAAAAATTTAATTTTCTGTCCAAAGACAAAATAGCATAAGAAGTTTGGAAAGAGTTATCTTTCTGAAAGACTGATAAAGCGGGGTTATAATAAGATACAAGATTACCGTATTTAACGGAGGACATTGCATTTCCCATACCCATTCCTCTTGCACCGAATCCCATTCTGCTGAAAGCCCCCGGCTGACTGCTTATACTGCTGAACTCTGGCTGTGCAGCGAGTGTGGAAATGAAAATTAATGATACAGCTATTATTTTTTTCAAATCTTCTTCTTATTGTAACACTAAAATTTTTCCGTATTGAATGCTTTCGCCTACATCAATTCTGTAAAAATAAACACCGTTTGGTACAACATTTCCTGCGGCATCACGTCCGTTCCAAAAATCAATCACACCGGTTTTGTCAACATTGTGAAAGGGATTTCCACGCATTACATTTTGTATTAAAGTGCTTACATAATTCATTCCGAAATCATATATTCTTATAGTAACTGGAACACTTCCCCCCCTGGTAGAATATTTTATTTTAAGTCTCTCAACTCTTGGTGAAAAAGGATTGGGGAATGCATAGCTTTCGTCAGTTGAAGTTAATGGTTGAGAAGCAAAAAATAACTTCCAGTTTCCATTCCAGGTACTTATACTTTCGGTAAGTCTTGCTAAACCATCGTTACTTCCCAGCCAGATATCATTATTCTGTGAAGCAGAAGAAAAGAACACATTGGTTGTTAAAGTTAAATTTGTTTGAGAATCTTTGATAGTAGCGGGAGTTATCCACGTTACCCCAAAATTACTTGATCTGAAAGCACCGTTATCGGACACTGCAATAATATCATCTCCTTTGAATCCAAAATTATGTGTCCTTTCGCCGTTAAGAAAAGATGTCCAATTATCTCCCCCATCCTTTGATAAACCAACCGAATAAAATTCTCCCGTTCCGGATGCAGACCAAGTAGCTGCCCAAAGTGAATTATTGTTTTTATTAAAACCGAGTGCAACAACAAAATTTCCGGATATAGGGTTTGCCTGATTTTGATGATTAAATTTTTTCCAACTAATTCCACCGTCAGTTGATTTGTTAATTCCCCCTGCAGTACCTACATAAAGAGTTGAATCATTAACTGAAATTACTGAAAAAGTACGGTGATTTAAATTGTTCTCGGAGCAAAAACTACCTGCTGAAGGTGATAAACAAAAGCTCAATGTATCGGCAGGCTTTATTTCATCAAGATAATCCGGAGGAATAACTACTCGCTCCCAGGTTGTACCGTAATCCGTGCTTTTCCTTAACCCACCTGCAAATGATGTAATCCAAACTGTGCCAGGAGTAAATGCTATATCAAATGTTAAATTTTGTTGGACAACGGTAACCGGCAATGCTTTTAATATATTTGCGCCGTAATTAATTGTAGTATCATTTTGATTATCAATTGGCTGAGGAACTGATGTCCAAGAAAGTCCATTATCAAAAGTATATTTGAGCCCCGAACCTACATCAATATTGTCTCCGTTAATGTTTTCAGTGTGAGCGGTAGCTACCCAAACAACTCCGTTATTATATGCTAAAGCTGAAATATCTTCTGTACCGAATTCAGGAGTTCCTGTAAAACTCTTCCAGCTAATTCCGTTGTTAAAAGATACGCTTAAACCGTTTCCTGTTCCTGCCCAAATAGTATCACCAACAACAATTAAATCCGTAATAGAATTACCGGCAGGGTTATCGTCTAAATTTAATTTTGCTAACGGATTTTTTTTTGTTAGATTAAAGTTATCAGGTATTACTTGTGAATAAGTAATTCCTGTTAACAGTAGCAACGTAAAAATATATTTAAAAACTCTTATCATTTTATTTCAACATTGTGTGTTATTGTGTTGCTTGTAAGCCCGGCTTTATCTTTGGCAGTAAAATCGAATTTCCAACTACCGAGTGTTACAGAGCTTGGGAATGTTAAGAAAACGGTATATCTTCCATCTCCTGCAGTAACATCACCGTTTGAGATTGTGTTGCCATCATCAAATAATGGAAACTGAGATATGCCCTGGTTGTTAATTATCTTTGTTCCGTTAGGCATAAACAATTCATAATAAACTTCTTTAATATCCTGCAGTCCATCGGGATCGTTAACCACTACTGAAAAAGTAAATTGAACATTTATCAGCACTGTATCTGGTTGTATTAAATTGCTGATTACAGGAGGTGTGTTCAATTTTCCGTTATTGTAAATAAAGTGCTGAGATGCAATTATTTTTGTTGCTCCGTCATTTAATGTAATTATATATTCAACATTGTAAGAACCATTTTCAAAATTTCTGCTGAACAAATATTTATTAGAATAAGTCAAATCACCGGCAGTTGTATCTCCATTATTAGTAATGTTACCGTTATCCAAAAGTCCAAGCGGTTGATCGTTTATTATATTATTGGACGGAGAAAAAATATTTATTGAAACAATATTCAAACCATTCACGGAAGAAAATCGAATTGAAAAAGTAAATGAAGAATCGGCGGGATTAAAAACAATTAGATCAATTGCACGAACAGAAGCTACTTGAATATTATCAATTTGAGCATCTATTACGGTATTAAAGTCTTTTTCACATCCGTTAAATATTAAAAATATAATCGAGAAAAATATCGTGATGATATATCTATAAAATTTATTTATCATATATTTTATTTCTGATATTATCCCCCAAAAGAAATTATAAAGGGAGTCGGTGAAAAAGACATAAGTAAAATAATAAAACTAATGTAACCCAACAACTTTCTTTTAAAATCTAATTCCGAATTATCTGGAACGGGTGGATGTTTTAATTTTATAAAAAAGTATAAAATTAAAGCCCAAAACAGCCAACCTGACCAACCGAATGCAACACTCAAATCCAAAACTCCCTCCAAGATCCCAATCGTACCAAGCACAAACAGTAATGAAAAAGAAATTACGGCAATTTTATAGTGTAAATCCCCTCCGAACATTGTATAGCTAATATGTCCACCGTCCAATTGTCCAACAGGAATCATATTCATTGCTGTTATTAATAATCCAAACCAACCCACACACAAATAAGGATAATGATAAATCTCACTCATCGGCGGAAAATAATTTGAAGAATCAACAAAAATATTTTTCAATATCGAAAACAAAAACGTATTTCCAAATACAAGATTCAACTGTCCCTCTCCAAAATTCTTTGCAAAATAATCCGGATGAATACTTAAAATATATTCTTTCCCTGGTATATGTGTAAAGCCCCAAAATAGTACTATCAAACATGCAATAAAACCTGCAATTGGTCCGGCAACACCAATATCGAACATAGCCTTTTTAGTCTGCACGGGTGATTTTGTCTTAATAACTGCACCCATTGTACCAAAGTTCAAAAATCCGGCAATAGAAGGAAAAGGAATAAAAAATGGAAGTGTCGCATCTACATTGTGAATTTTTGCAGCGAAGTAATGGCCGAATTCGTGACAAGAGAGAATAAACATTATAGACAAGGAATAAGGAAGTCCCTTCAAAAGAAACGAAAATTCATAAGGTCCGGGAGTGCTCCTAATCCATTCCGCACCTGCAAAAGTTGTTGTAATAAAAGTTAAAAGGAATAGTCCGATGTGAAGAAGATAATTATTCCTTTTACTTTTTTTTACAGCATTATTTTTTTCTAATTCTTCTTTTGAATTTTCCAATCATAAATCCATATTAAAACCGAAAGTAAAATAATTTTCATTTATATTGAACAACTGACCGTGCACGCTTTTCCCTGAATAATAAGAGAAAGTAATGCTGAATCCTCTTCCATCAAACTTACCAAATTTTAAACCTGCAGAAAAAATATTATTACCTGTAAATTTATCTATTTTTGAAAGCTTAAAATCATACGCGACAAATGGTATAAATGCATTTAATAAAAAAGAAGTGAAATAATTATCAAATCCAACCTGATAAATCCCCTTGCTTATATTAGCCGGCAGAGTATGGAATAAATAAGTAACACCTGCGTAAACTCGAAATCCGTTTATTCTGTAAAAAGGAATTAGCTCAAAAAATTCTCTACTGTAAACAATAGGCACTCTACCATTACGCCAAATATTACTTTGCTGGTCAAAGCTGCCGTCAACAAGGTGAGAGCTTATGTGAGCAAATCTGAATCTGAAGCCATATTCTTTTTCGCTTCTAATAAATCTTTGGGCATAATTTACACCGAAATAAAAGTCGGTAGTTTCAACAGGAAATTTAAAATTAACTTCGCTTCTTAAACGTGTGTATGTAAAAAGGTCAACACCGTAGGAAATGATTTTGCCTTCATTAGTAATTCTTAAAACATCTGCGGATTTTCCGATATCCAATCTTATATTGCTTTCACTCAGCAAATAAGAGAACCCGGCTTTGGGTTCCAAAAAATTTGCGGTAAAAGGTTGAATGTTCAATCCTTTGGGAAACCATTCTTTATTGGATTGTGGAAATGCCCGGATTGTATAAACGATTAAGATTAGAAGTACAAATTTCCGCATTTATTTTAATCCGTTATAATATCTTAATTTCTTTATTTTCTGCTTCACGAATTTATTATAACCGTATTTAAATTTCGAGGTTAAACTTAATATTGCATATAAATTTGTCGGGAATATAAAAGAAGGTTCGAAGTAGCAATTAACGGTACAGCCCTGGCAAAAATCGAATCGACCTTCCATTTTTTTAAATTCCAATATTTTTTCTGATTTTCTAATTTCTTTAATAGGTCTGTCAATTTTTATTTTATCGCTTGCAAAATGATAGCAAGGTAATATAATCTCGTTGTAAGGAGAAATAACTATAACTCTGGAAACGGCTTTGCATTTCGGATTATTTATATCATTACCGCCGTCACGTCTTAACTTCATAAACCCATTGTTAAGATAGATATCCATTTTACCCGAACAATATTCTTCAATATAATCAATTGCCTCTTCCGAAAGTCCGGGGTTACCGAAATAAGAGAACACTGGATTAACAATTAAAATAAGACCGAATTCTTTTGCCAATTGATGCATTCTGGGAAGTTTTTTGTACGTCTCGTTTGTAACCGTAAATAAAATATCTGGAAACTCTCCCAGTGATTTTGCTATATCTAAGCTTTGAAGTACAAATTTATAGCAATTAACTTTCCTAATTTTATTATGTTCCTCCTCATCTGGTGAATCCAAAGAAAAATGTAGGAGATCAACTTTACCGGCGAGTTTCTCTGCAAATTTTGGATAGAGTAAACCGTTTGATGTTATGCTTGTCTGCATTTTATATTTTTGGGCATATTCTGCCATCAAGTGAATATCTTTATGAAGCAGTGGTTCGCCGCCGGTTAAATCCAAAAACTTTATACCGAGGTCCGCAAGTTGTTCAATATTATTTTTAAATATTTCTAGGTCTGCAAAAGGTGTGTCAATAAAATTTTTGTGTACACCAAAATGGCAGAATTCGCAATAAGCATTACAGCGATAAGTAACGTAGTAATTACAGAGAAGCAGCATTAAAATTCTCTCCCCTTCCAGATTACTTTTCTGTTAAGGACTATCAAAAATGGGAGTGTTAAAACATAGACAATAAAATATATCTCTGCAATAAAAAAGTATTTCATATTTTTTTCAATACCAAGTCTTTTGTGAATCGGGTATAAAATAAAAAAATCAATTGCTAACTTAAATATTAATAAATATAAAGATACCGAAGAGTAAAAGAAAGGCAGCAGCAACATACAAAGATAAGTTAGGTAACCGTTTATTAAAATTAAAAAACCGCTCAAAGGCACACCCAATCCTCCAACCGCCCATCGTTTCTTTTGTCTATAAAGAGATTTTATATTTTCACAAGCCAAAGATGTAACCAAAGTTTCTTTATCCATTGGATATATGATTTTATACTTCCCCAGCCTGCTTATTGCCATCAATAAATTAAAATCCTCGGTTACACTAAAAGGTAATGCTTCATATCCTCCTACTTCAAAGTATGCTTTTTTAAGGTAAGACATATTGTTGCCAATACAGCTTATTGGTTTTCCAAGATTTATTGTACTCGAAGCAATCATTAACAAATAAATGAAATCAATACTTTGCATCCCGCTAAAATTATTTACAGATTCTTGTGTTGTAAAACCGTTTACCATTGCAACATAATCTTTGTAATAAGAAGCTGTCTTGATAATCCATGTTGGTTTAACAGAACAATCGGCATCGGTTGTAAAAATTATTTCTCCCTTTGCGACCTCTATACCCGAAGCCAAAGCATTAGTTTTTCCTTTTAATTTACCTTTGGGTTCTTTACTTATAATTTTTTTAAATCGTTCTTTTCCTTTTATAAATTTATTGATAATTTCGCCTGTTTTATCCGTTGATCTATCATCTACTAAAATGATTTCTAATTTACCTTCGGGGTAAACCAATTTGTTCAAGGATTCCAAACATCTTAAAATATTTTTCTCTTCATCCCTTGCTGCAACGATAACGGTTGCTGTAAGTAATTCTTCTTCATTTATTTGCGGGAAATTTTTTTGTACACCGATTGCAAAAATAAACGATTGAAAAAAATAACAGATTATTATTATAAGGAATATTATTTCAAACAATTGACGGGCTCTCCAATTTTAAAATTTCTTTTCTCTGCTTCTTTTATTATTAATTTTACGGAATCTTGAAGAATAAGTTCTGTTTTGTCGCTGTCATGCAGTACTACTATCGAATTATTTTTCAGATAATTCTGTATTGATTTTTGTACTCTATTAAAATTACCTTTATAGTCCCAAGTTAATAGCGACCACATAACATTTACAAGATTATGCTTTTTTAAAATTATATTAGTAGAAAAAATAAATCTTCCATGCGGAGGTCTGAAATATTTTATATCATAATTAAACTTATCTTTTAATAAATTATTTGTTCTTTCAATCTCAGCATCAAATACTTCTCTACTTACTTCATTTATTTTTTTGTGACTGTAGGTATGATTACCGATTGTATGCCCCTCTTCAATTATTCTTTTGCAAAGCTCGGGATGTTTATTAATATTTTCACCCAGACAAAAGAACAATGCTTTTATATTTTTATTTCTCAATAAATCCAATAGTTTTTCTGTCGTCCCGGGATTCGGTCCGTCGTCAAAAGTTAGTAAAACCTCTTCATTTTTTGTATTCCACAAAAAACTACCGAAAGCAGCTTTTAATATTTGGGGAGGATCATAAAGAAATTTCAAATTACTATTATTATTATTTGTTTTAAAAGAATGATATTATTTTATAGCAAATATAATTGATATTTATCATTGAATTTATAAAGTTCTTCACTATTTTAATAATAAAAATACAATTATAATTGAAATATTTCCCCGAACATCAAAAAGGTATAATTGCCATTGTCGTTGCTGCAATTTTATGGAGTACAGGAGGAATATTTATAAAACTTACAACGCTGTCGCCAATGCAGATTTCTTTTTTCAGGTGTTTGTTTGCAGCACTTGTTTTTCTAGTTGTATTTAAAAGTAAACTTGTAAAAGTAAACTTTTTCACTTTTATAAATGCAGGCTTTTATGCCGCTGTTTTAATTCTATATGTAATTGCCACTAAAACTACAACAGCCGCCAATGCTGTCTTCCTTCAATATACTGCACCAATATACGTATTAATTTTTGAACCTTTGATAAATAAGACCAAGTATGAGAAAATTAATATAATTACAATTATTGTTTGCTTTATAGGTATGTTTCTTTTTTTTACAGGCAAACTTACAGCGGGTAATTTTTACGGGAATATTATCGCACTTTTATCAGGAGTTGCTTTTGCAGCTTTCTTATTGGGAATGAAAAAGAACAAAAAAGAACATCAATTCGTATCAATTTTTTACGGTAATATTTTTGTTGTTTTAATATCCGTTTATTCAATATTTGAAATCAACACCTTTTCTATGTCAGATTTACTTATGGTATCGTATTTGGGAATTTTCCAGGTCGGTGCTGCATACATAATTTTTGCATACGGACTAAAAAGAGTTCTTGCCGTGGAAGCTTCACTTATTTCAATGATTGAACCTGTGTTAAATCCTGTTTGGGTATTAATAGGTTACGGTGAAATCCCTTCATTAATGGCAAGCATAGGAGGAATGATAATACTTTTTACAGTTTCACTCAGAGCTTTTATACTGCAGTCCGCTATAATGAAAGCAAGGTATAAGAATTACTTGTAACTTAGTTAAAATTACAGATTACAAATACCGACCTCCAAATAAATATCAAGCACCAATAAACATAAATAGATTTTAGAATTTAATAATTGGTGCTTCATTTTAAATTTTTAACAGCGATTTATCTTTGTAACTTTCATCTGTGGTCAAGAGTATTATTGGAGGTTTGTTTTGAGCGAGTGAAGTTAAAATTAAAAACAATGTTAGAACTATTATCGATTTTAATTTTAAGGACATAAACATAACACAATATAAAATCTTTTTAGTTACGGAGAAAGTCTTAATATCCTCCATCCGTTTTCAACCTTTTCATATTTTATCCTGTCGTGAAGTCTCATTTCTCTTCCCTGCCAAAATTCAAAAATATTAGGGAGCAAGCGATAACCACCCCAAAAAGGTGGTAGAGGAATTTCCGTTCCTTTGAATTTTTCTTTTACTTCATTGTATTTGTTGACAAGATAATCTCTATTAGGAATTTCTTCACTTTGTTTAGACGCCCAGGCACCAAGTTTACTTTCCAAAGGTCTACTGTTAAAATATGTCTCAGATTCTTCTCTCGAAATTTTTTCTACAATTCCTGTAATCCTTACTTGCCTTTCAAATTCTTTCCAATAAAAGACTATAGAAGCATTTGGATTTTCATTTAACTCTTGCGCTTTTTCGCTTTCATAGTTTGTGTAAAAAACAAAACCGGAATCATCTAATTCTTTTAACAAAATTGTTCTTGCCGATGGCACTCCTTTTTTATTAACGGTTGCAAGTGTCATAGCATTAGCGTGAATAATTTTAGCATCAAGTGCTTCTTTCATCCATAGATTAAACTGATTAAAAGGGCTATGGTCTATCTTAGACTCAACCAGTTGGTTTTTATATTTTTCTCCTCTAAGATTTGCTAAACTATCGTTATTCATAGAATTGTTTATTAAAAAATGAATTATAAAATATAAGTATTAAAATTATTCTATAATAATTAAAATATACTTTTATTGCAGATATAATTTAAGTTATTTAATTTTTGAATGTAATTTGCGAGCGTAACTCAGTTGGTAGAGTGTCAGCTTCCCAAGCTGAATGTCGCGGGTTCAAGCCCCGTCGCTCGCTCTTAGAAAGTAAGATATTCTTCATAATATTTTGATACTTTCACTAAATAATCACATATTTGAACTTCAAAATTTTGGAGCTTAGTCTGACTAAGGCGGATAGACTCACAGCCTTCAATAAATTTTCGGCTTAAAAGTTGCTTGTCCGCCGAAATGAAATGTAGGCGGAGTTCAGAGCATCCAGACAAAGTCGGGAGGATCATAGGTTCCAATATCGAATTTGTTCATATTTATTTATTTTTGGGAGCTTAGCTCAGTTGGTTCAGAGCACCTGCCTTACAAGCAGGGGGTCATAGGTTCGAATCCTATAGCTCCCACAAAAAAGTCTTTTTTTAAATAGCGATACCATCACAGTATGGATAACTTTTATGTTTATATTATCCATTCCTCTACCGATAAATATTATATCGGACAAACCAAAAACCTTGACGACAGAATAAATAGACGTAACACCAATAGATCAGAGTACACTAAAAACAAAGGGAAATGGAAGGTCGCTTCATATTTAAAATTAAATTCAAGGTCAAAAGCTGTAAGGCTATAGAGCAAACTTAAGTATACTTAAATTCACTTTAATAAAAATATTTCTTATTTTTTATATGTAAATAATCTTGGAGGGATGATTTATGAAAGGATTGTTACTCTTCTTTATTATCTTCATATCTGCTTTTAATATCTTGGCAAAGAATATCTCAGCTGATTCCACATCATATAAATATAGCACAGTAATTACCGATACAATTGAAGTAAATTTACCAAAAGAGATAACCGCTAAAGATATTTCAAGACTGCCGGTAAGGGATTTCAAAAATATAATAGAACTTACACCAGGAGTTATCTTAAATAATAATATAATTTATATGCGCGGAAGCAGAGGTGATGAAACAGGATATATTTTAGACGGAATTGATATTCGAAATAAACTAACAGGTAAACGGAATATAACTATTGTTCCGGATGCAATCAGTAAAATAGGATTTAACACCGGCGGATACGGAGTAAATTATGGAGGCTCTAGCGGTGGAATTATAAACACTCATCTTAAAACCGGTACTTCCAAACTAAAATTTACAATTGAATATGTAACCGATAATTTAAATTTTCAAAGTAAGAACAATCGTTTTAATAGTGAAAAATTTATTGGTACACACAGTTACGGTTACAACGAATTTACTGCAACAGCAAGCGATCCTTTTTTAAATAATAAAATAAAATTCTTTGCTTTGTTTAATTCAAATTGGAAACTTGATAAAAATCCACGACCATTCCCTGGTATTAATTTAGGAACAATTACTGATAATCTTTCATTTACCCCGGAAACAAATTCAATTACTTTGAATTATCCTGCCGGTCCTACTTTTAGGACTTCAAAACAAACATATACTGGAACCGGGACAATTACATTTGATCTAAATGATATAAAAATAAAGGCGGTCGGTACTTATACTAATATTTCAAGTGATAGAGGCGGTGGTGGAAATATTTTGCAAATATTAGATTTGAACCGAATTGGAATTAACAGAGGTTACAACGCTGCAGCTTCCGTTCAACTTACGCATCAATTAAATCCGACAACATTTTACCAGTTAAATCTTGGATTTACTGTTTCTGCAAATACAGCAATGGACCCTCTCTTGCAAGAAAATTGGATGGTTTACGGAGACAGCGTTGCCAATGCAAATGTAGGCGCTGTGTGGTACAGAACTAATCAAGATATTGTTACAGGGAGGATGGGAAGGTATGTACGTCCTACATCTTATTATATTCTTGGCTTTAGATTTTCAGCTCCGAACGACGTCCTCGGCTCATATTCATATGGCGGATTTGAGAAATATAAAAATGAAGAATTCTCAATTAAAGGTTTTATTTCAAAAAAATTAGACAAAATACATTCAATAAAATTCGGTGGTGAATATAGTACAAATATTTACAGAAGTTTTAATGTATTGGCACCGGGTATAGCAGAAAGAATTAATTCAAATAATCAACTTCCTGAATCTCGTAGGGTAACATTGAAAGAGGTTTTTTATCCTTTAGTTAATTCATATGGTTATGACTTATTTGGAAATGAAGTAAACGATGAATTTAATCCAAGCGGTAATTATTTAGACAATGGAGCCTTTGCGCCCAGGCGTCCAAAATTTGCTTCTCTTTTCATTGAAGACAAAATAACATATAAAAATGTATTAATGAAAATAGGTTTAAGATACGACTATATAGACGTGGACAACATTATGCCTATCGATCCTGCAAATCCTCAAACTTTTATAGATAACTATATAGGTGTAATAAAGCCAGATGGATTCAAAAAATCTCCTACATTTTCAACCTTAAGTCCGCGTTTAAGTCTATCCTATTCATTGCCTAACAACTATGTTTTACATTCACAAATGGGACGATATATTCAACAATCTCAGCTATTAGATATGTACAACGGCTTATATTATAATATAATAGATTTTTTTGCTGATAGATCACTCCCTATACCAAAATCCTGGTATTTAAAGCCTATAAAAACGACACAATTTGAAATCGGGTTTACTAAATATATTTCTGACTTTGCTTCGTTTGATATAACGACTTATTATAGAAATATAACCGATTTAGTTGTCTTTGCATTTCAGAAAACTGAAGTTGGATCATCTTCTGGAGCTTATGCTACATTGGTAAACGGCGAATCAGCAATTGCCAAAGGCATAGAGTTATCCTTTAATCTGCAAAGAACAAAAAGATTACAAGCAAATGCTATATTTTCCTTTCAAAGTACAAGCGGTACTGGTTCAGATTCATATTCTCAATTATTAAATAATAACTTTTTTAAAGACGGTAGTTTGAGCCTTGAACCCAGAGCGAATACCCCATTAGATTACAACCGTGAGATTACAGGTAACATCAATTTTGATTACAGATTTTCTAATGATGAAACATCGGATATACTAAAAAATTTAGGAGTAAACTTATTATTAACATTTGCAAGCGGTCACCCTTACACTTTAAGCATAGGTAGAGGAGACAGATACGGGGGCCTTGAAAGTAACCCAAGGTTTAGAACTCCTGTTGAGGAATTGAATTCTTCAAGGACTCCTTGGATTTATCAAGTAAATCTTAGAGTGGATAAAACTTTTAATATTTTAGATAAACTGAAAGCTAATGTTTATCTGTATGTTATTAACCTATTTGACAGGGTGAATATTCAAAATGTATTTATAAGAACCGGCTCTCCTTTTGACGACGGTTTTTTAAGTGACCCGACATTGGGTGGGACATTACACCCTGCTCAAAGACAGGACTATGAAAATCTTTACAGAGCCATTAATATAGATTATTTCCAAAATTATCTACGTACTACCGGTAATTCATTATTCGGTCAGCCAAGACAAATAAGATTTGGTATTAGATTGGAATACTGAAGGGAATCAGAAAAGAATATCACTTATTGAATTTATTTGAACAATAAAATAAATTATTAATAACTGCTTTCGCTTTTTTGTCCCAGTACAATTTTAACACTTGCACTTGCGCCTATTCTGTCAGCTCCGCTGGCTATCATCGCATTTGCATCTTCCCTTGAACGGATTCCCCCTGAAGCTTTTACACCGACGGAACTGCCGACAACATATTTCATCAACGCAATATCACCAACGGTAGCTCCGCCTTTGCTAAAACCCGTTGATGTTTTTACAAAATCTGCACCGGCGTGTTTACAAATTATGCATGCTTTAATTTTTTCTTCATCCGTTAGCAAAGCTGTTTCTAAAATTACTTTACAAATATTGTTATTTTTTTTGGCAGCAAGTACAACTTGATTAACATCGTTAAATACATAATCATAGTTCCCCTGCTTTAGTTGGCCGACATTAATAACCATATCAATTTCTTCAGCACCGTTTTTAATTGCCTGTTCTGCTTCAAATCTTTTTGCCTCTGTTGTAGTTGCTCCAAGGGGAAAGCCTATAACGGTACATACTTTAACATTGCTTCCTTTCAACAAATTACTGCACAAAGAAACATTGCCCGGATTTACACAAACTGAAGCAAACTGGTATTTCTTTGCTTCATCGCATAAAGCTGTTATATCGTCAACAGTTGCATCAGGTTTTAAAAGAGTGTGATCAATTTTTCTCGCTATGCTTTTGTTTGCAAGTATATCGCCTATTCCTAAACCTGCGGCAATTCTATCTGCTCCGCTGTTAACAATATTAGTAACGGCATTCGGTTGTGTCACTACATTTGTTTCCCAGCCTTTGCAAGAATCGCCCTTGCAATAAAATTCTCTTAAAGTTTTCTCTAATAATTCTTCGGCATCTAATTTTGTTGTATTTGTGTAACTCATTTTATCCACCAAATTTTTGATATGCTTTGAATGTGTTTTTAAGCAGCATCGCTATAGTCATCGGACCAACTCCGCCGGGAACAGGTGTAATATATGAACATTTTTGTGAAATCGCATTAAAATCCACATCGCCTACTACCCTGTAACCATTCTTTTTTGAGGCATCCTCTACGCGGTTAATTCCTACATCAATTATAACCACTCCCTCTTTTACCATATCTTTTGTAATAAATTCCGCTTTACCGATTGCGGAAATAAGTATATCAGCTTGCTTTGTAAAATAAGAAAGATCTTCCGCGGCAGAATGACAAACGGTAACAATTGAATTTGCGAACTCTTCCTTTTGAACCATAATATTTGCAATCGGTTTACCCACAATGTTACTTCGTCCGACAATTACAACGTGTTTGCCCTTCGTTTCTATTTTATATCTTTTTAATAATTCTTGAATTCCGGCAGGTGTGCAAGAACGGAGTGCATCTTTACCGATTACCAATCTTCCGACATTTACCGGGTGAAAACCGTCAACATCTTTTTCGGGATTTATTGATTCTATTATTTTATCTTCATTGATATGAGCAGGCAGAGGTAGTTGGACAAGTATTCCGTGAAAATTAGAGTCTTTGTTATATTTATTAACAAGATTTAACAGTTCTTCTTCGGTTGTATCTGCAGGAAGTATCTCAGTTTTACTCAGTATACCAATTTGTTCGCAAGCTTTACCTTTGCTTTTAACATAAATCTGAGAAGCATGATTATCACCGACCAAAATTGCAACTAAACCGGGTACTTTTTTTCCACTCTGCTTCAGTTTGCTTATTTCTTTTTTTAGTTCTTCTTTTATTTCGACTGCTACTTTTTTACCGTCTATAATTTGCATAATATAAAATGTATCCGCAGGTTTTAGGCTGCGTTTATTTTTTAAAATAATTTTTACGCAACCTGTCACAAAGTGATTCCTTCAGAAAAAGCTACGGTTACAATGTGTTTTTATAATGAATATTTCTCTTAAATCTTATAATCATATTTTTTAGTCAAATATGATTTTAATTTTTTATCATTTATAATTTCTTTGGCAAATGGATTGGAATTCTGCCAGCCTGTCTTTCCTGTCTTTCTAAAATTTTCTAATCTTCTTAGTGTAATTTCGCAAAAAATCGGATCAATGTCAGAAGTAAAACATTTTCTACCCATTTTTTCACAACCAATTAAAGTAGTACCTGAATGCGAAAAAAAATCAATAACGATATCATTCTTTTTGCTGCCGGCTTTAATAATTCTTTCGATCGCTTTCAATGGTTTTTGTGCATAACAACCATTTACGTTTTCTTCCATTCTGTAAAATACCTGCTGAATATCGACCCATACGTTTCCAGCACGAATATTTGCGGATTTACTTCTTTCAATATTTTCAGTCTGCTGGCCGTTTACAGTTTTGTAATATCCTTTTAAAATTTTAGGAATGTCAGTGTGCTCCGCCTTAATATTAAATCCGGGATTTCCTTTAATATAATAAAGTAATTCCTGCCTGATTGACATCCAGTTTTTCTGTGTCCCGTATCCACGTTGGTTTCTCAATGTTATAAAACTTTTTGATTTGAATTTCACACTTTTCATCATTTTCATAAATTCGGGTAAAGGTGAAAAACCGTTTTTTTGATCTGCGCCGAGCCAAACGTAAAAAAAAGCATCAGTATCCAAAACTGAGTAAATATTTTTAACCCATTTTTCGCACCAATTAATAAATTTTACGGTATTTGTTTCTTTGAATGCTACAAAATTATACGGCGGGTCCTGAATTGAAAGAACAGCTTCTTTGCCATCCATTATTTTTTTTAATGAATTTTTATCAGCAATATCTATGCAAGCAATAATGTGCTTTCCAATTTTATCTTCCCAAATATCTCCAATTTGAAATCGACAATATGGTAAAAGTAGTTTTTTTAATTCGGGGTCTTTGTCTATTCTTGGTAACGGGAAATTGGTCATTAGTCAATTGTCACCAGTCATTGGTTGGGATTTATTTTTTTCTGCTTTTTTTATGAATTCGGGAAATAATACTCTTTCTAATTCTAAAGTCTTGCCTGTCTCCGTATCGATCTTAAAAAACATTCCGCAAAGGTGATTGTCATTTTCCGCAGTTTCGTATTTTTGAGGAGTTTGATATAAAAATCTATTTAAAGCAGCTACTGTTTTCATTCCAATTACAGAGTCATACGGACCTGTCATTCCAACATCGGTTATATATCCCATACCGTTAGGGAAAATTCTTTCATCGGCTGTTTGAGTGTGAGTGTGAGTCCCTACTAATGCCGTGACTTTCCCGTCCAAATAATGAGCCATTGCAATTTTTTCTGCGGTTGCTTCAGCATGAAAATCGACAAAAATAATTTTTGTTTCATCTTTAAGTTTACTTAAAATCCAATCGGCTTTTCTGAACGGACAATCGATTGCAGCCATAAAAGTTCTTCCCTGCAAATTTAAAACTGCTACCTTCCCTTTATTAGTTTCAGAAATATGATAACCGTTTCCGTAAGTACCTTTCGGGTAATTTAATGGACGAAGTGAGCGGGGTTCCTCTTTTAAATAATCCTGCGACTGCCTTTTATCCCAGGTATGATTTCCGCCCGTAATAACATGAACACCCAAATCAAATAATATTTTGCCCTCTTTTTCAGTGCATCCTTTTCCGCCGGAAGCGTTTTCCCCATTGGCTATAACAAAATCGGCTTTATATTTTTTAATTAGTGAAGGCAGCCAAGTCTGAACTAAATCCAAACCCGGTTTCCCCACAATGTCGCCTATAAATAGAAGATTTAGTGAACTCATATTATCCCTTAATTGGAAAGTAAATATATTTAATAATAGAGATAGTTTAAAGAAAGCAGTTAGCTATCAGTTATCGGTTATCTTTGATATAATTTTTAATAATAATAAATTTGATTATGTCTAATTACTTTCAAAGTGATATCCCTCTCAACCAGGCGGAGTTTTGTGTACTTGATACAGAAACCACGGGACTTGCTGCAGGCAGAAACAATATAATTGAAATAGGAATTGTAGTAGTTAAAAATTTAAAAATTTCAGAGAAATATCACTCGATGATAAATCCTGGCAGACATATCCCCGCCAACATTACAATGATTACCGGAATTACGAATAAAGAAGTTGAAGACGCACCTTTTTTTGAAGACATTGCAAATG
>JACZTL010000035.1 GCA_022573715.1 Bacteroidota bacterium
TCGAGTATTCTTTTCTCTGAGAGGTTTTCTTTCTTTTCTCTGAGGGTAACACCGTCAATATATTCCATAACAATGAAGAGTTTCCCTTCGTCTTCTTGTATGTCATAAATTGTGCAAATATTAGGATGATTAATTGCAGAAGCAGCTTTAGCCTCTTGAATAAATCTTGCTTTCTCATCTTCAGTAGTTGTAAGCTGAGAGGGGAGAAACTTGAGTGCAACAAAGCGGTCTAGTTTAGTGTCCTTGGCTTTGTAAACGGTTCCCATTCCACCCTCACCGATCTGTTCTAATATCTCGTAATGTAAAATAGTTTTGCCGATCATAGATTATTCCTTATGATTTTATTTGTCTTTCATTAGTTCAATAAATACGGGCTCCTGTCTAATATTCACAAGGTCACTATCTCGTTTTGCCCATTCGTAATCCTGGTAACCTGCAGCAAATGCGTTTTTAATTGCTTCGATTGCTGTTTTCTTATCATTTAACAATGAATAAAAACAGGCTACATTATATAGCATTAGCGGATCGTTTGGATTTAGCTCGACTGCCTTCGCAGCTTCATTTTTAGCTTGTTCAATATTTTCAGTTATTACTAAACTATTAGCATAATAAATATGTGCCCTTGCATCATCAGGATGCTGCATAAAATATCTCGGATAAACCTTCAATGATTCATTAACTATCTGTTTACTTTTTCCTTTTTCTCCTAATCTGTCATATGCTAGTGACATATCGAAATAAGCTGAAAAGAAATCAGGATTTAATTCAATTACCTTTTTAAATAAATCTATAGCTTCTTTATCTCTGTCAGTACTATGATATATTCTTCCAAGAATCCAATAGCCGTTAAAATTCTGAGGATCAAGTTCTATAGCTCTATTACCGGCAGTAAAAGCTTCTTCATTTGATTTTTTATAAAAATATGCAAGAGCAAGGGAAGAGTATGCGTCCGATAAAGAAGAGTTATAAGTGATAGCCTTTAGACTGGATTCTATTGCATTGTCAAGCCAATGGACTTTACTTTCAAAATATTGATAAAGAACCGCATAAGCTTCTCCGAGACCGGCATAAGCTTCGGCATAACGAGTATCAAATTCAATAGCTTTCTGAAATAACTGTATTGCAAAATTAATAGTGTTTTTTGTTCGTTTGTTCAAAAAATCTCTTGCTCTTAAATAGCAATCAAATGCTTCAGGATTTACAGTAGCTCTTTTTTCAAGAACTATTTTTTCCAATGGAGTAAGTTTCAACATCAATGCATCCACAATTTGTTTTGAAACTGACTCCTGTATATCAAAAATGTCTGCAAGTTTTCCTTTATATGTCTCTGCCCAAAGTTGTTCATCACTTTCTACATCTATTAACTGAGCAGTTATTCTAAGATCATCGTGAAATTTTCTTACGCTGCCTTCCATTATATACCTGACACCAAGTTCTCTTCCAATAATTTTAATATTTTTTTTGGTCCCTTTATATTGCATAGAAGTTGTTCTGGAAACAACGCGCATATCTTTTAACCTGGAGAGATTTGCAATTAATTCTTCGGTTAATCCATCGCCAAAATATTCATTCTCTTTATCAGAACTGATATTACCAAAAGGAAGGACTGCAATTGCCTTTTTTTTGTTATTACTCTCGTT
This sequence comes from Bacteroidota bacterium, assembly GCA_022573715.1. Lineage (GTDB taxonomy): Bacteria > Bacteroidota > Ignavibacteria > Ignavibacteriales > Ignavibacteriaceae. The sequence continues at coordinate 1,641 of JACZTL010000035.1, forward strand.
ATTTTCTATTTCATTTTTGATGTCAGATAAATCAGATATCAGTTCTGAAAGATTCTGAAATCTTTTCTCCGGATCTTTTACTAACATTTTCATTACAATATTGTCAATCTGAATTGGAATTTTTCTATCAAGAATGCTTGGAGCAGGCGGTTCTTCATTTACTATTAAATAAAGTAATGCTGCTTCATGCTCAGCATTAAATAAAGTCTCCCCGGTTAACATTTCATAAAAAACAACACCGAGAGACCAGATATCAGACCTTTGATCAGCATTTAATCCCTGTGCTTGTTCGGGTGACATATACGAAAGTGTGCCGAGTGATGTACCGGTTTTAGTTATTCCTGCACTTTCTTTCAATTTTGCTAGACCAAAATCCATTAATTTTAGTTTGTCTCCAGGGGAAATCATAATATTTTCACTTTTAATGTCACGATGAATTATTTCTTTGTCATGGGCAGCTTTCAGACCATTTGCAATAATTGTTAACCATTCAGCAGCTAATAAAAATGGTAAGCCAGAACCGGATTTTAAATCCGATAAATATGCTTTCAGTGTTTGTCCCTCAACAAATTCCATTACCATAAAAAAAGAATCATTGTATTCATCAATTTCATATATACTCATAATGTTAGGATGATTTAAAGAAGCTACAGCTTTTGCTTCCTGCATAAATCTTTTTTTGCTTTCATCAGAAGAGGCTAGGTGGGGGGGGAGGAATTTTATTGCAACAAAACGATCAAGTTTATTATCTTGAGCTTTATATACCACTCCCATACCACCTTCTCCGATTTTATCAATTATTTTATAGTGTGAAATAGTTTTTCCAATCATAGCTTTACTCCGTTATAATGTATAGACGAGGTCTCAGCCGTTCCGCTTTGCGGAACGAGACGGACTTCGCCTAATTTCTTAATTATCTTATAATGTAGTCCGCCGCGGCGGATTGTTTTACCAATCATTTTGTTCTCCTTAAATTCAAGTTATATTGGCTACGGCCTGTCTCGGCTTGACCGAGCCAAGACGGGGCGGGCAAGCCCGCCCCGTCCCAGTTCTTCGAGTATTTCATATTGCAATCCGCCGCGGCGGATAGTTTTACCAATCATAGAGTTTCCTTCTTATTTAATTTCATTATTTCTTGTTGCTGTCATTCTGAATCCCCGTTTTGTGGGGTGAAGAATCTCCAAACTTATAAATTGAGATTCTTCGTTTCACCTGCCTTAGGCGGGCATGCGTCATTCCTTCTCAGAATGATAAATGATTAGATTCCAACATTTTTAATTAATATGTTGTTAATAATTCCTTTTTTAGTTCTTCGTGTTTCATTTTTGCTAATGCAAGTAAATCTTGTATTCCCTTATCATTTCTCACTGGGTCAAGAAAAGAATCTCTTTGCATCGAAGGATAACTTATATAACCCATATCTATTGATTTTTTTAATGCTCTACAGCAATCTTCACTCATTTCAAACAAACCATAAATCCGTGCAATTTCATACAATATTTCGCTATCAGCAGGATTTTCCAATTCTCTTTTTAAATTAAAATCGGCAGCATTTTTAATATTTCCATTTATAAATTGAATTAAGGAAGATGCAAAATAAAACTCACTAATTTCATTCTTTATTTTTAATACTTTTTCAAAATATTCAATTGCTAATTTTTTATCTCCTTTTCTGAAAGCTACTTCACCCAAATAATTTAATGTAAAAGGACTTTCAAGCGCTAGGTTGAATGATTCAAGAATCTCATCATATTTTCCTAAAAACATATATGTAACAATAGACGACCTAAATCGATGGTTATTTGGATCGATAGAGAGTGCAGTTTCTATTTCCTTTTCCGATTCTTCAAGAAAACCTGTATATCTGTAATGATAACTAAGTGAAAAATGCAACCATGAATCATTTGGATTAATTTTCAATGCTCTAATTAAGAGAGCATGAGCTTCTTTATGTCTTCCAACATCAGTATAAATAAGAGCTAAATTTGCAAGTGCAGGTAGAAGATCATTTTTTAATGATAATGCTTTTAATAATGCATCTTCAGCTTTTTTATGAGCTTGAGAAGTGCTATCACCAACTTGTGATAATTGATTATTTCTACTCCCTAATTCCAAATAAGCCAATGCATAATAAGGATCAAGAGAAATAGATCTATTAAGCATTTCGAGGGCTATCTTATTTCCTTCAATAGTAAAGGGAAATGATATTGCACGAAGATAAAATTCGTAAGCTACCGGATTTTGTGGAGTGTCAGATTTCATTCTTTCTCTTTCTTCATCAGAGAACTGAATCTTTAAAGCATTTACTACTTTTTGAGATACAATATCTTGTAGTTCAAAAACATTATTATATTTTATCTGTATTGGTTCTCTCCATATCATCTCTTCTGATTCAAGTTCGACTAATTCTATATTGAGCCTGATTGTATCTGATTCCTTTAAATAGTTACCAGCCAACACATAATTAACATTTAGCTCTGAACCGGCTTTTTGTATATCTATCAATTCATTTTGATATTTTCTAATAGAGCTGGAAGGTCTTACAAGGACATTTTTTGAATATGCCATTGCTCCAATAATTTGGTCTGCAAGAGCAAAACCAAGAAAATTTGTCTGTGAATCATTTACTAAATTTGAGAAGGGAAGTACTGCTAACTTTTTTATTTCTTTTGGAATATCTTTATTTATTGTTTTGTTAACAGATTTATCTTTTGATTTCAGTTCTTCAATTAACTCAGTGATTTGTCCGTACCTTTTTTCGCATTTTTTTTCTAATGCTTTTTTTACAACCTTTAGAATTGATGGTTGAATATCATTATTTTTAATAGTTTGTGGTTCTTCATTTAGAATAGAATAAATTATAGCCTGATCATATTCACCTTTAAATGGGAGTTCATTCGTAAGCATTTGGTACATTAAAACTCCAAGTGCCCAAATATCTGTTCGGCTATCAACCTCTTCACCTTTAGTTTGTTCTGGAGACATATATGCAGTTGTTCCTAATGTAGTTCCTATTTTTGTAAGTTCTGTCCCACCTTTAATCTTCGCTAATCCAAAATCCATTATCTTAACTTTACCATCTTTGGTAATCATTATGTTGCTGGATTTAATATCCCGATGTATGATCCCTTTTTTGTGTGCAGCTTCTAATCCTTCTGCAATCTGTGTTGCAATGTTAATTGCTTCATCAACTGGAATTGGGCCAGAATTGATTTTATCCTTTAATTCCTTTCCATCAATAAACTCCATCACAATGAACATCTCATCTTCAGTTTCCTCAATGGCATAAATGGTAGCAATATTTGGATGGTTTAATAAAGCCGCAGCTTGTGCTTCTATTTCAAAGCGTTTGCGTTCAGCTTTATTAATTGAAATGAAACGGGGAAGAAATTTTATTGCTACTTCCCGCTTGAGTTTGGTATCCTCAGCTTTATACACCACACCCATCCCGCCTTCGCCAATTTGTTCTAATATTTCGTAGTGTAGAATTGTTTTTCCTATCATAGAATATCTCCAATAGTTTCAATTATGCTTCGGCGGAAAAGCCCACCCTCACCAATCGTGCCTAACGGCAGACAAATCTGCTCAAGTATCTCATAATGTAAAATTGTTTTTCCAATCATAGTTTATCTCCTAAAATTCAAGTTACTTTTTGCTACGGCGGGCAAGTCCGCCTTCGCCTATTTGTTCTAATATCTCATAATGTAAAATTGTTTTACCGATCATTTTGTTCTCCTAAAATTCAAGTTACTTTGGCTACGGCGGACAAGCCCGCCCCGTCCCAGTTCTTTGAGTATTTCATATTGCAAGACAGTTTTTCCATTTATAAATTAGATCCAATATTTTAATTGATATTTTGATCTGATATCAACAAAGCATAAATCTTTTTTACTTTTAACGGCAATTAAAATACATTTTTAATAATTAGTTTTTAATATCCACAATCCTGAAAGTGATGGACTCAGAATTTCAAATTATTATTTTAATTGATAGAACAACTTGGCAGAATAAATATTTTTTTAATTCTGCTTATTTTTAATTTGTTACCGAATTCAAGAAACAAACCACAGGCAGCTACAATGTCTGTCTTAATGATACTGTCGCCCCAAGTACTGCCAATTATTGTTGTTTTTACTTCTGAAAGATTGTTCTTTTCAAACCAGCCGCCGGAAACAAAATAAAATCCGTTCTTTCCAACTTTAATTTTATAGGTTGAGTTTTTAGTCTTTACAAATAAAAAATCACCAGGATTAACTTCACTCTTTCTTATTTGAGGAAGTTTATTGCTTTGCTCTACAATATTTTTTAGTAATAACTTCATTTATAGACTTTTTAATTACTCTTATTTATTAATCCTTGCCAATTATGTATATAAGTAATAGGTGATATTTTTGCTTTACCCTTCGTTAACTCAGCCAAAAATGTTTTACCGTCAATAGTAACATCATAAATATAATTTATTGTTTTGTTCGTATAACTAAAAATTAACTGAGGAGTACCCACAACAAATTTTGTATCTGAAATATTAATTTTTACATTATAAAACTTTCTATCCCGTGAAGAGTAAAATATACTTTTTCCGTCTTTTGCCCAGAAACTCTCTATTGCACCGTCAATGGAAATCTGCCATTTACCAACGCCGTTATTGAAGGGTTTTACATAAGATTGCGGCTTTCCTGTTTCATCCGAGGTATAACAAATCCATTTTGAATCAGGTGAAAAGGTAGCACCAAGTTCACTAAACTTAGTATTAATAAAATTAATTACTTTGTTGTTGTCGCCTAAATCAATTATTTTAACATCCCATTTTGTATCGGAAGAAAATGTACTATATACTATATATTTTCCATCTTTAGACCAGTCAGTAGGAATTTTAATAAAATTCGATTCATAAATTAATTCAGCATCACCGGAACCGTCGATATTCTTAACAAAAAGATTCATAATCTTGTCTGGGTTAGATGCATAAACAACTTTCTTTCCGTCGGGTGAAAATACAGGGGTAACATCGTAATTAAGATTAAAAGTTACTCTTGAAGAAATTTTTCTTTTTAAATCATATATCCATATATCTGCGTTTTTTCCCTCTTTATCCAATACTCCGTATGATATTTGTTTATCATCAGGTGAAAATTTTGCAAAAAATTCAATTGCTATATCCTGTATATTTTCCAGAATATGTCCTCTTCTATCTAAAAGAACAAGCTTTCTATTTTCGGTATTTTTATGCTGGAAAATTAAACTGCCTTTATCTGAAACTGAGAATGCACCTTTTATACGCGGTTCAAAATAATTTAGATTACCTGTTATCGTTTGCACATCATCTCCAACTTTGAAATTATCCGGATCGAAATCTAGACTCATTAAAATTGATTGACGAATAAAAAATATTCTCCCATCAGCATATTGAGCATTTGAGGCAGTGTTAAATAAAGATTTATTTAAATCACCGTTTACAGATGCAACTTTTATTTCATCAGTGGGGCTACCACTGTAAAATGAGTTTTGTATTGAATATATAAAGTGTTCACCATCCGGTAAGAAATAGGGAAATCGCAAACTTTGATCGGCATTGGATGTATCTACTTTTACAAGTAGTAACGGCTCACCTCCGTTGGCAGAAACTTTATACAATCCACCCATAGCTGCGGGTGCAAATACAATAATATTAGATCGATTCCAAGATCCTCCTCGTCCTGCAATAGCATCACATATTTTTAACGGAGAACCTGAATTGATATCTATTTTCATCAAACTTCCGTTTGTAAAATATGCAATTTGTTTTCCGTCCGGTGACCAAAATGGATACCACGCACCATCCGTTCCTTTCAATACGTTTGCTTGTAGTGATTTTAATGACCTTACCCAAAGCTTTTCAGTCCCTAAAGAATCTCTTGCAACAAAAACAATTTTAGTTCCGTCTTTTGAAAGTTCGTATCCTGCGCCGTCACCTCCTACGTATTGTGTTTCAGGAGGAGGTATAATTGAAGTTTGCGTAGTTAATTTATTACTATCAGAATTGTTTGAACTGTTTAATACGTATAAAAGTGTAATAGCCAAAAAAAATACAATGACCCATGGAATAAGTTTTAAACTAAAAATATTTTGTAAATCAAAACGTTTGTTAAAAATTTCAATTGCAATGGAACCCGAAGATTTTGAAGTTACAGGCTGAGAAGTTGTTGTTTGATAAGCAGTAGAATTTACATTATACATTCTGCTTGTTTTGTTGCCTGTGGAAACTCTCTTTATCTTTCTTAAATTCTTAGCAAGTTCTTTTGCCGATTGACATCTTTCATCTTTGTCTTTTTCCAAACACTCAAGTATCAGTCCGTCAAGTTGTGGGTCAATATCTGCTTTTACCGTTGCAATTGGCGAGGCCTCTACATTTACAATTTCATACATTATTGCAGTCTCGTGCATTCCCTTAAAAGGGGACTCACCGGCAAAGAGCTCATACATAACAACACCAAGTGAGAATATATCACTTCTATGATCAACATCTAATCCCTGCACTTGTTCGGGTGACATATAGCCCATTGTACCCATAGTAGTGCCGGCTTTAGTCAGTCTGCTAACATTACTGTCTGTATATAGTTTAGCCAAACCAAAATCCATTATCTGAACAATACCGTCTTTCCTTATCATTATGTTTTCGGGTTTTATATCACGGTGGACAATACCTTTCTCGTGAGCAGCAGCAAGACCTTCTGCAGCCTGGACACCGATGTCGAGTATTCTTTTCTCTGAGAGGTTTTCTTTCTTTTCTCTGAGGGTAACACCGTCAATATATTCCATAACAATGAAGAGTTTCCCTTCGTCTTCTTGTATGTCATAAATTGTGCAAATATTAGGAT
>JACZTL010000046.1 GCA_022573715.1 Bacteroidota bacterium
ATAAAAAACCAAAATTTGGAATAAGTCTTTTTTTAATTGGTATTGGTCTTATTATTTCAGCTTTTGTCGGTGACAGAATAGAGATTGTTATAAATGGTTATAGTGATTTTTGGGGCGACAGTCCGAATTTAATTTTATACAGGCTGGGCATTGTACTAATTTTAAATTCTATATTTTGTTTAGTTGCTGTAAAAGTAGAGAAAATTCCAAACCTTATAATACTTATCGGCAGACATACACTTTCAATTTATTTTGTCCATTTAATTATTCTTTACGGAAGTGCTTGGAGTTTAGGTGTAAGTTATTTTATGGCTGACAGTTTAGACATTTGGAAGTCAATAGGATCGGCACTAATTATGATATTATTGATGATTGGTATGGTTATTTCAATAAGGATGATTAAATTTAAGACGAAGGTAATTACAACTTAAATGCTTTTTAAGATTTGTAATAATGCTTTAACATAAGGTAACAAAATAATTAATATATGCGTAAATCTGAGACAACAAATATAACTTTGACTGAAAAAGAAAAAAAATTCGAACAATCACTGCGCCCTATTGCTTTATCGGATTTTAGTGGACAAAAAAATATAACCAAAAACCTTAACGTTTTTGTAACAGCAGCAAAGAAAAGGGGAGAAGCTTTGGACCACGTTTTACTTACGGGACCTCCGGGTCTCGGGAAAACTACCTTAGCCTATATAATTGCAAACGAAATGGGTGTTAAGATAAGAACAACTTCCGGGCCCGTTTTGGAAAAACCAGGTGACCTTGCCGGTTTACTTACTACACTTGAAGAAAATTCAATATTATTTATAGATGAAATTCACAGACTTAGTCCGGTAATTGAAGAATATCTTTATTCTGCAATGGAAGATTACAAGTTAGATATAATGATAGATTCCGGTCCCAATGCAAGATCAGTCCAAATATCTTTACCAAAATATACCCTTGTTGCTGCTACAACCAGGGCAGGTATGCTAACATCACCGCTTCGTGACAGATTCGGTATAAAATTCAGACTTGATTATTATGAGGCTGACACATTGAATAAAATTGTTTTACGTTCCGCAAGAATTTTAAATATCAGTTTAGATGAAAATGCTTCTATCGAAATAGCAAAAAGATCACGAGGGACCCCTAGAATTTCTAACAGACTGCTAAGGAGAACACGAGACTTTGCCGATTTTGATGATAAGAAAATTATTGATATTGAAACTGCACAAAAAGCCTTAAAAGCTTTGGATGTTGACCAATACGGACTTGACGAAATGGACAAGGAAATAATTTTAACAATAATTGAAAATTATAGCGGCGGACCTGTCGGGTTAAACACACTATCTATTGCTGTTAATGAAGACCCTGGAACAATTGAAGAAGTTTATGAACCTTTTCTAATTCAACAGGGATTTATACAAAGAACACCAAGGGGAAGAGAAGCTACAGATCTTGCTTATAAAAGATTTAATAAAAGAAGATTAAATTCAAAGGGAAATTCTTTCTTTGATTAAAAGACAAGTTTACACTTCACTTTATTTATCTTGGAGAAAAAATGAGAACTAAAACTTTGTTGTTTGTATCAGTAACTTTTGTTCTAACAACGATTATTTCAGGTAAGATACTTGCACAAAATGATTTGTACATGCCGAGGGATATAAAAAAAGCGTATGATAACGAAACTCGCTCTTATGATGGAAAACCCGGTAAAAATTATTGGCAGAATTATTCCAACTACAAGATAACCGTAAAAGTTACTCCCTCCTCTAGATTAGTAGAAGGAGAAGAAACAATTATTTATCACAACAATAGTCCAGAAGATTTGGACAGAATAGTCTTCAGACTTTATCAAAACAGAAATAAAATTGGAGCACAAAGAAGCAGACCATTAAGTAAAAAAGCAATAACAGATGGACAAACAATTACTAAAATGATTATTGACGGTAATGAAATTGACTTAAAAAATAAAAAGAAAGTGCTAGACAGAGGTACAAACTTAATAGTAAAACTTGATTCATTAATTGCTTCCAAATCCTCTATAGAAATAAATGTGAATTGGAATTTTACAATACC
>JACZTL010000008.1 GCA_022573715.1 Bacteroidota bacterium
TAATTAATCTTAATAATTTCAATTTATTTTTTTTAAAATTATTATAAAAATAGTTGGAATTATACCCCATAATTCACATATTTGATAGCTAATAAACTTCTCACGTCATTTTATACAAATATAATACGAGGCATATATATGTCAGAGAACATTAATCTTGAAATGAAACTGAAAGGAAGTCTTGGCAAAGTCCGGCTTTAGACAGACGACGTAACGTTTGTAGTACTCAAAATGAAATAAGAAATTTAAGTACAGATTTTTATGTATGTTTCCAATTTGTAGGATCATTACTGTCATTAGGGGATAGCCCGAGTATATCATCTTTTGAATTTACACCTAAACCTAATACAGTTCTATTTGCATAATTGAAATAACTTACTACTTGGTTGATCTCTAATATTTCTCCATCTGTAAATCCACCGTCTCTTAATTCAGCGATATCATTTTCTTGTATGTTACTTGGTGAGGTTGTAAGTTTTTTTGAATAGAGTAAACCTAGCCTAAAATTAGTTTTTAATGAGTTATTAAAATTATCTTGATAAATGGAGTTTATTATACTATCAAATTTAGATTTATTATTTAATAATCTTTTTAACCCTTCCGAATGATGATCAACACAATAAGTACATTTGTTTAAGTGACTGATGTAAACGCCTATCGTTTCCAAATACCATTTTGGTAAAGTATTGTTAGAATTGTGAAGTACATTCTTGTATAAAGTTAAATGCCCTAATAAACTATGCGGCCTAAGGCTTTGGACAGTAAGAATATTGTCAACGTTGTTATTTGGGCCCTTAACTCTGTCATACAATTTTTTTAATTGATTATCTGCATTATTGTAATCAATTTCTTTTATCCAGCTCATAATTAGTTCTCTTTTTTTGTTAATTCAGTATCCGTTTTTTTTTACTCTTTTGAGGACTATCTTTCCATCCATTTGTCAGTATTTGTTATAGTTGTAAAGTCGAATTTTTTGTAAAGATTGTGAGCATCTTTAGTAGCGAGCAACCACTTTTTTACATCATTAAACTCTTGGTGATTTAATATTTCATTTAAAAAATATTTAGAATACCCTCTACCTCTTTGCTCTTCAATAATAAATACATCCATAAGATATGCAAAAACTACTTTATCAGTAAGCACTCTTGCAAAACCGATTTGATTATTATTAAGATAGATTCCAAAACAAATTGAATTATCAATAGATGTTTTAACCTGCTTTAATGTTCTGCCTTTTGCCCAATATGATTTAGTTAAAAAAGAATGTATTAATGGGATATCTAATTTTTCTTTTTCGGTAGAGACTAAAAGATCAACTGAGTTCATAAAATTCCCTTATTATAAAAAATTATGAACTCAATTTAAATACTATTTCAATAAAATCATTTTGTTACTTTGAACAAAGTTTCCGGCTATTATTCTATAATAATAAACTCCGCTGGATAAATTATTAGCATTAAAGTCCACAGAATATTTACCGGCTGAAAAATTTTTATTAAGCAATTCTTTTACCTTTTTTCCAAGTTGATCGTAAATAGTTAAATTTACATTGGTAGCTTCAGGAATTGAAAATTGAATTTTAGTAGACGGGTTAAACGGGTTGGGGTAATTCTGAGACAAAGCGAAAGAGTTAGGAATATTGTTAGATACTACATCTATTCCTGTTACGGTTGTTAAAGCTGTGAACACTCCGTTTCCGTGTGTACCCACGGCAATATATCCATCAGAATCTCTGGAAAGCACCATTACACAAACAACATTGCCTATTGTTGTGGCTGCTTCATTTGCCCATACAATACTGGACCCATTAAGATTTGTAGTTGATGCAAGTCCTGTACTTGTTGCAACAAGATAAATAGTTTGCCCGTTGAAATTTAAAATTGAAGCCCATCTTGTTGACGGACCGTCACCGGTACCGTTTGTATTTTCTTCCAGGTTACCACCGACTGATGTCCAAGTTGATCCGCCGTCTGATGTATAAAATAAACTAAGGATATTATAGTTAGAGAATACAGCTAACGCTTTATTTGAATTTGTTTTATCTACTGCTATGCAACTTACATATCCGTTTGGCAGACCTTTACCTGTCCAAATATCAACCGGAGTCGGATCCCCGGTATTAGGCATTATCTATTCTGAATATTTGTCCGTCATCAGTTCCGTAATAAACAATGTGGGTACTATTCGTTTTTGAAACACCAACTGCAGAAATAGTAGCTCCGTTTACATTTGAGTTATCCATTCTTGTCCAACCTGAATTGCTGCTTCGGGTTTAGCCATTGTATAAGGATTAACAAAAGTTTGTCCGGTAGCATTTTGTGGATTTATTTCAGCAAAATTAGATTTTACACCGGTATCCGTAAATTTTGCCCTAAGCAAACCGCCATTTTGAAAGCTGAAGTAATAAAATGTTCTATTACTTGAAATTGCGTGGTAAGCACCATCAATACCGAAATCATCCATTACTATCCAATTATTACTGTTATCGGGATTTACAAAGAAATTTCCTCTATCCTGCATACCGCCGGTAACAATTTTAGAAGTTGAGGCGTAATCAATAGCAAAGCCGTAAAATTGAGTAGTCACATAGTTATTATTTAACTCAGTCCAAGTAACTGTACCTGCTAAATTATCATCCGTTCTAAAAACGCCGCCGTCATTTGAGCTAAACATTATACTTGGATTTGTAAGATCGAAAAAAACTTTATGTTGATCGGGGAAATGATTTGGGTAATCACCTAATGGTCCGCTGCCGGTTCCGCCGATAATTGTGTTTGTAGAATTATTTAAAAATCCATTTTCTGATCTTACTAAATCAATTCCACCAATAAAAATAACTTCACTATCATTAGGCTTAACAGCAATAAATTGGTCATAACTTCCTTGTGTATCAAAATCGTTTGGTATGGATGAACTTCTATTCTCCCACGTTCCGGATGTATATTTCCAAAGGCTGTGACCGGAATTTCCTGCACCAGGAGTTTGTGAAAAGAAATAAACAACATTTTCATCTGAAGGGGCAGCACTTAAAACTGTTCTGTTATAATTTGTAGGCCAACCTCCGGGTGTTATATTTGTCCAGCTACTTTTATCACCTGTTGTGCTTCTCCAAATTCCGGGATTACTATTTGCATCGCTGCTTAATGTGGAATAAACAATTCCTGTTGAAGTTACAATAACATCTGTATTATCACCTGTTAAAGAATCTCCAAGTACGGTTATCCAAGTAGTACCGCCATCTACTGATTTTAATATTCCACCAACAACTGCCGCATATATTTCATCTTGTGATGAATTTGATTTATCTAAAGCTAATCTCCAAACATAATTAAACGGTCCGGGGTTAAATACATTCTCGTTTGAAGTTGAATTTAATTGTGTCCAAGTAACCCCATTATCGGTTGACTTAAATATACCATCACCAAGATAATCAGCAAGGCTACCTCCTGCGCTATTACCTATTTTTTCTCCTGTCCATAATACCAAATATTAGTTTTTCCGCTCCTCGTATCCTGTGCAAGTGTGGTAACACTAGCTAATTGTGGAAGAGTAGTTACTCTTGTCCAACTAGTACCGCCGTTGGTAGACCGCCACATACCTCCGGAAACACCTCCGGCTAAAATTGTATTTGATGTATTGTCAGAAACATCGATTGCAAGCGCACGCGTTCTACCTCCGATGTTTTCAGGTCCTATAGATTTCCATGTACCGATATCAAAAAATTTGTTAGTTTTATTTAAGGATTTTTTTCTAAGGAGTTCGGCATTTGGTATTGTTCTTGAAAACTGTAATTCTTTTGCTCTTATATTTTTGGGTATTTTGTTTGTTGCAGGGTCACGTAAAAGTTTAAATTCCCAGTCTAACCTTTCCTGAGGGAAATCTCTTTCAGAAACTTTTAATACGTTAGTCTTATTTTTAATCGGATTAGTACTTATAATTCTAAAAACCACAAAACAACTTACAAGCACAATAGAAAATATAATTAGCTTCTTCATTTAGGTCCTCTCATTTTATTGCTCTAAAATTTTGTATTCAAAAATTTTATATAACCTTAAATCGTTATTGCTACCAATTTTAATGGATGATTTTATCTCTTTAACGTTTCCGAAAAATTGAGAACCTACGTTAACGCCTTTATAATATTTGTTAATATTTGGAAATAATTTCTTTGTTGTCTCCTGTGTAGTAAACATAAATTTTAATTTGATATTTGTATCACGATTAAGCGGTTTTCCGAAAGCTGAACCGTAACCAAGAATAGAATCAATTTTTACTACTGTAATACAAGGGACCTTACCGCAGGGGGAATTTGGTTTATTTGTATCTAATCCTGGTTTAATTTTGAGTACTGTACCAATTATTTGTGCAAAACCCGGACTTATTTTTTTAATTTCTGAGATGTTTTTGTTTGTTTCTTTATTACAACTTATGAAAATAATGGAGAACATAATCAGATATGGCAAACAGCCTTGGAATGTATTTTTCATTCTAATTTCTTTTATAAATTTATGGTTTAGACTATAATTTTAATTTGATAATAGTAATATAAATTATACAACGCAAGACAAATAGATCAAAAAAGTTGCATGTAAAATATATCTATCGTATATTTACGATTAACGATAAGATAAATAAAAATGGCTTTTTCAAAAAAAGAAGAATTTAATAGAAACGATATTTGGCTGGCTGATGTTGCAAAAGCATTATCGCATCCGGCAAGAATAAAAATATTAAAGATATTAACCGGAATGAATGCTTGTATGTGTGGAGATATTGTAGAACTTCTTCCGCTTTCTCAATCAACGGTATCTCAGCATTTAAAAGAACTAAAACGTGTTGGACTAATAACGGGCGAAATCGAAGGACTGAAAGTATGTTATTGCATAAATAACGCTAATCTACAAAAAGCAAAATCAGAAATAAATAAATTATTTAATCAAGTATGTAAATGTTAAAAAAGGAGATAGAAATGAACAGTAATAATGAATTAAAAAAAATCGTAAAAGAAAAATACGGTGAAATAGCAACGAAAAGCGATGAAAACTGTTGCGGTCCAACTTCCTGCTGTGGTTCATCTGATATTACAGATTATTCTGTTTTTAATGATGATTATACAAAATTAAAAGGATATGTAGCTGAAGCAGATCTTAGTTTAGGCTGCGGAGTTCCGACTGAATATGCAGATATTAAAGAAGGTAATATTGTACTTGATCTTGGAAGCGGTGCAGGAAACGATGTTTTTGTAGCACGCCAATTAATAGGCAATGATGGAAAAGCTATCGGATTGGATTTTACTGAAGAGATGGTAAATAAAGCAACCAAGAATAATGAAAAACTCGGCTATCTAAATGTTGAATTCAAACTTGGGGATATTGAAGAAATGCCGATTGATGATAATTCAATTGATGTAATAATTAGTAACTGTGTCTTGAACCTTGTACCGGATAAACAAAAAGCATTTTCTGAAATATATAGGACATTAAAATCAGGCGCTCATTTTTGTATATCAGATATAGTAGTAAAAGGTAATTTAAATGAAGAGTTAAAAAAGTCAGCAGAGTTGTATGCAGGTTGTGTCTCAGGAGCAATAAGTGAAGAAGAATATATAGGCAAGATTGAAGAGCAAGGTTTTAAAAATGTACAGATAAAGAAAAGAAAGAAAATAGAAATCCCGGAAAACGTACTTAAAGAATTTCTAAGTGAAGAAGGATTAAAATCATATAAAAATAATGTTGAAGGAATATTTAGCATAACTGTTACTGCCGATAAGTAACAATATGAAAACAAAAATATTAATATTATGTACGGGTAATACGTGCCGAAGTCAAATGGCTGAAGGATTTCTTAAATCATTTGATAAAGAACTTGATGTTTACTCAGCCGGAATAAAACATGCAGAGAAAGTAAACCCAAACGCTGTTAAAGTGATGAATGAATTAGGCATTGATATTAGCGGGGGCATTCCTAATGATGTAAAAGAATTTTTGAATGACTCATTTGATTATGTAATTACAGTTTGTGATAATGCAAAAGAGGCCTGTCCAATTTTTTCCGGTAATGTAAAAGAGCAATTACATATAGGCTTTGAAGACCCTTCTGATGTAATAGGTAGTGAACAAGAAGTGCTTGCAGTTTTCAGGAAAATAAGAGATGAAATAAGAAGAGACTTTTATAAATTTTATGTGGAAAGAATAAATAAAATAGATAATGTCACTTAAACGAATATATATCGATTCAATTGGAGAAGTGCTACTTAAAAAAAACCGAAGATCAAAAAAAATAAGTATTAGAATAACCCCATTTAAAGGAATAGTTGTTTCCTTACCATATTACGCCAGCTACAAAGCTGCCGAAAAGTTTGTCGAATCAAAAATAGAATGGATAAATAAGAGCCTGTTAAAAATTAAAGAGACGGAGAATAAGCGGAAAATTTTTGATGAAAATACAACTTACAAAACACGAAATCATTTATTAAAAATAGAGCAGGGCAACTCCGATAAAATATCAATATATGTTTCCAAATCGGTAATCAATGTAAAATATCCGAATTATTTAGAGGTAGTATCACCGTCGGTGCAAAAAGCAGTTATGGCAGGAATAGTAAAAGCATTAAGAAAGGAAGCAAAAGAGTACCTGCCGGCAAGGGTGGAAATGCTTGCCGGAAAATTTGGATTTAATTACAACAAATTATTTATAAAAAATCTACGCTCCAGGTGGGGGAGTTGCTCAAACAAAAATAACATAAATCTTAATCTTCAATTAATGAAACTGCCGGACAAACTGATAAATTACGTAATTCTGCACGAACTTGTTCACACAAAAGAGAAAAATCACGGTAAGAAATTCTGGACTAAACTTAATACTATAACGGGTAATGCCAAAGCCTTGTCAAAGGAAGTGAAGAAGTATTCCACTGTTTGGTTTTGAGGCGTCTTATCCACCCGACTAAAAGTTGGGTGTTAAAAAGTTCCATTATGTAAGAAATTTATGACCACTTCAGCACTAACACCCGAATTCATTCGGGTGAAGGAAGAGTGAACTCCTGTGTGACCTAACGGTTTCAACCGTTTACCTGCATAAACTCTCCTGTGGAAAATTCCGATTAACTTCCTTAAATTGCCGCTTAAGTTATAGAGGCATAATGAAGCGTAAAACTAAAAACGACGGCTGTGTTAAATTTGATTATAGATTAAACCAAATTGATGTTGACGGTAATTTGAATATTCTGATGTACTTACTGTTTCTTTAACAACACCAGAAAAAGCCGAGTTAATGTAGAACACACCCAATACTTTTAATCCAAGTACAGCAATTAAATTTTTTATTCCAAACACATCGGATGTTATAATAAAGATTTATGATTTAAGAGGTAGAGAAGTTAACCTTAATACATAGAGAAGACAGCAGCGGGATTCCACATTGTTTTTTGGAACGACAGAAACATCAGAGGGATACTTGCTTCAAGCGGGGTATATTTTTACTGACATTTCTGATTGAGTCATTACAAAGAGTAATTGCATTCCATTCATTCTTTGCTTTTATTTTGCCCTCTCTTTATATTAGCACGTTAATTTTTAAATAATATTATTCCTAAATGCAGAAAATTTTAGTTAAGGATTTAGCACACCACGTCGGTAAAGAAATAACTTTATACGGTTGGCTTTATAACAAGAGATCAAGCGGGAAATTAAAATTTTTAATGCTTCGTGATGGTTCAGGTATTGTACAATGTGTTTATTTCAAAGGTAATGTCTCGGGAAAAGTATTTGAAGATGCGGATAGAATCGGTCAGGAATCATCAATTGAAGTAACAGGCAAAGTAAAAGAAGAACAACGCTCGCCCGGCGGATTTGAAATTGACGCTACCAACCTCAAAATTATAAGCGAAGCACACAATTACCCGATTACACCCAAAGAACACGGTATTGAATTCTTGATGGATCATCGTCATCTGTGGCTTCGTTCCAGCAAACAAACTGCAATCTTAAAAGTAAGGGCAAGAATTGTAAAAGCAATAAGAGATTTTTTTGACAATAACGGCTTTACTTTGGCAGATACACCAATATTAACACCGTCTGCCTGTGAAGGTACTTCTACACTTTTTTCCACAGATTATTTTGATTTGGGGCAGGTTTATCTTACACAATCAGGACAACTTTATGCTGAAGCAAATGCTATGGCTTTGGGTAAAGTTTATAATTTTGGTCCTACTTTCCGTGCCGAAAAATCAAAAACAAGAAGACATCTTACAGAATTTTGGATGGTTGAACCTGAAGTAGCTTTTGCAGATCTTAATGATAATATGGAATTAGCCGAACAATTTTTAGAATATGTTGTTCAAACCATTTTAAAAGATTGTGAAAAAGAATTAAATACTTTGGAAAGGGATACTACTTTATTACAAAATGTTAAAGTACCCTTACCAAGAATTTCATACGATGAAGCTGTTAATATATTAAAAGAAAAAGGTATTGATTTTGAATGGGGAAAAGACTTTGGCGGCGGAGACGAGACAATAATTTCAAATCAGTTTGACAGGCCCGTAATGGTGCACCGTTACCCAGCCGAAATAAAAGCATTTTATATGAAGAGAGATCCCGAAAATGAAAAACTCGCTTTAGCTCTTGATGTCTTGGCACCAGAGGGTTACGGGGAAATAATTGGCGGAAGTCAAAGGGAAGATAATTTGGATTTATTAATAGATAGAATTAAAAAACACAATTTACCTCTAGAACATTTTGAGTGGTATTTAGATTTAAGAAAATACGGTTCTGTTCCACATTCCGGTTTTGGATTGGGGCTTGAAAGAACCGTCAGCTGGATTTGCGGATTGGATCACATTAGAGAAACAATTCCGTTTCCAAGAATGATATACAGAAAAACTCCTTAATTGAAAAATGAGATAAATAATTAATGTCTTTACAATTAGTACTATTTATAGTTTTCGGCACTGTCTCGGCAGTATCATCTGTTTTAATGATTACACGAAGAGACATTGTTGTTAGCGCATTGTTTTTAATTCTAAATTTGGCAAGTTTAGCAGGCCTTTATTTAATACTGAATGCTCAATTTATTGCTGTTGTTCAAGTTATTATTTACGCCGGGGCAATAATGGTATTATTTCTTTTTGTTATAATGCTGCTTAGACCTGAAAACGAAAAGAAATTTTTAGAAGCTAATCCTTCAATTAAAATTTTTGCTTTTATAATAGGGGCTGTCATTTTTCTTCAGTTAGCTTATTTAATATTTTTCTCTGGCCCTGATAATCTAAATAATGCTTCCGTAGCAGCCAGTGTTAAAGCAGGGACAATTGAAGAGATAGGAAAACAATTATATACAAATTATATACTTCCATTTGAAGCTGCCGGTTTTTTATTATTAGCAGCTACAATAGGGGCTCTTGTTTTAGCAAAAAAGAAATTTGAATAGGGTAAAATGGAAATCCCAATAGAATATTATTTATTACTTAGTGCATTTATGTTCATCGTTGGTGTAGTTGGTGTATTGACTAGAAGAAATGCGATAATTGTTTTTATGTCAATCGAACTGATGCTAAATTCTGCAAATTTAACAATGGTTGCTTATTCATCTTTTTTAGGGAATTCTGTAGGTCAACTTTTTGTGTTTTTTGTAATGACTGTTGCGGCAGCCGAAGCTGCTATAGGTCTGGCTATAATAATTGCAATGTTCAGAAACAAAAAGACACTTAATATTGATGAAATAAATATTCTAAAATGGTAGACTTTAGTTATAGAATTTTGAATAAACTTTTATATGATTGAATTAATTTATTTAACAGTTCTTCTTCCTTTACTCGGTTTCATTATAAATGGGGTTTTCGGAAGTAAAATTAAAAATGAAAAAGTAATTGGTATAATCGGAAGTTCTACAATCGGGTTATCATTTATTATTACGGTTCTTGCATTTTTTGAAACATTATCTTTACCGACCGAAAATAGAGAACACATAATTGAACTTTTCACTTGGCTAAAAGTAGGCGGCTTGGATATTCACATTGCTTATCAAGTTGACCAGCTTTCATTAGTGATGGCTTTGGTTGTTACAGGTGTAGGATTTATAATTCATGTTTATTCAATGGGTTATATGCACGGAGATAAATCTTATTGGAGATATTTTGCATATCTCAATTTGTTCATCTTTGCAATGATGAATCTTATTCTTGCAGACAATTTTGTACTTCTATTTTTAGGATGGGAAGGTGTTGGTTTATGCTCCTATCTTCTTATCGGTTTTTGGTATGAAAAGAAATTTGAGAAAAGCACAACTTCTGAAGCTGGTAAGAAAGCATTTATTGTTAATAGGATTGGTGATTTTGGTTTTTTACTTGGAATATTTCTAATTTATTTAACATTCGGCAGTTTAAATTTTGGTGAAGTGTTTGCAAGAGCAGGTGCACCCGGAATTCCTGAATCAACATTTAATTATATTGCTTTGTTTTTATTTATAGGAGCGGTAGGTAAATCTGCGCAATTACCTCTTTATACTTGGCTGCCGGATGCTATGGCAGGACCAACACCTGTTTCCGCTCTAATACACGCAGCAACTATGGTAACTGCAGGAGTTTACATGGTTGCAAGATGTTCAATTATTTTTGTCTCGGCTCCCGCAATACTTACTGTTGTTGCTGTTATTGGAGCAGCAACTGCTTTGTTTGCAGCCACAATTGCTCTTGTGCAAAATGATATTAAAAAAGTTTTAGCATATTCTACAATTTCTCAATTGGGTTATATGTTTTTAGCTTTAGGTGTTGGTGCATTTTCAGCTGGTATATTTCATTTAATGACGCATGCATTTTTCAAAGCCCTTCTTTTTTTAGGTGCAGGTTCAATAATCCACGCGATGCACGGAGAACAGAATATTCAAAATTACGGCGGACTTAAAAAATATTTGCCGACAACTTTTGCAACTTTTCTAATTGCATCTTTAGCTATCTCAGGTATTCCTCTTTTATCCGGATTCTTTAGCAAGGATGAAATTCTCTGGTTCTCCTTTGCAAACGGTAATGTACTATATTGGGGGATAGGTGCATTCACTGCCTTATTAACAGCGTTCTATATGTTTAGGTTGGTTTATCTTACTTTTATGGGTAAAGAAAGAATTGCTAAGGATAAACATCCTCACGAATCGCCTAAAGTGATGACAATACCTTTAATTATTTTAGGTGTACTTTCAGCGATCGGAGGATTTATCGGAATACCCGCATTATTCTCTGGAGAAAGCGGTAACAAATTTGAACATTGGCTTGAACCAATCTTTAAAAATGCTGGGAATAAATTAGCAATCTATCAAACTCATTCACACTCGACAGAGATTATATTAATGATTATTTCTGTTGTATTAGCAATAACAGGGATAATGGTTGCAAGGAATATCTATTTGAAAAACCCTTCTTTTGCAGACAAAATGAAAAACAGATTTAACGGTGTTTATAAAATTTTATGGAACAAATATTTTGTGGATGAATTTTACGATAGGTTAATTGTTAGACCAATTTATCGTTTCTCTGAATCAGTACTATGGAAAATAACAGATGCAAAAATTATTGACGGAGTTGTAGACGGTACTGCTTCATTAGTTAATTCAATTTCAGAAAAAATAAGAAAATTTGAAAACGGCGTTGCACAATTTTATGCTTTGATAATGACTGTGGGTGTTGCAATAGCACTGTTCTGGATAATTTTCAGTTTATAATTTTATGGAATCAAATACTATACTTACAATACTTTTATTTATACCAGTTTTAGGTGCAATACTTCTTCTTTTTTTTAACAAAAAAAATGAGAATTTAATCAGGTATTTCGGTCTAACTGTTTCAGTAATTGTTTTCATCCTTTCATTAATTCTTTATTTTAATTTTAATGTTGAAAACGGTGATTTCCAATTTTTATATAAATTTAAATGGATATCGAATCTTAATATAAGTTTCTTTGTGGGTTTGGACGGCATGTCGATGTTGCTGTTATTGCTAACTACTTTTATAACACCGCTTACATTAATTTCAAGCTGGTCTAGTATAAAGAAGAATGTAAAAGAGTTTACATTCTTTATGCTCCTTTTAGAAACGGGAATTATCGGCGTGTTCATTTCTCTTGATCTTTTCTTGTTTTACATTTTCTGGGAGTTAATGTTAATTCCGATGTATTTTATTATAGGTATTTGGGGAGGAAAGAAAAGAATTTACGCATCCATTAAATTTTTTATTTATACGATGGCCGGCAGTTTGCTTATGCTTGTTGCTATTATTTGGTTGGCAATCTATGCATCAACTTCGTTGGGACATTTATCAACTGATATTATTGAATTATATAAAGTAGGACCGGCAATTCCAGAGTCAATACAACTTTATATGTTCTTAGCTTTTGCACTAAGCTTTGCAATAAAAATACCATTGTTTCCATTTCACACGTGGCTTCCAGACGCACATACGGAAGCACCAACGGCAGGCAGCGTTATTCTTGCTGCAGTATTACTTAAAATGGGAACTTATGGTTTAATTAGATTTAATTTACCTTTGTTTCCTCAGGCTTCAATTTACTTTGCTCCATTTATTTCTGTTCTTGCAGTTATAGGAATTATATACGGCGCTCTTGTAGCTATGGTTCAAAAAGATATGAAAAGACTTGTAGCATACTCTTCGGTTGCACATTTGGGTTTTGTGGTACTTGGTATTTTTGCAATGACTACTGAATCATTGCAAGGGGCAATAATTCAAATGGTAAACCATGGGCTATCAACAGGCGCTTTATTCCTTTTAGTAGGTATTATTTATGAAAGGACTCATACAAGAGAAATTTCGGATTATGGTGGAATTGCTAAGATTGTTCCAATCTTTTCCTTTGCTTTATTATTTGCTTCATTATCATCAATTGGTTTACCTGGATTAAACGGGTTTGTTGGTGAATTTTTAATTTTATTGGGTTCATTCAAATCACCAGTGTTAAACAGTTGGATTTATACCGTATTTGCTACATCAGGTATTATTTTTGCAGCTATTTATATGTTGTGGATGTACCAAAGAATAGTTTTTGGAAAAGTTACAAATCCTGCATTAGAGGGACTGAAAGATATGAACAAACGTGAGATGTTCGTATTAACTCCCATATTCATTTTTATTGTTTGGATTGGAATTTATCCGAGTACTTTTCTAAATGTTTCTCAAAAATCTACACAAAAAGTTATCGAGCAGGTTTTTTATCATCAAAATGTAACAATAAAGTAAAGGTAATAAATGTTTGTCTCTAAAAATTTTCATTTTTTAACTTTAATACTGATACTAATTCTTGTATCAACAATGAATATGTTTGGTGCAGATTCATCTACAGTTTTATCAGAAACTGCTCAAGTTGTTGAACCTAGTATTTTTATGATTCTACCGTTTTTAATTTTATTGATGCTGATTGCAACTGGACCTATATTCTACAAACATTTTTGGGAAAGACATTATCCAAAGATTTCTATTCTTTTAGGCTTAATAACTGTTGTTTACTATTTATATGTGTTAAAAGATTCTTATAGCATTTTGCATATATTTACAGAGTATGTTTCCTTTATAGCTTTATTAAGTTCTCTATTTGTTGCTTCGGGTGGAATACTTATAAAAGTTAATAGAAAGGCAACACCATTTGTAAATGTTTTATTTTTATTATTTGGGGGTGTTATAGCAAATGTTATTGGAACAACAGGTGCGTCAATGCTTCTCATCAGACCGTTTATTAAAATGAATAAAGATAGAATAAAACCGTATCATATAATCTTCTTTATTTTTATTGTTAGTAATGTTGGGGGTGCTTTAACACCTATTGGTGATCCTCCTTTGTTCATAGGCTTTTTACGCGGTGTACCATTCTTTTGGGTTTTTGTAAATGTATGGCATATTTGGATACCAACAATACTTGCAATTATTTTGGCATTCTATTTTGTTGATAAAAGAAACAAAACAGGCCAAGATAAAATAACGAAGATAGATTACTCAGGAACTATTGAATTTAGAGGCGGTAAAAATTTAATTTATCTTGCTGGAATTATTTTGGCAGTGTTTATTGATCCAAATGTGATGAGTTGGGTTCCGAGTTTAAGTCCTCTGCCTATTGGAATAAGAGAGATTATAATGTTCGGTATTGTTTATCTATCCTATAAAAATGCTCATCCTGATATTCTTAAAGCAAACGAGTTCGATTTTGAGCCTATAAAAGAAGTTGCGTATTTATTTATAGGTATATTTTTAACTATGGTACCTGCACTACAACTTATTTCTAATTTTGCTAAGTCTAATCACGATTTGTTGGATACAACAACATTTTATTGGGCAACCGGTATCTTATCAGCTGTATTAGATAACACACCAACATACCTTAATTTTTTAAGTGCGGCAATGGGTAAGTTCTATTTGGATGTCAATGTTCAATCTCAAGTTTTAGAATTTATTTCTAAAGATGATGTTTTCTTACGAGCTATTTCTGTTTCCGCTGTGTTCTTTGGTGCAATGACGTATATCGGGAACGGGCCAAATTTTATGGTAAAATCTATTTCTGAAAGAGCCGGTATTCAAATGCCTAGCTTCTTTGCTTATTTAGTTAAATATGCTATCCCGATATTATTGCCGATTTATGTAATTGTTTGGCTAATATTCTTTTAGATAAAAGGAAGTAAAACTATGAGTACAATTAGTGAAATTCTTAAAAAGAAAAAAAACGGCTTATATTATTACAACAGGGTTATATTACCTTTTAATGGATGTTTATTAAAAATTATTATTGAAGATAATATACTTACTGATTTTTCCCCTACTTCAAAACACATTTATGTTAAAGAAGAAGATGGTTTTATGAGTATATATTTTAAGGAATATAAACATTTAGAAGAAGAGGTATCTAAATATGAAGCCATAAAAATTGTAATTGTTGAAAAGGATAAAGATATTTTTGATTTAAAAAATCACAGGAAACTTGCTCTTTATCCCGGAGAAAATCATGAACTTAAAATTGAAGCAACTGACGATGATATTTTATTTATTGAGTAATTTTTGGTTTTTAAAATGCAAGAAATTTATAATTTAATCCCATTTGTATTAATTTCTGCAGGCATTCTAGTTTCACTTATTTTTGAAATGTATGCTAAAAACAGTAAGCGAATAATCGCTTGGTTTTCTGTTTTCATTTTCCTTGCTGCAGGGTTTCACTCGCTTGTTAACGTAGATAATGCACAATTATTTTTTAACAGCATGCTGCAGGTCGGAGGAAACATTAATATATTTATTTTCCTTTTTAATTTTGCCGCTGCTTTAGTTGTATTAATGGCAATGGATTATTCTTCAAAATATGGAAATAATTTCGGAGAATTTTATATTCTTCTTCAATCTTCTGTACTTGGTATGATGCTTATGGCCGGCGCTAAAGACTTGTTTGTCATTTTCTTAGGCCTGGAAATAATGTCAGTTAGTTTTTATGCTTTAGCCGGTTTAAACAGAATGAGATTAAAAGCAAATGAAGCTTCATTAAAATATTTTTTACTTGGTTCGTTTGCGACGGGATTTATTGTATATGGAATAGCTTTAATTTTTGGTTCGACAAATACAACATCAATTCCTCAAATAGTAGATAAGTTTGGAGAGTTGACACATAATTTATTATTTATGGCAGGTATCTTAATGTTCTTAATAGGTTTTTCATTTAAGATGGCTGCATTTCCATTTCATATGTGGGTACCGGATGTATATGAAGGTTCTGCAACTACTGTTGCCGGATTCTTTTCTACTGCAGGTAAAACAGCTGCATTTTCAGCAGTGATAATTACTTTAGGTTCAGTTTTTATGCATGGAAATGCAAACATCTTTGAACCATATCTTGTAGTATTAGCTGTAACATCAATGCTTTATGGAAGTATTGTTGCAATTGCACAAAACAATATTAAACGAATGTTAGCTTATTCTTCCATTGCACACGCCGGTTATTTAATGATTGGTTTAGCTTCCGGTAATTATGAAGGAATTGCTGGGATTATATTTTATTTAGCAGCTTATACATTTATGAATCTAGGTGCGTTTGGTGTAGTTGCACTTATTGAAGGTAAAGATGAGACAAACCTTACATTTGAATCTTACACAGGACTTTCAAAAAAGCAACCATTTTTAGCTGCAATGTTAGCTATCTGTATGTTTTCCTTAGCGGGAATTCCTCCTTTCGCAGGATTCTTTGGTAAGTACTATATTTTTATTGCAGCCATAAAATCCGATTTGACTTGGTTGGCAATTGTGGGTGTAATTTCCAGCGTGATAAGTATTTATTTTTATTTAAGAGTAGTTGTTATTATGTACTTCAATGAAACTGAAATCGATTTAACTGTACAGAAAAGTAATTACGGGTTATTAGCTGTTGTGATATCCGTTATACTGGTTATTATCATTGGAATAGCTCCGGGTTCTCTTATCGATTTGATTTCATCCTTCTTAAAATAATTTATTATATTAATATTGAATATAATAAAATACCTATTTTTTACCGCCGAACTATTTTAATAGAATTAATGTGGCAAATAAGTTATGATTTCTCTCTATAATACAAACGATATTAGAAAAGTTGATGCTTATGCCATTGAAACACTCGGTATTTCAGGTATAGTATTAATGGAAAATGCGTCAATTAATATTTTTAATGAAATACTTTTTTTCATTTATCCGAATAATAATATTAAAAGAATAGGGTTTGTTTGCGGAAGAGGGAATAACGGTGGTGACGGTTTTGCCACAGCACGACATTTTGCTAATGCCGGTTTTACTGTAAATGTAATTTCAATTGGCTCTAAAAATAAAATGTCAAAAGATTGTTTAACTAATTATAATATATTAAAAAAATTATCGAACAATAATAAAGACATTCACATTTATAGTTATAAATCAAAAAAAGATCTTGTTAGACTTAACTCATCACAAATTATAGTTGATGCAATTTTAGGCAGCGGCGTTAAAGGTGAATTAAAAGAGCCTTATAAAACAATTGTTCAATCATTAAATAAAAAGAAGGCAAAAAAAATAGCGATTGATATTCCAACCGGTTTAGACCCCGATAAAGGTACAGGTAAATTAATTTTTCAATCCAATTTAACAGTTTCATTGGGTGACTATAAGAAAGGATTATTTTTTAATAAAGGTTTAACACACTGTGGGAAAGTAGTTAAAGCAGGAATTGGTATTAGCCAAAAATATTTTGAAGAATTAGAAACTAATTCTTTTCTGACTGAACCAGAAGATGTATTTAATTTTCTGCCAAGGAGGGAAAAGAATGTACATAAATATTCCGCTGGGAAAGTATTAACCATTGCAGGCTCCGGTGAATATCCTGGAGCAGCTGTACTTACTTCTAAATCCGTTTTTAAAACAGGAGCAGGCGCATCAGTTTTATGTTTCCCTAAATCCATTAGAAATTTAATTCAAAAAAAATTGGGCGAAGTTGTTGTAATCAGTTATGCTGATGGAGAGTCAGAATTTTTATCTGAAGAAAATTTAAATGAAATATCAGACAAAATTTCTTGGGCGGATTCAATCTCTATTGGTCCGGGTTTAGGAAGACATATTAAGACACAAAACGCAGTTTTATCAATTTTAAAAAATAGGAAAGCTAAAAGAATTGTTATTGATGCCGATGCAATATTTGCTCTGAATAAAAAAAGATATAAAAAAATCAATTTAAAAAATTCTGTACTTACTCCTCATTATGGTGAATTTGCAAGCCTTATAGGATTAACAATAAATGAACTTCAAAGTGATATTCTGAAATTCGGGAATAAATTTGTAAAAGATACGGGTGCCTTTTTAGTGTTAAAAGGTGCGCCCACAATAATTTTTACACCCAAAGGTGAATCCATTATTAATAGTACTGGTAATCCGGGAATGGCAAAGTTTGGAACAGGCGATGTACTAACGGGACTAATTGCCGGTTTTGCATCGCAAAAAACATCTCTTAAAAAAGCAATAATTATTGCAGTTTATTTGCACAGTTTGTCTGCAGATATATTATCTTTTAAACAAACCGAATTAACTTTTACAGCTACTGATATATTAAATAACATTCCCTCAACAATAAAATTTTTGATAAAATCCTGTGCTGAACTTTCTTGAAAGACATAAAAAAATAGCAGTTTACTTCCCATTAATTTCATATTGGTTGATTTTGATTATTGCAACTAGCCTTCCTTCAAAGGATATACCAAGTATAAAACTTAATGACAAAATTGAACATTTATTAGCATATTTTATACTTGGATTTCTTTTTAATATTGCTGTATTAGTTCAAAATAAATTCTTATTCTTAAAAGAAAAAGCATTTTTTTCAACAATTATCTTTCTTGGGATTTATGCAATTATTGACGAATTACATCAAATATTTATCCCTGGAAGAGATTGCAGTTTCTTGGACTGGGGTGCCGATATACTTGGGGTTGTTTTTGGTGTGTTATTAACATATTTTCTTTTAAAGAAATTTAATTGAATTTATTCAAATATATTTGGAACATTTTTTTATAAAATTTGTAATAAATAGTAAGTGAATGTATTTGACAAAAGAGGGTTCATTTGTTAATTTAAGAAAAAAAAATTTGAATTTTTGGAGGTAACTAAATGGCGGAATTAAAAAAACCAGAAGTTGATCTACGCCGTACTTATCAACGTGTTTTTGAAATTTGTATTATTGTATCACTTATTTTTATGATTGCTGCATTCAAATTTTTCCCATTTACGGATAAGGGTGCAAAAATTGTTCAGTCTTCACAAGAATTATTTAATGTTGAAGATATTCAACAAACAAAACAGGAGAACAGACCGCCACCGCCACCAAAACCCCCAATTCCTATAGAAGCTCCATCTGATGATGTTTTGGAAGATATTGATATTGCCTCAACTGACTTAGATGTAAATGCTGTTGTAGAAGCACCACCACCTCCAAAAGTAAGGAAAATTGCTGAACCACAGTATTTTGTTGCAGTTGAAGAAATGCCTACACCTATCGGAGGTTTAATCGGTATACAAAAGAGAATTAAATACTCACAAATTGCTATTAGAGCCGGTATTGAAGGTAAAGTTTATGTTTTAGCATTTGTTAATAAAAAGGGTATTGTAACAAAAGCAATAATAATAAAAGGTCTCGGTGCCGGTTTAGATAGAAATGCATTGAAAGCTGTAAAGGCAACAAGATTTAACCCGGGCAAGCAAAGAGGAAAACCTGTTAATGTTCAGGTGTCCATACCAATTATATTTTCATTAAGAAATTAAAAGAAGCGCCTTTCGGCGCTTTTTTTTTACCTGAATAAATTTAAAAGTAAAAATTACAATGGATTAAAAGTTCTTTATATCTTGTATATATTTGTAATGTATTTTCTAATTATTATTATTTTTTAGTGTATGGCAAAATTTTTTAAAAGAAGAATTGTAAGAGAAAAAGTATTACAAATATTGTATGCTTATGAGTTAAATCAGGAATCTCATTCTACAACAAAAGAAGAAATTTTAAAAGATATCGATAATAAAAATGATAAAAATTTTGCTGAAGAATTAATAAACAGGATTATCATTAATGAAATAAATCTTGATGAAAAAATTAAAGAGAGAGTAGCAAATTGGGAAATTACAAGAATTGCTCTTTTAGATAAAGTATTACTACGAATGGGAATCTGTGAGCTAATGTATTTCCCGGAAATCCCACCTAAAGTTTCAATCAACGAAACAATTGAAATAGCAAAATCTTTCAGCACTGCAAGCAGCGGAAAATTTATAAACGGTATAATGGACGCTGTCCTTACTGAATTGAAGAAAAATGGTGAACTGAACAAAACTGGAAGGGGCTTGATTGAAGAGACTATTTCAAAAAAATCAAACAGAAAATAACTTATAATGAAAAAGGGACGCATAGTAAGCTGGGCAATGTTTGATTTTGCCAATACGGCATTTTCTGTAATTATTGTTACAGTTGTTTATTCAAAATATTTTACTAATTATGTAGCTGGCGGACAGAAATGGATTTGGGGACTATTAGTAAGTATATCTATGATAATTGCAGCATTGTTAAGCCCTGCAATGGGTGCAATTGCTGATCTTTCAAGAAACAGAAAAAGATTTTTACTCTTTTTTACATTAATCTCGGTTATTTGCACTGCACTAATGTACTTCGTTTACAAAGGCGATATTCTTTACGGTGCTCTGCTTTTTATCTTGGCAAATATAGGATTTGAAGCGGGTCTTGTTTTTTACGACGCATTTTTACCTAACTTAACTGAGAAAAAGAATTTCGGAAGAGTTTCCGGTTATGGATATGCAGCAGGTTATTTAGGAGCATTAATTGTTTTACTCATTGCGTTGTCTATTATTCCGGATGTATCCTCGCCAATATATTATGATCGTATTAGGTTAACGTTTTTAGTAGCATCCGCTTTTTTTATGGTATTTTCTATTCCATTGTTTTTGTTTTTAAGTGAACCAAAGATTAAATCACCAATCAAAAAATCCCTTATTAAAGAAGGATTGAAAAAAAGTTTTAATACATTTAAGGCATTATTCATTGAAAAGAAATTTCCTTCAATATCTAAATTCCTGATCTCATTTTTTCTTTATAACGATGCTATTATTACTATCATTGTTTTTGCCTCTATCTTTGCCTCAAATGTATTACATATGGAATATTTGGAAATAATAATCTTTTTTGTAATAATCCAAAGTACTGCAATTCTGGGTTCATTTATTTTTGGTATTATATCTGATCATATCGGCCCGAAAAAAACTATAACAATCACTTTGGTAATATGGCTATTTGTTGTTGTAGGTGCTGCATTGGTTGAAAATGCAGGACAATTTTATTTAATAGGATTATTAGCCGGATTAGCCATTGGTTCCTCTCAATCGTGCAGCAGAAGTTTAATGGCGCTTTTAATTCCAAAGTCAAGCGAAGCCGAGTATTTTGGTTTTTATGACGGACTCTTTGGAAAGTCTTCCGCAGTAATTGGTCCTTTATTTTATGGTATTGTCGCAGATATTTCAGGTGAAAGAATTGCGACTTTGGGATTAGGGCTATTTTTTATTGCAGGCTTAATTATACTGCAAGGTGTAAAAGAGCCGCAAAAAGTTAAAGAAAAGTAGACTACAAATAGATTATGATAAGAATTTAAGTTTATTTAATTTGCATTAGTTCTTATCAAAAATTATCTCCGAGTTTATTTCTCTAAATCTGATAAGATATGAGGATAAACCGATAGGGTTAATATTAGAAATGAATTAGCCTGCCTGACTGTGTTTGACAGTCCTTTTGCAAAGGAGAAGCGGTATTGAATGAAAAACCAAGCCCCATCTTTGTAAGATGGGGCTTTTTTTATAATAAAAGGGAGTGAAGTTATGTCTGAAATACCAAAACGTTATTTGAAATTTAAGGAGGATTATCCTCAAGTTGCAGAAGCTTATGAAGCTATGGGCGATGCAGTGCATTCTGCAGGTGCATTGGATGACAAAACACGTGCCTTAATTAAATTGGCAATTTCAACAGGCGCAAAACTTGAAGGGGCAGTACATTCGCATACACGTAAAGCTATCAAAGCCGGCACCACCCCCGTAGAACTAAGACAAGTTGCAATACTTTCTCTTCCGACAATAGGTCTACCTTCAATGATGGCTGCACTTTCCTGGATAGATGATGTTGTTGAGGGTTAAATGATTACAAAACTGATAGCGCTGTTTATTTCATTTTTCAAGGTTGGTTCTTTCAGTTTCGGGGGTGCATATTCTCTGCTTCCACTGATTGAGAAAGAAATAGTGCAAAACCATCAATGGCTTCAGCAGGATGAATTTTTAAAGGTGCTCGGATTAGTTGAAGTTTTTCCCGGTGCAATTTCTATTAAATACGCAACTTATACAGGCTTTAAAGTAGCCGGTATATTGGGTGTTATAGCAGCTAATCTCGGAAATTTAATTGTTCCCGCTACTGTTATAATGCTTGCAATTTATTTCCTGGATTATTTTCAGAAAAATGAAATTGTAGTAAAAGCTTTTAACGGAATTAAGTATGCTGTAATTGGAATGATAGCTGCTTTAATTTATCAATACGGAGTTAGAAACGTTGCGGAATTAAAAGGAGTAATAATTATTCTTATAGGGTTTTCTTTGGTGTTTTTTTTAAAGATGCATCCGGCTTATGTCGTAATTATTTCAGCGGTTATTGCACTAATTATTTTATAGTATATGAAGCTAATTGACAGGTTTAACAGAACTCACGATTATTTAAGAATATCCTTAACCGATAAATGTAATTATAATTGCATCTATTGTAATCCGAATAAATTAAATGATAAACTCTCTAAAATGGATTTGCTATCATTTGAAGAGTTATTAAGAGTAATCGAAATATTTGCTGGCGAATTAGAATTTAAAAAAATCAGATTTACAGGTGGTGAACCACTCGTTAGACGCGATATTTTCAAATTTTTTAGTGAAGTTAAGAAACTGAAAAATAAATATGGTTTTAAAACAGCAATTACAACAAACGGCTCACTTCTTAAAGGCAGAGTCAGCGAATTAAAAATATCAGGTATTGACAGCTTAAACATTAGTCTTGATAGCTTGGACAAAAATAAATTTTTATCCATCACACAAAAAGATGAAGCTGACAGAATTCTTTCGGTAATTGATGAAGCAATTGAAAACGGTTATTCACCTGTAAAAGTAAATGTCGTTGTTATCAAAGGGGTAAATGATGATGAAATTTTAAATTTTGTCCATTATTTCAAAGATATGGACGTAAATATCCGTTTCATTGAATTTATGCCTTTCGGAAGTAATGCCTGGGAAAGGAACGGTTTTATGAGTTATAAAGAGATTAAAAATTTAGTTGAAGAAAAATATTCTTTAAGTGTTTTATCAAGTGACAAAAACAGTGTGGCAAAAGATTTTCAAATGGATAATTATCCTGCTAAAGTAAGTTTTATCACTTCAATCTCCGAGCACTTTTGTTCAACTTGTAATAGAGTAAGAATTTCATCAACAGGTAAATTCAGATTGTGCCTTTTTTCTGAGGGTAAACACGAAATCAATTTTAAAAAATTATTTCAAAAAAATTATTCAAATGATGATATTGTAAATGAATTAAAAGAAGCAATAAAACATAAATGGGAGAAACACCCAGAACCTGAAGAACTTATCGAAATGATTGGAAATAATATGATGTCAATAGGCGGATGATGAACAAATTAACACACCTAAATAAAGACGGCCAAGCTAATATGGTTGATGTATCGGGAAAAGATATAACATTACGAACAGCCGAAGCTTTTGCTGAAGTATCAGTTTCTGATGAATTATTTTATAAAATAAGAAACAATGAACTTGAAAAGGGCGATGTATTATCTACTGCTAAAATTGCAGGCATACAAGGAGGTAAAAAAACTTCTGAGCTGATACCTTTGTGTCACAATATCTTTATTTCAAAAATAGATGTTAGACTGGAACTTAACGAAGAGAAGAATTCGGTAGAAATATATTCATTTGCAAAAACTAATTCAGTAACGGGGATAGAAATGGAAGCATTGACCGCCGCGGCAATTACAGCATTGACGGTTTATGATATGTGCAAGGCAGTTGATAAATCAATTGTTATAAAAGAAGTAAAATTAATATCAAAGACCGGCGGTAAAAGTGGGAATTACACCATCGATAATTAAAAATTATTTTTTTATGTTAAGCTATAATGAAGCATTCTCACTAATTAAAGAGCAATTTCAAAATCTAAAATTAGAATCGGAAACTGTTAAACTCGAAAACTCTCTCCATAGAACTTTAGCAGAAGATGTCATCTCTGATATAAACCTTCCACCTTTTGATAATTCAGCTGTCGACGGTTACGCTGTTCAATTTGATGATTCAATAAATGAATGGGAAATGATAGGGGAGATAACTGCAGGTAATTTTAAAGATTTTGATCTTTTAAAAAATCAAACTCTCAAAATAATGACAGGCGCTAAAATACCAAATGTTTGTACAGCAGTAATTCCGATTGAAGACATAGAAGTTCACGATCAGAAAGTTAGACTTTCAATCGGCTCAAAATATTTTAACGGTATGAATATAAGACGTCAAGGGACTGATATCGGTGAGGGTGAAATTGCTGTTGAGAAAGGGACTTTCTTAAAACCGCGTCATTTATCATCAATTGCCTCTTGCGGTAAGAGTGAGATAAAAGTTTATAAAAAATTAAAATTCGGAATATTGGCTACAGGCGATGAACTGATACCTGTTAATGAAAAACCTGAAGGGGATAAGATTAGAGTATCAAATGTATATTCTCTTTTAGGGGAAGTGTCAGAAGTAAACCAAGAAGTGATTAATTACGGATTTGTTAAAGATGACAGGGATAAAATAAAAGAAAAAGTCAATAATATTTTAAGCTCCGATGTTGATATACTCCTTACTACGGGCGGTGTATCGGTTGGTGAGTATGATTACTTGAAAGATATCTTCGAAGAATTGGGAGTAAAAAAAATATTCTGGAGAGCATATATCAAACCGGGGAAACCGTGTTATTTTGGAAAAATAATGAAAGGGAACAAAACAAAATTAGTATTCGGACTTCCGGGTAACCCTGTTTCAAGCCAGGTAAACTTTAAAGTTTATATTAAGGAGAACATCAACAATTTATTTGGGAAACAAAATACAGAACAAATTGAAGCTGAATTATTAAATGATTTGAGAAAGAAAGATAAAAAAAGACATTTTATGAAAGGTGTTTTGAAAAAAGAAAAAGATAAATATTTTGTCACTTCAAAATTCTCACAGTCATCTGGTAATATGGTTGAACTCAGTAAAGCAAACTGTTTGATAGTAATTGAAGAGGAACATTTAGATCCCAAGAAAGGGGAGATTGTAAATTGCATACCGATGTAACGGGAATAATTCTAATCGGAGGCAAAAGCATTCGTATGGGTGAAAACAAAGCCCTTATGAAACTGGGTTCAAAAACCGTGATTGAAAGAATGGTTGACATTGTGCAACCGCTATTTTCCAATATCATTCTCATCTCCAACACGCCGGAAGAAT
Organism: Bacteroidota bacterium; assembly: GCA_022573715.1. Taxonomy (GTDB): domain Bacteria; phylum Bacteroidota; class Ignavibacteria; order Ignavibacteriales; family Ignavibacteriaceae. Next base: position 25,079 of record JACZTL010000008.1, read on the forward strand.
ATAAATTTTTACAGTTACCTATTTTTTGCGATGCTTACAAATACAGAGGACCTTTGGCTGGTATTCACTCTGCACTACTTCATTCAAAAACGGAAAAGAATTTTATAATATCGTGTGATATACCGCTTATGTCACCTGAAATGATAAATTATTTAATCACTTATAAAACTGATAAACCTGTTACAATTTGTGAAGCTGCTGGTTACATACAACCCCTTGCTGGTGTCTATAATAAGTCAATATTTTCGCAAGCAGAAAAGTATCTTGATGATTTTGAAATTGAAAATTCCGATAAACCTGAAAACGAAAAGAAGAAATGCAGATTGCATTCATTTTTGGATAGGATAGAAATTGAATTGCTGCATCCGGAAAGTTTAGATTTTTATTCTGATAATCTTTTCTTTAATATGAACAGCCCAGAAGACTATAATAAAATTCTGAATCTTAATTGGGATTAGTTCATATAATAAATTAAAAATCCTGTTCTGGGTTATCACGGACTGCTCCGTGACAAAACAGCAAACTTTTCATTTGCAATAATTAAAGTATTAACTCACGTAGTCGGGCCTGTCCCTCGCAGTTACGTTCTAAAAAACACAAACCGTCCTTTCCGTAGCCTGTTCGGTGACTTGTCCGCCGAAGCGAGCGAAGGCGGAAAGCAGGCCTGTCCCGATTTTGTCAGGAAAAGCGGGAATCCTCTAAACTTCTCCTTCCACCATTATTAATTATTTCTTTGCTTTCGTTTGTATTATCCCAAAGTTTTAGAGAATTGAAGGTAAATTTGTTTGTTACTAATTAAGTACGTATATTAGTACTTATTTAATAACTTAAGGTGATATAAAAATGATTGCTGCAAATTATACGGAATTTCGTACAGGACTTAAAAAGTTTCTGGACAGTGTGGAAGAGAATAATGAAACTTTGATCATTAAAAGAGGAACAGGAAAAGGAACTGTATTGATTTCATTAGAAGAATATAATTCAATAATGGAAACAGTTCACTTATTGAGTTCTAAAGCCAATGCTGACAGGTTATATGAATCTATTCAGCAAATGAAAGACGGAAAAGGAATTCAAAAAGAATTAATTGAAGAATGATGAAAATCATTTTCACGAAAAATTCTTGGGAAGATTATATATCCTGGCAAACAGAAGATAAAAAAATGCTCAGGAAAATAAATGAATTGATAAAAGATATACAGAGAACTCCATTTGAGGGTAGAGGTAAACCCGAGCCGTTGAAATATGATCTATCTGGATTTTGGTCGAGACGAATTAATAGAGAACATAGACTGGTTTATCAGGTTGTGAAGAATACAATTTTAATTTATAGTTGCAAATTTCATTATGATAATTAGGTGAACAGGAAAATCCCAAAAACACAAACCGTCATTCCCTTAACCTGTCCCTTTTTTATTGGGAAATACAAAAATCCCTAAAGCAATTCAAAACTCAACATTCATAATTTTAAAGTATTAATTTGTATTATTAACAAAATTATTCCATATTATATTGTTTCTTTTTGGGGTACTACTTTTACCCATATTCCTCCAAAGCAGTATCTGTTTATTAATATGTTTATGTTTTTAAAAATTTTATTGTATGATTTACTTTCTGATAAATATTATTCAACCTATTCTAAAATTAAAAATGTTAGATAGTTCTATTTTGTATAGATAATTCTTGCAGGTTATTAAATAATAAATATAAGAGGTAGAAAATGAAACTTTTAAATAAAAGTGTAATTTTAGTAATTGTAAGTGTTTCCATATTGGGACTGTCAAGCACTAACGCCCAGCAAAAAAATTGGAACAGCTCCAAATCAAACACTAGTAGTATAGCATATTCTCCTGATACAATAAATAAAAAGAAGGGCCAGAAAATCGTTGCCGATATTGATAAGCTTGTTAATATAAAAAGGATTAAACAAATCCTACGTAAAAACGGAATAAAAGGGATTAAGAAAATATATATTAATGTGGAAGTGTTACTTCTAACCGATCCCGCTGATAAGCCTTGGGCCCAGAAAGCCTTGAAGAAGGGTAAATACTCTCAAAAAAAGAATTACACAAAACCAAATTGATAGAGTAAAAAACGAAGTAGATCATCGAATGTCCTATCAAGTGTCAGGGTAAAATAATAACAAATATTAAAGAATCTTTTCTCTATGTGATGAAAATTTTAGAAGTTTTACATAAAAATAAATTTATTCAATAAATGCGACAATGTTGTTTTAGACTACGCCTTAGCATCCCTGACGTTATATTCTAAATGTGATTAAATATTATTAGTGTTTTTGAAATAGTGGAGGAATTTTAAAATGGATAAACTAAATCTATTTTTTTCGAAAATTAAAGAAGTAACATTTTGGCAAAGAATATTTTCTTGGGCAAAAATACGAACATTGAGTTATGATGCTTTTGAGGAGTTTAAATCATTTGAAAAAAATCTTACAACTCACAAAGAAAGTTTTGATGAACTTAAAAACAATTTTACTCAAATTAAAACTAAAAACGATAATTTTTTAGCTAAGGTTCAAGATTTGGATAAACTAGTGGAAAAAAAAGATTTTCAAATTGAAACTTTGGACTCAAAAATTGACCAATTAAATGAAACAATAAATAACTTAAATACCAACGTATCTAAGTTTGAATCAGCTAAAGAAGAACGTGAAAAAGACTATGAAAATAAAATTGCTCAATTAAATCAAGTCAAAGATAATCTAGAAAAAGAAAGAATTCGGTTAAATGATGAACGAGTAAAGGAAAAGGATGATTATTTTCAAAATATGAAAAAATTATGGTCAGAACATGAAGAAACCGTCCAACAACACATTAAATCTATTTGCCAAACATACTTAGTTAACTATGTTGATAAAGTTCCATTTAAAGGGAGTCCTGATAACACAATTGAAATTTGTGACGAATATATAATTTTTGACGCAAAAAGCCCTGCTAGTGACGATCTAACAAACTTTCCCAAATATATTAAAGCCCAAACTGAAAGTGTTAAAAAATACGCTAAATTAGAAAACGTAAAAAAGGATATTTTTTTAGTTATTCCTACTAATACTATCGATAGCATTTCACAACTTTTCTATAATATGAGCGATTATAATGTATATGTAATTACTAATGATTCTATCGAGCCAATTATCCTGTCATTAAAGAAAATTGAAGAATATGAATTTGCCGAAAAATTAAGTCCTGAGGATAGGGACAATATTTGTCGTATCATAGGGAAATTTGTCCATACTACGAAAAGAAAAATCCAAATTGATCAATTTTTTACAAGTTTATTTATTGAATTGATTGTTAAATGCTCAAACGAACTGCCAGAAGATATTTTAAAACAAGTTGTAGAATTAGAAAAAGCTGAGAAATTAAATCCACCAACAGAAAAAAGAGCTAAACAAATACTAACAAAAGATTTACGCGAAAGGAATGTTGTACTTAATGCTGAAGCAAAAATTAGAGATATAGAAATACCTGCAAATTTTGATGATATAAAAAAATTAGAATAGAAAAATCCTTTTTATAAAAAAATAAATTCAAAAATTTAAAACCTAAACCTCGGCGGTCTAATCTCATCATACATTTTTCTTAATTGGTTGAACGCAAAACTATTTCCCCTTTGTGCAGCAGACCTGTAATACATAACTGCTTTTGTCTTGTCTTTTTTTACACCTATTCCTTTTTCATATAATGATGCCAAAGTAACTTCTGCCAATATAGAGCCCATCTTTTCAGATTTCATTAAAATATCAATATCCAATTTGATGTTTTTATATTTTTTCTCAAGGATATTTGTAGCTGCAATTCTCGTCAGAGCTTCTTCGCTTTCAAGTTTTGCCGCCGACTCCCAAACTTTTTTAGCTCTATCTTTATCTTTTTTTATTAGGTTTCCCGTATAATACGATAGGCCAAGTTCTACCATAGCGGGGATATATTTTTTATTTGCAGATTGGTAAAGTAATTTAAATGCATCTTTAGGAGCAATATCTTTCTGAATTCCAAGCACATATAATCCGTACCAAATATACATTGGAATTGCTTCTTGTTTTTTTGCCGCTTTTCTTATTTCAAATATTAACTTTTTATTTTTAGATAGCTGGAATAACAAATTAGCTGCAATAGGTAAGTTGAGTCTTGCCGCTCGCAGATAATAGGCTGCGGCTTTAATGTTGTCTTTTTTAAAATATTTACCTTTCTGATGCATCCTGCCAAGTAATGTAAGAGCCTCGGGATTTCCTGCTTCTGCAGACTGATTTAAAAATGGTAAACCCGATTTTAATATATTCAAAGATGAATCATTTTTTTCAGTTATACCTAAAGTATCTGCTAAATTTATATTTGTCTCTGTAAGTAAAGCACCAAGTATGTGTTTATCTGTAATTATTGTAGCAGAATCTTGTATTAAATCAAAATCTATTATTTCAAGTCCAGTCGGTGTTGAACTCGTCAGATAATTGCTAAAAGTTTTTCTTTTTTTAGAAGATTTTTTAGTAACACTTTTTTTTGCTTTCTTTAATTTTTCAGGAGAAATCTTCTTTTCAAGTTTAATTAGATATTCTTTTGCAGGTAAAAATCCGGATTCCGCAGATTTCTTTAACCATTCATAAGCTGTAAGCAAATCTTTTTTTACAACAAGGTTATTTAAATGTGTCACACCCAAAATATATTCAGCTTGCGGCATCCCGTCCAAAGCTGCTTTTTGAAAATAATCATATGCTTGAAAAGGATTCCATTCAACACCCCACCCGTTATTCAACAATATGGCATAGTTGTATTCAGCAGATGTTAAATCTTTTCTCGCAGCATTTCCTATCCATTTTGCGCCTAATGTAGTATCGGAAACAAACCCTTCACCCATTAAATATCTAAGTCCTAATTCGTGTTCGGCAATAGGGTCCCCTCCTTTTGCTTTTTGTACTAATTTAAATTGGTGCCAAAGTTGATAAGACAAATCCGCTCTGTAGAACATTGAATATCTAAAAAATTGATGTTTCTTTTTATATGCAAGACTAGACGTAGAATCTTGTGAGTAAACAAACTGTTGGTTACTAAACGCAAAAATTATAAATACAGAAAAAAATACACTGAATAATTTATTAGTCAAATGAATATACTTAAGATTTAAATTCTAAAATAGATTATTACTTAGACACTAAAGTTAAATAATTCGTTTAAATTAAAACGAACATTAATAATAAAGTGTAAGAATAATAATAACAAATTTAATTTTTCAAAAGATGTAAATAATTGTTAACAAAAAATGACAAATGGAAGGCAAATATTCAGATTGAAACATATTTTATTAAGTTATACAATTTTACTCAATCAATATAAAACTTTGTTACAATATTTTTAAAAATATTAAAATAATCTCAACAACAGATTGAGATTATTATAAACAAGTGATATATTTAAGGACAAAAACAATGACCGTTTCCCCCCGAAAAAAAGTAAAATTCATTTTTGTAACAGGCGGTGTTATATCTTCATTAGGCAAGGGTATAACTGCATCATCATTAGGGCTGTTGTTAAAACAACGAGGCTTTAAAGTAACAATCCAAAAATTCGATCCCTACATTAATGTTGACCCTGGAACAATGAGTCCGTATCAACACGGGGAAGTGTATGTAACGGATGATGGAACTGAAACAGATTTAGATTTGGGCCATTATGAGAGATTTCTTGATGTGAATATGTCCAAGTTAAATAATACAACAACAGGACAAGTTTATCACGAAGTTATTACAAAAGAAAGACGCGGAGATTATTTAGGCGCCACAGTACAAGTTATTCCTCATATAACAGATGAAATTAAAAGAAGGATGACCAAACTTTGTGAACTTGGTGAATATGATATAATTATTACTGAGATTGGAGGAACGGTAGGTGATATTGAAAGTCTTCCCTTTATGGAAGCGATGAGACAGATACTTATGCAATACGGTAAAAAACACGCTATCAGCATTCATGTAACACTTGTACCTTATATATCATCTGCAGGTGAAGTTAAAACAAAACCTACTCAACACAGTGTAAAAAACTTATTAACACTTGGGATACAGCCGGATGTTTTAGTCTGCCGTTCCGAGAAAAAAATCAGCAGAGAAATTAGGAATAAAATCTCTTTATTTTGTAATGTAGATTCCAAGTCAGTTATATCTGCTCACGATTGTAGTTCCATTTACGAAGTTCCACTTGTACTTTATAAAGAAAAACTGGACCAAATAGTTGCAAAAAAGCTACATCTTCCGGATAGAAAAATAAAGTTAGATAATTGGAATAAACTTATAAACAGAATTAAAAATCCTGCTAATGAAGTTGAGATTGCTCTTTGCGGTAAATATGTTGAACACATGGATGCTTATAAAAGTATAATTGAATCATTTGTACATGCCGGTGCGTTTAATAATACTAAAGTAAAAGTTAGGTCCATACATTCGGAAGAACTTGATGAGAGCAATGCAAAAAAATTATTAAAGGGGGTTAATGGAATTTTAGTTCCCGGTGGTTTTGGCGAAAGAGGAATTGAAGGTAAAATACAAGTAGTAAAATATGCTAGGGAAAATAATATTCCATTTCTTGGCATTTGTCTTGGTATGCAGTGTGCAGTAATAGAATTTGCCCGAAATGTTTGCGGAATAATTAAAGCAAACAGTTCAGAATTTAAAAATAACAGGTATAGTGTTATTGATTTAATGCCCGAACAGAAAAATATTAAAAACATGGGCGCTACTATGAGACTTGGTACTTATCCGTGTAAAATTGATGAAAGTACAAAAGCTTTTAAGGCATATAAAACAAATTTTATTTCTGAGAGACACAGGCACAGATATGAAGTAAATAATAAATTCAGAAATGAATTAACTAAAAATGGTATGATATTAAGCGGACTTTCCCCGGATAGAGAATTAGTTGAAATGATTGAGTTACCGGATCATCCTTGGTTTGTCGGATGTCAATTTCATCCCGAATTAAAATCTAGGGCAACAAAAACTCACCCGTTATTTAGAGATTTTGTAAAAGCTTCACTTCAGAATAAGAAAAAATAGATTTAAAGCTTCATTTACAATTAATTTACTTCTGTTATCGTTGAATCTTTACTACTATTTAGGTAATTTTAACAACTTTTAGGGAAATCTTATTTTGCGTATAGCGACGTTTGTATCCGGACGTGGTTCTAACCTTAAGGCAATTTTAAATTACCCTGAATTAAAGCGAAAAATTGATATAAAATGGGTGATTACAGATAAACCGTTTTGCAAAGCCCTTGATATAGCAAATGAAAACAATATTTCATTTTATTGTATTGATAAATATAAAATTACTGAAAAATACGATTGTCTAGCTGAATTATTTAAGAAAGATAATATCGAATTAATTGTTCTTGCTGGTTTTTTAAAATTACTACCATCTACATTTGTAAATAATTTTAAAAAAAGAATTATTAATATTCATCCTGCTTTACTTCCCTCCTACGGAGGTGAAGGGATGTATGGTATGAATGTTCACAAAGCTGTGTTTAACGCCGGTGACAGAGAGTCTGGTGCTACCGTTCATTTTGTTGATGAAACTTATGATACGGGAATTATAATAGCACAAGAAAAAATTGATGTCTCCCAATGTAGTTCACCCGAAGAAATAGCAGCTTCTGTTTTAAATATTGAACATAAATTATTACCCGAAGTAATAGAAAAGATTGCTGATGGTAAAATTAAAATTGGTATTTGATAAAATGTAAAGATTTCAACTCAATCTAATGGAAACTTGATTTGAAAAAAATTGCTTTAATTAGCGTATCCGATAAGACAAATATAACTGAATTTGGGAAAGAAATATCTGATTTAGGATATGAAATTATAGCTACTGGAAATACTGCAAAATTACTAAATGAATCCGGTATAAAAGTTACTCAAATAAGTGAAATTACTTCTTTCCCTGAAGTTTTTGACGGCAGAGTAAAAACACTTCATCCTAAAATATTCGGTGGAATTTTATTTAGACGTGATAACCAAGAAGATATAAAAGAAGCAAGGTTAAACGGTATCCCACCGATTGACGTTGTTTGCGTGAACTTATATCCGTTTGAGCAGACAATATCAAAACCTGATGTTACATTGGAAGATACAATTGAGAACATAGATATTGGTGGACCAAGCTTAATAAGAGCAGCAGCTAAAAACTATAATTATGTCTCCGTTTTAACAGACCCAAATCAATACACAGAATTTATTGAGCAATTAAAATCCCGTGAAATAAACATTGATAAAAGAAAAGAATTAGCAGCGGAAGCTTTTTCATACACAGCAAGATATGATACTGTAATATCAAATCATTTGGAAAAGTTATTTGATCAACCTAAGAATTATTTCAGGCTAAATACTAAAAAAGAAAAACAATTAAGATATGGTGAAAACCCCCATCAATCGGCTACCGTTTACGGAGATTTTCAGTCCTATTTTGAAGTCTTTCACGGCAAAGAAATTTCATATAATAACATTATAGATTTAGTCTCTGCAGTTGAACTTGTTGAAGAAATAGGCGGGAACGCCTGCACAATAATTAAACATTGTAATCCTGCTGGTGCTGCTTTTGGTAGTACTGTATTGGAAGCTTATCAGAATGCATTAAAATGCGATCCCGTTTCAGCTTTTGGCGGTATTGTTGTTTTTACAAATGAAGTTGATGAAGGAACTGCCGAAAAATTGAATGAAATTTTTCTGGAAATTATTTGTGCTCCATCTTTTTCAAACGCTGCATTAGAGATATTAAAAAAGAAAAAAAATAGAAGGCTAGTTAAACAGTTAAAATCTATTCAAGGTAAAGTACAAAACTTTAAAAACATACCGGGCGGAATTATTGTGCAAGATAGTGATGATATTCTTCTCAAAGAGAATGAACTAAAAGTTGTTACCAAAAGAGAACCGAGCAACGAAGAAATGGAAGACCTAATTTTTGCATGGAAAGTAGCAAAACATACAAAATCCAACGCAATTGTTTTTGCAAAAAATAAAACAACATTAGGTGTTGGTGCTGGACAAATGTCAAGATTAGATTCATCAAAAATTGCAAAAATGAAAGCAAATGAGCACGGATTGGATTTGAAAAATTCTGTTGCTGCTTCAGATGCATTCTTTCCATTTGCTGACGGATTATTAGAAATTATAAACTGCGGTGCTACTTCAATAATCCAACCCGGGGGATCGGTGAAAGATGGAGAAGTAATAGCCGCTGCTGATGAAAACAATGTTTCAATGGTATTTACCGGAATTAGACACTTTAAGCACTAAGAGGAAATATGGGTATATTAGATTTATTTTCTACCGACATTGCAATTGATCTTGGTACAGCCAACACCTTAATTTATGTTAAAGGTAAGGGCATTGTGCTTAATGAGCCTTCAATTGTAGCTTTTGATAGAAACACGAAAAGAATAATTGCTTTGGGTAATAAAGCAAAAGAAATGCTGGGCAGGGAACACAAAGAAATTCGTGTTACAAGACCAATGCGCGACGGTGTTATTGCCGATTTTGAAATTGCGGAAGGTATGATAAGAGCTTTTATTAAAAAAGTAAAAGTAGGCGTCTTATCAAGCAGGAGAGTTGTTGTTGCCGTACCGAGCGGTGTTACGGAAGTTGAAAAAAGAGCTGTTAGAGATAGTGCTGAACACGCAGGTGCAAAGGAAGTTCATTTAATTGCTGAACCAATGTCGGCTGCTATTGGTATAGGCATAGACGTTGAGGCTCCTGCTGGAAGTATGATAATTGATATCGGCGGAGGTACTACTGAAATTGCGGTTATTGCTTTATCCGGTATTGTTAATGAAGAATCAATCAGAATTGCCGGTGATGAAATGAATTATGCAATTATGCAGTATTTTAAAAAGAACCACAACATGCTAATTGGTGAAAGAACAGCCGAAGCAATAAAATGTGAAGTAGGTTCTGCAGTACCTTTAAAAGAAGAAATTACAATTCAGGTAAAAGGAAGAGATCTAGTAGGCGGAATACCTAAGACTACTGAAGTTAGTTCTGTAGAAATTAGAGATGCTCTTAATGAATCAATTGTACAAATTGTTGATGCAGTTAAACAAACTTTGGAACGCACACCGCCGGAATTGTCTGCCGATATACTTGACCGTGGGGTAATGATTACTGGAGGTGGAGCTCTTTTAAAAGGTATTGATGAAAGAATAAGAATGGAAACAAATTTACCTGTTCATGTTTGTGATGATCCGCTTACAGCAGTTGTTTTAGGAGCAGGTAAAGTAATAGACAATTTGAATAAATATTCGAAGGTCTTAATTCGTAAAAGAACATATTAAATAGATGTTAAAAATATTTTCTAACTTTTGGAATAAATTTAAAGAATATATAGTATTAGTTATTCTCATCTTAGCAAGCCTCTTTGCCCTAACAAATAATAATAATACCGCTGTTAAAAATGTAAGAACAATAGCTTTCAGCAGCTTTGCTTTTTTCTCTAATTTAATTTCAGATGTTACTTCTTCTACTCTTATTAAAAATGAAAATGATAAATTAAGAAGATTGAATGCCAAACTTATGCTTCAGGTTAATTTACTAAGGAAGTATGGTATTGAGAACCAAGAACTAAAAAGATTGCTTTCATTGAAAAGCACAGTATCATACCCTTTTATCTCAGCATCGGTTGTATCAAAGTCGTTAAATACTGCATCAAATACTTTTACATTAAATTCAGGGAAAACCGACGGTGTAAAACCGGGTATGCCTGTAATTAATGATTTGGGTCTTATCGGTATAGTTTATACAGTGTCGGATAATTATTCGATGATAAGAACATTAAGAAACGTTAACTTACGTATTACAGTTAAAGATGAAAGAAGTAGAGTTAATGCAATTTTAAAATGGGACGGCAATGATCTAATCCTTACAAATATTCCAAAAACATCAGACATTAAAATAGGGGATAGGATTATTTCATCCGAATTAAGTACAATTGTTCCCTTACCTATTCCAATTGGTTATATAATATCAATTAATAACAAGAGCACTGACATTTTTAATCGGGTAAAGATAAAATCTTTTGCAAATTTAACATCCGTTGAAAACGTATTTATTATTAAAATGATTAAGAGTGTTCAAGTAAATAAACTGGAACTTAATTTTTTTAAGAAGGAAAACAGTGCGAACTAAATTTATATTCTCAACATTATTCTTTATCCCAGTCTTAATTGTCCAAATTACATTAGTCCAATTTATTACATGGAACGCTATTACACCGAATTTTATATTAATTTTACTTGTATTTCATTCAATTTTATTCGGCCAACTTTACGGGACTATTCTTGGTTTTGTATATGGTTTGTTGTTTGATTTAATAACAGGGGGATTGTTAGGCAGTGCTATGCTTTCCTATACTTTGGCAGGATTTATTGCAGGCTATTTCTCAAATGAAAATAAAAGGCATATTTATTTAAAACCATTTAACTTTGGCTTAATAGTACTTTTGTGCTCAATAACTGCCTCGATTATTTATTCAATATTTTCTACTATTGACTTCAGCACAAATATTATTGCATCGTTATTTGAAGAAGGACTTTTACCGGGACTATACACCTTTGTAGTAGCAATAATAATAATTTATTTTTATCCACGGAGGAAATTATTTGAAAGCTGAAAATTTTCCATCACAAATTAGAAAATCAATTTTATATGCGGTAATTATTATTGGCTTTTCTTTTCTGCTTATTAGATTATTCCAGATGCAGATTCTTCAAAAAGGGTATTATGAGCTAAAGTCCAAAAGGAACAGCGTTAAAAAAATAGAAAAAATTCCAGTAAGAGGATTATTCTTAGATAGGAATAAAAAATTGCTTGTAAATAATCTTCCATCGTATACAATATTTATTACTAAAGAAGGTTATGATAAAAATCAAAACAAATTATTAGAAGCTACTATGGGTTTGGAAGACGGTTATATAAATAAGTTCTTAGAAAAGAATAAAAGATATTCTAAATATCTTCAACTAAGATTTAAAAGAGGTGTTTCCTTTAATACTATTTCTTGGATTGAAGAAAATATGGAACATTTACCGGGAATTAGTTATAAGGTTGAAATGCATCGCGGTTATCCGGCTAATGTTACAGGAGCTCAAATGTTCGGCTATTTGAATGAAATTTCACAAAAGCAATTAAATAAATTTCAAAAGAAGTACAAACTAGGTGACTTTATAGGAAGCACGGGATTGGAAAAAAAATATGAAAATTTATTGAGGGGTAAAAAAGGTTATAATTATTTGCTTGTTGATTCACGTAGAAAATTTATCGGAAAGTTTAAGGACGGGAAAAATGATATGCCAGCAGTTAAAGGTAATGATCTTATTCTTACAATAGATTCGGAACTGCAAAGAGTTGCTGAAGAATCTCTTAGAGGTAAAAGAGGTGCTATAGTAGCTATTGAACCTAAAACCGGTGATGTTCTTGCAATGGTAAGTGCGCCTGACTATGACCTTAGTAAATTTGCATACCTTACAACTGAAGATTATTTACAAAAACTGCATAAAGATCCTGCCAAACCTTTTTTTAACAGAGCCATTATGTCTGTAAAACCGCCTGGTTCTACATTTAAAATCTTAGAAGCTATTGCTGCTTTAGATCTAGGTGTAATAAATAAAAATACTACATTCTACTGTTCAGGTGGCGGAAAATTTTACGGAAGATATTTCAAATGCGACGGAGTTCATGGTAGAATGAATGTAATACAAGCAATTGAACGTTCTTGTAATGTGTTCTATTACAATCTCATTTATAAAATAGGAATGAAAAAGTGGAAAGAATATGCTACTCTTTTTGGCTTCAGTAAAAAGACAGGTATAGATTTAAGTAACGAAGCAAAAGGTTTAATACCTGATGAACAGTATTATATTAAAAGATACGGTAAAAATTGGCCTAAAAGTATAATGGCAAGCTTAGCAATTGGACAAGGGGAAGTAAGTGTTGACCCAATCCAGCTTGCACTATTTACAGCAATTGTTGCAAATAACGGTAATAGTTTTCGTCCCCATTTACTTAAAGGTTATATTGACGAACGAACAAATAAATTTGTGAAAGTTAATCCAAAACCAATCCACATAAATATTAAAAAAGAAGTTTGGGATATCGTAAAAAAAGGAATGTTTTTAGTTGTTAACGGGAAAGGCACAGCTGTTGCAAGCAGAATACCGAATATCTTTATGGCAGGAAAAACAGGTACTGCTCAAAATCCCCATGGAGATGATCACGCATTGTTCATAGGATTTGCCCCTTTTGATAATCCACAAATTGCTTTCTCTATTATTGTTGAAAATGTTGGTTTTGGTGCATCACACGCAGCCCCAATTGCCAAAAAATTAGTTGAAACATATTTACTAAGGAAGATGAACAAAAATGTAGCAGCAACAAATTTGTCAGTAAATAAAAACTTGGTGAAGTAACCTTGCAAATAAACTATAAATTTAAAGATAAATTTGATTTTTGGTTTTTCGTACCAATCATATTATTGCTAAGTATTGGCTTAATTGCAATTTATAGTGCAACATTTAATAATCCGATTGCTGAAAACAATTTTATTAGACAATTGATTTGGGTTGGGTCAGGTATTATTGTTTTTTTCGTTGTTTATTCTATACCGACAAACACCTTTAAAAATATAGCTTGGCCGGCTTATATTTTTACAATTCTTTTACTTATTATAGTTGTGGTAATGGGTAAGAGAGTTTCAGGGGCAAAAAGCTGGTTATATGTTGGCTCACTTGGTTTTCAACCATCTGAATTAGCAAAAATATCCACAATACTTGCCCTTTCTTCTTTCTTAAGCAAAAAAGAAATTGATATAGAATCATTTAAAGATATACTTTTGGCATTGGCAATTGGTTTTACACCCATCGTATTAATTCTGCTTGAACCGGATATGGGAACAGTTTTAGTTTTTATAACAATATTTCTAACAATAATATTTTGGAAAGGAATTAGTCTCTTTGGATTATTCATAGTACTTTCACCTGGTGTTGTAGCAATTTCATCTATGTTCGGTACACTTCCATTTATAGCTACCTTAGTAATAGTCGCCGTTATTCTTATCTTTTTTAAGAAAGGTCTAATATTTAGCGGTTCACTTTTTGCAATAAATTTAGCAGCAGGTTTTTTTACAGATTATGTTTTTCGTGCTTTAAGTTCGCATCAGCAAATTAGAATAAAATCATTTTTAAATCCTATGTCCGATCCTTTAGGTTCGGGCTATAATTCTATTCAGGCAAAAGTGGCAATCGGTTCGGGGGGATTATTCGGGAAAGGATTTTTAAACGGTAACCAGACACAACTTAATTTTATTCCTGAACAATGGACGGATTTTATTTATTGTGTTATTGGAGAAGAATTCGGATTTATTGGGACAGTTATCACTCTTATATTGTTTCTTTGGATCTTTTTAAAAATTTTAAAAATAGCTTCAACAACTAAAAATGAATTCTTGAGCTTAACAATAATTGGTATTTTATCTTTATTTTTTATTCACTTTATGATAAACATAGGAATGGCTATCGGTATTATGCCTGTAATCGGTATTACGCTTCCGCTTGTAAGTTACGGCGGAAGCTCATTACTAGTAAATATGGCACTTTTGGGAATTGTTGCAAATGTTTATCGAACAAGAAAAAATTATACATAACTGAGGTTATTTGATCTTATCTGATAAAAAAATTTTAGAAGAAATAAATAAAGAAAATATTTTAATTGAACCTTTTTAATAGAGAATATCTTGGGACAAACAGCTATGATGTACAAAAATTTTAAATAAAAATGACTGCTTTAGAAAAATTAGAAAATAAAAATAATGAGGGCAAGTTTATTTGTGTAGGACTAGATACCGATATTGAAAAAATACCGGTTCATTTAAAGGATTCACAGAATAATATATTAGAATTTAATAAACAGATTATTGAAAGTACAATTGATAACGCTGCTGCTTATAAATTAAATTTAGCTTTTTATGAATGCCACGGAATAGAGGGTATTAACCAGTTGGAAAAAACTTTGGAAATTATACCTTCTGATGTTTTAACTATTGGTGATGCAAAAAGGGGAGACTTAGGGAACACATCTAATATGTATGCTAAATCTATATTCGAACATTATGCTTTTGATTCTATTACACTTCATCCTTACATGGGGCATGATTCAATAAGTCCATTCTTAGATTATTCGGATAAATTAAATTTTGTCCTTACTTTAACATCAAACAAGGGTGCCGCTGATTTTGAGAAAGTAAAACTTGAAAACGGCAAACAGCTTTATCAATTAATAATTGAAAAGGTTAAAGAGTGGAATAAAAACAATAACTGCGGACTTGTTTACGGTGCTACTCATACAAAAGAATTAGAAGAAGATATTGATTTATTCGGACAGCTACCTATATTAGTTCCCGGGGTTGGTGCTCAAGGCGGAAGCTTAAAAGAAGTAATAAATATTATCTCAAGAAGGGATAAGATGAGATTACTTGTTAATGTGAGTCGTGGTATTATCTATAAAGATAGTTCAAAAAATTTTGCAAAGGCGGCTGGCGAGGAACTTATCAAATTAAACACAATGGTTAATGAAGCTTTAAATAAATGAAATGTATTATTAACATATCAACTATTATTATTTTTGCAGCTTCTCTATTCACTATTAAAAATTATCCGTTACAAATTCCACAAAATAAAATTTTATCAAAAAATTTAATAGTAAACAAAATTGATTCAGTTTATAAATTTTATAAAGAAAAACTAAATGTTTACAAATATCCCATCAGAGAAAAACTTCCCTTGATAAAAATACCTGGCTTTGATACAACACAAACTACAAAGAATGATAAATTAAATATAAAAGTTGTATTACCTCGCAAAATAAAATATGCAAATATTTATCTTTTTATTAATAAAGAAAAAATTGATTTATACTTTTCTGTTAAAGGTGGGGAATATACATTTAGGAATGTTAGGTTACGGACTGGTAAAAACAATATTGAATTTTTTTATACTTTGGGTAATATAAGGTCAATTTCTACTTCTATATTAATTAATAAAGAATAATTTATAAGTTTTGAATAAGAGAATTATCTCCGAAAAATTTCTGTGTGAAATTTGGGAGAAATATAATTTTACTGGTTGTTTAAAGACTTCTGACGGTATATCAATCGAAATATTATCAAAAGGAGAAAAGAACAAAGACTTAGACGGGCCTGATTATTTAGATGCTAAAATTAAAATAGACTACACAACTTTTAACGGCGATATTGAAATTGATACAGAGATAGAAAATTGGCAAAAGCACAATCACCATACAAATAAAAAATACAACAAAGTTATTCTGCATATTGTATATGCAAATAGTACAAATCAAAAATTTGTAATCACTGAAAATAAAAGAGTAATTCCTTCTATTTCGATATCCGATTATATTAAGCCAAACATAAGACAAAGCTTTACGGATCAAATTAAATCCGATAGTACAAGTAAGTCTTATAATATCCCCTGTGTAGGGCTGAACAATGAAGTATCTGAAATTTTTAAAGAAGATTATCTACTAAGTTTAGGCAGCAATAGATTTAATTTTAAAAAGAAAAAATTATTTAACAGGCTTAAAGAGTTGTCCTATCTAAGCCAAAGAGAATTAAAAGAGCCAATCGTTAATTATGATTTAGAATCAGAATTGGACAGGACAGAATTTAATTACAATGATTTTACAGATCCGGTTTTGTGGGAACAACTTCTTTATGAAAATATATTCACTGCTTTGGGCTATTCAAAAAATAAAGAAAATATGCATAAACTTGCTAAATCAGTGGAAATAAAATTACTTAAATCTATCAAAAACGATAATAATTTGGATCAAATATTAGAAGCAATTTTATTCAGCGTGAGTGGCTTATTGCCTGAAGTTAAAGAACTGCCTGATGAGGAAACATCCGTTTATACAAGACAACTTTGCGAGCATTGGAATAAATATTACGATTATGATTACGGTGAAAGACTACATCCTGCTTCTTGGAATTTTTTTAGAATGAGACCGCAAAACTTTCCGACAGTGCGAATAGCAGGCGGAGTAAAAATACTTAAAAAAATATTAGTGGGAAATTTAATACACGATTTAATAAAATTATTAGAAACTGAAAAGGATAATAAAAATCTACAAAAAAAATTAAGAAATAATTTCATTGTTAAAGCAGAGGGATATTGGCGTGACCATTTTGTATTCGATCAGCCTGCAAAAACAAAATTAATATATTTGGTCGGACTCACACGTGCAGATGAAATTATAATTAATATTGTTCTGCCATATCTTTCGTTATATTTTGAAATATTTAACAAAAGAGAAATACTAAACAGTGTACTAAATTTCTATTTGAATTATAAACAAACCGGAAACAATAAATTAGTTGAAGATGTTATGTCAGCACTAAATGTAAAATCTGATAGAAGTGTTATCTACCAGGGTACATTACAATTGTACTGGAATTACTGCAGTAAAAATAAATGCAACAATTGTGAAATTGGAAAGAAAGTATTTTAAGAGTTCTAATTTTGGTTTGTTAATTTTTGGATATCGTCTCTAAGTTTAGCAGCTCTTTCATATTCTTCGGATTCAATTGCTTCTCTTAATTTTGTTTGGAGAGAAGCGATCTGAGCTTCTTTACTATTAGCATTAAAAAATCCTTCACCGGGTAATTCATCTTCAGTATCTTTCCCTTGTTCCGTAGTTGGAAGGAATGCAGCTGCTTCCATTACATTTTCAACTACAAAAATTGGTGCTTTTGTCCTGACAGCAATTGCAATCGCATCACTCGGTCTGCTGTCAATTTCATAAGTAAGTGCAGAAACTTCAAGTATTATTTTAGCAAAAAATGTATTCTCCCTTAATTCATCTATTATAACTTCTTTTACGGAACCACCCAAAGTATCAATAACTTGTTTTAGCAGATCGTGAGTAAGGGGGCGTGGTGGGTTGATCCCCTCTATCTCAAGTGCAATTGCTTGGGCTTCAAATGCTCCAATAATAATCGGTAATCTTCTTGAAGAATTCATTTCTTTCAAAAGTATGGCATAAGCTCCACCAGTTGCGGGGCTTGAAGATAGCCCTAATATTTCACATTGAATTTTATTCAAGTTAGTCTCTTTAACTTATTTTAATTTAATGATTTAATAGCTTCTGTTAACTTGGGTATTATTTCAAAAACATCACCAACGATTCCGTAATCAGCAATTCCGAAAATGGGAGCATCTTTATCTTTATTTATTGCAACAATATATTTTGCAGATGACATTCCGGCTAAATGCTGGATTGCTCCCGATATACCGCAAGCAATATAAAGTGATGGTGAAACTGTCTTACCGGTCTGTCCTACCTGTTCTCCGTGGGGTCTCCATCCTGCATCAACCACTGCTCGGGAAGCACCTACGGCTGCACCGAGTGCATCAGCGAGGTCTTCAATCAATTTAAAATCTTCAGGTGTTTTTAATCCTCTTCCGCCGGAAACAATTATATCCGCTTCTGCAACATCAAGTTTACCTTCGGCTTTTTTGAAATCAATAACCTTAGTGCTTGTGTCAGGTACATCAACATCTTTTGTTGTAATTTCTGCAGTAACACTTTCTTCAACAGGTTTGAAAACATTTGGTCTAATTGTAAAAAATTTAACAGCACTTTTCAACTTGGCATCCATTAAAGCTTTTCCGGCATAAATTGGTCTTGTAGCAATAACTTCACCAGATGAAACTTCTAATTTCACACAATCGATTAGACAGCCCGCATTTAATTTAACACTTACTCTCGGTGCCAAATCCTTACCGTAAGATGTATTTGCAACAATTAAATAATCAGCAGAAATTTCTTTTGCAAATTCTGTCACGATAGCTGCATAAGCAGATGATGAATAATTTGCAAGTGAATCGTTTTTGAAGTGAGTAATATTGCCGACACCGTATTTGGCAACTTCATCTAAGTTTGATATTTCACTACCTATTGCAACTGCTTGCACATTTAGATTTAAATCCTTTGCCAGCTTTGCTGCAACAGAAGCAGTTTCGAAAGAAGATTTTTTTAATTTGCCTTCTCTTTGTTCTAAAATTACTAAAATTATATTACCCATAAATAAATACCTTAAATAACTTTTGCTTCTTCTCTTAATAATCTAACTAATTCATGTACTGCTGAACTATCTGTTCCTAAAATTCTTCCCGGGTTTTTAGCTGGTGGTTTTTTAAGTCCGATAACTTCGGTATTACTTTCGGTTTCCACTGCAGATTTTTCTTCAATTGTTTTTTTCTTTGCCGACATAATACCTTTAAGTGAAGCGTATCTTGGTTCATTAAGACCTTTTTGTGCAGTAATAATACAAGGTAATTGTGCAGCGACAACTTCTTTACCGCCTTCAATTTCTCTTTCGCAAGTAATATCTTGTCCGTCTAATTTAAAATCAACAACAACCGATATGCAAGAATAATCTAGTATTGCAGATGTCATTTGACCAACAATCTGGTTATCAAAATCAACGGATTGTTTACCCATAAAAACAAGGTCACAACCCTGAGCTTTAATTTCTTCTGCAAGTGCTTTTGCAATTCCGAATGAATCTAATTGTGATTCGATTTTTAATAGAACACCGCTGTCAACGCCCATAGCAAGAGCTTTTTTTATTGTTTCTTTATTTTTATCGTTTCCAACACTAATGGCAATAACTTCAGAATCATCCCCCAAGGTTTCTTTTGTTGTTAGGGCTTCTTCTACCGCAAATTCATCGTAAGGGTTAATTATATATGTTACCCCAGCCGGATCAATTTCTTTTCCGTTATCAGCAATATTAATTTTTGTAGCAGTATCGGGAACGTGACTAATACAAACTGCTATTTTCATTTATCCTCCAAAAAATCTTTTATTTATTATAAAAATATATATATGTGTTTAAGTAAAATCAATTTTGTCATTATTATATTAAATTCTAATTAAAAATAATTGACGATTAGTACATCATCTTTTTTAATTTTTTATTAGATTACCATTATGGAAGAAATGGAACCATATAAACCGTCATTAGAAATAGAAATTGACGAATCAACAACTACAACTTTTTTATCCAGCGTAATAGTTTATAATGATGACTGGCATACTTTTGACGAAGTAATTATTCAACTTATTAAAGCAACAAACTGTACATTTGAAAAAGCAAGAACACAGGCTTTTGAGATTCACGTTAAGGGTTTTAGTTTAGTTTTTCAAGGTAATATGAAGTCTTGTTTGAAAGTTTCTTCCATTCTGGAAGAAATTGCTTTGAGAACACAAATAACTACTTAAAAAATAACTGTACAATATTTCATTTCAAATTTTGTATTACTTCTTTCATTGTTAATCCAAGCACTTCTAAGTATATTTATATCTTGTATTTAAATAAGAACAAAGGACTAAATTGAACAAGAATATTAGAAATATAGCAATTATTGCACACGTTGATCACGGTAAGACTACACTTGTAGATTATATGTTAAAACAAACGGGGGTTTTCAGAGACAATCAGAAAGTCCAAAAAAGAATAATGGATTCCAACGATCTCGAGAGAGAAAGGGGGATAACAATCCTTGCAAAAAATTTGAGTGTTGTCTATGATGGAGTAAAAATTAATATCGTTGATACACCCGGACACGCCGACTTCGGCGGTGAAGTTGAAAGAACGCTTAGAATGGTAGACGGTGTTTTGCTATTAGTAGATGCAGCCGAAGGTCCGTTACCTCAGACAAAATTTGTGTTAAAAAAATCACTGGAACTAGGTTTAAAACCGATTGTATTGATAAATAAAATCGACAGAAAAGATGCCAGACCTGATGAAGTTTTGAATGAAATTTTCGATCTTTTTGTATCACTTAATGCTTCCGACGAGCAGCTTGATTTCCCATATATTTGGGCTATCGCAAAGCAGGGAATTGCAAAGAAAGAATTAAATGACGAAAGTGAAAACCTTAATCCTTTATTTAAAACTATTTTAGATTATATACCGGTACCGACAGGGGATTTAAATGAACCGGTACAAATGTTAATATCTGCAATTGATTATAATGATTACTTAGGTAGAATAGGAATCGGCAAAGTGCACAACGGAATTATTAAAGTAGGGAATCAAATTTCATTGATAAAAAGAACAGGTGAAAAATTTACAGCAAAAATTTCAAAATTATATGAGTTTAAAGATTACCACAGGGTTGAAACTGAAAATTTGGAAGCCGGTGATATAGGTGGAATTGCGGGACTTGAAGACGTAAACATTGGAGATACAATTGCCGATCTGAATGATGCTAAAGCACTTCCATTTGTCGCAATTGATGAACCTACTTTAACTATGAATTTTATGGTTAACAACTCACCTTTTGCCGGGCTTGAAGGCAAATATGTTACTACAAGAAATATAAGCGAACGGCTTTCAAGAGAGTTAAAATCCGATGTAAGCTTAAAAGTAGAAATGACTGATTCTCCCGACACATTTAAAGTAAGCGGTAGAGGAGAACTTCATTTAGGAATACTAATAGAAAATATGAGGCGTGAAGGTTATGAACTGCAGCTGACAAGACCTGAAGTAATAATGAAAAAGAAAGCAGATGTTCTTTGCGAACCCATTGAACACTTAATAATTGATGTACCTGAAAAGTATGTCGGGATAGTAATTGAAAAATTGGGCAAACGAAAAGCAGAAATGAGAAACATGGTTACTTTTAATGAAAATACCCGGGTAGAATTTTTAATACCTGCACGGGGACTAATAGGTTACAGGGCAGAATTTATGACAGACACTAAAGGTACAGGAATTTTACACCATAACTTTGAATCTTATGAACCTTTCAAAGGTGAGTTGACTCAGAGACAGAGAGGTACAATTATATCAATGGAAAACGGGCTGGCTTCTGCTTATGCTATGTATAAACTGCAGGAAAGAGTTGTCTTTTTTATAGAACCAGGAACTGAAGTTTATGAAGGAATGGTTGTTGGTGAAAATACAAGGGACAATGATATGAGAGTTAATGTAACTAAAACAAAACAACTTACAAATATGAGGGCATCGGGTGCCGATGAAGCAATAAGATTGGAACCGGCAAAAATACTTACACTTGAACAAGCAATTGAATGGATAACCGATGATGAGTATGTTGAAGTGACTCCAAAAAATATTAGGATAAGAAAAAGATATTTAACCGAAATGGATAAAAAAAATGCTAAACTTGCCGAACGTAAAAAAGTAAGTCAGCTTGTTTAGTTAATGAAATAATTTTGAATTATTTATTATAGAAAAAAAAATGTCAGGAGTATTAAACGGTTTAGAACCCATAATTTTGTGGGAAAGATTTTCTGAAATAGCTAATATCCCAAGACCTTCCAAAAAGGAGGGAAAAATTAGAGAACATTTGAGAAATCTTTTAAACGGTTTGAATATAAATTTTAAAGAAGATAAAGTTGGTAACATTGTTGCAAACGTACCCGCAACACCTGGTTATGAGAATGCCCCAATTGTTATATTACAGGGTCACGTTGATATGGTTTGTGAGAAAAATAATGAAATAGACCACGATTTTGAAAATGACCCCATTAAACTAATTAGAGACGGGGATTGGTTATCTGCTGACGGGACAACATTAGGAAGCGATAACGGTGTTGGAGTTGCAGCCGCTTTAGCTTTAATTACTGATCCTAATGCTGTTCATGGACCATTAGAAATATTGATGACAATTGATGAAGAGACAGGACTTACAGGTGCGAGCAATTTAGAGTCGGGTTTTTTTTCAGGAAGGACTTTAATAAATCTTGATTCAGAAGAGGATGGTGCTTTTTATGTTGGTTGTTCCGGCGGTGTAGATACAGTAGCCGAATTTGATATTGACTGGGCGAGTAATCGGGAAAGTAATAAAAACTATAAATTAGTTGTTACCGGATTAAAGGGCGGACATTCAGGCTTGGACATACATACCGACAGGGGAAATGCGATAAAAATTCTAAGCAGGTCATTAAATGCTCTCGCCGGTACGGGTTATTCTCTCGCAGTACTTGAAGGCGGAAATTTAAGGAATGCAATTCCACGCGAAGCAGAAGCAATAATTTCAATAGACCCTTCAAATGAAAAAAACGCAATACAGATAGTGGAAAATTTTCAAGAGGATGTTTTTAATGAATACGAAACTTCCGACGGCGGATTAAAAATAACTTTGCAAGCATCTGATATCAATGTAGAAAAAGTTTTTACAAGTGATTTTAGAAATAAAATTATTAATACTTTGCTAGCTCTTCCACACGGTGTAATTGCAATGAGTCATGATATTCCGGATTTGGTCGAAACATCAACAAACGTTGCAACAATTCACACAGAAGGTGATTTATTAAAATTAGGTACAAGTCAAAGAAGTTCTATTAACAGTGCTATACAATATATTGCAAACAATGTAAGAGCAATATTCAGCTTAGCTGGTGCCAGGGTAGAAACAAATGACGGTTACCCGGGGTGGAAACCTAATCTTGATTCCTCAATATTAAGAACATCAAAAGAAGTTTTTAAGGAAATATTTAATAAAGAACCTGCAATAAAAGCTATTCACGCCGGTTTGGAATGCGGTATTTTGGAAGCGAAGAATCCTGGACTAGATATGGTTTCATTCGGACCGACAATTGAAGGAGCACACTCACCGGATGAAAGAGTAAATATCAAAACTGTCGAAAAGTTTTATGATTTGCTGAAAGGGATTCTTAAAAGAGTAGCTGAAAATAATTAAGTAAAATCAATCAAAAAAAAACTTCCGAGTTTTTTATAAACTATGAGGTTCCTCTTTATCTAACAATTAATATATAAATAACGAATCTCCGTACACATATTCATAAGGCAAAGTATCAGCTAATCTTTGTGTTGCCCAAAAGCCATATGATTTAATGCCAAAGGTCTCATAATAACGTCCTAATTTATCAATAATTACCGAATCTTTTTCAAGTTTTATCCACGATATTTTATTGTCGTTGTCTTCTGGAAATTTTTCTTTATTAGGGTTTTGATATTGTACTTCGAAATAATTTTCAAATTTTAAATACATTTCATTCGAATTTTTTGTAGGCTTGATGTATTGATTTGTATTAACATAAAAGATTATCGGTTTTATACCAAACCTTGGTTCAAGCCATGATCTATATAAAACTTCAAATCCATTTTTTTCTACAAAATTATAATCCAAATATTCCGGATTATAGCCATTATCAGTTTTAATGGAATTATTGATTTCATTTTCTGGGGGGCTTAATTTTTTACCTGTTATACTATAGTTTTTGCAAATCGCATGTAGGAAATGCCTTAAAGAACCATTATATACTTTTTGTCTGTTAAATTTCCAAAGCTCTAAAGTATCAGGATTTGATGTTTTTAATAGACTAAATTTTGGGAATCCGGAGTATTTAACGTAATCCTCATATAACTCAAAGTGGATTAAATCATATTCAATTTTATACCCTAATGCTTTATTAATTATTATCAAGGGTTTCTGTGAATTAGCAAAAAGCAAATCATCCGCATTCCAATTAAAATCAAGGTCTAAAGGATTGACGATAAAAGTATTCTGTGCAAAATAGGAAGTGCCGATAAATGATTCCTTAAAAATTTCCAAGTTTTTTTCCCACTCGATTTGTCCCTCTGCTGTAACTCTAATAGTTGAGAACTGATATACACTAGGTTTTAATTCAATATCAAAATTATATTTCCTTTCTTCTTTAATCGCGATCTTAATATTATAAGTTTCGTAACTAATATGGGAAATAACTAAAGTATATCTGCCGGAAGGAATATCTTTAATTGAATAATCACCGTTATCATCGGTTGAACTTCCTAACATTGTGTATGCTAAATAAACATTTGCATTTTTTACAGGTTTATTATTTTCTTTGCTTGTAATTTTACCGACAATATAACTGTTATTTATTTGGGAGTAACTGACTTTATATATATTTAAAAAAAAGAAAATCAGAATAATTAATTTTAGGAAATATTTACAATTTACGGAGAAGTCTAATTTAATAAAGATTTTGTGTAAGCTACTCTTATGTAATAAATGTAGGCCCATTTTTTATAATATGCAACCATGTTCACACATGGTTACTAATCCTCAAAATAAACTTATCGGCTTTTTCTATTAAAAAATAATTTACTGTTGTACTTATTCTTTTTGAATAATCCTTTATAAGTTAACTTTTTTTACAAATAATAAAAATGATAAATTATTTCACACATATTTAAGAGGGAAGATGTAACACTATTTTTGCAGTGAAATCAGTTGGAAATATAAATAATATTATCCACGGTTTACAGTGAAATTAAATACAGTTGTTGCCGGTATTAATCCAATCTCCCCTACCAGAAATTGATGTATTTATATTAAAAAAAATTTTCTGCATCCACAAAAATTTAAAAGCTTGTATTTGTAGATTTAGTGCAGCCGTTTTCGATTATTAAAAATTATTAATCTTTGAACCCTATTTTTTTCCAGAACATTAGTCCGGGACATTTACCTGTAACAGCGGTAAAAACCAAAAGAATAACAGGTACATAAAGAAACCAGTGTACGATATTAAAACCTGTTAACTAAATACCTATTGAAAAGATAACTGCGAAAGTTAAAGAAAGCATTCTTTGAGCAGTCGTAATAATTTTCCTTTTATGAATAATGTAATCAATTGAAATTAATAAATAATTTATTATAAATCACTAATACTTTTCTTTGTTCTTCACATAAATTAATTTAAATCGTCCCTTAGGACTTTCACGTTGTTCAATTTCAAATTTTTTAATTGATTTGATCAACGGGGTTAACTTTTGGAAGCCATAGTTTCTGGAATCAAAATTTGGTTGTTTTTTCTGTAAAAGATTTCCAACATCCCCAAGAAAAGCCCAACCATCATCATCTGCCAAATCCGTAATGGTAGACGAAATCAGTTTAATCACTTTTGGTGTAATTTTATCGATATTGTCTTTTGATGGGGACTTGCTCTTTGAAAATTCCGATTCACTTTCCTCAGGTTGGCTTTTAAGAATTTCAATATAAATGAATTTATCACAAGCAACGATAAATGGTTCCGGTGTTTTTTTCTCGCCAATTCCAAATACTTTCATCCCGGCTTCTCTAAGCCTTGTGGCCAAACGAGTAAAATCACTGTCGCTTGAAACCAGGCAAAAACCATTGACTTTTTCTGAATATAGAATATCCATCGCATCAATGATCATTGCGGAATCCGTCGAATTTTTTCCTTTTGTATATCCATATTGTTGAATTGGTGTTAAAGCGTTTTCAAGGAGGATATTCTTCCACTTTGAAAGATGAGGTTTGGTCCAATCGCCATAAATTCTTTTTATTGTTGGATTACCATACTTAGCTATTTCTTCCATCATCTCTTTTACATAAGCAGATGGTATATTATCTCCGTCTATTAATACTGCGAGTTTTAAATCCATAAAATTTACCTAACATTCTGTTTTATTTAATATAACCAAAAACAATTAAAATACGCTGAAAATAATTTATTAAGGCTGTCAAGATACAACCCTGGTACTCAAAAAAAGTAAATTAATGCTGCTTTAGTCGACTTTATAAAAAAAAGTCACCGACTTCAAACCAGTGGCTTTTTTATTTTTCAGGCATCTTTTACTCAATGGGAATGCGGTCTTTGTTTTTCTCAAGCCATTCATCAAAAGTCTGTAGTGCAGGGTTAAGTAAGCGGGAAAGATCAAGTTTGCGGATTTCGCAAAAGTATTCTTCAAAATCTTGATTGAACTGGAACATATTACCTAGATCATCTGCGCCGGGAAAACCGAAGCCGCGGTAAACTTCCGGTGAGATATTATTGTAACTTACTTCCTCTTCAAATGCTTTAGTAAGCGAAGATGCCATCTGTGTACCGGTAAGGTGTTCTCCTGCGATACCAACAGTTTTGCCTATATATTCAGAACCACTTTTAAATATTCCGTATGCACATTTACCGATATCTTCCGCAGCAATTCCCGGTAGTTTCTTATCACTCATAGGCAATGTAAAAGCAAGTCTGCCATCCTCTCCTTTCTTCGGACCCATACCGAAATAAATCAGGTTATCCCAGTAGAAAGATGTAAGCAGGAAAGTAACGGGAACTCCACGCTCCGGGAAAAATTTATTTGCTTCACCCTTTGCATCATAGTGTGGCACCTTGTACTTTTCCATTAGTGTGGGCATGCGGTCGTCGTTCAGCGGAATCCATTCACGTGTATCTTCAAGTGTAGACCAGATAACATGGCTGAGTGCAGCATCCTTTGCTGCATCCGCCATCATTTTTACATGAGAGAGTTCTTTCTCTGGTGAGAAATGTTCCCAGAAAAATGTAACACAATATGCACCGTAAGCACCATCGAATGCCTGCTTCAAACTATCAGCATCATCCACATCGGCTTTTACAACTTCGGCGCCCAAATCTGCGAGTGCTTTTGCTTTATCGGAGTTAGGATCTCTTGTAAGTGCGCGTGCGGTAAAACCTCCATCCGGATCGTTCATAATTGCACGAACCAAACCACCACCCTGAGCACCGGTAGAACCAACAACTGCAATTATTTTTTTATCAGTCATAAGACCTCCTTATTTTATGTAATTAATTAAAATATTTTACTAAACACCCTCAATCTTCTAATTGTAATTTTTTTATACAATATATAAAAACTTTTAAAGAATTACTTTATTTCACAATTATTTTTTAAAACCGATACCACGGTGCGACCCCCGAAAAAACTCGGGGGGCAGGCAGTGATAGCCTAATAAAACTCAAATTTGTCACTCTGAACTAGTTTCAGAGTCTTCATTTTGTGGAGTGTCTTAGTAGTTTTAGATCTCGAAACAAGTTAGGGATGGCAGTTCTCGGACAGACTCACGACTGTGACCACCAAGGGAAACATTTTTAAATACTTAAAATGCTTTTCATCTCTTAATTTATCTTAGGTCGGTATCCCTAAATGATGATATTTCAAATTTATATTCCTTGTGTATTTACTGGAGTCTAATGGTTTGAAATCAGTGGTGCATTGGACGCATTTGCTGGATTAAGTTGTTATATTACTCAGGATACTTCACCGTATTGAGTTAGGATGTAGCGTACACCCAGTAGTCCAAACCCTGAGAGAAAAGCTAAATTAACAAATAAGAGTGGCGCAAAAATTGGAGCGGTGTAAATAAGGTTTTCAAAAAAACTGGATGAGAGGCCCCTGGTTACTGTGATTCCATGGAAATAGAAACCAAGCGCTCCAACAAACGCTTGTAAGACCATTATTGCTATACAAAGCTCTATAAAACGATAAGAGCATTTTCTTAATAAGACTGTTCCTAAGAAACCAACGGCTATGGCACTACTTATGACTGGAATCCATTCTGCTAAATGAAAAAATCCGTTCTGAGCATGATCACTCAAAGCAAGCACAAAATTCCCGAAAAATCCACCAAGTCCGAAGAAGATCAACCATTGGCTCCACACCATCCCATCTTGTTTTTCCATGCGATTCATAATTAGTATGCAACCCAAACCCGTATATGCCAAAGGTGCGATAAATGGTGCTGTATATACCAGGCTTTTTAAAGTTTGGAACTCGAAAAAGCTACCTTGTAAGTGCCACAGCAAACCAGCGATTCCAATGATTGAGGAGAAGGAACCTACCAAAAATCCAATCAACCTGTGCCGCTGCTCTTTTCTACTCCAATTCAGACCCAATTCAACAATTAATAGTAAGGGTGCGATCAATGAAAAATAGAATGGGATCCATTCTGCAGGATGGGAAAACCCATTCGTCGAATGAGCGATAAAGATATCCAGAGCCAGGAAGCTCATATTAAACACAACGAAGAACTCAATAATTAGCGATCGGTAGCGGGTCCACTTACTCACTTTCCAGTCTCCAATCGGGATTTACTTCTGAGGTTTTTGGCTATTTCTTCCATTTCAACCATTTTGAGGAGCAATTCATAATTCCCATGCCATTGGACAAAATCTGCACCGCCCATAAACGCACCGTGTTTTGCAGTCCGGCCATAGTAATGCCAAAGATCAAAGGCGATAAATTCAATGGGTTCATCAAATGGCTCAGGGGAAAGTAAACCTTCCTTACGCAGGGCAGTAATTAGATCCAGTGATCTCTGGACTTTTTCGTTCGTTGAATGTATAACAACCTCAGCCTCGCGATAAAAATCTTCGACTTGTGATTTAGCATGACATTTGAAACATATGTTCTTCATGGCTTCCTGTCCCAGATTATAATTTGGCCGCTTTTTTGACACCGGCGAAAAGAGCCACCACGAAAGACGCTCTGTCACATCATGGGTTACATTCATACCTTCAAGACCACTCAAGTGGCATGTAGCACACGTGGGAACAGGCATATCTTTGGTTGTTAACGTCTTGGGAGAAGCATTTAGATTTAAGTATTTTTTCTGAGCAGCGAATAACACGCCATGTTTCGATTCATTAAAAATCTCCAACTGTGAGTGATCAGGTCCCATATGACATTGTCCACAGGTTTCTGGCTGTCGCGCCAAAGCAACTGAGGTTGAGTGCCTTGCATGACAGTCTATACATGTTCCTATGCTGCCATCCAAGTTGGGCTTTCCTATAGAATGGCATGCCAAGCATCCTTTTTCCAAAACACCTTTTCCTTGAGTAATGGCGAGTATGTTGGCGGGACGTATGATCGATTTAGGATGATATTTTTCGGCATATGCTATCTGTTCAGCAGAGAATCCTTTGGATCCAGTAACAGCGGCCCAAGCAGGAGCAGCATGTCGACTCCTTAAAAATTGGTTGTATTCAGTGGAATGGCACTGAGCACAATTCAAAGCCGTCAGGTTCCTGGCAAGAGTAAATCCTTTATGGTCGAATTCTTTTTGTCCTTTTTGGGTACGATGACAATCAAAGCAAGTTACATTCTGTTTTGCATGTTTACTCATTGAATATTGATGAACTATTGCAGATGTTTCGATACGATGACACGATGCGCATTTTCCTGTTGCCCGCACATATTCGGGACCCGGTTGTGCTAATTCTGCATCAGGGCGCGCACGATGAATCAGAAAAGCAGTCACAACCATAGCCGCGGCAAAAATCATCGAGATAAAAATATTTTTAAAATTCATACAGCATTATCCTTCTTCAGTTTTGCTGGTTATGTCAGGCATAACGGACACAATTAACCTGCCGCCCAGAATTAGGCAGTAGAGTTAAACACTAGTCTTTTATTTATAAAAATATTGATTTATGTAACCTACATAAAATGCTACATTAAAAAAGACTGTACTACCCAAAAACTAAAAAAACCTTCCGCCCAACGCAGTGAAACCGGAATGCGTTTGCGTTCCGAGTAGAACCGCGGGTTATACGCACTAAACTTAATTGGATACGGAAAATATTATATAGTAATATACTATAGTTTTATCTTTTTGTGTTTAAATTCAAAACCAAATGTTGATTCTCATACTCTTGCACAGTTTCTTCGGATGAACTTTATTCCTGAAGCCATAAACTCTCCTGTGGAAAATTCCGATTAACTTCCTTAAATTGCCGTTTAAGTTACAGAGGCATAATGAAGCGTAAAACTAAAAGCGAGGGTAATATTGTGGAAATATTTTCTATCCCGGAAGAACTGAAAGAAGTTAAACTCCCATTGTTTTTAACCAAGATCCAAGCCGGTTTTCCATCTCCGGCTGAGGACTATATTGACCAAAAGTTAGACCTTAACGAGTATGCCATTAAGCATCCTTCGGCTACATTTTTTGTAAGAGTTAACGGCGAAAGTATGATAAACGCGGGCATATTTCACAACGATTTGCTTATTGTTGACAGGTCGCTTCAACCCCAAAATAATTCAATTATAATTGCGAATCTTGACGGTGAATTGACCGTAAAAAGATTCAGCAAAAAAAGAAATAAATATTATCTTGTTGCAGAGAACGAAAACTTCCCGGATATTGAGGTGAACGGTGACAGAAACTTTGAGGTTTGGGGAGTGGCAACGTTTGTGCTGCATTCATTAAGGAATATATGAGTAGACCGATTTTTGCACTGATAGATTGTAACAATTTTTACGCTTCCTGCGAGAGAGTCTTTAACCCGAAGTTAAACAACGTTCCAGTTGTGGTTCTCTCAAACAACGACGGCTGTATTATTTCGCTCTCCAACGAGGCGAAAGCAATCGGCATAAAAATGGGTGAACCGATTTTCAAAATTCCGCACATGGTAAAAAAGCATAACATACAGGTGCTCTCCAGTAATTACACTCTCTACGGTGATATGTCGCAAAGGGTAATGGACACTCTGAAAAATTTTAGTGATGAAATTGAAGTTTACAGCATAGACGAAGCGTTTATAAAAATTAGTAACTATACATTTGATTCCCTTACTGAGTATGGAAGGAAAATCCGCAAAACCGTAAAGCAGTGGACGGGGATTCCGATTAGCGTGGGAATATCACCGAGCAAAACATTGTGCAAAGCAGCGAATCATATTGCAAAAAGAATGAAGGAATATAACGGTGTGCTTGATTTAACCGACCACAAAGATGCCGACAAACTGCTGGATAAAATTGATGTACGCGATATCTGGGGAGTGGGAAGACAGTATACAAAATTTCTGAAGTCCTACAATATTAACACTGCCAAAGAACTTAAATATGCCGATGAAAAATTCATCCAAAAATATATGACGAAGGTAGGCAGGCAGACAGTATTGGAATTGAAAGGAATTGCCTGCAAGGAACTTGAGCAGGAAACCTCCGACAAAAAAGGCATCTGCTGTGCAAAAAGTTTCGGGCACAAGTTGGAGGAACTTTATGTAATTAAAGAAGCTTTGGCAAATTACGTAAGCATAGCTGCCGCAAAACTGCGCCGTCAAAACTTAGCGGCGAGTGAGGTGGTAGTTTTTATTGAAACAAACAGGTTCACAAGCGATCCACAGTATTTTAACTCTGCTTCTATGGGACCTGAAATACCGTCCTCTTACACACCCAAGCTTATAAACATTGCTCACAAACTGCTTGATGAAATATTCCGTAAAGGATATAAATATAAAAAAGTAGGTGTGATGTTCAATCACCTGGTAAAGCAAAACACAATACAATTTGATCTGTTCAAACCACAACCGACGACGGAAATGTTTACGATAATGAAAACCGCAGACAGAATAAATTCGTTTTGGGGACGGAACACGGTTAAATCCGCCGCCTGCGGAGTGAACATAAGAACCTGGTGGATGAATCAGAAAAAACTTTCTAAGCGCTACACTACCGTGTGGAGCGAACTTCCTTTGGTGAGCTGAATTATATGTGCGGAAGATTTGAAAATAAGCAGGTTCCCTTTGAAGTAATTGAAGCAATTGAAGAAGAGAATTACGAGATAGCAAACAGAACAGAAGGAAGGAAATATCCCACCGAAGACATACGTCCCACAAATAAAATAATGACAATTGTTAACGGCAAAAATAAATTGGCTCTGACTACAACAAAGTGGGGGATAAAATTTTCTGATAAATCGCCGCTTATTTTTAACTCACGCATAGAAACAATAAAAACTAAAAAGTTTTGGACGGGTTTGTTTGAAAGAAACAGAGCCGTTGTCCCGATGACAGCTTTTTACGAATGGCCAAAAATAAACGACAAGAAAGTACAGCACAAAATATATTTGAAAGACATTCTACTATTTTACGTGGCAGCTATTTCATTTGTAAAAGACGGGGAAGTCTGCACATCGCTAATCACTGTACCGCCGAATGAATTTATGGAAGGAGTGCACAACAGAATGCCGGTTATTCTTAATCTTAAAAATTCTGTTTCATTCTTAAATAATACTGTGGAAGAAAATTTTAATGTTTGTATTCCGTATCCTAATAAGAAACAATTAGCAATGGAAGAAGCGGAATTAACAAATTATAACGAAAAGAAAAAAGTGCTGAAGTTAAAAAAGAAGTAAATAGATGATTACAACTATAGGACAATTGTTAATAATTCTTTCGGGCATCTGGCTCATAGCCGTGAGCGCCGTTATGTTTATTAAACCCAAAATAGCATCTTACTATTTCAAAAAAGCTGCAAGTACAAATTTTATAAATTACTCTGAAATTATAATACGATGTATTTGGGGGATATCACTTTTGTTGTGTGCTGGGTTGTCTAAATTTTCGGAGTTTTTTAAGATTTTTGGATTAGTTATAATTGGGACTTCGTTAATTCTATTTTTTATACCACGTAAATGGCATGCAAGATATGCCGTCTGGTCAGTCACTTTTATTGAACCTTATATGAGAGTTGCATCACTATTTTCTTTTGTGTTAGGTATTTTTCTGATATATGCAGTAATTTAATTAGGAAATTTTAGGTGGCTCTCACTGCTTGCCACGAATTTTGTTTCGGGGGTCGCACCGTGGCAGAGAATGGCAGCTAAGTGGAAGGCTTTGTTAGATGTACAATGTTTATCCAACAATCAACAAAGCCACGTATGGAACTACATTGAAGACCAGAAAAATAATTTTGAACAACCCGAGGAAGGAGTAAAAGACCACGTTGAATGTTTCTCGTGGAATGGGAAACCATTTGTTTTGCGTACGGTACACCAAATCCGGAGCCAATGAATACATTGTGATCCAGAGGACCAACAGGGCACCGTTTATTATAGTACACCACATAAAGAATATTGTTAATGTCTGAATATCCATGATGCTGCTCCTTTATCTTAATGATTCTATCATAATGTTAAACCCAATGTTGTGTTTTTTTATTATAAATTTTTCAGCGTATTAGACTTTTATTATTAATTATAAAGTTTGAACAAAAAGAACTTTTTTACTTATAAGAAAAGGGGTTACGAATACGTATCTACGCTGCGATAACTATTTTATTGTAAATGCATTTTTTTAAATTAGTTCTCAATTATTTGTCTGCACATAATATAGAAAAAGTTTCCGGCAAAGACATTATATAAAAAAGAAAAAATAATTAACACTTACAAAACATCACTCTTTATTACAATCATTTTTTCCCGCGTCATTTCATCCATCGAGTATGAAATTCCGCCCATTCCAATTCCCGAAGAATCTCTTCCGCCAAAAGGCATCCAATCAACACGGAATGCGGTATGATCATTTACCATCACTGCAGTAGCATTAAGTTTCTTTACAGTATCCAAAGTGGTATCAAGATTATTAGTGAATACTGAAGCTTGAAAAGCGTAAGGTAAAGAATTCGCTTTATCAATTGCTTCGTTCCTATCTGAGTAAGAGTAAATACAAACCACAGGACCGAATATCTCTTGTGTTGTTACTTTTACATCACCGGGAGGGTTTAACAGCACGGTTGGTTTATATAAAGTATCTGATATTCTTTTCCCGCCGCATAGAACTTTAGCTCCTTTTGATGCAGCTTCATTTACCCATTCTTCTACACGGTCAACTTCTCTCGGTAAAATAAGTGGACCCACCTCGGTTTCTTTTTCAAGCGGATTTCCGACAATAAGAGCACTTGCCATTTTTGCTAACTTGTCGGCTACATCTTCACAAATACTTTCGTGTACAAATACTCTCTGAACCGAAACACAAACTTGTCCCGCGTGATAAAATCCACCTTTAAGTAATGCCGGCAGCATCGAATCTACATCAGCATCTTGTTCTACAATTACAGGAGCAGCACCACCATGTTCCAAAGCACATCTTGTTCCGGGTGAAAGTTTAGAACGCAAATACCAGCCAACCTTTGCCGAGCCGATAAATGATAAATAATTTATTCGTTGGTCTGAAACTAGTTTTTCAGCCGCATCGTTTTCAGTAACTATAACCTGGCACCAGCCATCCGGCAGTCCGGCTTCTTTTAAAATATCCATAAACGCCAGGCAGGAAAGAGGTGTAGTGAGAGCCGGTTTAATTATCACGGGTGATCCTACTGCAATTGCAGGCACGGTTTGATGAATTGTTAAATTAAGCGGATGATTAAATGCGCTTATAGAAGAAACGACTCCAATAGGTTCGTGCATAGTGAAAGCCAATCTGTTTGCAGATGATTTGGTATGACCCATTGGGATCTGCACACCTTTCATTTGTCCGATATACTCAACAGCCAATTTCACACCGTTGATGGCTCGCAGTACTTCAACTTTAGAATCAATATAAGGTTTGCCTCCTTCTTCTGCGGCAATTTTTGTTAACTCTTCAACGCGGGTGCTCATAATTTGTGCAACACGTTCTAATATTTCAACCCGTCTGTAAGCAGGCAGCCATTTTGAACGATCCTTGAAAAGTCCATAAGCTGTAGAAAGCGTTTCTTCAACTTCCTCAGTTCCAACCATAGGAATTTCTTTAATTAGTTTGTTATCGTATGGAGAGAATACTTTTAATTTCTTCATATATTATTTCCTATTTAAAGAATACAAGATTTTTCTTTTAACAATACATTTAGAATAGAATGGTTCAAAGAATAATCAACTGCAAGTTCAATTACGTGAACACCATCTTTATTTAAACATTTTTCCAACACTTTGCAGAAATCTTCACAGCTATCCGGGCGGTATCCGGAAGCTCCATAACTTTCAGCATATTTTACAAAATCCGGATTTTTATAATCCAACCCAAAATTATCAAAGCCCATTCCTTCCTGTTTCCATTTTATCATTCCATACGCGTTGTCGTTTAATATTATCACAACCAAATTCAAACCGAGACGTACAGCAGTTTCTAATTCCTGAGAGTTCATCATAAAGCCGCCGTCACCGCAAACGGAGATTACTTTTTTATCGGGATTGATTAACTTTGCAGCCATTGCGGAAGGAAGACCTGCGCCCATTGTGGCCAAAGCATTATCCAGTAAAAGTGTATTGGGTAGGTAACATTTGTAGTTGCGGGCAAACCATATTTTGTAAATTCCGTTATCAAGTGTAACTATTCCATCCTCAGGTAAAATATCACGTATGATATTAACTATTCTTTGCGGCAGCAGAGGGAAGCGATTGTCCTTGGCATATTTTGACAAATGAGCATCAACCTCATTTTTTATTCGTTCGAAATAAGACAGGTCCCAATTACTTGTATCGGAAAGGTGATATGCAATGTGTTTTACAGAAGTAGCTATATCGCCAACCACATTAAGCTGTGGAAAATAAACATCATCTACTTGTGCCGGGAAGAAATTTACATGTATAACTGTTCTGCCACCTTTTACCATAAAAAATGGTGGCTTTTCAATTACATCATGACCAATATTAATGATTAGATCTGCCCTGTCTATAGCGCAGTGAATAAAATCATTATCTGACAATGCAGCGGTTCCCAGAAAGTTTGAATGTCTTTCGTCAACGACACCTTTACCCAATTGTGTATTGAAAAACGGTATACCTGTTTTATCAATAAAAGCTCTAAGTACTTTACTTGTACGTTTACGGTTTGCACCGGCGCCAATTAAAAGTAACGGCATTGTAGCTGCCTCAATCAATTTGGCTGCTTCCTTGCACACTTGTTCGTCGGCATCAGGTCTGCGATAACCAACTACCTCGAACAATTTTTCTTCAGTATCTTCTGCAGCAATATCTTCCGGAAGCTCTATATGTACTGCACCGGGACGCTCTTCTATAGCTGTGCGGAAAGCTTCCCGTACAACAGAAGGAATGTTATTTCCGTTCACTATTTGGCGTGTGAACTTTGTGATAGGGCGCATTAGATCCACAATGTCTATAATCTGAAATCTGCCCTGCTTACTTTTTTTTATAGGTTTTTGCCCGGTTATCATCATCATTGGCATAGCACCCAGCTGTGCATAAGCCGCAGGTGTAATAAGGTTTGTGGCACCTGGTCCTAAAGTTGCCAGACAGACTCCCGGCTTACCGGTTAGCCTGCCATAGGTGGCAGCCATAAATCCCGCGCCTTGTTCGTGGCGGGTAAGTATAAGTTTAATTTTAGATTTTCTTAGAGATTCAAGAAAATCAAGGTTCTCTTCTCCGGGTAGTCCGAAGATATATTCTACGCCTTCATTTTCCAATGCTTTAATAAAAAGATCAGATGTTTTCATAGTAATAAGTTTGTTTAGTTTTAGTTATTATTTAAAAGTTAAATATAATAATTCAAAAATATCGTAATTAAAGTGACAGAGTAAATATTAGTGACCAAAAGAGAGAATAATGCATTGCATTGAGAGTTGTACTCAAAATTTCCTTATTCTATTTAACAATTTACGAAGTTTTAAAGCTAATAATATAAGTTCAAAAAGTTTGTTGAAAATTCCCCAACTTAATTCCACTTTTTCAATTCATTTTTTTTACTCATCCTGAAAATATGAAAAATTTCTGCCTGGTGAAGACGGGTCACTTTTAAAATAGGGTCGGGTAATTGCGGGTTATTTTTTTTGCTAAAGTTTTATCGTTTTTCTTTTAAATTCAAAACCAAAGTTTTTCAATTCATCTAGTACAGGCTTGTAAAGTTCCGGAAGAGTCGGAGGCATTAAAACGCCAACAGCTTTAATTTTACCCTCAACTATAAGTTTTGCAGAAATAGCCGGCGGAAGAGCAACGGCTCTTGACATTGCCGAGGCGCCCTGCGGAATTCCTTTCACAACCATTGTGGCTAACCGTCTCTCTTTTAGTCCTCCGGGGAATTCAGCTAGTACATCGATGTGTAAGATGATCATGTCTTTTTCTTGAGGCAGATAGGACATCTTTTTAAGCATAAGATCCAGAAGCACATCTAAATTTGTACCGTTATTAATATTAATTTGTTCGTCATCAAAAAAGCCAAGCCACTTAAGGCGGTGTACAATGTCTGCATTAGATTCAACATTCAAATAATGACATAATTTATGTTCAAGATTATCAGGCGATTCTTCATTAATTAAAGCAGCGGTAAATTGACGGTATGTTTTGCCCGTGAAATTATTAACTTTATCATTTTTCAACAGACCAAGAGCTATCACATTTTTCATATGATTACAATATCCGGAAAATCTTAAAAGCCCCCGGTAAAAAGATACGTCCTTATCCAAGCCAAATGGTTTCACATATTTTTCTACGTCTTTATTCGGATATGATTCAAAAGTCCCTAAATCATCTATATCTACATACCAGAAGTGTTCGAACAATTTATCACCAGGCACTTCAATTTTTTTACCGTTCTTAAGGTACGCGGCAGCTGTTTGCGCTGCTACAAAAACAGTCCTTGGATCCCAAGAAAACTTATAACCCATTGGATTATTGTTGGACTCAAATGAAGGAAGTCCGCTTCCGTAAGAGTTAAGACTGATTACCCGGCCGCCTTCTTCTTTTATTTCATCCAAAACCATTTGAGTGCCAAAATGATCCATACCGGGTACTTCACCCAATTCATTTAGTATCAATAATCCTTTTTCTTCAACCTCATCTTTTAAAGCTAACAATTCAGGAATTTCGTAAGCAGTAGTTAACATATTCTTGCCGTTTCGCAAACAGGATTTGGCAACATGAATATGAATTGGCTTGGGAACCATGCTAATAGCAATATCAACTTCACGGATTACATTATCAAGAATATCAGGATCATTATTAGACCATTCAACAGCCCTGCCCGCTGTTCTTCCATCA
Source organism: Bacteroidota bacterium (assembly GCA_022573715.1). Classification (GTDB taxonomy): domain Bacteria; phylum Bacteroidota; class Ignavibacteria; order Ignavibacteriales; family Ignavibacteriaceae. The sequence continues at coordinate 63,725 of JACZTL010000008.1, forward strand.
ACAACTTTTTCGGCTTTTTCAAGAGTTCTATTTAAAACTATTACTTGATATCCACAGTTATTAATAAAATAATCAACTAGTGGTTGGGTCATTAAGCCGGCGCCAACAATTGCAACTTTCTTCATTTATACAACACTTTATTTTAAGACTATATATTTAATTTTTATCAATTAGAAAAATACATGTAATTGTAAATTACATATACTAATAAAACAAATATCTTATTAAGAAAATAATTATTATTCAAAGATAATTTGAAAAGGGGAAAAATAATCAAACACATAACGGCAAGGCTGCAAAGGCGGGAAGCGTAATGCTTAATTAACAAAGAATGTATATAATTTATTAGCCTAAAACTTCTTCAACCTTATCCATCAACTCCAGAGGGCTAAAGGGCTTTGTAAAATAATCGTCAGCGCCAACTTCTCGACCGCGTTGTTTATCTATATCCTGTCCTTTAGCCGTTAACATAACATTCGATTGCCCACTACTTAAGAACAGTGATTGGATCAGTGAATAATTTTGAATTCGGAATAAGTATCTTATTTCCTTCGGAATCAAGTTCCGTGTAACGTAGGTCAATAGAAACAACAATACCCTCGTAACCCGATATCTTTTATACGGTTTCCTTTCTTGAATGGTCGATACAGCAATATAAGAACGCCAGAGAGAAGATTGGAAATAGTATCTTTCCATAGCGAAGCCAAGTGCAAATCCCGTCAATCCCAGGCCAGCCACTAGCGCTGATACATTAACACCTAACGTTCCGAGTGCAGTAATAAAGCCAAATATTATAATAGTAACATTGCTTGTTCGAGAAAGTAGCGAAGTGAGATTTCCATCAAATTTTAATCGCTCAGCGGAATTAGTGATTATTTTTTTTATTATTTTTGCAAGGTTAAAGAAAACAATGAATATTGCCACGACTCCGATTACTTTCGGCGCTCAAAGAGTAGATTGGTCAAGCAAATATTGTACAAATTTTTCCACAGTCTACAAACCTCTTGTTGTTCTTCTCAAAGAAATTGCTTACATATTAATAACTCGCAAGAATTATCTACTCAAAATAAATTTATCTTGCTTATTTAACTTCAAAATAAGTGGAATAATATTTATTAGCAATAACATATTAATTGGTAAATAAAATTTATTTACTCTTAAAGGGAATAAAGAAACTAGTATTATTTATCTGACTTCACAAACAACGTCTTGAAAAAGTGATTCCAGTACAATATTATCATAGCTGAATTTTCTTACAATAGATTTAGCCTTGTCCGATAATCTTTGATATCCCCACATTATTCTGAACTTCGTTTCTTCTCTTGAATTCCTTTGAAAATAGAATGGTAAATTAACATCAAAGTATGATATACTATCAGCGTCCTTTAGGATATTTGTTTCCGGATTCCCACCAAATTCATGATGAGTAACTAAGTTAGATACTTTATAAAGGATTGTTTTTTTGAGGTTATATTTTGAAAGAAGATCGTACAATATCTTTGCACTGTTTCTGGCATGAGCCATCTTAAATTCATTGTAATCTGAATAATTCTCTCGATTGATTTTCAGTTCCTTAATGCTTCTTTCTATATCGTGTCCTAGCGCTGCAATTTGAAGAGATATGTCCGCTTCTGGTTTCAGTTTTAAAACCCAAGCTCTTGTGTTTTTGGAATGTTTGGAATCTTCGGGAATTTCGGATTTGGAAATAATTCTCTCGATGTCTGACTCAATATTCTTAAGCATACTCATGTCTCAGAACCACCAACCTTCTGACAGATTCAAAATTAGTTATGATAGCCAAGATTGCTAACGTCAAAAGAATCTGATTGCTCAAAGCGCCTATAAAAATTATAAAGAGACGAATATCTCTCCCCATTCTTATTTCATTTTTACAGATTAATTTCTTGCGGAAAATTGAATCATACTTATCTGATGTATAGCTGTTCAAAAAAGTACCAATTAGGGCAGCAAAGCCTACCGTCCAAATGAGAATGTTACTGTGCAACATCCAATGCCCATAAATCATACCGAAAACAATTAGTCCGTCAGCATATCTATCCAGAACAGCATCAAACCAACCACCATAGTTGGTCTGCCTAAGTTTCAATCGTGCAATTTCTCCATCACAACCGTCAACAATGGAAGAAATTTGTACAAGAATTCCGCCCGCAATCAAATAATGATAATCCCCGAAATAAAAAAATAATGACGCAAAAAGGCTAATAATAAAACTCAGCAGAGTAACTTGGTTGGGTGTGATATTGGTTTTCAGAAGCAATGCCGAAATTCTGAGAGAAACAGGTCGATTAAACAGCTTGGCAATGGGACCGTCTGTAAGTTTTGCAAGTTGCTCAATCAACAAGGACTTGGCGTTCTTTAAAGCTTTTCGGTGGTCCACGTCAATCCAGTACTTATCAGAGACATCCAACGCTTTCATTTTCCCTTTGTTGGCGAGGATATTGATTCCCCCTGAAATGCTTTCGTTTCCGTTAGCAATGCTTTCATCAAGTGCATCAAAAATGGTGGGCGTACACAGAAAGATGCCGGTATCAATTCCATTGTAATCGGTTAATTCCTTTCCGATGTCTATAATTCGTCCATTTGTTGTTACGACTTTTGTCGCATCCTCCAGGTCCAAATATTTATGTATCTTCCCATCCACACAAAGAATACATTCATCCTGTCGTAAAGTCGCTTTTCGAAGTTCATTCAAGATTTTATGATCAAATATGTGATCGGCCATTAAAAGAATAAAAGATTCACGAAAAAATTCTCTTGCTTTGAGAACTGATATGCCGTTACCTCTATTCCAATCGTCATTAACAACATAATCTAATTTTACGCCCAGTTTTCTGCCATCGGCTAATTGCTTTCTGATTTGGTCTCCATTATGCCCAACCACAATTAGAAATTCACTTATGCCGGCTTTTTTTGCAGTCAGAATAATTCTTTCAATAAGGGTTAGTCCTAGTAAAGATATTAAAGGTTTAGAAGTACCATTCTCCTTTTGTCTCCTTCCAAGTCCGGCGGCTAATATCAAGGCTTGCTTAGGGGGGGGCATTTCCCTTTGTAGGTGAGAAACTCCATGAGTTTTTATAACTGCACTCACTAAGTGGTGCTTAGAAGTTAAAGTCAGTTCCGATTCATTCTCCAAAATATCTAATTCATCCAAAATATATCATCCATTCTTTAAGTTTAAAATTTAGCATTACATCGTAGTTTTCATCCGCCTATCCACCGTAGTTTTAACGAATGCGGAAAAAACGATGTTGGATTGTAATACGAACGCCAATAATTAATTTAGCAGACGAAAAGAAATGCAATTTATTAAACTTTTGCACCAATTCCTAAATTAGAAAAGTGTCTGCCGGACGTAGACGGGCAGCATTGAAAAGAGAGTCGGGTGAAAAAGCTGGTTATATGGTATTTTAAATTATAATTTACTATCCATTATGTTATTTACACATTCGATTAACTACATAACGGTATTGTCTTTAAATGACAGCCTGGAGTTTACCCATTACAGGTGCAAAGATTTGTTATTTGTTTTTTTGTTTCCTATTCTCAACGATTCTATATAAAAAACATAGGGCTTTCAGAGTTGCTCCCTGTTAGCCGAGCAGTAAGTCTTTTAATAGCAACAAACCCTTTGAAATCCTAGTCTGATCTATGTTTTTTATACTTTGTTAGAAGATGTAAACCAGATTTTTACATTCTATTTTACCTCTTAATACTATGAAGATTTTTAATGTTCATGATCATTGGGGACGTTTTCTTCTTTATTTTTGGAATTTCTTAGTGAGCGAACATAGGTATATACCGACTGGATTTCATTTTCGTTGAGTATGCTTTCCCAACCCACCATAGGTGTGCCTTTAATTCCTTTTTTGATGATATATATACGACCTTGGTCGGAATAATATTTTGAGTGTTCAGGGTCGGTGAAGTCGGCTGGTTTTTGTACAAGAGCAACAGAGGCCGGACCGTCTCCTTTGCCACTCGTACCATGACAAGATGCACATATTTTTGTAAATGTCTCTTTTCCAAGTGCTAGTTGTTCTTTGTTTGCTGGGGGCACAAGCTGATTATATTTATCGCCAAGTTCTAGTTTCAGCCATTGCTGAACTTCATTCATGTGTTCCATGTGACCACCTGTTTCGACTTTTTCTTCAGTGTGTTCAGGTTCTTCGGTATTTTTGTGTATTTCTTCTACGTTTTTTTGTTTTGGACTTTCGCAGCCGGTTATGGCTATGGAGCCGATAGCAAAAAGTATTGCTGTTCCGAGAATTGATGCTCTGGTTTTCATTGTTTTTCCTTTAGTTTTTGTTTTTGTGGAATCACTACGCATAACATATTAATAAGCTTGAAGAATTATCTGCCCAAAATAAATTTATCTTGTTTTTAGTTTTTAAATTAAGCAAGTAGATATATTTTTGCAAGTTGAAAAGTTGCAGATTATAAGGTTCAAGGTGCAAAGTTCAATGCTGCAGGCTGGCAGTTTTAATGTTTGTTTTTATCAATCTAAAATCCAAAATCTAGAATTTAAAATTATTTTTTATGTTTGCATTTTCCGCATTTACAATCTTCATATATCTCTTCGTAACCGTGGTCAATTGTAAGTTCTTCGCCGGCTTTTATATTTCTGTAAGCAATTAGGGAGAGGGAATAACAAGCCAAAAAAACATTTGTTGAAAATTGAGATACCTTTTCAATACTTTTTATGTCATTGTAAAGCCAAATCATAGCCATAACAGATAAAAGAGAAACGGAGGCAAGAATGGTCCTGATTAATGAACTATTTTTAAATACTTCTGAAATAATAACTATAAAAAATCCTGATATGTTGACTTTAATTATATACTAAAGAATATTTATTTCTCCTTTCCAAACTTATGAAATAGACTTGGAAGAATAATCATATTTAATGCTGTTGATGTAAAAAGACCGCCAAGGATAACAATTGCCATTGGAGATTCTATTTCTTTTCCGGGTTGACCACTACCCAGAGCAAGGGGAATTAATGCAAGACCGGTGGAAATTGCTGTCATTAAAATCGGGTTTAATCTTTCAATTGATCCTTGAATTACAGCTTGAGTAAATTCTTTTCCTTCCTCTAAAAGATGTTTGTAATGAGAAATCATTAATATGCCGTTTCGAGTAGCAATACCGAACAATGTAATAAATCCAACAAGTGAAGCAATGCTAATAATACCATCGGTAAAATAAATAGCCCATACTCCGCCGATTAAAGCGAGGGGGAGATTAACAAGAATAAACAGAGCGTAATTAAGTTTACCGAACTGTAAATACAGTATTAAAAATATTAGGCCAATTGAGACTAAACTCAATAATGAGATAATTCTCGTTGCTTCTTGTTCGCTTTTGAATTGACCGCCGAATTCAACAAAATATCCTTGAGGAAAATTAACATTATTTTGAATATTAGCTTTCATTTCATCTACAACACTTCGAAGATCCCTTCCGGATACGTTAGCTTGAACAACTATTTTTCTCTGTACATTTTCACGGCTTATTCGGTTGGGACCTTTTTCGTTAACAATTTCAGCCAATTGTGATAAAGGCACTTTAGCGCCCATTGGAGTATCGAACAATGCTGTTTGAATTTTGTGAATATTGCCGCGGCTATTTTCATCAAAACGAACTACCAGGTCAAAAATATTTTGCCCCTCACGAATTTCCGTAGCTACTTCCCCATTAAAAGCGATATCAATCGCTTCTGCGAGTTGTCCCACAGTTACACCATAACGAGCCATTGCAGTACGATTGAATTTTATTTTAGTCTGAGGCACCTCAACTTCTTGATCCACGGCAACGTCAACTGCTCCCTCTACTTTCTGCATTTCTTCTTTAACGGCATTTGCCAGTGAACGGAGTTGCTGTAGATTTGAACCAAAAACTTTTACCGCTATGTTAGCCCGGGTTCCCGAAAGCATATGATCTATTCTATGTCCTATCGGCTGACCAATTGTAATATTTGTACCGGGTACAGCAGAAAGGGAATTCCTTAGTTCCGTAATAAACTCCTCTTTGCTTTTTCCGTTCAATTCAAAGCGGACATCGAGTTCGGCGCCGTTTACGCCTTGAGCGTGTTCGTCAAGTTCGGCTCTCCCGGTTCTGCGAGCGGTTGACTTTACTTCGGGGTGCGAAAGAATTATCTCTTCGGCGAGGTTGCCGATTTTATTTGATTCTTCTAAAGATGTTCCCGGAAGAGTTATTAAGCTTATTGTTAGTGAGCCTTCATTAAATTCGGGTAAGAACGATCTACCCAAAAATGGGATTAATGCAATGGTAAATCCCAGAACAATAACAGATAGAGAAAGAAGGGTTTTGGGTCGTTTAAGTGTAAATTTCAAAGTTTTTTCATAATAGTATTTTAGTTTTTCAACTAACCACGTATCCCCCTTTTTACTCATAAATTTTGCCTTTGGGAGTAAATAGTAAGATAATACAGGAGTAATTGTTATTGCTACTGCTAAAGAGGCAAAAATTGAAATTACATAAGCATATCCCATTGGACGCAAAAGCCTTCCTTCAACACCGCTCAAAAAGAATAAAGGAAGAAAAACGACTGCTATTATTATTGTTGCGTTTACCATTGGTGCGTGAATTTCTTTTGAAGCTTCGTAAATAACAGTTAGAGGTTTTTCCCTTTCACTTTCGGGTTTAAATTTGTTTTCTTTCAAACGCCGGAAAACATTTTCAACATAAACAATCGCGTTGTCAACCAGAACACCAATGGCAATTGCAATCCCGCCCAGAGTCATTGTATTAATCATTATATCGAATATCTGGAAAATGATAATGGTAATAATGATAGAAAGGGGAATGGCAAGTACTGAAATAAATGTTGTTCTGAAATTCCATAAAAACAGGAAAATCACAATAATAACTAGAAATGCACCGTCACGTAATGCCCCAATCAAATTGCTGATGGATGTTTCTATAAAATCAGCTTGTTTGAATATGTTAGAATTTATTACAATTCCAGGGGGTAGTGCCTGCTGAATTTCATCGAGTGTAGCTTCAATCTTTGCCGTTAACTCGATGGTATTTGTTTTAGGTTGTTTTTGAACAGTTAATATCACTGCAGGTTTTGCGTTTGCGGAACCATCGCCGAGTTTTATTGCCTGACCAATTTGGACATCAGCAATATCTTTCATAAAAATAGGTACATTATCGCGGACGGCAACCACACTATTTGCTATATCGTCAATAGTTTTAATTCTTCCAATCCCCCGGATTAAGTATTCACTGCCGGAATCCATATAAGAACCACCGGAAGAGTTTTCATTCGATTCTTCAGCTGCTTTCAGTACTTCATTTAATGTAATATTGTATGAAGCAAGTTTTTCCGGTGAAACTAAAATCTGGTATTGTTTTACTGCGCCTCCGATCGGGATTACTTGCGATACTCCGTTTATTGAAAGAAGCCGTCTTCTAATTTCAAAATTGGCTAATGTTCTTAAATCCATTTCGGTAAGATTCTGCGGGTTGTTGTTCTCATCGATACTGAGACTGATGAGCATTATCTCGCCCATAATAGAAGAAATAGGTGCAAGAACCGGTTTATCAACACCTTTCGGTAGACTTGCAGCAGCTATTTGAATTTTTTCGTTTACAATTTGGCGTGCGATAAAAATATCAGTACCCCAATCAAATTCTACCCAAACAATTGAAAAACCGGCAGCACTTGATGAACGAACACGTCTTACATCCGTTGCGCCATTGACTGCTATTTCAATTGGGAAAGTAACCAAAATTTCAACTTCCTCGGCAGCCATACCGTGAGCCTCAGTCAAAATGGTTACAGTCGGTGCTGTTAAATCCGGAAATACATCTACAGGCAAATCTATGGTAATATATGTACCTACCAGCAGCAGCATAATGGCTGATAAAAGTACAATCAGTCTATTCTGAAGTGAAAATTTAATTAATTTTTCAAACATTTTTTCTCCTTATACTTTTAATGAGCGTGACCGTGACCTATTGCAGATTCCGGTGAGAGCACAGCAAGCCTTACTTGATAAGCGCCAATTGTCACCACTCTTTCTCCAACTTCCAAACCGGAAATAACTTGTACATATCCGTTATCAATAATTCCGGTTTTCAATATTCTTTTTTCAAATGCTTCTCCTTCGGTTTGAACATAGGCAGTATGTAATCCGTCTTCGTTAATTATAGCACTTTCGGGAATGGATGTATATTCATTTTCTTTACCTACCTTTACATAAACCTCTGCATACATTCCAACCTTAATTTTATTTTGAGGGTTATTGAATTCAAAGTAAACGGGTACGGTTCGGTTTGCTTCATTCAAGCTTGCGGCTACGGATATTTTTTTTCCATTTAATAAGCTTATTCTAAATTCGGAATTTATACCTTCTACTTTGAAGGAAGCATCAGTTGAATTATTTGCGGCTTCAAATTGAGAAGAAGGAACATTGACTTTTAATATCAATTTATGTGGGTTGAGAATTGTAAATAATTCTTGTCCGGATATTATTTGATCGCCTAAATCAAAATTAAGATTTTCAATAAAACCATCTATTGGTGCAATTACTGAATAACCGTTTTCAGTTATCTTAATTTGATCAATTAGAGAGTTATAAATTACTTGTTTTGATTCAAAATCAAATTTAGTTTCATTCAGCCGTTTTTGAGAGACAGCTTTTTTATCGAATAAATTTTGTACTCTTTCATATTCTGATTTTGAAAGGAGAAAATCGTTTTTTATTTTTTGAATGCTTATACTCGCATTGACTGAGGGAGAGATATTTAACAGAATATCACCTTCCTTTACAAATGCACCAATTGATTTTAAATTTCTATTATTTTTGCTCAATATAATTCCTTCAATAGGAGAAACAACTTTAGAGAATAACTCCGGCTTTGCTTTTATTTCTCCGGTAGCAACAACAGACTTCTGCATTTTTCTTTTAATTACAGATTCATTTGCAAAATCAATTTTCCACTGTTGTTCTTTTAGGAAAGATATGCTTGAAAGTGATTCTTTCTCTTCGAGCGGAACTTCGCTTTTGTTTGCATATACTACTATGTTATCAATTATAATTTTATCTGAAACTTGTTTCCCTTTAAGACTAAGTATCATTTTGTAGTTACCCGGTTCAGTGAATTTTACAACCGGTGTGTAAATGCCTGCACGAGCAGGTTTATCCTCTGTTAGGGAGAACTTCGTTCCTTTTTGATTGGTAAACTCTACGGTCAAAAGACCTTTAGATACTGCTTTAAAGTTTTTCAAATCAGTTAAATGAATAAGGAATTTAGCCTCATTGTTAATTACCAATGCGGGATATTCCATAAATATTTCAGTAGAATCGGTGTATTGTGTAACTGAATTGCTGCCGTATTTAAGCTCAGTTTCACCGGGATCGTGATCATGTGAACAGCCAACAAAGGCTGTCATAACTAATATTACAAATGCTGCATATATAATTTTTGTCATTAGATTTACTTTTCTCCTAAGTTATATTCAAAATTTGTGAGGGATACGCCAACAGCTTTTTCAAGTTTAAAAAATCCATTATAGTAATTTATTTCTAGTTCATTTGTTAAAATAAGACCGTCAATAAACACATTAATTCCATCTATAAATTCAATTAGAGAAATTTCTCCTTGTTCATAAGAAAAAGATGAGGTGGTAAAAATATTATCGAACTTAAGATTATTTATATCTTCGTATAACCTCTTATTTATGTTATAGCTTTGTAATGACTCAATAACTTCCGTTTTAATTTTTTCTTTTAGGAAAAGTAATTCTTTTTCGAAAATAGAAAGTTGAATCTCTGATTGCTTTATTCCGGTTTGATTTCGATTGAATAAAGGAATTTCAATATCAAGTTTTAAAACAGATCCCTTAAAACCATCAGTTTGTTTTTTGTAGCCAGCTGTAAAATTAATTTCCGGAATCTTTTTTAATTTGTTATGAGATAGATATAAGTTCTCACTTTCAATAATCAATTGAGATGCCTTAACATCATTCCGGTAGAGAAGTGCAGTTTGAATAAGTTCATTTTCAGAATAATTAAATTCTCTTATCAATGAAGGCTCAACAGTCAATATTTTAGTATTTGTATCAAATCCAATAAGTAACTTTAAATTGTTATTGCCTATTGTTTTTCTCAATTCAATTTTAGATGCAGCCACTTTTAATTTATTCAACTCAACTAAAATTCTTTGTAGCTCATATTCAGAAATATCTCCTTCAGTTAAGCGATGCTGTGCAGATTCTGCTAAGTTTGTTAAACGTAGTATAGCATTATCTAAGGATTGAGATAATTTTGAGTAATTATGTAAAGCATAATAATACTCACGAACTTGGTAAGCGGTGTTCCATTTCAGATTTTTGTAGAACAGTTTCTGAGCTTCAAGAGATTTTTCTTTTGAATCAATATTACTCCAGCGCTCCCATAGGAAATTAATTGGTATTGAGCCGGTAGCTATCCATTCATTGTAATTTCGTAGATTCGATCTAATATCCTCACGCGAATATGAGAATAAAGGATTTGGCAGTCTTGCTGATCCATCTAAATCTATTTCCGCATTTTTTATAATTGCGAATTGTTTTTGTAAATCAATATTCTTTTGATAAGCCATATTTATAGCTTCATCTAGTGTTATATTATTTTGTGCTTTAACCGGTATTACAAGAATAACGGAGAGCACAAACAATACACGACAGAGTTTCACGATACCTCCGTGGATTTATTTTAAAAAGTGATTAATTAATTTGTTTTGTAAGCTTTATGTAAGCGGGGGTGAAATATTGGTTGCCGAATGGACGAATTTACTCCATTGGAGTTTTGAGAAACAATCAATTGTTGTAGTATTTATTGCAGAAATTTCTTTATCTGCTATTGAGTAATCTAAGGTTGAGTAAAAATTAATATTAAGAGGTGGTTGTAAATCTCTAGACGGCGCTATACTAAAAACATATATATTTTGAAATAAGTGAGAATGGTGGTTTTCATCTTCATAATGAGAATATGATTCTTCGGAATATGGAATATCATTAAAATCATTAAATAGATGAGAATGAATTATTTCACTTTTCTCTTGTGAAGTCCCGCTTTCTGAGTGATGATGATGAAAATAAGGAGTAAGAAAAAAGAAGCTCACATAAAAAAATGAAAGTAAATAAATAATTCGGCGATATTTTTCTCTGTTTTTAAACATAAAAAGATTGAAGGCAATTATAAACTATTTATTTATTTAATTCAACTATAAAAAGAATATTTTAAATTCGAGAAACCAGATACCCGGTTACCATTATATGAGACACTACAGAATTAAAAAATATTATAGAAGTATAACATATTGTTAAACTGCAAGAAGTACCTATTTAAAATAAATCCAACTCACATTTTAATTTTTAAATTAAGGAAATAAATATATTTTTGCAAGTTGAAAAGTTGTAGATTGTAAGGTTCAAGGTGCAAAGTTCAATGCTGCAGGCTGGCAGATTAAATGTTTGTTTTTGTCAATATAAAATCCAAAATCTAAAATTTAAAGTTATTTTTTGTGTTTGCATTTTCCGCATTTACAATCTTCATATATCTCTTCGTAACCGTAGTCAATTGTTAGTTCTTCGCCGGCTTTTATATTTCTGTAAGCAATTAAGGAGAGGGAATTTTTGTCTCGTTCAATAACATCACAGTTAAAATCGCAGTTGTGGTTTATGTATTTAATTTTATCCGACATAGCCGTATCAATGTATGTGTCCCCGTTCCAAAAAATATAAACGTTGTTTTCTTCTTCTCTGCGTTCGCATTCGTCACCGGAAATAACTTCTCCAATAATGGGCATAGTTATTTTATTCTTTGGGATATCAACAGAGGTGAATATTCCTTTACCGTGCAAGGAAGAATTTTTTACAAAGACGAATTGCTCAAGGTCCTTATTTTTTTTTCTCATTTTTCTTAAGCTTATTCATCTTCTCTACTTTAATATATTGTCTGATAATATAGTAAAGATAATTGTCTTTCATAATCGGGTAAGTGTATTTGTATTTATCAGGGAAGTTGGCGATCGGATAATTAAAGTTATAATTTTTTTTATTTGCAGAATTATAATATACCACTTTCATTATTCCATATTTTACAGTCTTCAAATTTATTGTGTATAATATTTTGGAGCGGTACACATTACCTTTAATTTCTTTAAATCTTAGCGGGGGAGTATGCTGTTCAAGTATCCAAATATCAAAAGTATCGCCACCGGTTGCATTGTCAATCATAGCAGCATCATACCAGATCTTCAATGCCTGTATATTCTGTAACGGCTGCCACCTGTGTGCTTTTTCCTGCGCCCGAGTAAAACCCAAGCAAACAAATATTAAAATAAATATGACGCCAATTTTTTTCATAAAAATTTAAGTTATTTTGAAATTGAATTTTAAGGTAATGAAATTTTGATTTACATTAAAAATTTTAATGGACATAAAAATATGGTATTGTTTAATAATATAAAATACAAATATTAAAAGTTATAGCAATTACTTTATTAATTCTTCTTTAATGCATCTTGAAAAGAAGAAAGAAAAACATTTATATTTTCTTCGTTTGATGTATAACCGATTAAACCTATCCGCCATATTTCCCCTGTCAACGCTCCGAGTCCCGCGCCGATTTCAATATTATGCTTATTCAATAGATAGCTTCTTATTTTGTTCCTAATTAAATTTTATTTTCGCAAAAGATTTTCTTCAATTAAAATTTGTCTTAATTTTTTTTCTTCACTTTCAGTTAGACTTTGAAGGGGAGAGCGGGGAAGACCTCCGTAGTAGCCAAGCCAATCCATAGCTTTTTTTAATCCTGCAACACCGAATGTAGCAGTGATTGCTTTATTAACAGCAAGCAATTTATTTTGAGCTTCAAGTGCTTCTTTTTGTTTTCCGTCTTTGTAATAATTATAAACATCAACACATTCATTTGGTAAAATGTTAGCGGCAGCTAAAATGCCTCCGCTTGCACCAAGGCAAAGTCCGGTATATAATATAGATGCTGTTCCGGCTATCACATTAAAATCAGGGCTGACGGAATTTAATATTTCCTCGAGATAAGCTATATCAGTTGAACTGCTTTTTATACCGATTATATTTTCGTGTTTTGATAATTCTTTAACCGTTATTGGTCCAATAATTACATTCGTAAATTTCGGTACGTTATAAATTATAACCGGAATACTTACGCAGTCGGCAACTTTTGAAAAATATTCAACAAGTGCTTCGTGATTCATTCTTCCTTTAAAAAATGATGGGGTAAGGATTAAAGCAGCATCCGCTCCTTCTTTTGCAGCATCGTTTGTTAGAGACACTGTATCTTTTATCGAATCCAAACCGGTTCCGGCAATAATAATTTTATTTTCACTGCTTTGTTTTTTTGCTTCGTTTATAAGTGATAATTTTTCTTCTCTTGTTAAGAAACAACTCTCACCGTTTGAGCCAAGGATAACATAACCGCTTAAATTTGTAGTATTTAATTTGTTTATGTTATCACCAAATTTGGTTAAAGTTATTTCGTCATTTTCAAACGGAGTTGTTAGGGGTGGAAAGATTCCATCTAGAGATAATTTATACATTAATCACCTTATTTGGAAAACATATTTTTCAATACAAACATTACGTTTGCTGGTCGTTCTGCAAGCCTCCTCATATACCACGGATACCACAACTTACCGTAACTAATAAGAGTTCTGACAATATGTCCCTCTTCTACAAGTTGTTTTTGTGCGTTAAGTTTAATTCCGTAAAGCATATGGAATTCCAATTTACTTTGGGGATAGTTTAAAATATCGGCTTCTTTTTTTATAGCTTTAATTAATTTTAAATCGTGTGTTCCAAACACCATTCTGTTTCCGTCCTTGTTTGAAGCTTCAAGCATTTTTCTTGATAGATCGAGATAGTTTTCATCTACTCTGAATTTATCTCTCAAAGCAATATCGTGGGGTTCATTATATGCGCCTTTTACTAGTCTAATATTTGGAGTCACTTCCAATAAATCGTTTAAATCTTTGTGTGAACTGAACAAATATGATTGCAGACATAAACCTATGTAACTTCTTTTAGACTTTATCCTTTTATAAAATTCAATAGTTTTTTTTGTGTACTTACTTCCTTCCATATCTATCCACACAATATTATTAAGTTTTTCGGCTCTTTCGGCAATCTTATCAAAATTTTCAAATGTTTTTTCTTGGGATAAACTAAGTCCTAATTGTGTCAATTTTAAAGAAATTTCTATATCGAGATTTTCTTCTGCAATTTTGTCTATAACACTTAAATAATGATTTGTAACTTCATCAGCTTCCGATAAGTTCTGCAAATCTTCACCGAGGCGAGTAAGTACAGCAGGTATTCCAATATTAAAAAATTCTTTGCTTGCAGTTATAGCATCATCAATTTCTTCTCCCGGCATAAATCTTTTTAATGCTCTCTGAACAAAACTCATCTGAGGAACTTTATTTCTTAAAGTAGGATTATCGGAACACCATAAAAGAAAGTTTCGCATTACAGCCATAATAATTCCCCCAAAATTATATTTAAAAAGTTGAACATTTAATTTAATAACAAAGATGGAATTTATCTTTTAAAATTTATTAAAAATATTAAAGAATAATAATCCGGAACCCAGTTAAAAATATCTTTTAATTTATCTGATAATAAGTCGCTCATTTATTATTACAAGCTACAGTGTTCTTCAACTTCTTTAACTGTTTTAGGTATAGGTTTCCCTAATATTTTATGACTACTTTTTGTAACAAGTACATCATCTTCAATTCTTATCCCGCCGAATTTTCTGTATTTATTTACTTTGTTGAAATTTATAAATCTTGAATTGATCTTTTCATCCCGCCATTTATCAATTAATTGTGGGATGAAATAAATTCCGGGTTCAACTGTTAAAACAAATCCCGGTTTTAGTTCTCTTGCCAATCTTAAATATGCTAATCCGAACTGATTGCTGCGCACAACATTTTTTTCATAGCCGACTAAATTTTCACCCAAGTTTTCCATATCGTGAACATCGAGCCCTATCATATGCCCTAAACCGTGTGGGAAGAACATTGCATGTGCACCGTTTGCAACTGCATCGTTTACATTACCTTTCATTAAGCCTAAGTCTTTCAAACCTTGTGTTATAATTTTTGCGGCTTTTAGGTGTATCTTTTTATAACTGACTTCGGGTTTGATTGCTTTAATGGAAGATACTTGTGCTTTTAAAACTATTTGGTAAATATCTTTTTGCATGCTTGAAAAACTTCCGCTTACGGGTATAGTCCTCGTAATATCGCTTGCATAACAATTACTTACTTCAGCACCGGAATCCATTACAAAAATATCTCCTTTTTTCATTTTATTCGTGTGATAATGATTGTGCAAAGTTTCACCGTGTACGGAAAGTATTGTTGGGAATGATAGTCGACCGCCTGCCGATAGAACAATTCCTTCAACCAAACCGGCAATTTCTCTTTCGTACATTCCCGGTTTTGCAACACGCATTGCAAGAGTGTACATATCATAACTAACATTAACTGCTTTTTCTATGTCCTCTACTTCTTCTTTTGATTTGATAGAACGCTGACTGATAACTGCGGTAGTAAGTTCGTGAGAAGAATAATTGTTTATCAAACTCGGATTTATACCCAGTAATTCTGAAAGCTTTATTTTATTTTCAGCTCTGTATTGTGCAAGAAAATGAACTTTTCTGTCAGAGGAAATTGCAGCTTTAATAATTTCATCAAGTTTACTTAACGGAGCAGTATTGTTTATGCCTATGCTTTTAGCAAGCTGTGCAGTAGCTTTTTGAGGACCTGTCCAAACAATATCGTCAACAGAAAAATCTTTACCGAAAATCATTTCTTTGTTTTCGTCAATATCAATTATGGCTGCAAAGCCCGGATGGTCAAGTCCGAAATAGTAAAGGAAAGTGCTGTCCTGTCTGAAGGGAAAAATATTATCAGAATAATTCATAGGTGAATCTACATTACCTAAAAAAAACAGAAAACCTGATTTAACTTTTTCCTTTAATTGCTCTCTTCTTTTTATATAAGTTTTTTGATCGTACATAATATTCCTTGCAGTTATTCTTTTATATAATTCTGATAAACTATCATTTAATATAATTTATTTTTTATGAATCAGGAAACGGAGGGGACGTAAAACGGAATCCGTCTTCGTTCGGCTGAGCCAAACTTAGCCGGACAAGGGAGCAAAAAGTTATTTTCAGTAAATTTTATTTAATTAATTTGGGATATATTTTAAATTAAAAATCATCAAATCTCAAGATCATAAAATTTCAAGTCTTATTTTTTGTTTACTATCGGATAAAAGTAGAGGCGAGACTTAATCCTAAATTTAATTTCGCTAATTGTATAATATCCTCTTTCGTTTGCAGCCCAGCAAATTCCTTCTCCCTGAGGTTCTAACATATACGGTAATTTTTCAGGTTCTCTTTTAAAAACATTTTTTAGGGATTCATTCTTTTCTTTCTTCCAGAAGAAAATTTCTTTATAGTTTTTAATGATAACCATATTGCCTGAATTTGAAATATCACCCCCAACAATTTGTGAAGCATTTATTTTTCCGACAATTTTTGCTCTAATAATTTTCTTTAGTGACTGAGGATAGGGCAGCATATACACAGTTACTTTTTTTTCTCTTTTTGAAACGATATAAATATCTTTTTTAATTGGGTCAACCATAATTGTTTCAGCATCGCGTTTACCGTCAGGATATTGAAAACTTATTTTATCAATTTTTGTTATAATCCTTATTTTATGATTTTGTTTACCAAAGATTAATGGTTCTGCAAAACGGTAAATATATTTGGTTTTGTATATAGCTCTGTTATCACCAATTTCTGCAAGATAAATATAACTTTTACCTTTCGGACCCGATGCAACGGCAATATCTTCCCAATCACGATTTTTAATTCCCTTTAGCTCAAAGACATCCACAACTTTAGCCTTGCTATTTATGGCGTAGATATAGTTTTTATTTTCCGAATCGTTATGCACCCAAAATATATTTCGAGTAACCTGGCTTGCAGCAATGCCGGATATTTCAGTTAAATTTTTATCTGTAATAGTACCTTTGTCAATTCTATCTCCTATAGTTAATGTTTGTGAAATTAAATATGGATGAATGAAAAGAAATATTAAAAGATTTGATATGATAATTTTTGATAACTTGATCTTCATAGGATATATCCTGTTTGTTTTTACTAAAGTGAATTATACCAGAAATTATAGTAATAGTTTCAAAATGATTTGTAATTGTCACAATTTACATTTTTTTGTTAATACTTTTTTAAATATTTATATTTGCTCAATAATTTTTTAGGAGAGATGCAGGAGTGGTTTATCTGGCCCGCCTGGAAAGCGTGTGTACGGGCAACCGTACCGAGGGTTCGAATCCCTCTCTCTCCGCTCCTTTTATTTTTATAGTACTTTTTTTTACTGAATTATTTTGTCTTTATTATATATTTTAAAGATATAACAGGAGAGGTGCCCCGCATAATGCGGGGTAAACCTAGTGGTTATGCCAAACGGGGTGGTTTCCAGCAGAGGCGGAAAAAACCGATGAGTTAATATGTATTATGTTTATATAATTAAAAGTAAAACAAAAGAAAGATTTTATACAGGTTCATCTGAAAATGTTCATAAAAGGTTAAACTCACATAATTCAGGTAAAGTTAAATCAACAAAAGCTTATAAACCTTAGAAGATAGTTTATTTAGAAACTTTTGAAAATAAAAATGAAGCATTAAAAAGAGAGAAACAAATTAAATCATATAAAAGTGGTAATGCATTTAAGAAATTAATTACCTGTTATCGGAGAGGTGCCGGAGTGGTTGAACGGGGCGGTCTCGAAAACCGTTAGCCGCAATTGCGGTTCGAGGGTTCGAATCCCTCTCTCTCCGCAAAATGTGATTGATTTAATTAATTTTCGAAAGAAAGTAATCCAAAGCAAGTTTACTAAATTTTAGGATCAAAAATAAAAGATCGATGGAAGCAGGAATATAAAATTAAAGGTTCTTCATTCGGAAAGTAAATTAGATCATAAATGAAATATTAAGAATAAATTTTACTTTCTTATAGATTTCTCATTTTGTGTTATTCATCCTAAATTCTTAATTTTCAATTGATTACACTTGCTTTTCTTAAAAAAAATGTTAAATTTCAAATGCTATACTTTATCATTATAAAGATATGAAGCGGAGGGTCTTCTTCTCAATCTTTTTTAAGTAGAATGTAGGAGAGAGACTATGACAACATTTCTAATAATACTTGGGATTATACTCCTTTTGGTTTTGATAAATTTTGTAATGTACAAATTTTTCAAGGCATCGGGTGTATTGCGCTTTCTAATTACTACAGGTTTAATATTATTGATATTAGGCGTTTATTCATTACCTTATATTGCTATTAGTTTGACAGCAATTCTTATAACTTTAGGAATAATTTTACTTGGTAGTTTTATTTTGTTTTTGCTTAGTAAATTTATAACACCTGGAGTAGTTCAAGTTCTTATTGTATTTAGCGTTGTTTTACTTTTAATAAGTATTTTCCTTGTATCTTTTACAACATATAAAACAGACAAGGAAATTGATAAACAAATAGTGATAACCAAAAGCACTGATAAATTTTTTGTTCGAGCAATTAATTTGGGTTTTAATCCCGAATATTCTATGAAAGAATTAGACAGTATAACAGCTCAAGAAAACAAAAGTTTTGTTTATGGAAAAGATATTTCTCCTGGTGATCTAGTGATTATCAATAAACCAAGACGTGTTGGTAGTTAGTACTAAGAATATATTTAACTTTTAGTTAAAAGTCTGAAGTGTAACTTCAGACTTTTTTTTTATCCTTTCTGTTAAATTGAACTATAATAAATTATTACTTTAATGAACGAATATAAATTACATCTTAAAAACACACTGAAATTAGCATATCCCGTCATAATAGGACAGCTAGGTTTTATAATGATGGGTGTGGTTGACAGCATAATGGTTGGGGAACTAGGTGCAATTCCTTTAGCTGCAGCCTCCATTGCTAACGGTTTGTTTATGTTCATATTTGTTATAGGGTTAGGTGTATCTTTTGCAATAACTCCTTTGGTTGCAATAGCCGTAGGTGCAAAAAAATTCAATGATTGTGGTGTTATATTCAGACAGGCTTTGTTAGTAGATATGGTTTTGGGAATAATTCTACTTATTATGGCTTATATAGGTGCAGACCTTATTCAATTTTTTGATCAGCCAAAGGAAGTAGTGGGTTTGGCAACATCTTACGGTAAATTGCTTGCTTACTCTATTGTTCCTGCCATGTTATTCCAAACCTATAAACAATTTATAGAAGGTCTTTCTGTGATGAAACCTGCTATGGTGATTGTTTTACTTGCAAATATTATAAACGCTTTTATAAACTGGCTTCTTATTTATGGTAATCTTGGACTTCCAGCTTTGGGGTTAGACGGTGCAGGGTGGGCAACATTTACTTCCAGAATGTTCATGGCTTTTGTTTTAGTGTGGTATGTAATGCAATCTAATCGTTTTAAAAAATTTGATGTAACTCTTCATTTTAAATCTATAAACTTTAAAATGATTAAAAAACTTCTTGGCTTGGGTTTGCCGAGTGCCGTGCAATATGTCTTTGAAGTAGGTGCTTTTTTCTTTGCGGTAATTATGGTTGGGTGGTTGGGAACAAAGCAATTAGCTGCACATCAAATAGCGTTAAACCTTGCATCAATTTCGTTTATGACTGCTTTGGGTGTTTCAGCAGCTGGAGGGATAAGAGTGGCAAACGGAGTAGGGAAGAAAGATATTACAGAAGTTAGGAGAGCTGGTTTTTCTGCGATTATTATGGGTGGTTTAATTATGGCGTGTTTCGGAATTATTTTTATTGCTCTTAGAAATTTTTTACCAGCACTTTACATTGATGATATAAGTGTTGTTAGTATAGCTTCAACTTTATTAATAATTGCATCAATATTTCAAATAGCCGACGGCGTACAAGCCGTTGGAATAGGAGTCTTAAGAGGACTGACCGATGTTAAATGGCCAACACTTATTACATTTATTGCTTACTGGGTCTTAGGC
The DNA here is from genome assembly GCA_022573715.1 of Bacteroidota bacterium. Classification (GTDB taxonomy): domain Bacteria; phylum Bacteroidota; class Ignavibacteria; order Ignavibacteriales; family Ignavibacteriaceae. The sequence continues at coordinate 83,863 of JACZTL010000008.1, forward strand.
CTTCCTTCAGCGTATTTATTCGGATTTATTTTAAAATTGGATGTACAGGGTGTTTGGATGGGGCTGTTTGTAGGTTTACTTTCTTCTGCAATTATGCTTACAACGCGTTTTAACAAAAAAAGTAAGTATATAATTGAAGTTTAAGTAGTTATCCTGCAATAGCAGGATAACCTTCGTATTTTAAATTATCACTTTATTAATCCATTCTATAATAATTTTGAGAGCTTTAGGTGAAAAAGTTTCCGTTATCTTGCTATATTCTGAAGGTGAACCTGTTTTTGCGGTTTGAAATAAATGGTTCAAACCGGGAAGTTCAACAATTTTGAAATTTTTGTTATCTCCTTTTTTAAGCGCTATCTCAATTTCCTTTAAATTTTCTTTCGGCGGTACCTGCAAATCTTTTTCACCGTTTAGAGCTAATACAGGGCATTTTACTTTTTCCAAAGTTGGACGTGGATCATATTTTAGAAAATACCTGAACCAAGGTGTTAAAAGAGTTTTTGATCTCAACAAAAAAGATTTTTTAGAACCGGTTTTTTCCTTTTCTTCTTTTGATAAATTATCATAAAATTCTGAAAATATATTATCAAGTGTGTTCTTTAATTCTGTAACATCTGTTTGTGTATTTATTTCTTTAAATACTTTTATATTAAAATCTTTTCCTGTTTTTATGTTTTCTTCTGTTTCACCCTTTACTCTTGCAATCAATTCGGCTTGCATAGTTATAATGTCAGAGCCGGGAAGCCCCGGTCCGGCAAGCAATATTATAAATGCAACATCATCGGTTTTTGTGGCAACAATAGGTGCTATTAGACCTCCTTCGCTGTGTCCGATTAATCCTATCTTTTTACTATCAATTTCTTTTCTTGTTTTTAGATATTGAACTGCTGAAAGAACATCCACTACAAAATCTAAAGTAGTGGCTTTAGGAAATTCTCCTTCTGATTTTCCGATTCCTCTATCGTCGTAACGAAGCACTGCAATTCCGTTGCGTGTTAGATAATCAGAAATTATTAAAAATGGTTTATGTCCTAAAAGTTCTTCGTTCCTGTTTTGGGGACCTGAACCGGTTATTAATATTACTGCTTTAAAAGGTCCCTTGCCTTTTGGCAATGTTAAAGTACCGGCAAGATTTATTCCGTCAATGTCGTTTCTAAATATTATTTCTTCTGATATATAAGGGAACGGCTCTTTTGGTTCCTGAGGTCTGTCTAATTTATATTCTTTAAATGTTTTTTCTAAAAAAATTGGAATAGTGTTGTCACCTTGCTTCCATTTACCGGTTATTTTATTTTTTTCTTTGTTTATTTCGCCTTCAAAAAAACCATTTATAATGCTAACATCAAATCTTACTTTATTTTTTTTATAAGTCACCTTATCAACTTGTATCCCTTTTGTCCCCTGGTCAGGACTGTCCATTGTGGCTTTGTATTTATTTGCATCTTTTGAAACATTAAAAACCAAATGAAGTTCAATACCGGATATTTTTAAAACACCAATCCACTTGCCGGTTAATGCATCATCTTGTGAAAAAATTTTAGCGGGAATTATTACCGATAATACAAATAATAAAACCGTAAAAAGAAATAGCTTCCTTTTCATCTTGTATTTTCCATTATAATATTGTATTAAAATTAAACAATGATTGTATTTTGTAAAAATTCTTTTTGATAAACGGTAAATGCCCTTCAAGTTATAAGTTTTTTTAAAATTATTTTAAATATGTGTTAAAATAATTTGTAATCTTTTGATAAAGATGAAATGTATCATCTCCTCTTATACCGTGCTTGTGACCAACGTAAGGATAATAATCCAAAGGAACTCCGAGGTGTGCTGCTTTTTCTGCAAATAATAATGTATTTTGCCAAACAACTGTAGGGTCGGATGTGCCGTGCACTAATAGTAAATGCCCCTTTAAATCTTTTATATAATTTAATAGACTGGATTTTTTATATCCAATCGGATTTGTTTGTGGTGTATCCATATATCTTTCGGTGTACATAACCTCATAATAACTCCAGTCAATAACTGCACCGCCGGCAGCACCGACTTTGAATAAGTCCGGTGTACGTGTCATTAAAGAAGTTGTCATAAATCCTCCGTAACTCCAGCCGAAAACGCCCATTCTTTCGACATCAACATAGGGGAGTGATTTTAAATAATTAACACCTTTGATTTGATCTTGAATTTCCTTTGTACCGAGATTGCGGAATGTTTCCTGTTCAAATTTTAATCCTCTGTGAGCCGAACCCCTGTTATCCAAAGTAAAAACAATGTATTCGTTTGAAGCCATATAATTATCCCAAATTTTTGCTCCGCCCAACCAGCGGTTTGTTATTAACTGAACACCGGGGCCACCGTAAACGTATACAATTACCGGGTATTTTTTTGTAGAGTCAAAACTAACAGGCAGTATGATTCTGCAGTGCAGGTCATAATTATCATTACTTTTTATTGTAAAGAATTTTGTCTTGCCTAAATTGTAATCACTAAGGGGATTGCTGGATGTAAAAACTTTACGAATGATTTTACCTTCCTCATCTACAATATTTAACTGACCTGGTGTTGATAAATTTGAATATGAATCCAAGAAATATTCCGTAGAACTATTTTTTAATACTTTGTGCGTACCTTCAATATGGGTCAAATTAGTTAGTTTACCCGATGACATTTCCACAGAATAGAAATTTCGGTTTAGGGGACTTTCTTTTGTAGCGGTTATAAAAAAATCATTTCCGTCATCTTCGAATCCGTTAAAACTAATTACTTCCCATTCACCTTTTGTAACTTGTTTTATTAATTTGCCGTCCGTGTTGTAAAGATATAAGTGATTCCATCCGTCTCTTGCAGAAAACCACAAAAATTGATCGGGATTATCTTTTACAAAAATAGGTCCATCCATCGGGTGAACATATTTATCGTCTTTTTCTTCGAATAATGTTTTTACAGGTTTTCCTGTTCTCGCATCAAATTTAATTTCTCTTAGATGGTTTTGATCTCTGTTTAAAATTCCGATGTAAATATATTTTTCATTCGGTCCCCAAATAACGCCTGTTAAATAATGATCTTTAGGTGTACCAGTTTCTAACCAAACTGTATTCTTTGTTTTTAAATTGTAAATTCCTAATGTAACTTCGTGACTTGCCATTCCTGCCATAGGGTATTTACTAGGCGTGTATTTAGCGGGTCTTTTTGAAAAGTCAACAATAGGATAATCCGTAACCATTGTTTCGTTTTTTTTGTAAAATGCTAAATAATTTCCTTCCGGTGACCAGAAAGTTCCTTTTGTTATTCCAAATTCTACCCTGTGCACTGATTGTCCGTTTACGATACCTTTATTATCATCCTTTGTGATTTGAAAATTTCTCTTATTCTTAGCAATATATAGATTATTCTCCATAGTATATGCTACGTCGTTGTTAACTGATAGGTCTTTATTCTTTCCTTTTTCTTTTATAGTATTTAATCTTTCCACTTTTTCAGACTTTATATTGTAAAGGAATAAATTGTTTTTTTGCCAGAATCTTAGTGTGTTTTCATCCTGCCAAATAAAAAGTGGAAATTTTTCCAGCTTATCGTAACCTGCATTATCTAATGAAGAATTTATATCATCTAAAATTAAAATTGTTTCTTTAGCATTTGATTTAATGCCTTCCTGGAGTAATAACTTTTTTTTATCTACTTTTTCAACATATGTGAAATTATCTGTACCGGGTCTCCATTTCAATTGAGAAAGTCCTTTAGGGTAGAGAGTGTAGCGCTTAAGTGTAATTTGTTTTAATGTTAAATCTTTTTTTTGCGGGAATACAAAAGAAAAGATGATGATTATAAATATTGTAACATTTCTTAAAGTTTTCACGACTCCTCCAAATTTTATAGAACTTAAAATTAGAACTTACTTTAACTATTTCCAAAAATAAGTTTACCCATTTTCAATCGGTTATAATTTTCGTTATTAATTTTGCCGGCACTTCTTCAAAATAAATAATTTTATCTGAGGTATTATTAATATCTACATTCCAGGTGTTCTTTTTTTCTTCCACATTATTTCCCTGCTTAACTTTTTTAACATATTTTGATTTATCAGCTATAACATAGATCGGTTTATTATAATATTGTGAAATTATTGCTGCCGAAAAACTGCCCGTTTTGTTTATAATGTTTCCATTGTTTAAAATTTTATCGGCACCCAAAATTACGGCTTCAACTTGAGGTATGAAAATTGACATTGCTGAATCGGTAATTAAATTTGTTATCACTTTTTCATCGGAAAGTTTTTGGGCTAATATTCTTCCTTCTAATTTGGGGCGTGATTCACAAACAACTACATTAATCTTTTTGATCTCATTTAATCTTTTAAGCAGTTGTAGAATAGTATAGCTGTTTGAAAGAGTTAGAAATGTTTTATAATTATCAATATATGGTTTAGCATTTTTAAATATTATTTTTTGCTGTTTAATTATTTGCTCTTCATAACTATCAAAATATTTTCTCAAATTTTTAATTTTATTATCTGATAACAAATTTCTAATATTAAAAATATAATTGTTTATTGAAGCGAAATCTTTCAAATGGGTTTCAACTTTATATAAAATATTTTCAATGTCTTCTTTGTTTTTAGTTTCTTTAAGTATTTGATTCAGCTTTAAAGTTAATTCAACAGAACCGGAAGTATTGTCTTGTAATAATGATTGTAGAGAATTCATTTTATTTTATTTAGATTATTCAACAATAATTTAAATAATTTTTAATCGGAATTAATAATAAAAAATTTATCGTTGAGGAAGTTGAAAAACCATTTCAACTATAAGTTCAACTCTTAACGGAGTTGTTTTCTTACATTGTTTACCATATTACGAATATTCAATCCATCTGGGATTGATGAATTCCTAACAACATAGTCATAAGTGAAGGATAACAAGTAAAGGGATCATTCCCGTTAGGGAATAAATATTTGTAATTTGAAATCTAACAGTAAAAAACAATCCCGTAGGGATTGAACTGTTAGCAATTGAAATGAAAGAAACAGTAACAAACACTGCCAACGAATAGTCTGCCTTGGCGGGTCGCTATTACGGAGTGTAAGCGAGGCGAGCAGAAAGTTCGGTGACATCAATGAAACAAGTAAATAGTTAATTAGTCTGCAGCAACTCTTGTATTTCAAAAATTTTATTTTCAGAATGAACTCTAGATGAGTTAAATTTAGAAAGCTCCGAAAATAGTTCTTCTTTTGTGCTGTAATTTTTAAGGTAAAAAATTCTTACTTTATTTCTGTTTTTTATCAACCAGTTTAGAGCAATTTTCATTTTTTCAAGATCTTCATCGGTTGGTAAATATTTAAGGTTTATTGTAGAGGTAAAATAATCTTCCAATGCCTCGTCAAAATTTCCGTTACCGAGCACATAATTTTTTATGTGGATTTTCCCGTTCAGCATTAAAAAGTAATCGTTATTAAATTCACCTTTGATCTCAAATAAAACATTTGCACTGTTAACCGGTTCGGAAAGTAATGACGATTTGTGTGTCTGGGCTAGAATTAGATCAATCAACGCTTTTACTTCGGCAGCCTTTTCGTATTTAAGTTGAGATGAGTATAATTTCATTTTCTTTAACAATCGGTCTAAAGCATGACTGTTTTTACCGTAAAGGAAATCATAGACTTTTTTTAATTCACCCTTATAAAGGTCTAAATTCTTATTTGTACAAGGTACGGTACATCTCTCAATCTCTGCAAGGAAACATGCTTTTGATTTTAAGAATTCCCGGTTAGTACATTCGCGCAGTTCAAATGTTTTATCAATTATTTCCAATATTGTTTTTGCTTTATCTCTTGAAATAAACAAACCGAAATAATCGTTGCCGTCAAAATCGAAATGATTTGTTATTTCTAAGTTGGGAAATTTATGTGTTTTATTAATTCGTAAAAAATATTTATTACCGTAACGTTTTAACTGTCTGTTGTGTTTTGGACTTATTAACTTAATTAACTCTGCTTCGGCAAGTAAAGCTGTCAACTCGGTATTTGTAATTTCAACCTTTACTCTCTTTGCCTGTTTTGCTATTTTTTTTGCCTTACGTTGACTATTAGATACAAAATATGATTTTACTCTTTTCTGTAAAGATCTGGCTTTACCGACGTAGATAATATCGTTCTTTGAATTCAAGAAATAATAAATTCCGGGTGCATTTGGTAAAGAATTTACGTCTTCTTGAAGTTTCTTCTTTTTAGAAGAAAAAATAGCTTGGGTGTAAGTCGATTGCTGAATGTCCAATAATTCTTGAAGATTAGTAATCCCTTTTTCTTTCTGAAGTTTTTTTATCATTTTAATCAGAATTTTTGCCGTTACTTCCGCATCGGAAAGAGCACGGTGGGCTTCGGAGTTTTTAATTCTTAAATGCCTGCAAACAGAACCTAATGATTTGCTGCTTAGTTCAGGGAATACTTTTTTTGCCAACTTTACGGTGCAAAGTTCGTGTACTTTCGGCAGCATATTTTCAGTAGATAAAAATTCTTTCCTCAAGAAACTTTTATCAAATGATAAATTGTGTGCAGTAAGCACTTTATCATTTATGAACTCTGTGATATCATTTGCTATGTCTTCAAAAAAAGGTGCGTCTTTAATATCGTCGTAAGTAATACCGGTAATCATTGTAATGTTGGCGGGGATATGTCTGCCCGGATTTATCATCGAGTGATATTTCTCTGAAATTTTCAAATTTTTAACTACTACAATTCCTATTTCAATTATATTGTTTCTGCCTGCAGCAAGTCCTGTGGTTTCTGTATCAAGTACACAAAACTCCGCCTGGTTGAGAGGGATATCACTTTGAAAGTAATTAGTCATAATCAAATTTATAATTTAGCAGATAAACTCAATATACAATTTACATAACAAGCAAAATCACCTATGACTTTTCTATCATCACCAAGTTTAAGTTTCCAACCGGCATCATCACAATTTTTAATCATATTCCTACTTATAAATTGTTTTTAAGGGTACTAATTTGGAGACTTTAATTTGATGAAATATTGCAGTTGCTTCATAGATCGTCAATTTTACTTCCAGATTTTAAAAATAAAACTTCTATTTATGATTAAAATCCGATTTGTTATAATATAAATTTTATAATTATGAGCCAAATTATATAACATTAATTTTTTTTTATCAATAAAATTACTTATTTTATTCTTATCTAAATAAAGCGGGGGTAATAACCCTATATAGAAAGATAAATTTACTGTAATTTTAAATTAACATTTAGAGTAATATGTCTTCTATCAAACTCTTCAAACTCTTCAAACTCTATTTTCAATTTTAAAATTCTTTATTATTCAGGGGTATAAAAAATATTAAAAGGAAATATTAATTTGCCTGGTGATAAAAATTATAGAGACATAAAACATAAAAAGGAAAATTTTGTGTTCTTCCTCGGCGGACAAGATGCTGAGATGTTAACTATTAGAGATATTTTAAGAGAACATAATCTTAATTTTCACGATAAAGATTTGAAATGGGGTGCTAAACTCTCCGATTATAAAGAAGAACTTAAAGAAATAAATGAAGATCAAACTGCTGTTCTAATTGAATTAACTATAGATATTCCCGTACCTGAAAATGCAATAATAATTGACCACCATAATGAAAAAGAAAACAAACCGTCATCTCTTGAGCAAATTGCAGATTTATTAAATATAAAATTAAATAGATGGCAGCAATTAATTGCCGCAAACGACAGAGGACATATTAGAGCGTTAAAAGAAATTTGCGCCTCTGAAAATGAAATTAAGAAGATTAGAAGAAAAGATAAAGATGCACAAGGTGTTACTGAAAAAGATGAGGAACTTGCCGAAGAATCAATTAAAAAATTTAATACTAAGAAAAATCATATTACTGTTATAAAGTCTTTAACGGATAAATTTAGCCCAATTACTGATTTAATGTATGGCAAAACCGATAAGTTATTAATTTATAATGATAATTCACTACTTTACATTGGTAATGGCAAACCTAAACTAATAAAAAAATATAAAAATTTAGTTGATAAACAAAAAGCTTTTTATGGGGGTGGCGAAAAAGGATATTTCGGGATGTTAGTAGAAAATAATAATGAGGAAACTATAAAAGAATTAGTTGGTGAAGTTATTGAAACTTTAAATAAAGAGGAAGAAGAAAAAATTTATAGTTATCACATATTTCTGTTTCCGTTCAAGTGGAAACTTTGGAAGTTTGACAATAATGCAGCATTAGAAGATAAATTTAATGTAAAGGAATTCAAAGAAACTCTAATTAAATCTTTAGGATCAAATTGGGAACGGAAACAGTTCTCCCTTAATTACTATAACAACTACAACGAATACAATTATTTTTACGAATACGTGAGAGAAATACTGTATGACCTTGGCGAAAATTTAAAAACAGAGTATGACCTTGGCAAAGACTTAAAAACAAAGCAGACAAAAGATAACGATAAACTTATAAACCATTTTGAATGTAAAATATCTAAAAGTAAAAAACTTTATTATAATATAAAACTCTGTGATTCTGAAGCGACTACTTACAATTTGGAAATTGACAGCATATTGTTAAATGTTTACAGTACAGGAACTGCTGTTTTATCTTTCCATTTAAGAAATAAAGATAAAAAACATTCTTCAAAAGAAGACATATTGAAAATCAACAAATACGGAAGGAGACTCTACGTACCCTTTTTTGATTTGGACCCCGATTCGATTTACACAGGTGAAACAGACAATACAAATTCTCAAAAAGTACTTAATGCGACGAAACATAACGAGATTCCGGATGCTATTTGGATTGGGGGAAAAGAAGAACTGGCTGGAAAGAGTAACCTGTATGAAGATTTTGAAAAATATAAAAATAAAGATAATTTCAAGTTCGGACCATTTCTTTTACCAAAATTTATTGAAGAATTATTTCCTGAAAAATTTTATCTTGTTCATGAAAAACAAGGATGTAATTCAGACGGAACAAAGGATAAAAAGTATAAAATATATCTCCGTCCGGTTTTGGATGATAGAATGCACGTGGTATGCTGGTACGGAAACACAGATTTAGTAAATGAACTAAATAAAATAAAAGAATGTAATGATTTTGATTTAGGAGACTCTTACTTAAACGATAATCGAAAAGATAAAAGTCATTATTTTTACGAGACAAGAGATTGGTGGTATAGTTATATATTTGTTGATTCCCCTGAACCTATGCATACAGATAGATTTATAAAACAAAAGCTCGTTAAAGACAGCACTTATTCTCGTTGGGTTGAATGGGGCACTTTATACGGAATGAGCCGTTACAGTCTGGTAATACTGACATCTTCTTTTTCAGACTTAGATAATAATAATGTAACATTTTTAGTTAAACATTTACAGACAATGTACTACAAAATGGCTGAGTTATGCTTACTACAAAGAGCAACTGTTTTAAGTTATGCTGGGGAAATAACGAATATTTCTAATTTAACTAAACCTTCTGGGAATGAAAATAAAGATAAAAATTATGATAATGAAATATCAGCAAGGATTGAAGATATTTACAAGTTCTATATTCTGTTTTTAAATAAAATTAATTTCAAAGAAGTAACTGCTCAAGAACAAGGAATTGAGATGTATAATTTAATGCAGAAACAGATGAGAATTGCAGAAGATGTCAACGATTTGGATAGGGAGATAAAAGAATTACATTTATTCGCAACTCATTTAGAGGAGACAGCACAAACTGAAGAAGATAGAAAGCAAACTGAAAAGATGAATGCTCTTACTGGTTTAGGTGCAATATTTTTACCATTCTCTTTGTTAATAGCATTTTTTGCACTATTATTTCGTCCAACAGATAAAATACCCAAATTTATTTTTGACACTAATTCAATGCCAAATTTCCCTTTTATTACTGCCCTATCATTAATTATTGTACTAGGTTTAATTTTTGTTATATACATAAATAAGCGACTTGAATTAAAAATAATGAAAAAATTATTCGGAAAGATTAAAAGAAAGCAAAAATGAGTAACTATAAACTTACTTTCAAACTAAAACAACACACGCCAATTATTCATTTTCAGCACGACCAGCACGGAGCTACTTTGCGCGCAAGCGAATTGAAACCTAAGCTGGATAAGTTTTTGATTGAGAAATTTAAAGAAGATAATGTTGATTTTTCTGATTGGCTTATTAAAGGGCAAGATAAAGCTTTGGATTATAAGGTGCGGATAAAAAGCTCAAGGCAAATATCATATTATTTACCGTTACCTACAAAATTAAACTCAAAAAATTACCCTGATAAAGAGATAAATCTAAAAGATTACATTACAAAAAAATTAGAAATTGATTTTGAATACATTTTACCAACGCCATATTTTGCTAATGCTGATAAATTTAAATTTAAAAAGCAAAGTGATGAAGTAGATCCTGAAAAGACAAAACCTGATGAGTTGTTTTTTGCTGTATTCACAAACAATAGAATAAATGTTACTATTACATCTTTAAACTTAACTATGCTAAATGGGAAATTTCTTTATCAGTTTATTCAAGAAAATCTCACTGAGTTTTTTTTAATACACAACTTCGGTACAAGGCAAAATAAAGGTTTTGGTTCGTTTACAGTTGAGGAAATTAATGAGAAAGAAGTTGATAACGATGACCTACTAAAACTATTACAAGATATTTTTTATAAAAAATCTTCTTCTTCATATACTGGCTTTAATAATATTTTTCAGTTTATCCTAAAAGAATATCAATTATTAAAAAGTGGTATTAACATTCCTTATGGAAGAACACCGTTCTATGAAAAGTCAAAACTTTTTGAATATTTCATAAAAAAAGACAAACGTTGGGAAAAGAGATATATTAAACAAAAATTAAAAAAAAATAAAATTGAATTAAAACAAACTCACAATCCTATTGATTATGATAATGCTGAAAAAAATTATTACAACAATTATACTGATAAACAAGAAAATGATTATAAATATATAAGAGCTTTATTAGGTGTAGCTGAGCATTTTGAATTTGCAACAAATAATCGTGGGAGAATAAAAGTAAAGATTACTCATAAACCCCAAAATGGTGAAGATCAAATTAAAAGATTTCAATCACCATTATTTATGAAGGTTATAGATGGGAGTGTTTATATAAAGTATAATGATACCTATAAACAGATTGAAAAAAAATATTTGAATTTAAACTTGATAGTGATTCATTAGGTGAGCTTAAAGTCCCAAGTGATTTTGATATTAGTGAATTTTTAAAAGATAATCTTTCCAATAATTGGGCTAATATTTAAATGAAATACACAGCACTA
>JACZTL010000047.1 GCA_022573715.1 Bacteroidota bacterium
CCCAAATGTTTTACCTATGTTTTACCTCATTAAAAAACCGACCTAAATTTAGATCGGTTTTTTAGCTCTGTACCCGGAGCGGGACTTGAACCCGCACGACCGCAATGGTCACAGGATTTTAAGTCCTAAGATTTATGTATTGTTAAATGCTGAACTGTTTTGAAAAACACTATTATGCTCTGGTAGTCAATAACTTGGGTAAATAAATTAATTCATATTGATACACAATAAACCATCAAATGTTTAATTATTGTTTAATTATTCCGTATCTTCATACTGTAATAATTAAACATTTTTATCATGATCACTACCAAAGCTGTCCTTTACAAAACGAACAAGAAACTGGACGGAACCTGTCCATTGGCCATTAGAGTAACTAAAAATAGAAAACCTAAATATATTTTTCTCGGCCACTTCGTTAAGGAAAAAAATTGGGACCCAAAAAATAGCTGTGTTAAAAAAGCACACGCTAATTCTGCCAGGCTCAACAATCTTCTGAAAAATAAAGTAGCTGACATTGATGACGTTATTTTGGAACATGAATCTCAAAACAAAGAACTCTCGATAAATCAAATAAAAAAGATTGTAAACGGTGAAAGTAAAGATGAAACTTTTTTCAGTTACGCGGAAACTTATTTTGACAATTTATTTAAAGCGAAGAAATACAATCGATGGAGAGCTGACAAACCACGGGTTAATAATTTAAAGAAATTCCTGAAAGGTGAGGAAACGTATTTTCATGAAATTGATGTGGCTTTACTGAAGAAGTTCCGCGCGTATTTAAGCAATGAACGTAAGGTTACGGAAAGAACAATAATGAATCATTATGTAGTAATAAGAACATTGTTTAACTCCGCAATTACTGATGGGGTTGTTGACAGGAAATATTACCCTTTTGGAAAAGATAAGATAAAGATCAAATTTCCTGAAACGATAAAAATCGGTTTAGTTGAGGAGGATATCCGCAAAATTGAAGAGTTAGATTTAAAAGAGGGATCAATGATCTGGCATACCCGAAATGTGTATATGTACTCATTTTATTTTGCAGGGATGCGACTATCAGACGCATTACGCAGCAAATGGTCTGATTTTAAAAATGGCCGGTTCTATTATAAAATGGGGAAAAACAATAAGGTTGATTCAATAAAGGTATCTGCTAAGGTTTTGGCCATTTTGGATCATTATGAAAAAGATAAACAGAGCAATGATGATTATATATTCCCGGAGTTAAAAAAAACCAACCCCAAAGATCCACAAGATGAAAACAGAAAGATAAATACGTCTGTTAAGAAGTTTAACAAATACCTCAAAAGAATCTCAGAGCAGGCAGAAATTAATAAGAAAATAACCAACCATATTGCGAGACATAGTTTTGGCAATATTGCAGGAGATAAGGTTTCACCTCAAATGCTGCAAAAATTATATAGACATACCGATATAAAAACGACAATGGGCTACCAAGCGAATTTTATTCATAAAAGTGCCGATGAGGCTTTGGATGCTGTTCTTGATTTTTAGTGTTCCCTCACTTGTAAAAGCCTTTATATCACCTTCTATAACACTTTTCCGTTTCTTCTTCTTCGCATTTCGTTGATTTACAGTGCTTTAGGGGTTGCGTACTAATTGCAGCACCTATACATTTGACATCATTAAATCAATTTATTAATCAACCTGCCTACGTTGAAACTACGGCAGGCAAAAAACAAAAGGAAATTATGGCAAAACAAGTTGGAATAGTGAAGTATAAAGGTTCTATGGGCGGTATACGACACTTTAAAATCAAGGGGCTGCGGGGAGACTTTGCAGGGATGAACGGCGGGCCCACAAAAGAACAGATAATGAAGGACCCTGCATTTAAAAGGACACGTGAGAACATGTCTGAGTTTGGAGGCAGCGCCACAGTTGGAAAGACCTTACGGGTAGCGTTGGCATCATTGGTTAAAACTATGGGTGATCCCCGGGTTACCGGAAGGTTGACAAAGGTTTTTAAAATGGTCAACCTTGAGGCAAATGGTAAAAGGGGTGAACGGCCTATTTTGCTGACACAAAATAAGG
>JACZTL010000009.1 GCA_022573715.1 Bacteroidota bacterium
TCTCTCTGTAACTCAGCAATGCTTATAACTCTATGTTTATAGTTAAAACATAACTTGAATTCGGTTTGCCAGGGTTCAAAGGAACTAGTTGGTCCTATTACAAATAAACTATCAACAATATTATTTTTTATGAGGAAACAATAGTAAGCAAGTACAACTGATGTTTTACCACTCCCAGGCACAGAAAAATTGGCGCCGTTTTTAATAGTTATTAAGTGTTTAAGTCCGTGAAGTTGAAATTTCTTTAACTCTCTAACGAATTCAGGCTTTATTAATTGTATGATTTCATTTTCATCATTGATTGAAAGCTTTCTTTTCACAAGAAGGGAACTTTTAATTGTTTTATTAAAGCCTTCAATTTTGGCTTGCTTATCCTTAATAATTAGTGTTGATTCTTCATCAAGTTTATAAGTAATGTAATACTTTGTGAAATGGTTGATTAGTTTTTGTAATTTTTGGCTATAAACATCATCCTTAAACGACCAAGTATTATTTTCTTGATTAAATATACCATCAAGATGGTTCTTTAAATATAACTTGTGTATTGGCTGATTGAGTAATTGTTTGCCAATAACATCAACAGCAACAATAAGAAATAACTGTTTCTCCTTTTTTATTATAATCAACGTTTTTTCTTAATTATTTTTCTAAGTCTATTTGTCACTTCAATTATCTCTTTAAAGGCTGAATCTAGCTTGGGGTCGTTAAGCTTGTCTTTATCTCTAGGGACCCCCTTTAAATTAATTAATGCTCTATTGGCTAGTGTAAGGGGTTGCTCTGCGTTTTTCTTAATCTCCAATTGTTCTTTGGCATTTTCAAAGTTAGTTTTAAGTTGTAAAATATTTTTTCTAATCCATATTCTTTCTTCAGCAAAATCTTTTTTTTCACTTGGATTAAGTTTATAAAGATCAACTTCGACATCATTATCGTTGTCATTATATATATCTTCAATAGGTTCTGTAGCTACCTCATCTAAATCTTTTTCATTTAATTTATTTGATATTTTAATAGTTTTTTTTAAATCTCTCCATGATATTTTGTTTACAAATAAATTACGTAACTCTCGAATTCGCATATGGGTAAATTTTGCTCTAATGTAAGCAAAGCCAATTACTTTTAATTCTTCAATATCACTACCATCAGGGGTCCAATCTCTCGGTACACGTCCACGTGGGTTATTGGCCCAATCATAAATATTTTGCAGATCAATAAAATGTTCGGCAAGGTTTTTTACCAAATAATATTTACCGGGTTTTTCAAGATATAAACTTAAATATTCGTTTATCAGATTAAGTCGGCCCACATCTCTTTCTAATTTTTCTTTCGACATACCGTAAATTCTTGATGCCATAATCTCAATATCGAGGCCAGCATCAATTCCTTCTTTAATCTTAAGCAGGTCATTAATAGGACTATAATTTAATTGTTGTGTTGAGGAAAGTTGAATGCCTGCTTCAATCAACCAAAGTTCATCTTTTTTTATATCGGGCGGTAATATGTGTACATCTATATATCTGAATTTTTCATATTCATTTGATAGAAGTTTTTCAAAGATAGCTTTTCTTCTGTTTCCATTGATGAGTATTCCATCACAAGTCATAATCCCCGGTTCAAATTGTTCATTAACAATAAGATCTTCTTTTAGCTTTTCATTTTCATCTGGATTTATATCAAGTAATAATTCTCGTAAAATTGTTTGATCCTCTGTGTTAATTTCATTTAGTTCTCTTCCTAGTTGTGCTTCTTTTTCTAATACTTCTGATTTAATTCTCCCGTTAGCTTTATTAAAATAAACTTCATCAGTACGAAAATTGTAATAAGGTAAATTTTCAACTATTCCTCTAATTTTTAACTTCTTATGAGGTAATTTGTCTTTTCCACCTGCTTCTTTTTCCTTCCTCTTTATTAGTTCAGAAATTGTTTTATATTGACTTTCATTGTATGGTATTTGTGAAATCATAATATCCGCCTTTGATTAATAATAGATTAGCTTCTAGTTGGATTGACTTTCTTATGTTTCTTTTCTTTCTCACTTAGTCGAATTGGTAGTTTGTTATTTTTTAGTGCTTTTTCAAATTGCTCATTTTTCCAAAGCACTTCTTTTCTTTTATATTTCTTACCTGTAGTATCTGCAGTATTAGTATCTATAATTGTTTTTGTCCAACCATTTTTTGATGAGAGAGATTCATTATACAATTCATTATCATAACTACTAATTAATATCATACATTTTGCTTTATTGCTCAATTTCAATAATTCAATGTGGAATGATTCATCAATATCATACTTATACTTATGACTTCTCTCCATTAAATATGGCGGGTCCATATAAAAAAGAGTCGCAGGTTTATTAAGAAACATTTTCAATAATTCTCTTGCATCTCTATTCTCTACTCTCACGCTTCTTAACCTTTCTACTACTGATTCTAATCGTTCAGGAAGATTATACCATCTATTAACCCTAGCTTCCCTATCTGTTCTTGTATATGATTGAGAATAAGAAAATCCAGCACCTGTTTCACCAACTGCTCCATTTACAGTCATCATTGTAGAAATTAAAAATCGTCTTGCCTTTTCTTGTGGATCTTCAATTTGAATACTTTGTTTAGCATTAAAATACTCTTGTCTTGCATAAGGTGTTAGGCTGATAGCACGAATTAAATTTTCGGAATTATTCCTAAGCTGATCAAACAAGTTGATGATTTGATCATCTAGGTCGTTTATTACTTCTATGGGCGCAGGTTTCTTGGCAAAGGTGAGAGCAGCGGATCCACAGAATGCTTCAACCCAAGCATTATGTGGGGGTAAATTATTAACAATTTTTGAGGCAATTCGGACTTTTGCCCCATAATAGCCAAATGCAGGTTTCATTAAAATTATTTTTATTGTTATTGAAATTTATTAAAATTTTTATATAATTGATATTAAAATTGTTTAGTAATTCAATAGTGCGTTTGTGTACAGAGTTAAAATTCTTTGTATAAAGAATAATTTATAGAAGTCTAATTCTCCTTCACTTTTTTATGGACGGACAAATAAAATTTTAAACCTCCCCTCAATATTTAATCATAAAGTTATTTCAATCAGATAATATCCAGCACTTGATTAATGTTTTAAATAATCTGTTTTGTATAATCCAGTAGATTCGGGTTATTCATACACTCCAATCTGATCTAATATAAATGCATATGTAAGGGCGGTTCGTCTATAACGTTTAAAACGACCTGAGGCACCGCCGTGACCGGATTCCATATCACAATTCATTATCAATATATTATTATCTGTTTTCAATTCCCTCAGTTTTGCTACCCATTTGGCCGGCTCCCAATATTGAACTTGGGAGTCAAATAAACCGGTTGTGACCAACATAGCCGGATAGTCCTTGGCTTCAACTTGATCATAGGGTGAATATGATTTGATATAAAAGTAGGCTTCTTTTTCTTTTGGGTTGCCCCACTCACGAAATTCAAAAGTGGTTAACGGAATGGTTTCATCCAGCATAGTTGTTACAACATCAACAAATGGAACAGCTGCGACTATGCCCTTAAACAAAATGCCGTTCATATTTGCTATTGCTCCCATTAACAAACCGCCTGCACTTCCGCCATAGGCGAATAGGTACGATGAATCCGTAAATTTTTCTTTGATAAGGAATTCTGCACAATTAATAAAATCTGTGAATGTGTTTTTCTTATTCATCAGCCTGCCGTATTCATACCAATCACGCCCCATTTCCTGCCCTCCTCTAACGTGGGCAATCGCATAAACAAAACCGCGGTCAAGCAGGCTTAAACGGGTGGATGAAAAACCGGCGTCAATTGAGCTGCCGTATGATCCGTAAGCATAAAGCAGCAACGGATTACCGGTTTCTTTTTTTAATGACTTTTTATAAACCAGAGAAATGGGAATCGATGTTCCGTCATTGGCAGCTGCATATAACCGTTCAGTTAGATATTCATCAGCATTATAGCCGCCCACCACTTCCTTTTGTTTTAACAGTGTCTTTTCTTTGCTTTGCATATCGAAATCATACGTCGAGCCGGGGGTGGTTAAGGATGTATAATAATAACGCAGAATTTGTGTATTGAAATCGACATTTTTAGACAAGTAAGCTGCATAGGCAGGTTCTCCAAAATTTAAATAATAGTCCGTTTTTTTGTCCCAGGTTGTAACTCTCAGTTGCAGCAGCCCGTTCTTACGCTCCTGGATAACCAGATAATTTTTAAAAATTTCAATTCCATTTAAATATACATCGTCACGGTGTTCGATTACATTCCGCCAATAACGTTCATCCGTTCTGTTCTCTGGTGTAGACATTAATTTAAAATTCTTTGCTTTATCGCGATTGGTAACTATATAGAATTTATCTTTATAGTGATCAATAGAATACTCGTGCTTCATTTTACGTTTCGAAAAGACTTTAAAATTACCGTTGGCATTGTCTGCTTTTAAAATTCGATATTCGTTTGACTCTGTCATTGCTGAAGCTATAATAATAAATTCATCTGATTTCGTTTTGTATACCCATGATGAAAATTGTTCATCCTCTTCAACAAAGATTGTTTTATCCTTGTCAGTTGATTGGCTAAGTAAATGTCTATTAATCTTATAAGCCCGTAATGTCTTAGGATCACGAATAGTATAAAATAATGTTTTGTTGTCATTGGCCCAGGCGGCTGAACCGGTTGTTCCTTCAATTTTATCTTTTAATATTTCGCCAGTCTTTAGATTTTTGATATTTATCGTATAAATACGGCGGCTTAGTGTATCGACACCAAAAGCAAGAAGCTGGTTGTTTTCACTTATCCGCAGGCTGCGAATGCTGTAATATTTATGCCCTTCTGCCATCTCATTCACATTAAGCAGTATCTCCTCAGTGTTCTCCATTGACTCTATTTTACGGCAATAAATCGGATATTCTTTGTCTTTTTCATATCGTGTATAGTAGAAATAACCATTTTGTTTGTAAGGGACAGATTCGTCGGTTTGTTTAATGCGGCCAATAATTTCAGTATAAAGTTTTTCCTGAAAAGCTTCCGTATGATTCATTACTGATTTGGTATAGGAATTTTCAGCATTTAAATAATCCAAAACATCCTGAGTTTGAGCATCCGGATTTTTTGAATTCTTTTGCTCATCGGTGAGACGCATCCAATAGTAATTATCAATGCGGGTATCATCATGAATAGTTAATTCTTTTTTGATCTTTTTTGCAACAGGTGCCTGAATGGGAGGCGCTTTCGAACAAGATATTAGTGCACAACATAATGTAAAGATTGCTATGATTCGAGTCATAAGATTTACCTTTTTAAATTGGTTGCTAATCATTAAAAAAGCATATAAATGCTTTTTTTAAATTTTTCTAACTTTCTGCTTTGGATTATTATTTTGCTTGATATTATTGGTATCATTGTTTAAAAAATAATATTTCACTTGACGATAATCAATCATCGTATGCGGTACACAAACCTACGGACATCTCTGTACAGCTGACAGCAGAAAGTAACTACGTCTCCCTATTATCCTAAAACCTATCGATAACCGTAACACCGACTGCATTAAAATTATTCATCAGTTCCAACTCCCTTGGGGCTTCTTCCAGGGGAATTCTTTTACCGACAAGCAAGCCGGGATTTAATTTACCTGAGCTGATCATATTAAGCATGGCATCGAACTTGTTTGCCTGCATTCCATGACTTCCGTAAATCTCAAGCTCCTTTGCAATTACCCTGTCCATAGGCAGCCGCGGCAAATAATCATCCCCTACCATTAGTCCGATCTGGATATGACGACCGCGTTTACGCAGACAAAGAATTGAATTAGTACAGGTCTTTAAGCTTCCGAGTGCATCGATAGATATGTGGGCTCCCCTACCTGTTGCTTCAAGAATAGCTCCGGGGACATCGTTTTTATCTTTTGCGTTTACAATAATATCTGCACCCAAAGTTTTTGCAAGGATTAACTTTCTTTCGTCTATATCAATTGCAATCACATTAGCGCCAAGTGCGTGTGAGATCATAACGGCGGACAAACCAACACCGCCGCATCCGTGAACGGCAACCCACTTGCCCGGCGCTGCTTCACCCTGCACTGCACATGCTCTAAACGAAGTGCTGAATCGACAGCCGAGACTGGCAGCAGTTACAAAATTTATATCTTCAGGTAAACGGATAAGGTTTATATCGGCATACCTGATTAATACATATTCAGCGAAAGATCCCCAGTGAGTAAACCCGGGCTGAGATTGATTATCACATATATGATGGTTTCCTGCTTCGCATTCGGGACACGTACCGCAGCCACATACAAAAGGAACAGTTATCTTGTCACCCGGTGTCCATCCGATTACATCTTTTCCAACGTTTTCAACTACACCGGCAAGCTCGTGACCCGGAACGTGCGGAAGCCGGGTTATATCCGGATCTTCCCCCATCCAGCCGTGCCAGTCACTGCGGCAAATTCCACTTGCCATCACTTTAATAACAGCACCGTCATCCGTTGGAACGGGATCAGTTACATCTGCAATTTTAGGAGGTGCTCCAAAGTCCTCGAATATTACGGCTTTCATAAATTAATCCTTTATAACTTTACGTTTGAAAACTACTCAGGGATTACCCTCTAAATTGGTTTAAATAGGAACTATAAATTTTTTATTCCATTCGGTGAATCACAACTAATTAATTAAATTAGTTATATGTATTTAATTAACTAGTAAAACAATCACTCACAAAATATTAACATATAAAACTATATTCAAATTCTGGTTACCCCTGGCTGCAACCTGGATGATGATGAGTATTGAAGGTCCGTTCCTTGCAGCTGTAATAGCGAGAATGATGGAACCTAAATTTAATCTTGCTGCTTACGGCGTTGCTTTTTCATTTGCCTTGATGATTGAAGCACCTGTAATTATGATAATGAGTGCTTCAACTGCATTAGTAAAGAACAAACAATCATTTATTAAACTTAGAAATTTTATATACGCTCTTAATTCCGTAGTAACTCTACTGATGCTTGTTTTTATTATTCCCTTTATTTTCGATTTTTTTACGATCGGTCTTATAGGACTTCCCCAGCAGGTTGCCGACTTAACTTATAATGCAATGGTAATACTTCTTCCCTGGCCCGGTGCAATCGGCTACAGAAGATTTTATCAGGGTATACTTATTAGAAATAATCAAACAAGAAGAGTCGCTTACGGTACTGTCATTCGATTAACTTCGATGGGCATAACAGGTTTAGTGCTTTTTTACTTCAGTAATTTTGATGGAGTAATGGTTGGAGCATCTGCTTTATCAATAGGAGTTATTTTGGAAGCAATTGCAAGCAAAATTATGACTTGGAAAATTGTTGAAAAATTAAAAAAAGAAAAATTAAATAGCATTGAAAATGAAAAATTAACATACAAAGAAATTTATAATTTTTATTATCCTCTTGCATTAACTTCAACAATTACACTTGGTGTTCAACCTCTTGTTATATTTTTTATCGGTCAAAGTCGTCTACCGATCGAGTCACTTGCTGTACTGCCTGTGATAACCTCGTTTGTTTTTATTTTTAGAAGTATCGGTCTTTCATTTCAAGAAGTTGGAATTGCTTTGCTCAGCAAATACAAAGGCAGTTACCCGGTATTAAAAAATTTCGCGATTATGCTGGGAATTATATCCGTTTCAATACTCGGCTTAATTGCTTTCACACCTTTATCAGATTTTTGGTTTAAAACCGTATCCGGTTTGTCATTTGAATTGACTCACTTTGCAAAAATACCATTAATGATTATGATATTAATGCCCGGACTTTCGGTGTTAATCAACTTTCAAAGAGCAGTGCTTGTAGAATCAAGATATACCAAACCTATAACCTGGGCAACTGTTGCAGAAGTAGTAGTTATTTTAATAGTTCTCTTTATTTCTATTAAATATTTTGATGCTGTCGGTGCCGTAGCGGCTACTCTTGCTTTAATAATTGGAAGAATTGGAGCCATTACTTACTTAACACCGCCGTTGTTAAATGTTAAAAAATAAAAAAAAGTTTAGCAAAGGTTGTCGAGTGTCCCGACAATGTCGGGGCGTATCGAGACAACCGAAGAATAAAACAATATAAAAATAAAACAAAATCTTAAAAAAGTAACGATAGATGAGTAAAGGTTATATGTACATACTTGAGTGTTCCGACACCAGTTATTATACCGGAAGCACAAAAAATTTAGAGAGAAGAATTTGGGAACATCAAAATTCACGAGGTGCTAACTATACCAAGAGAAGGTTGCCGGTAAAACTTGTTTATTTTGAAGAATACTCACGAATTGATGAAGCTTTTTATCGTGAGAAACAAGTGCAGGGTTGGAGTAGAAAAAAGAAACAGGCTTTAATTGATGGCGAAAATTATTTGTTACCCAAACTGGCAAAGAAAGTATTTCGTTCTAAGGTGGCTTCGATAATATCGCCTTCGGCGACTACTCAGCCACCGGATTGAAACTGCTCATCGAGTGCTCGGAGTGAAACGAAGAATGTATCCAGAGAAGCAGTCTGGAAGAAACTATTTATAATATCGCCTTCGGCGACTACTCAGCCACCGGATTGAAACTGCTCATCGAGTGCTCGGAGTGAAACGAAGAATGTATCCAGAGGAGCGATGAGAAGGGCCTTAAAAATACATCTTAGTAAAGTTTGACAAGGTTGTCGAGTGCCCCGACAAAGACGGGGCGTATCGAGACAACCGAAGAAAACAAATTAAAAATAAAATTCCCTTTAAAAATTATAGATATTAATTTTTCTTTTGATTTAAAGCTTTAAATCAGTATGACAAAGATAATTTTGTTAAAATACTTGACAATAATATCTTTATTAAGAAGTTATTTATAAATTGTTTAATTAATAGAATAAAAATTATGTTAGAAAAATTTTTACTGTTAGCTCTTTTCGGTATTGCTATGGCGCATTTAGAGGGAGTAGTTGTGGTTTATCTTCGTAAGATGCTTGGAATTACCAACTCCGAATCAAATGAAATGTCGATTGATAAATTTCCCAAACATTATCTTTTTATCGAAAAGACACGAGAAGCAGCAACTATATTGATGCTTGTAAGTTTAACTCTTTTAGTCGGGGAAACGTGGCTTGATAAAATAGTTGTCTTTCTTTGGACGTTTGCATTTTGGGATCTGTTTTACTACTTCTCTCTTTACTTATTGATTAAATGGCCGCCTAATCTTACAACTATCGATGTCCTTTTTTTAATACCTAAACCATGGATTGCACCGGTATGGGTTCCGATAGGAATTTCTTGCTTTACAATTATAATTATTATTGTTTTGTATCTTTTTTCTATCTTGTAGAAAAGAAAGAAATTAAATGGATAGCTTAATAATTAAATGAAAAGATTTTTTATCTATTTTAAAAGAACTGCTTGGATTTTATTTACATTTATCGCAGGGTATTTTATAATTGCTGTAATATTATCTTTCGCTAATACCAAAACACAAAAACTTGATTGTATAAAAACAGAATATATTTTTATTTCATCAAATGGAACTCATTTAGATATTATTGTTCCTGTACAAAATCTGAAAAAAAATCTTATAAACAATTTACAAGTTCAGGAAAATGCTGTATACATATCATTTGGTTGGGGAGATAAAGAATTTTATCTTAATACTCCCACCTGGGGTGATCTGACATTTAGCACTGCATTCAAAGCCTTGTTTCTTAAAAGTGAGTCCGCCATGCATGTTAGTTTTCACAAAACATCATATATGCATTGGAAAAAAATAGATCTGTGTAAAATCCAATTGGAAAATTTAAACTCCTTTATTAAAAGCACTTTTAAAAAAAGTAAGGAAAAGAAGTTCATAAGAATTGGTGTTTCAGGGTATTCGGAAAATGATTATTTTTTTGAAGCACAAGGGAGTTTTTCATTCTACAGAACTTGTAATGTATGGGTTAACGAAGCTTTGAAGAAAGCTAATATTGAAACATCAATTTGGTCTCCTTTTGTCTTCGGTATATTATATCATATTGAGGAATAACAAATTAGTTTAACTATAAAAACATTGTGTTTTAGCTTTTACTGTTTTCAAGATTTATAAACTCTTCCTGTCCATTTATCAAAATAATTTAGAAACAAAAAAGGCAAAAATGTTTATTTTTTGAGCTTTTTACAAGCTGGTTTATTTCCGCTTTGAGGGATTTTACTTTATTTTGTTTTTGGCGGTTTTTTACGGTACCCATTCTCAAAAATTCTATCTTGATAAATACCGAGTATAATTTTAAAGTTACTCCTTTTTACGGATTTACATAAAACTTATAGGTCTTAATAATTAAAAATTTAGTAATTTCAAGCGACAATAAAATTATTCCTTTTTTTGAGTGTTATAATTATACTGTCTTAATTCAACAATCTAATAAGGTAGAACATTTATAGTTTATAATAAAACTAAATTCTAATAAAATAAAAGGTAGGTTATGAAAAATGATGTCAGCTACGGTTATGAATATCCGTTATTAATTAAAAAATTATTAACGAGATCTTTACAGTGGAATCCTGAACAAAAAATTATTTATAGGGACATATTCGAATATACCTATGCCGATTTTTATAAACGGATTAAAAAACTTGCTAATTTATTAACGAGTCTTGATATTAAAAAAGGTGATATTGTTGCTGTAATGGATTGGGACAGTCATAGATACTTGGAACATTATTTTGCCGTACCAATGATTGGAGCCATCCTTCATACAATTAATATACGGCTTTCGCCCGAGCAGATGCTCTATACAATAAATCATGCTGAAGACAAAATTTTAATTGTTCATGAAGATTTTTTTCCAACAGTAAATATTATGTATCAAAAATTTGAATCGGTGAAAAAGATTATTGTTATTAACGACAGCGGCAAATTACCTGAAAGCAAATTTGAATTTACTGGAGAATATGAAAAATTGTTACACGATCAATCCGATACTTTTGATTTTCCGGATTTTGATGAAAACACTATTGCTACAACATTTTATACTACCGGAACAACGGGAAATCCTAAAGGAGTTTATTTTACACACCGGCAGTTAGTATTGCATACTATTTCAGGTATGGCGAATTTAAATGCATTTACCGATCCGGTAAGTTTCACTTGCAATGATGTTTATTTGCCGCTTACACCGATGTTCCACGTACATGCTTGGGGAGTTCCATATATGGCTACAGCAATGGGCGTTAAACAAATTTACCCGGGTCGTTATGAACCCGAAATGTTACTGAAATTATTGTTAAAACATAAAGTTACTTTTTCACATTGTGTACCTACAATTTTACAAATGATTTTATCGAGTTCTGAAACAAAAGACATTAATTTTAATAACTGGAAAGTAATTATCGGAGGTGCTGCTCTTTCAAAAGGTTTGGCACAAAAAGCAATGGAGCGTAATATTAAATTAACTACAGGCTATGGTATGTCAGAAACCTGCCCAATTTTAACAATAGCTCAACTTAAAGATTATATGCTTGATTATGATCAAGAAGAGAAAGTTGATGTTGTTACTCGAACGGGCTTTCCGATACTGTTTGTAGAAATGAAAGTTGTTGATTCTAATGGGAATGAATTACCTCGAGGCAAAGATCATGTCGGTGAAATTATAGTTCGTTCTCCATGGCTTACTCAAGGATATTTGAAGCTAAAAGCTCAATCGGAAATATTGTGGAAAGACGGATGGCTGCATACCGGTGATATTGCTTACCGGGATGAAGAAGGATATTTTAAAATTACCGATCGTTTAAAAGATGTAATTAAAACCGGGGGAGAGTGGATTTCTTCTTTAGAATTGGAAAGTATTATTAGTCAATGTGAAAAAGTTGCAGAAGTTGCAGTTATCGGAGTTCCCGATGAAAAATGGGGTGAAAGACCAGTTGCTTATATTGTTCCAAAACCGGAATGTAAAGAAAAAATAATAGTAGATAATTGTTCCGAAATATTTATGGCACTTGTTAAAACAGGCAACATAGAAAAATGGGCAATACCGGATAAATTTATTATTGTCGAACAAATACCCAAAACCAGTGTCGGAAAAAATGATAAAAAAGTTTTACGAGCTCAATATCAAAAAGAAAATAATTTAGAATAAAAATAAAAAAGCCGAGTACTTACCCGGCTTTGTCTTATAAAAGTCAAATATTTATTTCATTAGAATTAGTTTTTTTGTCGTAATAAAATCCTTTTTACCTATCGGCAGATTTTGCTATTATTCTATGAGAAATAAATACCGCCCGCTAAGTTGTCTGCATTAAATACTATATTATAATTAACCTGAAAATTAGTACCGAAACTGGTTCCTATGTTCACCCAGCCACCCCCGAAGTTGAATTGCAGACGACGCCACATATTTTTTCTTATCTTTTCAGTTAGCTCGTAAAAACTGCCGTCTTTAATTAAGGCTGTTATTCTTTTATGGAGATTGCTGTATTTATTTCTCGTTAAAAAATACTTTAAGGATATGCTTTGTACCGGTTTTCTGTTCCTCATATTTAATATCTACTGTTAAAGATATTTATAAAAAAAATATAATATGCATAGGCTTATGTATTTATCCGTCACGTCTTCCATAATAAGGAGTACGGCGGGACGGATAAATCACTAAGAATAATTACAATAGTAATTATTTAAAAAAATAATGTGTTTGTTAAACCTTAAGTCTATAAAGGAAAAACATTAGGCTATTTCTGATTTGTGCCAGAATCCATTTAAAGACATTTGTTATAAGAATAAAATAGAAAAACAATACTTTGAAAGCAAGTGTATTAAGACCATAAAGTCTTATTTAATAAACTTTTATGACAAAACTTTAGACTTTTTTATCAAGGCTGTCATTGCCCGCCCGCCGCAGATTTATCGAAGGAGGGCCTGCCCCGAAGTTTTTTTTGGGGGTTATACCGAGACTGCCTGCAATGTAAGTTTATTGTAACAGCTAAATAATATTTACTCTATCCACTTTTTATGACAAAGCTTTACGCTTTTTTCAAGGTCCGTCTTTTTAACTAAAATAGATATTCGGTATGAGGTTGTAGATATGCTTAAAATATTTATCGATTTTTCTTTTAATAAATTTATTATGTCTATTAGAATTGAATTGTCTTTATTGAGTCCTTCTCCAATCAATGAAAGTGTCGAATAATCTTTTTCAAAGTGCAATTTATCATCGTAGTCTGATTTCAATTTCTCTTCCATCTTTCCCCAGCCGTATGAATTTTTGGGTGAAATTATAAACGAACAAGAATGTTTATCTTTTTCAGATAAGGAATAATTTAATTCTTTTATTTGTATTTGTTCCGACTCTAATTCTTTTAATAAATTTTTGAAAGATTCTTCATCCTTAGAGTTGAAATGTACTTTAATTATATTCTTTTCGTAAACAACAGCCAAAACACCTTTCGGTATTCCCGGCGGAAAATTTCTTATAACAGTTTCATTTCCCGGTTTAAAAGTACTGCGGGCATAAATAGCAATGTTTTTTTCTTTTGCAAATTGAACAGCCTGGGAATTTAATATTGTTGCACCATTGCTGCTCATCTCTTGCATCTGCTGATAAGGAACTTCGGGTAAATGTTTTGCTTCGTCAACAACTGCGGGATCTGCCGTATAAACCCCGTCAATATTAGAATATATCTCACACTTTTCTGCATTTAATGCAGCTGCTAAAGCAACCGCTGTAGTATCTGAGCCACCTCTTCCAAGAGTAGTTATATCTCTCTTATAGCTTACGCCCTGAAACCCTCCCACTACAACCACCTTCCCTTTTGCAATTTCATCCTGCACTCTGAACGGTCTTACTTCAATTATCCTTGCATTATTATGCCTGTCATCCGTAATTATTCCACACTGCGAACCCGTTAAAGAAATTGAATCTACACCTAATTCGCTTAACGCCATGCAAAGCAGTGACATTGTAATTCTTTCCCCCGTACTTAAAAGCATGTCCATTTCACGTCGGGGCGGATTATCGGAAATCTCTTTTGCCATTTCAATAAATTGATTGGTTGTTTTCCCCATTGCTGAAACTACAACTACAACGCCTGTATCTTTATCTGCAACTGATGCAACCTTTTGGGCTATCTTTTTTATTTTATTGAAATCAGATACGCTGCTTCCACCGTATTTTTGTACAATTACTCTCAATGTTTATTATTCCAATAATAAAAGTGTTTATAAATTAATTTTATCATTAAGTATTTAAAGAGAATGATTGAATGTACGCCTTCGGCGTTGTATGGTTGAATGGATTAAAGATAATATTTTTATTCATAACCTTTATTCCATTCACCATTATTAACTTTTTTAATAATAGACTTATACGGTTTATATTTTTGTTTCTATTTAATATAACTTCATCAATCATTCATACATCCTTTCAATCATTCAGTTTTCTCAGACTGTCCATAAGCTGAGTCTTGCTTTTTGTTTTTTCGTCAACAGTTTTTATTTTTTTAGCAGGCAATCCAACCATAACAGAATATGGCTCAACATTTTCAATTACAACAGAACCCGCAGCTATAACGGAACCCTTTCCAATTTTCACTCCCTCTAATACAACTACATTAGCACCGATTAATACATTATCTTCTACAATAACTGGATCTGCACTTGGGGGTTCTATTACGCCGGCTAAAACAGTACCTGCACCAATATGACAATTATCTCCGACTATTGCTCTTCCGCCGACCACTACATTCATATCTATCATTGTATTTTTTCCGATTACCGCACCGATATTGAGAACAGCGCCCATCATTATAACGCAGTTGTCACCTACCTCAACTAAATCGCGGATAAAAGCGCCGGGTTCAATTCTTGCATTATATTTTGTTAGATCGGCTAGAGGAATTGCGGAATTTCTTCTGTCGTTTTCAATTCTGTATTTGTTAATATTTTCTTTGTTCGATGAATAAAAAATTTTAAACTCATCAAATTCACAAAATAATATTCCGGAAATTTCGTTTCCATAAAAATCGTAATTGGAAAAATCAATTTTCTCCAATTTACCATTTAGATAAACTTTTACGGGTGTTTTTTTCTTAGAATCGGAGATGTATTTTATAATTTCATAGGAGTCCATTTTTTTCTCTTATTTTTTAAAATTATTATTTACTACATTTGAAAAGGAATAAAAACCGTTTTGTTTGTCGATGATAAACTGTGCACTTTTAAGAATTCCTTCAGCAAAAGTACGTCTCGAGGTGGCTGAATGAGTAATCGAAATGACTTCACCCAAACCACCGAATTTAACAGTATGTTCACCGAAAACATTTCCTAATCTTAATGAAGAAATATTTATGTTTTCTTTTTTAATTGCATTTTTTAGCATTTCAGCCGTACCCGAGGGTTTGTCTTTTTTAAATCTATGGTGAACTTCTGTTACTTCAACATCCCAATCCTTTAATTTTTCATCTGCATTTTTTACAAGATTAAGCATAACCTGGATACCGTATGAAAAATTATTGCTTTGAACAACAGGTATTTTCGCACTAAACAGCTTTAACTTTTGCATTTGCTGTTCAGTAAGTCCCGTAATTGCCACTATCAAAGGAACGCTGAATTTTTCTGCAATTTCTAAATTTTCATCAAAACAAACTGCAAGAGAACAATCTATTAAAAATGAAGGATTGCTGTCTTTAATTTCTTCTGTATCGTCCCTTCCGTAAACCATTTTATAGCCGTTTTCTTTGAAGAGTGAAACCACTTCCCTTCCCAATCTGCCCGAAAACCCGAAGACCCCGTAATTTTTATTTTTAGTGTGAGATTCGTCCATTTTTATTTCATCTTTTCCATTGATTTATCTAATAATTTTTGATGAATGGCTGAAATCGGTTTGAGCGGCAATCTTAATATATTTTCGCAATAGTCTAATTTATGCATAACATATTTAATGGGAGCAGGGCTCGTTTCTACAAAAATATCATTCATTATTTTTAAATATTTGTTGTGGTATTCTGCTGCTTTGTTAAAATTATTATTTAATGCACTATCGGTAATTTTCTTCATCTGAGATGGATAAGCATTTGAAAAAACAGAGATTACACCTTTTGCTCCAAGTGACATAATAGGTAAAGTCTGATCGTCATTACCTGAATATACTGTTAATGAATCCGGCTTAATAGAGCAAAGATGGGCAATTTGAGATATGCTCCCGCTTGCTTCTTTTATTGCAGCAATATTTGGATTTTTTAAATGAATCTTTACAACAGTCTCCGGTAAAACATTCATACCTGTCCTCGAGGGAACGTTATAAAGTATAATGGGAATTTTGGTTTGTTCCGATATAAAAGAGAAATAATCGACCAAACTTTCCTGTGTACCTTTATTGTAATACGGATTCACAATTAGAAGTGCGTCAGGATTGAATTGCTCAGCCTGTTTATTTAGTTCCACTACTATTTTGGGATTATTACCCCCAGTGCCGATGATTATCTTACACTTCCCCGAAACTTCCCCTGTCACAGTTTTTATGATCTTGTATCTTTCGTCGCCAGAAATTACTGGAGCTTCACCGGTTGTGCCGAGAATAACAATGGCATCTACTTTATTTTCAACCTGGAAACGAGTTATATTTTTGAGGGCTTCATAATCCACTTCGTAGTTTTTTAAAAACGGAGTAATTATTGCTGTACCAACTCCTGAAAACATATTTTTGTTCTTATATTATTTTAAATTTATAATATGAATATATAAATTTTTAGAATGAGGATTAAATACATATGATTTTTTTTACAAACAAGTGTATATTTGAATACTTAAGAAATTATAAATAATCAATTATAATTTATAAATAAAAATGCACCCGTAGCTCAATTGGATAGAGCGTCTGACTACGGATCAGGAGGTTGAGGGTTCGAATCCTTCCGGGTGTACTAACTTTCCCAAATATTCACATCTCAATTTTTTATTTTAAAATTGTTGAAGGTTATGGATTCTCTCAAAGGGACTCTGCTAAAGGCATTCCTTCGGAACTTGGGAGGACTCCTTCCGGGCGTACTAACAAAGCCTTTTCACCCATTTTTGATTTTTATCAAATCAAACTATGAGAAAATAAAGCAGTCGCGCCGGAAGTGCCCAGTGCGGCTTACCAGAATGAACCCCCTGAGCAACCAAGGGAATGTGACTACAAGTGAGTGTTTAGAATGTTCCAATTAATGTGATGTAAGTGAAAGGAGCTGCTACACAAGAGTGAAATCCACAAAAAAAAATATTTTGTGAAAAAAATTGTTTTGTATATGTAGACTAAATTATGTATATTTAATTATAAGTGAATAAATAAAATAAGAGTAATTTGGTTGATCAATTTCTCATTAAAGTATCACTTCATTCTTTATGTATTAACAGTCTTTGATGACATACTTATATTGTAATCAAGACTTCCCATTTTGCTTTTTGTTTGGGAACAAGAGAAACCGAAACATTTACACACACTAATAACGATGATATAGAAACTTCTTTTATTGATTTCTAGCTTTGGAATAACAGTAGATATTTAACAGTTCATTTCAATTAAAAAGCATATAACGAAAAATCAACCCAAATGGAACAGCGGGGTGCAAATTAGAATGGTTGGAGCTATGCAGAACATTTCTTTTCATATTGATGTACCGCCCCGAAAGTACAAGAAGGTAATTTTACCGTTATTTGCTTAAGTATATTAACCGATTGGAAAGGAGGATATATGAAAGGACGAATTCAAATTTTGGGAATGATAGTATTTACAGCTTTGTTTACTGTATCTTTTATGACGACTGTTGGTTCAAATTTTCTAGATGGAGGAAGAAATGTACCAGAACTAATGATAGTGCCATGGCAGGGATCTTCTGGATGTATTAACTCAACCGGGGGGGAGATTGTGAATGCTGTAACATTAGTTGCATGGGGAGGTGCCCCTTCATCGGGATATACTTGGACTCGGTCTTCTGGCTCATCATTTCCACCAGGGACAACTGTTGATAATTTATCTGGGATTTTCCACAGCAGCGGTATGGGGCTTGACCCTAACGCGGTTAATACGACTTATACTTTTAATATGACTGTCTCGGATGGCTTAACCACAGCAAGTGAGGATATTAGATTTACTATAGAAGAGCCGAGCCCTACATTTGGTTGTGGTGCAGCCTTTTTTCAGCAAAGCAGCTTACCAGCAATTCCACTGCCAGATGCTACAGCAGCTAGTGGGTATGGTGCATCACTATTTGTAACTCTCGGAGGAGGAGTAGAAGAGGCTACACTTCCTTTATCTTGGTCCCTCAGTAGTGCCGACAATACTCTCCCACCGGGGCTCGTAATTGATGCTACTAGAGGTGTTGTGCGGGGAACACCGTTTTCAAACACTGCAGGTCAGACCTACTCATTCACAATTGAGGTTAGAGATGCTAATAACCGGATCGCAATATGTCCAAATGCAGGTTGCCCTATATACCAAATTAGAGTTAAGGGTATACCAACTGATATTCAAAAAGGTTTCGATTTACCAACTCATTTTTATTTATATCAAAATTACCCAAATCCATTTAATCCAAGTACAGTAATCAATTATATGTTGGTAGAAGGTGGTTATGTTACTTTAAAAGTCTATGATGTATTAGGAAGAGAAATTGCAGTTTTAATTAATGAAGAAAAACCGGTCGGTGTTTATGAGGTTGAGTTTTCCGCCATGAGCAGAGGAATCGAATTGCCAAGCGGGATTTATTTCTACAGGTTACAAGCCGGGAAGTTTATCGAAACAAAAAAAATGGTTTTGATTCGTTGAATAAATCTTAAATAATGCATAATTCCAACTTCGAACTTTTCCAAGACCAACCACATTCTTTTTCAATATTTTTTTTATTTCATATTAATTTTATTTCATTTATTTATGTTTTCCAAAAAAATATATGATTTTATGTTTGCCGCACTTCAGGAAGCTGAAGCAGCTTTTGATGAAGATGAAGTACCTGTTGGTGCGGTTGTTACCTATGAAAATAAAATTATCGGCAGAGGATACAACCAGGTTGAAAAACTGAAAGACCCCACAGCTCACGCCGAAATGATAGCCATTACATCCGCAGCAAATCATCTTAATAATTGGCGTTTAGATGAATGCGATATTTATATTACACTTGAACCTTGCATAATGTGCACGGGCGCAATATTGTTATCGAGAGTAAAAAACCTGAACTTCTCAACTTTTGATTCCAAATTCGGTGCTTGCGGTTCCGTCTATAATTTAATTGAAGAAAAAAAGTACAATCATTCGTTGAAAGTATACGCAGGTATATATGAAACAGAAAGTAAAAATTTATTGGGAAAATTTTTTCAAAAAATAAGAAATAATTAATTTTAAATTATTTAATTTAATCTGTTTAATTTTTAAATCTAAGATAAAGGATATTATGAGGATACTGTTATTTGGTTCGCCGGGAGTTGGTAAAGGCACTCAGGCGAAGATATTATCTTCCAAGTTAAACATTCCTCACATATCAACAGGGGATATTTTAAGACAAGCTGTTAAAGATCAAACCAAATTGGGCATGAAAGCACAGGCTATGATGAACGTAGGTGAATTAGTTCCAGATGATGTGATGATAGGTATTATTAAATATACCTTGTCACAACTAAAGTGCAGTAACGGTTTTATACTTGACGGATTTCCAAGGACTACTGTTCAAGCTGAAGAATTAGACAAACTAATAGAAGAATTAACTTTAAGCAATGTAGTAGTTGTTGCAATAACAGCGGCTAAAGAAGAAATAATCAAAAGACTTACAAACAGGCTTGATTGTAAAGTATGTAAAAGCATCTTTTCTAAAGACGAATTAGAAAATGTTACTTCTTGTCCAAAATGCGGTGCAGAAAGTAGTTTTTTTCAACGCGAAGATGATACTGAAGAAGTAATTAAAAAAAGGATAAATGTTTTTATTGAAAATACTAAACCTGTTCTGGATTATTACAAAGGTAAAAGAGAAGTGATTTTTATAGACGGCAATGATTCGGTTGAAAATGTTAACGAAAAGATATTAGCAGAGTTAAAAATACATTCCAAATAATAATTAAATTTTAGATTCGGTAGCCACTCCGTTTTCTAATCTTATAATTTTAGCATCTGTTTTTTTTACCAATTCATAATCGTGAGTAGTAATTAAAACCGATGTTCCCCTGTTATGTATTCTTTTTATCAGTTCAAGTATTTCTTCTGATGTTTCAGGGTCTAAATTACCTGTTGGTTCATCCGCCAAAATTAGAATAGGTTCTTTTACCATTGCTCTTGCAATTGCAACTCTCTGCTGCTCACCCCCTGAAAGTTCATTCGGCATACTATATCTGCGATGTGATAGACCAACGTCTGTTAAAACATCATTTATTTTTTGTTTGATTATTTTTTTTTGAGTGCCTGTCGCTTCCAAGATAAATGCTAAATTGTCATAAATATTCCTGTCCGTAAGCAGTTTGAAATCTTGGAATACTATTCCTAATTTTCTTCTAAGTTCAGGTAGCAATTTAGGTTTAATTGTTGAAGAACTAAATTTATCAATATCTACAGAGCCTGAATCCGGAAGTATATTCATATACACCATCTGCATAAGCGTTGATTTACCGGCGCCGCTTTTACCTATTACAAAAACAAATTCACCCTGTGAAAGATGAAAAGTCAAATCTCTAAATATTAGTTGTTCTTTATACCCAAATTGTACGTGATTAAATGATAACATTAACTTTTCTCATTCTGTTTTTTTAACAATAAACTGCACCCTTTTTGAATTTTCATCAGCATCGTAAAATGTAAAAGCATTAAAACATTCCACAACATACAAACCATTTTTTTGAAGTAATCTAAAATAATCAAAAAAAGGATATATCTTTTGCTTATGTACTTCCCTGTAATTTTTTTTATTCTTTAATTGAATCTCAAATTCGTTTCTGTGTATCCTTTTCTTTTTATTGAAAGATGTAAAGTGTTTATAAATTACTCCCTTATATTTACCTTCTCTAATCGGTTCCTTTATGAGAACCTTGCTGTTATTTTCCAAACTAACATCAAAAGTAAAAATACCTTTATCAGAAAGTAAGGAAGAAACATTAGAAAACAAATTATTGATATCTTTTTTACGAATTAAATAATTTACACTATCAAAACAACTGAAAATTAAATCAAATGACGTTTGAAAAGGTAGTGAAGTCATATTACAGCAAACACGTCTTAATTTTTTATCTTTAGAAGAATTGAGCATCTGAAATGATAAATCTGTGGGGATGATTTTTTTATAATATTCCTTTAAATGATGTGCTAATGAACAGTGCCCTGCACCAAGTTCTAACACATTGGCTCTTTTGGATACATATTCTTGAGTCAGCATATAAAGATAGTCCGCCCAAAAATCATATCTGACTTTCTTCATAAGGTGAGAATATATCTGTGATACTATTTCATAGTCTTTATTTAGTTTTTGCATTTAATTTTCTATTATCTACAATTTTTTCAGCAAAATAAAATGCTTCAAGTATGCTGGATTCATCTGCGACAAATTTACCTGCAATATCAAATGCTACTCCATGATCAGGAGAAGTACGAACAATGGGCAGTCCTGCTGTATAATTTACACCTTTACCTGAATTTAACATTTTAAATGGTATGAGAACTTGGTCGTGATACATACCAAGAATTAAATCAAAATTTTTGTAATTATGTTTAGCAAAAAAAGCATCAGGCGAAAAAGGACCAAACAAATAATTTTTATATTTACTTGAATTTATCGAGGGAATAATAATTTCTTTTTCTTCATCACCTATTACACCCTTCTCGCCGGCATGGGGATTCAACCCTAAAACAGCTATCTTCGGTTCGGGAATTAAAAAATCATTTTGAAGAGTTTTAATTATAGTTTCGTAAGACGAAGCAAGTTTAGTTAGAGTGATTCCCTTTGAGATATCTTTAATAGGAGAATGAATTGTTACCAATGCTGATTTCATTTTATCTGATAAAAATACCATCGAAAAGTTATCAGCGTTACACCAATCTGCAAGCATCTCAGTATGTCCCGGAAAATTAATGCCGGCAATAGCTAATGCTTTTTTGCTTATTGGTGCAGTTATCATTGCACCAGCTTTTTTTTTTCTTAAAAGATTAAAAGCGGTTTTAATTGAATTATAAGAAGATAATCCGGATTGAGAGGTTACTTTCCCATATTCAATTTCCGTATCAGGTAGTTTTAGAATGGTTACTTTTTTATCAAGCTTATCAGAAATATTTTCAACAATATTATAAGAGAAAATTGGTTGAATATTTTTAATAATGGAATTGAAAACATTTAATGGTGTAATGAATATAAAACTATGTCTCGTAGAATTGTATAATTTGTTTATTGACTTTATTACTATTTCCGGTCCGATACCATTAATATCACCGCATGTAAAAATAAAATTACTCATCACCCTGTTATAAGTGAAAAATCCCCGATACCGTATTTATCAATAAAAACAAATTCTTTATTAACTTTTTTATAGAACCAAATTTCTGTTACTTGTCCGTAAGAATTGGAAGTCCTTTTTGTCTCATTAGGTTTACCGAATTTAATATAAATTTTCCCCCTGTCTGTATTGGCTCCGCTTTTTCTTGAAATTGGTGTAAAATGCTGAATTGAATAATCTATCCTTTGATAATATTCTTCCATTATAGGATTATAAGCCGATTTTGGAGACGGATCATATTTCTTCCAATATTTTTGAAGAAGCTTGGCATATTGGAATGATTTATAGTCAAGTATCTCATCTATAACAGATTTATCTTCAATAAATTTTAAATTCTTAATTGCTAATTCAAAATTCCTAAGCGAATATGGTTTATCAAACCAGGTAATTTTTTTTGTATATGTATAAGAATCAGCAAAATCAGAAGTTGTCGAAATTTTTATTTTAAATGGCCCTTCAGCTAAATCATTTTCAAAATTATCCAAAATAAAAAATTTATATTTATCATCTGTGTCTTCTTTTTTAAGCAATATCTTACTGTTACAATATATGAGATCAATTTCACCTTTAAAAAAATCGTTTATAGTTTTATTAAGTACGGTCTTTCCGTTACTAATTATTTTAATAAATAGTTCATCTGTTTCCAAATTATTTGTAGGTATTAATATTTTATATTTATTTTCACTAAAAGGGAAATCACCTCCAAAATTTGCTAGTTCATAGGCATCACTTTCCTTACATTTATTTATTTTCTTTTTAACTACAATTGGAGATAAGAATAATTTTTCTTTTTTGATTTTATTAATATTTATCAGTTTTCCCTTATATTCTTTTTCAGAAAAAATATCAGAAAACCTGGGTATAATTTTACTGATATCCTTAGAATATGCAATAGGTATTACACCATCTACATAAAGCAAAGAAGATTTGGTATTTTCATATGATTTAGCTTCAACTGATTTTTCATCAAATTCTCTTTGTATAATATTATTCTTATTGTCAAAAATTTCTAAAGACACTCTGAATTTAGCTTTGTATTTATCTTGTGACTTTTCAAACAACAGCCTGTTAAGAGGAATTTTATATATAAAAAAAGCTCTACCGGAATCTTGACTGGAAATATATAATTCAGAATAGAAAATTTTATTGAATGAAAAAGCCGGACTGTTTTTAAAACGAGGATTGTTCCGATTGAACTGTGAAAAAATTAAGGTAGAAAAAACTAAAACAAAAATGGAAATCTTTTTCATTTATTAAATGTATTTTTTTGAAAAAAGAACATTCTTAGTTAACTAAGTAATGATCGGTAATATAAGAAACTCAATAACTAAGATGAACCGTAAAAAATAGTATCTAAAAAAAATAAATCTAACTGTTCATATTAAGTAAAAATTCTTTATTGTTTTTTGTTCCCCTCATTTTATCCAATAAAAAGTCCATAGCTTCAACAGGACTAAATTCACTTAAAATTTTTCTTAATATCCAAATCTTTTGAAGTTCATCTTCTTTTATTAAAAGTTCTTCTCTTCTTGTACCGGAACGGTTTACATCGATTGCAGGGAATATCCTTCGATCACTCAAATCTCTATTCAACACTAATTCCATATTTCCCGTACCTTTAAATTCTTCAAAAATAACATCGTCCATTCTACTACCTGTTTCAACTAAAGCTGTTGCAATAATTGTTAAGCTTCCACCGTCTTCAATATTTCTTGCAGCACCAAAAAATCTTTTGGGTTTATGAAGTGCATTAGAATCAACACCACCCGAAAGAATTCTTCCACTGTGCGGTACAACTATATTATGTGCTCTTGCTAAACGTGTAATACTGTCAAGAAGAATTATAACATCTTCCCCTGCCTCTACAAGTCGTTTGGCTTTTTCAATAACCATATTAGCTACTTGAACGTGTCTTTCGGCAGGTTCATCAAAAGTAGAACTGATAACTTCCCCTTTAACCAATCTTTCCATATCAGTTACTTCTTCAGGGCGTTCATCTATTAAAAGAATTAATAATTTAACATCGGGACTGTTTCTTGTAATTGAGTTTGCAATTTTTTGAAGTAATATCGTCTTCCCGCTTTTAGGAGGTGAAACAATAAGTCCCCTTTGTCCTTTACCTATAGGAGAAAGGAGGTCCATAATTCTCATGGAAAATTCACCGGGTGCAGATTCCAATGCAAGTCTTTTTGTCGGATAAACAGGAATTAAATTATCAAAAACAGTTCGTCCTCTAATTTTTTCAGGAGCAATACCGTTTACAGCTTCTACTCTAAGCAAAGCAAAAAATCTTTCACCATCTTTTGGCGGTCTTACCTGTCCACTAACAAAATCACCTGTTCTTAAACTGAATTTTTTAATTTGTGAAGGAGAAACATAGATATCATCAGGAGAAGGTAAATAATTGTAATCCGATGACCGCAAAAATCCGTAACCATCGGGTAAAACTTCCAAAACACCTTTTGAAAAAGTAAGCCCGTTTTTAGATGTTTGTGCCTCTAATATTCTGAATATCAAATCCTGCTTTCGTAGATCGGCATATTCCATAATTTTTAGATCTTGAGCAATTGCATTTAATTCAACAATTTTTTTTGATTTGAGTTCTGAGATATCCATTGGTTTTTTTCTTCCTTAATTATTTGATTTAAAATTTATTTAACAATTAGATTCTTTATGACAATATTTTGATTTAATTCGGATTTGTTTAGCAGATTTGAAGCTGTTTTTATTTTGCTCTATTATTCTAATTTTTTTTAATAACGATAGGATTTAGTGGACTATGGGAAAATTACATTTTCCCAAATGAAATGTCAAGTTAAATCCTTAATAATTCAGTTTTTACTTTTCCCAGCAAATACATGCTTCCTAATACAACTAAACAGTCATTTTCTTCAACATTATTAATAACATTCATTAATTCCGTTGAATGATTGATTATTTTTACATTGAATTTAAGATTATTGCTCGTTTCTGATAAATCTTCAATACTTGCCGCTCTTTCATTTTGTATAGAAGTTAGATATATATTTTCAAATTCATTTCTTAATTCTTTAAGCATAATCCTATATGCTTTATCATTTAACGCACTGAATAACAAAAATTTATTTTTATAGTTTGAAGAGTGTTTACTAAATTCAGACAAAAACTTTCTAACTCCGTCAGGATTATGCGCAGAATCAAAAATTATATCAGGATTATTATGATAAAATTCATACCTTCCGGCTAAAGAAGTATTTATAATTACATTTTTTAAGCCTAATAGAAAAGTATGATTATTAAAATCATTTTGTATTTGCATTACTGTCAATACAGAAATTGCAGCATTTATCTTTTGATAATCTCCATTTAAAGGCAAAGCATTTATCTTAACTTTATTTTCATTGTATGAAACAACTATTTCATTGTTTTCTTTTTCAATAAAATTTTTTATATCGTAAAGATCAGTATTTAACGACTTACATTTAGTTTTTATTATTTCCTTTGCTTCTTCTGGTAATGGCCCAATAACAACTTTACTGTTACTTTTTATTATGCCGGCTTTTTCTACAGTAATTTTAGCCAAAGTATCGCCCAATATTTTAGTGTGTTCCAAACTTATTGAAGTTATAACCTCACAAATCGGTTGTAGAACATTTGTTGCATCCAGTCTTCCACCAAGTCCCGTTTCAATTACTGCATAATCAACATTATTTTCATAGAAATAACAAAATGCCATTGCTGTTGTTACTTCAAAAAAAGTGATTTTATTTTCTAATATGTAATTAAAATAATCCGATATAAACTGAGAAATATAAGAATCCTCTATTTCTTCCTTATTAATTCTTATCCTTTCATTAAATCTGACAAAATGCGGGGAGGAATATAAACCTATTTTATATTTGTGTTCTTGCAAAATACTAGATATAAATGAAGCAGTACTTCCCTTACCGTTAGAGCCGGCAATATGAATGGTCTTTATTTTTGATTGCGGATTACCGAGAAAATCTAAAAATTTCTTTATGTTTTCTAGACCGAGTTTTACCCCGAAATTACGAAGTGAATAAAGTTTATCTAATGAATCTTTAATTTCCATTTTAATTTAATTGATAGGAGCCGGTGAGAGAAGAGACTTGTTCAATATTATTTTCGTTGCAATAATCTGTTAATCCACTAAGGACTTTTTCAGCTGTTGTAGGATCAATAAAATTTACCGTACCAAGTTGTATAGCGGATGATCCTGCTATCATAAATTCCACTGTATCTTGCCAATTCATAATTCCACCGATACCGATTATTGGAATGTCAACTTTCTTATGAATTTCAAATACTTTTGCCAATGCAATTGATTTTATAGCAGGGCCTGAAAGTCCGCCGGTAATATTATAGAGTATCGGTTTTCTTGTTTTAATATTAAAAGCAGTACCAACTAACGTATTAATAGCAGAGACAGCATCTGCACCTTCCTTTTTTGCTGCTTGTGCAAAATCGGAAATGTAAGATACATTTGGTGATAGTTTAATTATAATCGGTTTTGCTGTATTAGCTCTTACTTTTTCGGTAATTTTCCCTACCATTTTAATATCATTACCAAATTGTAAACCACCTTCTTTAACATTGGGACAGGAAACATTAATTTCAAATGCGTGAATTCCATCCTCGTTGTCTAACATACGCACACATTCAACATATTCTTCAATTGTTGATGCGGCAATATTGCAAATGATCGGTGCATCTTGTTTTTTTAAGAATGGTATTTTTTCTGTGATAAATTTTTCAATCCCTACATTAGCCAAACCGATTGCATTTAACATACCTGCTGCTGTTTCCAATATCCTTTGAGGTTTGTTGCCTTTCCTTGGTTTTAAACTGATTGATTTTGTTACAATAGCACCGATCTTTTTAAGATCTATAAATTCCGATATTTCATTTCCATAACCAACTGTACCTGATGCAAGCATTATAGGATTTCTTAAAGTCAAATTACCGATTTTTACATTTAAGTCTACTTTACTCATAAAATAATTTCCTTTGAATTAAATACGGGTCCATCTTTACATACAAGTAGAAATTTATCTTCATCTGCCGTTGATTGAATTGGGCACCCTTGACAAATCCCAAATCCGCAAGCCATTGTACATTCTGTTGACATTTCGCATTCTATGTTTTTTTGTTCTGCTAAAATTTTAAGAGCCTCTAACATCGGTAAAGGTCCACAAGCAAATATTTTTGATTTTACCTTATCGGTTTTATCCAATTCTTTCTCTAAAAGTTCAATAACATTCCCCTTGAAACCTAACGATCCGTCTTCGGTTGCTACTGAAATATTCTCAAGACCATAAGTGATTACATCGTTTTTTGTCCTTCCGCCAATGAAGGAAATAATTTCCTTTTTACCTTTTAGTTGTCTAGTTAAATAAGGAAAAGGGGCTACACCTAATCC
Source organism: Bacteroidota bacterium (assembly GCA_022573715.1). Lineage (GTDB taxonomy): Bacteria > Bacteroidota > Ignavibacteria > Ignavibacteriales > Ignavibacteriaceae. The sequence goes on from JACZTL010000009.1 coordinate 27,888, forward strand.
CCCGCCAATAATTATAGCTCTATCAAAATCATCTTCAATGTTAAATCCGTTTCCTAAGGGACCTAATACGTCAATAAATTCACCGGGTTTTTTTGTTGCGAGCAATTTAGTCCCAGTTCCCATGGTACTAAACATTAAATAATAGAATTCATCTTCAACATCACAAACACTAAATGGTCTTCTAAAAAACGGAATTGCTAATTCACTAATCCTAATATTTAAAAATTCTCCCGGATTTATTTTACTTGCTATTTCTGGTGATATTATTTTAAATATATGAATGTTGTATTCTAGTTCTATAATCTCGTCTATTTGATTTTCAGTAATATTCACATTTGACCTTTTTCAATTTAAAAATTATTACGATTTGTATTTATAAGGATGGAAAGGAAATATAATATTCAAATTTAATTTGATTTATTAATAATTTTGATTATCAATTTAGATTATTGTTCTCTATCTCAGTAATTTTATTAAGTCTTCTTTGATGTCTCCCGCCTCCAAAATAAGTATTAAGCCAGGTTTCAAGAATTGACTTAATAGTTTCTTCACCAAGAGCTTTAGCACCTAAAACCAGTATATTAGCATTATTATGTTCTCTCGCACTACTTGCAGAAAATTCACTATAGCAAGTAGCAGCTCTAATTCCTTTTAATTTATTTGCTGTTATGGAAGAAGGAATGCCTGTAGCATCAATTATAATCCCAAACTTTACTTCATTTTCTTTCACTTTTCTTGCAACGGCAAATGCGAAATCAGGATAGTCGCAAGATTTTTCATCATATGTACCAACATCTATTATATCATAACCTTTGTCGGTAAGTATTTTTGATAATACATTTTTAATTCTAAAGCCTGTGTGGTCACTCCCAATTGCAATTCTTCTAACAGTTTGCGATTTCTCAATTTCATTAACCGCTAGAGGGATATTTTCAGCTGAATTTTTTTTAACCGTTGCAATACTTAATGCTTTTATTTTATCCCATGCTAAATCTGTAACAATATCTTCATCACCAATTGGTAAAACATTCCCCCCTGATTTAGAAAATTTTATTACATCAAGTTCAGTTATTAATTTTTTCATAATTAGATTATTTCGAATTTAATCTAAAAATATTAAATAAATTTATTACAAGTATTCTTTTAATTTATTTACTTTTAGATGTTCTACAATTTTTTTAACATCCTGACTTCTATCTCTTCTGCAAATAAGTAAAGAATCTTTAGTATTTATTACTACTAAATTATCAACACCGATTAAAGCGGTAAATTTATCAGGTGAATAAATATAGGAGTCAATTGTCATATCAGTAAATATTTTCCCATTGATTGTGTTACCGTGTTCATCTTTTTGAGATAGTTGATATACTTCCTCCCAACTGCCTACATCACTCCAAGTGAAATTACCTTTTGTTAAAAATACTTTTTTTGATTTTTCCATAATTCCATAATCAATAGAAATGCTTCTTAGTTTACTGTAAATATTTTCTAATATCTCTTCAAAATTATCTGACGAGAAACTTTTTTTTAGTATTTCTAATCCATCACTTAGATCCGGTAAATATTCTTTTATTTCGTAAAGTATGGTATCTATCCTCCAGATAAACATACCACTGTTCCAAAAGAAATCACCGCTTTCTAAAAATCTTACGGCTGTTGCATAATTGGGTTTCTCTGCAAAAGTATAAACATTATAAATTCCTTCCTCAACTTCTTTCTCATCTATTTGAATGTAACCGTAACCGGTTTCAGGTCTTGTTGGCTGCACACCGATTGTGACTAAACCTTTTGATTTGTAAGCATATTCGGCAGCCTTATTTAATGTATTATGAAATTCTTCTTTATCTTTAATAATATGATCAGCAGGTAAAACCAATGTAACAGCTTCTGGGTCTAATTTTTCTATAAAGATTGAAGCCAGGCCAATGCAAGGTGCCGTATTTTTCCCAAACGGTTCAATTAAAATATTCTTTTCAGGTATGCTTTTTAGTTGTTTAACAATTTCATCTTTTTGAACTTTATTAGTTATAACAAAAATATTTTCCTTCTCAATTAATCCTTCCAAACGCTCAACAGTATTTTGGATCATAGTTTTACCATTAAAAATTTTAAGAAGTTGTTTCGGTGTTTTTTCTTTGCTTCTTGGCCAGAACCTTGAACCCACACCCCCGGCCATTACCACAGCATATAATTTCATAATACTTTTATCCTTAAAAAATTGCTTTTCAACATAAAAATTTAATTTAGCTTAATCTATAAATTATGAAAGTATGAATGTATGTCCACCTTCGGTGTTTTATGGTTGTATGTTATGAACCCGTGAACAACCAAAAGAAACTTTTTTGTTAAATGATATTAGTATTTTCCATCCATCCATTCAATCATACATTCTCTCTTAGCAATAATTTGCTATTAAATTCTTACTTAGTTTGATTAGAAACAAAAAGATTATTCTATATTTATCCTTCAATCTTAATTGATTTTATTTGACGACCGAATGACTCGGCTCTGTTTAAGTAACTTGTAATATCAACATCTTTTCCTTTTACTACAGCAACTATCACAATAAGACAAGCTCTCATAGATTCAACAATTTCTTTAGTCGGTGTTAATTCATTTGCCCTTATCAATAATAGCCCTTTAGCAACTATATTATTCATATTTGATATTATTTCAAATCCCCTTTCTTCGGCTAAGTTTCCATTGCTTTCAAGTATCTCACAACATTTTATCAGTTCTTCAGGATCCGGATTGCTTACTAAAAGAGTTTTTAATAGTTCATCTACGTTTTTTATCGGCTGTAAAATTGCTTCTTCAAAATTCTGGAATAATGTGCCTGGTTCCACAGGCTCATCTTCCATTATTATTTTTTCTTTTAGTATATCTGTTTCTGATTTTTCAAAGTGAGATTCATCTGTATTTCTGCTTGTTATATTAATATTGTTATCAAAATCTTTTGTAAGACCGTTTTCTCTTATCTTAGAGACAGTTTCTCTAAATGATGTCGGGTTCACTGCATCTAATAATCTACTCAGATCACTAATTAAATACTGGCTGTGCTCTTTGAACTTATCAGATATTTTTAATAAGTCTATGGTACCTTGTGACAAATACCTATAAATCTCATCTAACCGTATAGCAAATGTTGAAAGCTCTGTAGATGTTTTCATCAGCTTAATTTCTTTTTCTAAATTATCAGCTTTTGCAATGAGCTCACGTATAAGGCTAACTACTTCAATTTTTTGCGTATCAAGTCTTAGATTATTTGAAGCAGCAGAAATACTTTGAATAATATATTGTTTTATAAAATCCATTTATCGTTTATAAATCCTCGGTATTCTATTACTAATATTGCAGGTTATCTCATATGGAATAGTATCTATAGCTTTACACCAATCCCAAACACTAATATAATTATTTTTAACATTACCAAACATAATAACTTTATCACCAACTTTTATATCATCGTTTTTAACGTTTATCATTACCCTGTCCATAGTAACAATACCGACTTGTTTATATTTCTTTCCTTTTATCAATACTTCCATTTTATTTGATAAACCCCTAGCAATACCATCAGCATATCCCAACGGAATGGAAACAATTTTTGTTTTTCGTTTTGCAGTATATTTTCTACCGTAACTTACAGTATCGCCTTTTTTAATTTGCTTTGCAGAAGCTACTTTAGAATACAAACTCATAACGGGTTTTAATTTTATTGATTTGGATGTTTCAAGCGATGGATAATATCCGTAAAGTGAAATCCCGGGACGAACCATATCAAGATATGAATTGGGAACATCAAGAATAGCTCCGCTGTTGGCGGCATGAGCTAATCCGTAAGTAATATTTATTTTTTTTAATTCTTTTAATATATCTTCAAATCTTTTTAATTGTAAACGGGTAAAGGTTTTATCTGTTTCATCAGCACAGGCAAAGTGAGTATAAATACCGTCAATTATTAAAAAAATTTTCTTTTTAAGTTGATAAATAAAATCGATAGCTTCCTTTGTTCCAATTCCCAATCTATTCATACCGGTATCAACTTTTATATGAATTTTAATTTTAGGTAGTATTTTGTTTTTATTCCCAATTTGCTTAAGGCCCCAATCGAGTATCCTTAAATGATCTAAACTAAAAACGGTAGCAATTAAATTATATTTGAACAATAGATGAACTTGATCTTTTGTAAATGGTTCAAATATTAGAATAGGCTGATTTATTTTTGCTTCTCTCAATTGTCTTCCTTCATTTGGGAATGCAACTGAAAAATATTCCGGTTTATTTTTACCAAGTGATTCTAATAATGCAGCACATTCAATCATTCCGTGACCGTAAGCATCTGCCTTAACCACAGCCATAATTTTAGTGTCTTTAATCTTCTTCCTAATGTTGAGGAAATTATATTTTAAATTAGAAAGATTTATAACTGCGTATGATGGGTGCATTAGTTTTATTTTTTATTATTGTTAAAATATAATTTTAAATGAATAGAAAATCAATTTTATAAAAAATTCATTCTTAAATTTTAAAAGTTCAATCCCTAAGGGATTGTCTTTTAGTGGTTGATAGCTTTGTTACAAACGTTTATTCCCTTCCTAACACCAGGCAAGCCTAACGGGAATGATTTTTTTAACTTGTTATCCTGTGCTACTGAAAGAACTGATTCATAAAATTTATCCCTTAAAGAGAATAAGATTTTACTTGTTATTCTGTACCATTGAAAATATTGTTATAAAAAGTTTATCAATCCCAGAGGGATTGAATGTTTGTAACTCTCTGTATCTCTCAACTCCGTTAGGCCAGCCTCCGGTAGGCATGAGTTGAACTTACAAGCAATAAGTTACTCTACATCATCAAAAATAAATTTCTCATTATATACAACTTCAAATTTATTTAACATTTCTACATACTCTTCTCTGAATGTTTTTTTCCTATGATGCTTTTCCTGATTTACAATATACTTTATAACTTTGTCTAACTGTGAACGTGAATATGAAAATGCACCATAGCCCTTTTGCCAGCTAAATTTTCCCCTCAGCCATTTCTGCTCGTTGATAAAATTCGTTGAACATCTTTTAACTTCCTTAACAAGCTCTGATAAAGCCTCCGCAGGATTCAACTAATTAGAAAATAAATGTGGTTAGATACTCCATTTATTGAGATCAGCTTATGTTTTTTGTTTCTAAATTATCCCGGTTATGTATTTGTACAGATTTTCTTTTTTCTCTTTGGGTATCAAACAATGCTGCCTTTTACGACTATTACAATTTGAATGTAGATTTGTGTATAAGTGTTAGCCATATTAGAGCACCTGTAGTGTTCAGAACTTATTTTAAGAAACCTTTAATCACAAAATAGAATAATTATTGTAAATAAATATATAGAAAAATCGATTTTGATATTTTCAAAGTTCAATCCCTACGGGATTGTTTTTTAGTGATTGATATCTTTATTTACAAATATTTATTCCCTAACGGGAATGTTTTTTTACTTGTTTCCTGAGGCTTTGAAAGAACTGTTTTATAAAACTTATCAATCCCGGAGAGATTAATAAGTTTGTAATATGGTAAACACTGTGGGTTCATCAATACCATAGGGATTGAATATTAGTAATAAAGAAAGATACTTTCTGCATCTCTCAACAGTGTAGTGTAGGAGTTGAATTTTTAATAAATAAGTTACGATTCATTTCCAAAAAAAAATAATTTTTAATAATTGCCTTACAATATTTAAGTTTTCTTGACATTACTAAAAGGTAGTGTTAATTTTTTATGGTAAAAAAAATAATTTATTATATAGTTAATGTTAACTGAATTCGGTAAAATTTTTGTATTTATTTTAGTTGCAATTTTTTTTGTAACTGTTTCAGTTTTTGTAGCAAAACTATTAAGACCTTCTAGACCTACCTACGAAAAACAATTAACCTACGAATGTGGTGAAGATACCATCGGCTCACCTTGGGTGCAATTCAATATAAGATTTTATGTTGTTGCTTTGATATTCTTAATCTTTGATGTTGAAATTGTCTTATTAATTCCTTGGGCTTATGTATATAAAACTTTCGGCATAGGTGGTTATTTGGTTGGTGCAATATTTTTGATTTTACTCGGATTAGGTATGGCGTATGAATGGAGAAAGGGTGATCTTGAATGGTCCCGTCCTCCATTACCAAAATTAAAAGTTAATAAAAAGAAACTATTCCAAATAGAAAAATCTGAATAGGTATTTATGGGTTTATTAGACAAACAGTTTGCAGATAATAACATTATTATAACAAAAGTAGATGACTTACTTAATTGGGCACGTCTATCTTCGCTCTGGCAGATTGGTTTCGGTTTAGCTTGTTGTGCTATAGAAATGATGGCAACCTCAGCCTCTCACTATGACTTTGACAGATTCGGTGTTATACCAAGACCATCACCAAGACAGTCAGATGTAATAATTGTTTCCGGTACTGTTACATTAAAAATGGCTATCAGAATAAAAAGGCTTTACGAACAAATGCCCGACCCAAAATATGTTATATCTATGGGAAGCTGTTCTAATTGCGGAGGTCCTTATTGGGAACACGGATATCACGTACTAAAAGGTGTTGACAGAATCATTCCGGTTGATGTTTACGTACCGGGTTGTCCTCCCCGTCCGGAAGCTTTATTAGAAGGATTAATGAAATTACAAGAAAAAATAAGACATGAATCATTAGTAAAAAAATCGGCATGACAGAAAAAGAAATTTTTGAAATATTAAAAGAAAAGTTCTGTGAAACTATAATTGAATTTGTTGAAGCAGAAGCGGGTGAAAACTATATAAAAGTTAACCCTCTTGAAATTGATAAAGTCTGCTCTTTTCTTTTTATTGATAATATTCTTCAATTTGATTCATTGATGAATTTATCAGCTGTAGATGATGCAAATGGTGAAAAGAAAACTGAAGAAGATGGCTCATTTGAATATATAGGTGGTACTTTAAGTGTTTTTTACCATTTAGAATCAACTGATAAGAGACACAAAATAACTTTAGGAACAACCGTAGAGAAAGATAAACCGGATGTTGTTTCGGTTACCGATGTTTGGGAGCACGCTAATTGGCACGAACGAGAAGCTTTTGATTTATTAGGAATCAACTTTTTAAACCATCCTGATTTAAGACGAATATTAATGCCTTATGACTGGGATGCCGGATATCCACTAAGAAAAGACTATAAAGACCCTGATTATTATCAAGGGATGAAGGTACCTTATTAAAAATTGAATTGAGCAGTATTGAGAAAATATGGCTTTAAAAACTGAAGAAATGACGCTCAATTTGGGTCCTCAACATCCATCTACCCACGGAGTACTCCGCTTAGAACTTAAGTTAGACGGTGAATTTATTGTTGACGTAATACCCCATATCGGTTATCTCCATCGTTGTTTTGAAAAACACGCCGAAGCAATGACATATCCTCAGATTATTCCTTATACTGATAGAATGGATTACCTTGCTTCTATGTATAATGAATTCGGATACGTAGTAACAGTAGAAAAATTACTTGGTTTGGAAGTACCTGAAAGAGTTGAATACATCAGGGTCATTATGGGTGAACTTCAAAGAATAGCTTCTCATCTTGTTGCATTAGGCACATACGGTGCTGATATTGGTGCAATCACTCCATTTCTATTTTGTTTTAGAGACAGAGAGAAAATCTTAAGCCTTTTTGAAATGACTTCCGGAGCAAGACTTCTTTACAATTATATTTGGATCGGAGGAGTTGCTCGCGATCTTCCTCCTGATTTCCTTAGACTCACTAAAGAATTTATTGTATACTTCAGACCTAAGATTAAGGAATTAAATGACTTACTGACATTTAATAAAATTTTTATTGAAAGAACTGCTAACATAGGAATACTTCCTAAAGATGTAGCAGTAAACTATGGTATTACAGGACCTATGTTACGTGCTTCTGGAATGAAGTGGGATTTAAGAAAAGATGATACTTATTCAGTCTATAATAAATTCGATTTTGATATACCCGTGGGTGAAGGTAGGATGGGAACTGTTGGTGATTGTTGGGATAGGTATTTTGTTCGTATACTTGAAATGGAACAAAGCCTAAAAATAATTGAACAGGCAATTAACCAAATTCCTGATGGTGATGTAACCTCAGCAATTCCAAAAAGAGTAAAACCACCGGTTGGACAGGTTTATGTAAGAGTAGAAAATCCAAGGGGTGAATTAGGATATTTTATTGTTAGTGACGGTACATTAAATCCAAAAAGAATAAAGGTACGAGCTCCTTCTTTCGTTAACTTAGCAGTAATTAGTAAACTTTGTAATGGACATATGATAGCTGATGTAATTGCTATACTTGGTAGTATTGATATTGTTTTGGGTGAGGTAGACAGATGATTTTTGATTTTTTTACAAAATTAACCGGAAGTGAAATATCTGCATCCATAATAAGTGCATTACTACCATTATTCTTATTTGTACTGCCTTTTGCACTTATTGCTGTATTATTAGAAAGAAAGGTTTCTGCACATATACAGGACAGACTTGGACCAATGAGAGTAGGATATCATGGAATCTTACAAACTTTAGCCGATATACTTAAACTAATACAGAAAGAAGACATTATAGCGGATTCAAATGATAAACCTCTTTTTAATATTGCACCTGTATTAGTATTTGCAGGTAGCTATGCTGTCTTTGCTGCGATTCCGTTTACAAGCTCTTATATCGGTAGTAATATAAATTTAGGTCTATTTTACATTATTGGTATTTCAGGGATTGTAGTTATTGGAATTTTAATGGCTGGTTGGGCATCCAATAATAAATACACTCTTTTGGGTGCAATGAGATCAGCGGCTCAACTGATAAGTTACGAAATTCCAACACTTATGATTGTAGTGACTATATTAATGATAACCGGAACACTTAATCTTAATGAATTGACAGAAATGCAGTCGGGTTTCTTTTGGAATTGGATGATATTCGGTGGTCAAGCTACCGGAATTGCTAAGATTTTATTAATACCATTTATGATTGTTGGTTTCGTGGTTATTTATATCAGCACTTTAGCAGAAGTAAACAGAACTCCGTTTGATATTTCCGAAGCAGAATCAGAATTAGTTTCAGGTTATCATACCGAATACTCCGGAATGAAATTTGCAATATTCTTTTTAGCAGAATATGCAAATATGTTTGCTGTTTCAGCAATTGTAGTGGTATTATTTTTTGGAGGTTACCTGTCGCCAATAGGTTATTTGGGTAATACACTAGGTTTACCTTGGCTTATTCCCGTGGAACAATTATTATGGTTTACTTTTAAGGGGGTTGCATTTGTCCTTGTACAAATGTGGTTACGCTGGACTTTACCAAGATTAAGAGTTGATCAACTTATGGCTATTTGCTGGAAATATTTAATACCAATTGCATTTGTAAACCTGTTAATAGTCGGTCTTATAACTTTGATATAATTGAATGAAAGAATATTTCAATAACATATACCTTGCATTTTCAACAATATTTATTGGTATGATGGTAACATTTAAACATTTATTTGTACCTGCGGTTACAATTCAATACCCCAATGTTAAACCACAATTGCCTTCAAGAGAAAGGAACAGGCTCTATGTTAATATGGATGATTGTATAGGTTGTGACCAATGTGCAAGAGCCTGTCCGGTTAATTGTATTGAAATTGAAACAGTAAAATCTATTCCTGGTGAAGATTTAGGACAAACAACCAACGGAAAGAGAAAAGCTCTTTGGGTTACAAAATTTGATATTGATATAGCAAAATGTTTTTACTGCGAATTATGTGTTTTCCCCTGCCCTACTGATTGTATTTATATGACAGACGTTTATGAGTTTTCGGAATTTGAAAGAGATAATTTGATTTACGATTTTGTTCCCCTAACCGAAGAAGAAAGAATAGAGAAAAAAGAAAACCATGAAAAATTTATGGCTGAAAAAGCTGCACAAAAAGAAGCTGAATTAAAAGCAAAAGAAAGCAAAAATAATTCACAAGATAAAAAGTAAAATGACTGTTTATGATATCATATTCTATTTATTTGCACTAATTACGGTTGGTTCTGCATTCTTTGTGGTCACCTTAAGAAATATTGTATATTCAGCATTCTTCTTGCTATTTACACTATTCGGCGTTGCAGGACTTTTTGTACTTCTTAGTGCAGATTTTATTGCTGTTGTTCAACTTGTTATTTATGTAGGTGCAATTCTTGTGCTCCTCTTATTTGGTGTAATGTTAACTCACAATATTACACAAGTTCAAATAAAGACAGGTACTTTGCAAATAATTCCATCAGCAATTGCTGTTTTAATTTTAGCGTTTTCATTGATTAAAATTTTCTTAAATACAAACTGGAAGACAGTTCCACTTACGGTTCAATCATCTTCAGTGGAGGGTTTGGGTGTATTGTTACTGAACCAATATTCTGTTGTTTTTGAACTTATAGGAATATTATTATTGATAGCTCTAATCGGTGCGGCATCTATGGCGCGGAGGTAATAAATATTATTATGATACACATTGGCTTATATCATTATTTAATAATCAGTTCTTTATTGTTCTGCTTAGGTATTTTTGCCGTTATTACACGGAAAAATGGAATTATGGTTCTGATGGGTATTGAACTGATATTAAATTCAGCTAATATAAATTTTGTGGCTTTTGCTAGATATGGCAATTTCGGAAACTCAGGACAGTTAACTGCTTTGTTTGTCATTATTTTAGCTGCAGCAGAAGCAGCAATTGCCATGGCAATAGTTTTGAATATTTATAAAATGTTTACTAATATAAATATAGATGAAATAGACACTCTAAAAGATTAATGCATATAACAGAATCTTTATTAGTTAAGATAGCTCTTGTAACTTTATTCCTACCCTTAATTGGGTTTATAGTAACCCTGCTATTTGGGAAACGTATTAAATGGCTTTATTGGTTTGAAAATTCTATTTTAATAATAATATTTTTTCTCTCCGCTGTTTTAACCTATCTTAAATTGACAAATTTTACCGATCAAACAATAATTTCAGAATTTCAGTGGATTAACTTGGGCAATGTTCCCTTTCTTAAAACATTTACAATTGAATTGGGAATAATGTTAGATAATGTAACTGTAATAATGGTACTTGCAGTAACTATTGTAAGTATGGTTGTTCATATTTTTTCCGTAGGATACATGAAAGGTGATAAAAGATATAACAGGTACTTTTCTTATTTAGGCTTATTTACTTTTTCAATGCTTGGTATTGTCCTTACGCATAACCTGCTGATGATGTATATCTTTTGGGAGTTAGTCGGTATTTCATCTTATTTATTAATCGGTTTCTGGTATGAGAAAAAAACAGTATCCGACGCAGCAAAAAAAGCATTCTTAGTAAATAGAATTGGTGACATCGGGATGTTCTTGGGCATTCTTATATTAGTAACAACATTTAACACATTTTCATTCGATAAAATATTTTACCAAATTTCACTCGGTAATTTACCATTTGGTACGGAATTCGGATTGACTTTAGTAGGTGTTTTACTTTTCTGCGGGGCAATAGGAAAATCAGCACAATTTCCATTACACGTTTGGCTGCCAGATGCTATGGAAGGTCCAACGCCTGTCAGCGCTTTGATTCACGCAGCTACAATGGTTGCTGCCGGTGTTTATTTTTTAATTAGAATCTTCCCTATTTTATCAGGTGATGCTCTTTTAATAATTGCAACAATTGGTGCTTTATCAGCATTTATTCCTGCTACAATTGCAGTCACACAAAATGATATTAAAAAAGTATTGGCATATTCAACAATAAGCCAATTAGGATATATGGTAATGGCTATCGGGGTCGGTGCATACACTTTTGCATTCTTCCATTTAATTACACACGCTTTTTTTAAAGCATGTTTATTCTTGGGTTCCGGTTCTGTTATTAACGCTATGCATCACGAACAGGATATGAGAAATATGGGTGGCTTGAGAAAGAAGATGCCTATAACTTATGTAACTTTTTTAATTGCTTCTTTGGCACTATCAGGAATTCCCTTAACCTCCGGCTTCCTAAGTAAAGACGGAATTCTAGTTGGTACATTTGCATTTGGTTCTTTAACAGGTAACTGGTGGTTTGCTGCAACAGGATTTTTAGTAGCATTCTTAACCGCTTTTTATATGTTCAGAGCAATTATTCTTACATTCCACGGTAAACCAAGGGATAAAAAGAAATATGATAAAGTAAAAGAATCTTCATTTGTTATGGCAATGCCTTTAGTTGTATTATCAATTTTATCTTTATCCTTTTGGTATTCATTAAATCCATTTAATCCTGAAGAAAGTAAATTACTTTCTAGCTGGATAAAACCACCCGAAATTTCCGTTCCGCAAAATGCTAGATATGAATTTATGAAAACGGAAACCGAAAAAGTTAATGAAGTAAACTTAAAAGAAGAAATTATTTATTCATCTGCATATACTGAAGCTATTCATCATGCACATTATCCAACATTATTTACATCAGCAACTTTAGCTTTTTTGGGAATTCTATTTGCTTTTATCCTTTACCAATGGAAATTTATAGATCCTGATAAATTAGCCAATAAATTGAAACCTGTATACCTACTTTCATTTAATAAATGGTATTTTGATGAAATTTATTATGCTACCTTAGTTGCGGGTACAATAGGTTTAAGTAGAGTAATAAATTTCTTTGATAATAAAATAGTTGACGGCATTGTAAATGGCTCAGCATCTGTCACAAGATATTTATCAGCATTTACCGGAAAATTTGACAATATAGTTGTAGATGGATTTGTAAATATGACTGCCTATCTAAGCGGTTTATTAGGATTGTTCTTTAGAAGATTTCAAACCGGAAAAGTACAATCGTATTTAATGTTTGTAATTTTTTCAATAATAATACTCTTATACATATTTAAGTAAATAAAAATTTATAAAAATAGAATTATAAATTATGGAAAACTTCCCAATACTATCATTATTAATATTCCTTCCGATTATAGGAATGGTTTTAATTCTTGCTCTGCCGAAAGACAAAGACAAAACAATTAAATGGCTGACTTTAGTTATTACAGGAATTCAGGTGATTCTGGCAGTAATTATTCTTTTCTTTTTTAATTTTTCACTTGGCGGTATAAACGACCCTTCTTCTTTCCAATTTGTTGAGAAATTAAGATGGATTGAAATATCAGGACTTGCTTGGGTTGGGAAAATAAAAATTGATTACTTTTTAGGCATTGACGGTATAAGTGTTGTTTTAATATTACTAACAACTATAGTAACATTTATAGCAACTTTAGCATCGTGGAATATTTCAAAATCTCTTAAAGGTTATTTTGCACTTTTCTTATTATTAGATACCGCAATGCTTGGTGTTTTTGTTTCTTTAGACTTTTTCCTTTTCTATGTATTCTGGGAATTAATGCTTTTACCAATGTACTTTTTAATTGGTGTTTGGGGTGGTCCAAGAAGAGAATATGCTGCAATAAAATTTTTCTTATATACTTTACTTGGCAGTATTTTCATTTTATTGGTAATGATTGGTTTATACTTTAGCGCTACTGAAACACTTGTTGATGGTTCTAAAGTATTTACATTTAATTTATTAGCATTAATGGATCCCGCTAATTATAACGTAACAGGTATTCTTTCTCCTCTTAATCCAAATAACTTAAGATTTATAGCATATATTGCTTTGTTTATTGGTTTTGCTATAAAAATACCAATGTTTCCATTCCACACTTGGCTGCCCGATGCACACGTGGAAGCACCAACAGCAATAAGTGTAATTCTTGCCGGTATTCTTTTGAAGATGGGAACGTATGGAATCCTTAGAATAAGTTTTCCGATATTTCCTGAGATAACACAACAACTTGCATGGTACATTGGTCTGTTTGGATTGATAAACATTATTTACGGAGCTTTGGCGGCAATGGCACAAAAAGATTTCAAAAGACTAATTGCCTATTCTTCTGTTTCTCATATGGGCTACGTATTGTTGGGTATGGCTTCTCTTTCAACTGCGGGAATAACAGGAGCTGTTCTGCAAATGTTTAATCACGGTATAATTACAGCAATGCTATTTATAATTGTTGGTATAATTTACGACAGAACACATACAAGAGAAATTAATGCATTTGGCGGTCTGGCAAATCAAATGCCTGTTTACACCGGATTTGTAATGGTTGCATTTTTTGCTGCAATAGGTTTACCGGGATTAAGCGGATTTATTTCAGAAGTATTGGTTTTTGTTGGTGCATTTGGTAATGAACTAATTAGAGTACTTACAATTATAGCAACACTCGGTATTTTATTGGGTGCCGGTTATATGTTATGGGCTTTCCAAAGAATATATCTCGGTACTTTAAAAGATAAATGGAAAGAACTAACGGATTTAACTTTCATAGAATATTGTATGCTGGTTCCTTTAACAATTATAATTATTGTACTCGGTGTTTATCCGTCTGTTATTTTACAATTTATGAGTGCATCTGTGAATGCAATAGTTAAATTTATGGCAAATGCGAACATTATACATAGCTCTATTAGTACATTTTAATAAATAAGAAATAACAAATACAGAGAATTTAATTTTGAATCAAATAGTAGATAGTCTTCAATATATAAAACCTGAAATTTCAGCTGCTATTTTCTTAGTGGTAATCGTTATTGTTGATTTGGTAATGGGTAAAAATAAAAAGTATTTATCCCCTATTATGATAATAGGTTTATTAGTAACCGGTTTTTTTATTATTGACCAGTTTAAATTTAGTTCATTTGCATTTATGTCCGAAAATAATAAATATGGATTACTTTCTATTGATTCATTCGGCTCTTTTTTTAAACTGTTAATCGTCTTTTCTTCAATAATAATTGTTTTCTTTACTATTTCATCCGATGAAATTAAAAAAGCTAAAGAAAGACTCGGTGAATATTATACTCTTATCTGGGGAATGATTCTCGGTATGTTTTTTATGATAATTGCAGCTGATCTTATCGTTATTTATTTAGCAATAGAACTACTTTCTCTTTCTTCTTATGTGTTAGCAGGAATTACTAAAGATACTTTACGTAACAGCGAAGCATCATTAAAATATGTTATTTATGGCGGAGTTTCTTCGGGCATTATGTTGTTTGGAATTTCGATACTCTATGGAATTACAGGTACCACAAATATTTATGAAATTAATGGCTTACTTCAGTCGCAGCAAATTCAAGGTCTCATTGTTACATTGTCTGCAATATTAATATTTGCCGGCATTGGATTTAAAATATCTGTTGCACCATTCCATTTTTGGACTCCCGACGTATACGAAGGTGCACCCATAACAATTACAGCTTACTTATCGGTTGCAAGTAAAGCAGCCGGTTTTGCTTTGCTTTTCAGATTTACAAAAATTACTTTCATTGATTCAATAAATGCTGATGGCTCTTGGAATATAATTTCCTTAATTGATTGGAGATCATTCCTTATTATTATTTCTATTCTGACAATGACATTAGGAAACTTTGCTGCACTTTGGCAAAACAATATGAAAAGATTGTTAGCCTATTCAAGTATTGCACACGCAGGATATCTTTTGCTTGGTCTTATTGCTTTTTCAAATGAAGGAATGATGGCGGTAATGATCTATTTTGTTATTTATGCAATAATGAATCTCGGCGCATTTTTTGTTGTTATGCTTATTGCTAATAAGATTGGCAGTGAAGAGCTTGATGATTATAAAGGACTCGGAAAAACAGCACCCGTTCTAACCGTATCGCTCGGTATATTTATGATTTCATTAATCGGATTACCTCCAACTGCAGGATTTATAGGAAAACTGTATTTATTCTTAGCGCTTATTAATTCTAATATGATTTTAATCGCGTTTATTGCGCTTCTTAACACGGTAGTTTCTGTTTATTATTATGTTAGGGTATTAAAATATCTATTCATAGACAGCTCTGAAAAAGAAATAGCTCCTTTTGGTGTAACAATTCCAAATTTAATATTACTCCTCATTTTGGTAATTCCTACATTAATCCTCGGTGTTTATTTTACACCTTTAGTGGAATTTGCAAAATATTCTATTACACTCCTCGGATTTTAATTTAAGAATTTTTCTGATTTATTTAATATTATTTATCTTTAAGTAATATCTTAAATTTTTATTATTTATGGAAACTTCCTTTTATTACTGGCTTGCCTTCATAACGTATTCTATAATTGTTATTGGAATAGGATTTTACATTTGGGCAAAAAGAAGAAAAGAAAATATACAAGAAGAAACTGAATCCTTTTGGTCAGCAGGCAAAAGCCTCTCCGGTTGGTCAAGCGGTCTTTCCATATCTGCAAGTATGATGTCAATTAGCTGGTCGTGTGTTTATGGAGTTCAACTTTTTTATTGGTACGGAATTGGAGCAGCCTGGCTTTTGATTATACCATGGTTGATAACTATGGGAGGGTTCTTTTTACTCACCCCACTTTTTAGAAAACTCAAGGCATTTTCACAACCTGAATTATTGGCAAAGAAATTTGGAACAAAAATAAGAAGCTTAATTTCCATTCCCTTAATATTTGTTTTTATAGTTTGGGGTGGAGCTGAAATATATGCAGCCGGAATTACGATTGCACCGTTTCTAAATATCTCAGTTCAGTTAACAATGTTTTTACTATCTCTCGTTATTGCTATTTATACTTACACAGGTGGTTTTCAGGCTGTTGTTTCTACGGATAAGATACAATTTGTTTTGGTTGCATTATTTATTACTATACTGGCTGCGGTCGGTTATTCAGCAGTTTCTTCTTCAAATAATTCTTTTAATTTAATTGAAATTTCTTTATCTGCTCCCAAATTAGAAAATAATTTTAGTACTTTTTTAGCTCCGGGAATGGCTATTATTGTCCTTACTTTTATAGCATACTTACCAGGATGGCTTGTTGAAACAGATATATGGATAAGACTTCAGGCAAGCAAAAGCAACAAAGAAGCAAGAAAAGGAATTATCATTGCTTCTGTAAATTCATTTATTTTCGTTGGTATTTTCCCAATGATAATCGGTTTAACTGCTTTAATTCTTTACCCTGCAGTAGACGGTGAAATACCTGCAAAATTGCAGGACGGTGCTTTAATTTTCCAAAATCTAATGGCTGACTTCTCTCCCGTATGGTTAAATGTTCTGCTTGGCGTAGGACTTATAGCCGCCGCTATGTCAACTGTTGATACTTGCGGGAATGTTGTTGCTCTTTCTCTTTCATACGATATTGTAGAACCAATGTTAAAAAATAGAATAACTCCAAAAAATAAAAAACAGATGGCTAGTTGGATTTCAGTATTTGCTATATTTTTGGCTTTTATTTTTGCATTGTTCACAGAATCGCTTTGGGACATTTTTTATCTCTCTTCAGCTATTTTAACAACAACTATTTTTATTCCTGTAATTTCTGTTTTTCTTCCTAATACAAAAAAACGAGAAGTTATTTTTAGTGTAATATTTGGTTTTATAGGTACTCTAATCTTTTATTTTTTAGAATCAAGAGGGTTGCTTGCTTCAATTGAGCCTGAGTTTATTGCATCGACACAACTTGGTTATATTTTATACGGATTTATAATGAGTGTTCTAGGCTTTGTGATAGGTAAGTTTATCCGATAAATTATTAAGTATGTTACGCATTATTCCACGCTAGTCTAGGCGACGGAGTCGACTGAATTTATAGCCACGACCTTTAGTTCGTGGATTAGATATAGAAACCGGACACGGGCTTTAGCCCAAAATCTTTTTTTTATATGGCTAAAGCCGATAGTTATGGATATCATTTGACCACAACCTAAAGGACGTGGCTATTTCCGTCAGTTGACGGATTAGCTAACGGATAGTATTTTACGTAAGGTGAATTATTAATTAACTAAAATGAAGATAGTTTATTGTGTCTTAACTCATTGAATTTTAGACTAAAAGTTTATAATTTTGTTTGTCCTTTTAGCCTAATTATTGAATAACAAATATTAATATGAAAAAGACAAAAGAAGCTTTAAAATACTTTAAAAATAATTACAAAGGATTGCTTGAGTTTTTAAAAGCAAAATATCCATTATTCCATAATTCTAATTTCTTTTTTAGAGATTTCCAATTTGGAATACAAAAATATCTTGAGAAAAAAGAAATTTATATCTCTTCATACGATGCCTCAACTATTGCAAAAGAATTAGGACAATTTTTAGAAGAAGAAAAAATATTTCAAAAAATTAATGATAGAACTTGGAGAGTTAATGATCATTCTTTTCAGACTCAAACACCTGGCGATCCATTTTAATTTATAATATGCAGAGTATATAACAACACAAAGGAAATATGATGACTGAAACAAAATTAGAAAGCCAAATACAAATAACTGAGAAAGCTGCTAACGAAGTAAAAAAAATTATGTCAGAAAATAGCGTACCTGATGATTACGGCATGCGTGTTGGAGTAAAAGGCGGCGGATGTTCGGGCTTAACTTATTCACTTGGTTTTAACGAAAAAGCTAATGAAGGAGACTCAACTTTTGATTTAAAAGGAGTGAAATTATTTGTAGACGGAAAAAGTTTATTCTACCTAGCAGGAACCACCTTGGATTTTACTGACGGTCTTAAAGGTAAAGGTTTTGTGTTTGATAATCCAAACGCTACAAAAACCTGTGGTTGTGGTGAATCATTCGGAGTTTAAGCCATAATTCATAATGCTCTACCATAATTTTCAGTTTGTTTAAACCAAAAAGATTTTTAATTAATTATATTATTTTATAGGAGATAAAAACATGTCAAGTTTTTCATTACCAGAGTTAGCGTACTCGTATGATGCGTTAGAGCCTCACATCGATAAAATGACAATGGAAATTCATCACACCAAACACCACAACGGATATGTAACAAAACTTAATGCAGCAGTAGACGGAACTGAATTAGAAGGTAAAACATTAGAAGAATTGATGGCAGATGTATCGTCACATCCAACTGCAGTTAGAAATAACGGAGGCGGGCACTTTAACCATTCATTATTTTGGTCTATAATGAAAGGTGGAGGCAGCTCACCAAGTGGTGAAATAGCTGATGCATTAAATTCTGCTTTTGGTTCTTTTGATTCATTTAAAGATGATTTCAGTAACGCTGCAGCTACACGTTTCGGCTCAGGCTGGGCTTGGTTAATTGTTTCTGACGGAAGTCTTGCAATTACTTCCACACCAAATCAAGATAATCCTTTGATGGACGTTGTTGAAAAGAAAGGTACACCAATTTTAGGATTGGATGTTTGGGAACACGCTTATTACTTAAAGTACCAAAACAGAAGACCGGAATACATTGATAATTGGTTTAATGTTATCAATTGGGATGAAGTAGCAAATAGATACGCTACTGCTAAATAAATCTCACTTTGTAAAGCGATTCGCTGAATCGCATTATGATAATGCGACAATTTTATGAACGAAACAGCCTGTCTGGCACTAAGACAGGCGTTTCGCTTTACAATTTATGATAAATATATTTATTTAACATTTGAAATAAAATCAAATAACAATCTTACTCCAAACCCTGTCATAAACTTTTTTGTATAATTATTAAAATCATTTGGGGTGGCAGTACCTGCAATATCCAAGTGAACCCAGGGTATGTTTTTATCGACAAACATTTCTAAAAATTTAGCAGCTGTAATAGACCCACCCCACCTGCCTCCAACATTTTTTACATCTGCAACATCACTTTTAATTAGATAATTATAATCATCCCACAATGGCATTGGCCAAACCCTGTCGTATGTTTTTAATCCGGATGTATATAAATTATCCTTTAATATTTCATCTTTTGTGAACATTCCGGCGGCTAATTCACCAAGTGCAACAACACAGGCACCTGTTAAAGTAGCCAAGTCAATTATCATTTGTGGTTTTTCTTTTGAAGCGTAGTGAAGTGCATCAGCAAGTATCATTCTTCCTTCAGCATCCGTATTATCAACTTCGATGCTTTTACCCGAAGAGGTTATAACAATATCCCCAGGCCTCATAGAAGAACCTGAAAGCATATTTTCAGCAGATGCAATAATTCCAATTAAATTAACAGGTAGTTTAGCTCTTTCGGCAGCAAGTAATAATCCCGCAACAACGCCTGCACCTGACATATCAGCTTTCATTTCTCCCATTCCGCTTGCAGGTTTTATTGATATGCCGCCGCTGTCAAAAGTAATACCTTTACCTACAATTGCAATCGGTTTAGTTTTGCTGGCTTTTCCCTTCAGACCATTGTATCTCATTACAATAAATCTTGGTGGATTGATACTGCCCATTCCAACTGCAAGAAGTCCCCCCATTTTCCTTTTCTTCATTTCCCTTTCATTCATTACTGTTCCTTTTCCAGAAGTTCCCTTAAATTTTGATGAAATTCTTTTTGCAAATTCAGAAGGAGTTAAAGTATTTCCAGGTTCGTTTTGTAAATCTTTTGTAAAGTTTACTCCTTCGGTAACATACCTGGCATTATTCAATGCTTTTCTTAGTAATGATAAATTATCTGAATTAAAAATGATATTTAATTTTCTCTTTGTTTTTTTATCCGACATATATTTATCAAAATTATAACTGCCTAATACAAAACCTTCCGCAAATGTTTGATAAAAATAGGATTCGTCATTAAAAAATTTTTTGAAAGAATTATACTTCGGTATTGCAACCTGCACTTCTTTTATTTTTTCATTTTTAATTTTACTTATTAAACCTGCACAGTAGTTTCTAAAATAATCTGTATTAAATTTTTCATCTATTTTTACTTTGTGAAACAGAAATTCATCAGGGCGCCCATTTTGTTTTGTTGCTCTAATTTCACTTACATCATTCGAAAGTATATTTTCTTTTTGAAGATTTGATAGTTTGATATCAAAAGATTTATCTAATTTGTTAACATTTCTTTTCAAATTTTTATCACTAATTAAAAAATTTATACTTAGTGAAAATCTGCTATATTTTACTCTTTTACTATCTATAGCCTTAAAAATTAATTTTAGCATTTTGTCTCCGAATTTATAAATAGCTTTCTGTTCGTTTTAAGATTTCTTCAATTTGTTCGTCTAATTTTTGATTAAATCTTCTTGTGCCGGCAGCGTTTCTATGCCCACCACCACCATATTCTTCTGCAAGTTTGTTAATCGGAATATTTCCTTTTGATCTAAAGCTGACTTTAAATCCATTTTTTAATTCTACAAATAACAACCCTATCTTCACACCATTTATAGAAAGTGAAAAATTTATAAACCCGTCGGTGTCTGATTCATCAACATTACATTCTTCAAAATCTTTTTGATAGAGTTTCATAAAACATATTTCGTTTGTGTTACCGTATAATTGACTAGATTTTAATGTTAGTCCCAAAAGTTTCAGTTTCCCGAATCTGCTTTTATCATAAATACTATCATAAATATTTGTTGGTGATACTCCCTTTTCCAACAAGTCAGCTGCAATAATATGTATTTCAGAAGTTGTTTTTTCAAATTTAAAAGAACCTGTATCTGTCATAATAGCTGCGTAAAGGTTATCGGCTAACTCTTTTCTAAATTCTACAATATTTGTTTCTTTTATAAATTGATAGATAATTTGCCCGGTTGAACAATAGTCTATATCAAAAAAAATAAAATTAAAAAAATCTTCCGGGTCTGGATGATGATCTAAACAAATTTTAATTTTATCAGAATTTATAAATCCCTCTTCCATACTTACTATTCTGTTAGAACGATTAAAATCAAGAGCCACTAAAACATCAACTCTGTCAAATATCTTATTATGTTTTGAATTATCATATTTCTGAATTATGTTATATTTATCAAGGAAGCAAAGGTTGTAGGGAGTTTTGCTGTGGTTTAAAATATGCACTTCTTTTCCAATCTCTTTCAGCATTAAATAAAATGCTATTTCAGAACCTATTGCATCGGCATCCGGATTTACATGTGTAGTTAAAAGGAATGAATTATTATTTTCAATTATTTCTTTTAGTTTGTTAAAATCAATCATATTTGTTAATATAAAAATAAAAGGACTTGATTTCTCAAGTCCTAAATTATAAAACAAGAATAAATATTAATTATTTTTACTTAATTAACTTCCCATGTATTACCGCTAAAAAGAAGATCTTTCAAGTTTCCTTCACCTTCTTTTTCTATCACGTCATTTATCTGTTGGTGTAAATCTTGTTCGTATGTCGATTTATCAATGCGTCTAAATACTCCTATTGGAGTAGGAAGATTTTCGAACTCAGCAAATTGGGTAAGCATGTAAGCTCTTGAAGCATGTAGATCGCGCTCATCATGGATCCAAAGATCATCAAGAGAATATTTACCGTTTGTTAAATCCACTACTCTCGGAGTAAATCCGTCTAAAATAATCCCTTTGTTGTTTTCTTTTCCAAAAACCATTGGTTTATCATGTTCTAACTTAAGTACTTTATCAAATTTAGTTTCTTTATCAGTTAATACAAAAAATGTTCCATCATTAAAAATATTACAATTCTGATAAACTTCTAAGAAAACTGTACCTGCATGACTATTTGCGTGTCTAATCATTTCTTTTAAATGCTTAGGTTCTCTATCTATCGTACGTGCTACAAAAGTTGCACCAGCTCCAATTGCTAATGCAGTAGGCTCAAAAGGATAATCTATACTTCCATAAGGACTGCTATTAGTAACTTTCCCTTTTTCAGAAGTTGGTGAATATTGTCCCTTTGTTAATCCATAAATTCTGTTGTTAAAAAGAATAATTTTTATGCCAATATTTCTTCTGCAAGCATGAATAAAGTGATTACCACCAATACTTAAAGTATCACCGTCACCTGTTGCAACCCAAACTGAAAGTTCAGGATTTTGTACTTTTATACCCGTAGCAATTGTTGGTGCTCTTCCGTGAATACTATGCAAACCGAATGTATCCATATAATAAGGAAACCTTGATGCACATCCGATGCCAGATACCCATACAAAGTTTTCTTTTTTAACCCCAAGTTCAGGTGAAACTTTTTGCATTTGAGCAAGTATAGAATAATCACCACAACCGGGACACCATCTAACATCCTGAGATGAAGAGAAGTCTTTTGGTTTTAAATTTACTTCATCAATCGTCATATTTTCAGCCATTGTTCATACCTCCTAATACTTTTTTAATTTTCTCTTCTAATTCAGAAGATTTAAATGGTTGCCCTTGAATTTTTGTAAATGAATCTATTTCAATTAAATAGCGACTTTTTATCAAAAATGATAATTGTCCCATATTAAGTTCAGGACATATGATATATTTATACTTTTTGAGAACTTCTTCAGTATTTTTTGGGAATGGATTCAAATATCTGAAGTGAGCCTGAGCTACTTTTTTACCTTTTTCATTTACATTGTTAACTGCATCGGTAATTGCACCATAAGTACCACCCCATCCAATCATTAGAATATCGGCATCAGGATCACCTTCAACTTTTAAATCCGGAATATCGTTTTCTACGTTTTTAACTTTTTCTGCTCTAAGTCTAACCATATATTCGTGATTTTCAGGTTCATAATTTACATCCCCTGTAATATTTTCTTTTTCCAACCCACCAATTCTATGTTCTAATCCGGGTGTGCCTGGAATTGCCCAAGGTCTAGTTAGATTTTCATTTCTTGAATATGGTTGAAAGTTTTCAGGATCAGTCCTAAACTTAACTTTCATATCGGGTATATCATCAGGGTTAGGAATTCTCCAAGGTTCTGAACCGTTTGCAATATAACCATCGGTCATATATAAAACAGGTACCATATACTTAGTTGCTATTCTTGCAGCCTCTAACGAAACATCGTAACAATCCGTCGGCGTGCTTGCTGAGATGATAACAACAGGAGCTTCCCCGCTTCTTCCATACATAGCTTGAAGCAAGTCAGATTGTTCTGTTTTAGTGGGAAGACCCGTACTCGGGCCACCTCTTTGGACATTAACAATAATAATAGGTAATTCTGCCATAACACCTAGTCCGACTGCCTCGGCTTTAAGTGCTAAACCTGGTCCACTTGTTGTAGTTACTGCTAAGGCGCCTGCAAAAGCAGCACCTATTGTAGCTGTAACAGCTGCAATTTCATCTTCTGCCTGAAACGTTCTAACTCCAAATCTTTTATGTTTACTTAGTTCGTGTAGTATACTTGAAGCCGGTGTAATAGGGTAAGAACCTAAGAAAAGCGGTAAACCAGTTTTTACTGATGCAGCTACTAATCCGAGAGCTAAAGCTTCATTACCTTCTATACTTCTATAAGTACCTTTAGGTAGTTTAGCTGGGTTTACTTTATATCTTGTTGAAAATAAAGTTGTATTATCACCAAAATAATATCCTGCTTCAAGAGCCGCTTTGTTAGCATTAATAATTTTTTGGTTATTCTTAAATTTAGTTTCAATCCATTTTATAGTAGGTTTAATGGGTCTGCTGTAAAGCCAGTACATTAACCCTAAAGCAAAAAAGTTTTTAGATCTTGCAACTTCTTTAGGTTTAAGGCCGCTATCTTTTAAAGCCTCTGCTGTTAATTTAGATAATGGTACTTCAACAACATGATATCCACTTAATGTCCCGTCTTCTAATGGATTGCTATCATAATGGCAAAGTTTAAAATTCTTTTCATCAAAAGAATTAATATTTACAATAATTGTAGCACCGGGTTTTAAACTATTCAAATTAACTTTTAATGATGCAGGATTCATTGCGACTAAAATATCCGGTGCATCACCAGGCGTATGAATGTCACTATCACTAAAATGCAATTGAAAACCACTAACCCCGTATGTTGTACCGACGGGAGCTCGTATTTCTGCGGGATAATCCGGTAAAGTGCTGATATCATTACCTGCCAATGCAGATGTGTTACTGAATTGAGTACCTGTAAGCTGCATACCGTCTCCGGAATCACCTGCAAATCTTACAGTTACTTCACTTAGTTCTTGTATTCCTTTTTTCATTTTTTTTCAACTCATTAATAATTATTTATTGTATCATTTGTTATATATTTCTTTCATTAATATGAAAGATCAAAATTAAGTACTTTCTTTTCAGAATGAAAGATCAAAATTAAGTACTTTCTTTTCAGAGAAAAATTCAGGAATGATAGGAGTGATCTCAAGGAAGAATAAAATTGATAAACATACGAATCGAAATTTTGTAACAATATTCTATCTAAATATTTTATTTTTTAAAATCTAATAAAGAAAACTAAATAAGTACTAAGTGATTGTCAACAGTATAGCGTTTTTAACAACCGAAAATTTACACACCTATATTATGAAGTAAGATATTTATCTCAATATTTACCCCTTACTTTATTTCACTTAAATATTTTAATAATACATCAGATGATATAAAACCTGTTATTCGTTTTACTTCCTTTCCTTCTGAATCAAGGAACAATAATGTGGGAACGCCAATTATTTTATATTTAGTTCTAATTTTTTCTACTTCAGGTGAAAGAGTGCTTGTCATATCAGCTTGGTAATTATCAAATTTTTTTGAAATTTCTACAACCCTAGGATCAGGAAAAGTAGAATGATCAAGTTCTTTGCAAGGGATACACCAATCCGCATAAAAATCTATAAATACAGGCCTTCCATTATTTTTACTTGTTATCAATTTTGCTTCGGAATAATCTTTCCAATCAATAGTTATTTCATTGGAAGGTATTATCTGATAAACGCCAATTCCTAATATCATTATTGAAAATACAATTTTAAATATTCTAAATCCTTTAATGTTATTAGCTAGTTTATCAATAAATAAAATATAAACAGCCGATATAAATAGAAATACAGGCATTATATAGCCAGAAAAAGATTTTGGAAGAAGGGGAAGCAGAAAATAAAGTGCCATCCCTAATAACAATAAACCAAAAATATGTTTTACCGCATCCATCCACTCCCCTGCTCTTGGTAATTGCTTAATTTTCCCGGAGAATATCGCTAAAAATAAGTACGGTAATCCCAAACCAAGTGAGAGAACAAAGAACATTATAAAACCAAATAGAGGGTCACCTTTTGCAGCTACTAATGTAATTAGACCAATTACAAAGGGGCCAATGCAAGGTGCAGCTACTATTCCCATTGTTAGCCCCATAAAAAATGCTCCGTACATTCCGCCCTTTGCACCACCTGCTTTTGTAACCAAACTGTCAGGTAATTTAAATTCATAAACACCGAACATTCCTAAAGACATAACTATAAAAACAAGAACAATGAACAAAATTACATACATATTTTGAAGCAACGAACCGAAAAGAGCACCGGTTAATGAAGTTACTACTCCAATAACAGAATATGTTATAGACATGCCTAAGACAAATAATAATCCCATAAAAAATAACTTTTTAGTATTGCCCTCACTTTGTCCGCCGAAATAACCGATTGTAATTGGGATTAATGGGTAAACGCAGGGCGTTAAATTAAGAGCAAGTCCGCCGATAAATACAAATAATAAGCTTAATAATAATCCATTACTTTCCAGCATATCAAAAATAAAGCCCTCATCATTGTCATTATATATTGCAATATCAATAGTTAAATTTAGAGAATTAAATAACGATTGATTTATTTTATTTGTAGGGATGGTATTATTTACTACTTCAATTTCTAAAGTATCAACAATATTATTTGGTGCAAGGCAAATATTGTCATTACAAGCCTGGTAATCGAGATTAACAATTAGGTTATATTTCCCGGGTTTTACATTATTTTTTAATTTTATTTTAATACCAATTAAAGCTTCCCCTTGCCAAACCGATAATGGAATTTTCGAGAATGCAAGTTGAATCTCTTCCGGTTCCGGGTATAATATTTTTTCAACTTTTTCAATAATTCCGTCTTTGGATATAATACTAAGTTTGGCTGGAATTAAATAATCTTCATTGGGAGTATTGGAATTTATATGCCACCCTTCATCCACATTTATTTTTAGGGCTAATAAAAATTCACTGTTTTCATAAATCTTATCAAAAGAATTAAAAGTTTTAATTTGTATAACATCATTGGTTAATGATTGACCTAAAACATTTAATAATGTAATTAAAAATATTGACAGAATTTTCAAGAATAGTCTTTTCATATACTTTATATTTATTTTTTTTTAAAAGAGAATATTGAAAATTGCTTAATTTTTTCTCCAACCTTGAACAATCGGATATCTTCTCCCGTAACCAAAGGCTTTAGTTGAAACTCTTAATACAGGAGCAGCCTGTCTCCTTTTATATTCGTATTTATCAACAATGTCTAATATGCGGCAGATATCTTTATCATTACCGAGTATAGATTTTATTTCTTCACATTCTTTGTTGTCTTCAAGATACATTTTTAACACTTTATCTAAAAAATCGTATGGAGGTAATGTATCCTGGTCCTTCTGATTTTCTTTTAACTCTGCTGAAGGCTCTTTATTTATTATTTCATTCGGTATTATTTCTTCTCCTTTATTAATGTATTTTACTAAAGAGTAAATCTCAGATTTATATAAATCGCCAATTACTGATAGCCCACCCGACATATCACCGTACAATGTACAATAACCCATTGCTAATTCTGATTTGTTACCTGTTGCCAAAAGCAAATAATCAAACTTGTTTGATACAGCCATTAAATATAGTCCTCTTATTCTTGCCTGAAGATTTTCTTCAGCTATATTTTCAGGTGCATCATTAAATATTGGTTTTAAATTGTCCAAAGCATTTTCAAATAATGGTTGAATGGGTATTACTTTTGCTGTTACACATAGATTATTAACTAATTTTTCAGAATCCTTTATACTTCCATCACTTGAATAATTTGATGGCATCATTATAACATTTACATTTTCTTTGCCTAATGCTTGCACAGCAAAATATGTAACTATTGCTGAATCAATTCCGCCGCTAAGTCCAATTAATACTTTTTTGAATCCTATTTTTTTACAGTATTCTTTTAGTCCAAATGTTATTGCATCAATTATTTCTTCTTCAAAACATCTCTCAACTGTTTCTATTTTAGGATAATTTTGATTTGTATCAAAAATAAAATAATCTTCTTTGAATAATTTACCCATTTTTACTAATTCACCATTTGAGCTGAAGCACATACTTGCTCCATCAAAAATAAGTTCTGTCTGTCCACCCACGTAACAAACATATATTAAAGGAATATGATTCCCCTTCGTTAAGACAGAAAGCATTTTCATTCTGTCTCCCCTTTTTCTATATGCATACGGACTGGCTGATATGTTGAGTAATATTGTCGCTCCCTTTTTAATTAGTCTATTTACAGGATCATCACTATATCTTCTTATACACCAGTAATCAGCATCGTTCCAAATATCTTCACATATTGAGATGCCTAACTTCTCACCTTTAAATTCAAAAATATCCACACTTTTGGCTGGATCAAAATAACGCATCTCATCAAATACATCATAATTAGGAATTAAAGTTTTGTTTTGTACAAATTGGATTTTCCCGTTAAAGCATAACAAGGCAGAGTTATGAACATCAGTACCTATAAGGTCATTATCCTCTGTAATTGATCCAAACAGCAAACCTGTTTCTTGGGTTTGTTCTGCAATTTCATCTGCTGCTTTTATTACTGCATTTCTGAATTCTTTTTTTTCTATTAAGTCCAGAGGCGGATAACCTAACAGGGCTAATTCAGGAAAAACGACAAGGTCTGCATTATCATTTACACCCTTTTTGTAGCCTTCAAGTATTCTAGATTTATTACTTTTTATATCACCAACAATCGTATTGATTTGGCAGACAGATATTTTCATCCAATTATTTTTTTATATAAAAAATATTTATAACAAAATTAAAAATTGTACATTAACTGATTATATACAAGTTTTAGATTTAATCATTCTCCAAAAATAAAGTACCTGTTGAAGAATGATTTAAAATACTTGACAAGTTGAATGGCGATTTTGCAAATTGATTTATTTCAAACAAGAAACATTCCATTTTACTATATAATTTATCGCTATATTTTTAGAAATATTATCTAATTATATAGATTTTATACTTTTTTAGATTCTCCATCAATCTTATTATTTACCCAAATGTGTATATAATTTACCATTTATAACAAAACAATAGATTCATAATATTATATTTTTATTTTGCTAATTGAAAAAATAAAATTCTTTTGCTGAGGAGTTAAAAATGCAGAAAAAATGGTATCGTTCCAGAAATGACAAAATGATTGGCGGTGTTGCAGGCGGAATTGCAGAATATTTTGACATTGACCCCGTAATTGTAAGAATAATTTTTGCTTTCACAGTGATCATAGGAGGATTAGGCTTACTTGCTTATATACTACTGTGGATAATTATTCCTGAGGCACCATTTACAATTGAGAATGATTCTAATTCAACTTCTACATCAGGTAAAAGAACTACATCTGAAAATGGTGATGCAGACAAAGAACAAGTAACTAACAATCGAACAAGAACTACATATATTTTCGGCGGTATACTTGTTGTCCTCGGTGTAATATTATTATTCAATAACTTTATTACTTTTGATGCTTTTT
This sequence comes from Bacteroidota bacterium, assembly GCA_022573715.1. Lineage (GTDB taxonomy): Bacteria > Bacteroidota > Ignavibacteria > Ignavibacteriales > Ignavibacteriaceae. The sequence continues at coordinate 57,432 of JACZTL010000009.1, forward strand.
GGCCTTTGATATTTATTGCTCTTGGTATTGCTTTGTTATTAAAATCCAGAAATAAATAAAATTAAACGGAATTAAAATGAAAACGAAAACTATATTTTGGGGTGCTTTTTTTATAACATTAGGACTGCTTTTCCTCTTGAATAATCTAGGTTCTTTAAATTACGAGTTTTATAATTTGTGGAAATTTTGGCCCGCATTCATTGTTTTGTTAGGATTAGCATTACTTTTTAAAGGCTCTGTCTTCAAAAGTTTCTTCAGCGGATTGGCTGCTATTATTTTAGCACTTACCATTTTTGCCGGATTCAGTTCAGCAAAATATTTTTTTACTGATGAATTTAACTGGAGTGAACATGACTGGGATAATGATAATCTTGTAATTATAAGAGATAAAGAACATAAATATTCTACATTTTCTGAAGATTATAATCCGTCCTATAAAAAAGCCAAATTATATTTTAATTCAGGTGCCGGTGCTTTTAAAATAAAGCAAACTACTAATAAATTATTCTTTGTCAATTCAGAAGGTATAAAATATAACTATAGTTTTAAAACCGAAGATGATAATTTTGCAATTATAAATTTTTGGGGGAAACATAACATTAGATGGTTCAAGAAAAACTTCAGAAATAGAACTGCTATTGAACTGAATACTAATCCCGCTTGGATATTGGACTTTGAATTGGGTGCTTGCGCAATGGATTTTGATTTAACTCCTTATGATATTAAAGAATTAAACTTTGAGATTGGAGCGGCTTCCTTAAAACTTAAATTGGGAGTTCCCAAAGAAGAGACAAGAGTAATTATTGATGCCGGAGCTTCATCAATAAATATTTCCATACCTCAATCAGTTGGGAGTGAAATTGATGCTGATATAAGTCTATCTTCTAAAAACTTTGAGGGATTTTATAAAATTAAAAGCGGATTGTATAGGACTCCAAATTTTAAAGAAGCAGTTAAAAAAATATACTTTAATATAGACTCCGGTGTGTCTTCTATTATTATTTCAAGAAGATAGAACTTTTATTTTTTGTCTATGGGGGTTCCATAAATATTTTTCTAATATTACACAATCATTATCATCAAATTCAATCCCTTCTGATTTTAAAAGGTCTTCCATAATTGATATTTCACCGAAATGTAATCTCCCAGTAAGAGCACCATACCTGTTCACAACTCTATGACAAGGTAAGCCCGATTCTTTTGCCCCATTTAATGCCCACCCAACAGTACGAGCCGCAGCACGGGTTCCGCAAGCTTCTGCAATATCGCCGTAAGTTGTAACCTTTCCGTATGGAATCTTTTCTACAACTTTGTAAACTTTGTCGAAGAAAGTTTGATTATTTTTATGTCTTGTATTACTTTTCTTCTTCAAATTTAAATAGATTTATCAAAGATATCATCTTTTTAAAAGATGACATCTTTAAATGTTTTAATTTTGACTAAATTTTAATAAATACGATTTAATAAACTTATCTATACCCCCGTCCATTACTTTCTGAATGTCTGAGGTCTCTTCGTTTGTACGGTGATCTTTTACCATATTATAAGGATGAAAAACATAAGACCTTATCTGACTCCCCCATTCTATTTTCATTTTATTTTTTTCCACTTCGTCCAATTCAGCTTCCTTTTTTTCCAATTCCAATTTATAAAGTTTAGATTTTAGAAGCTTCATTGCATTCGTCCGATTTTGTAATTGAGATCTTTCGCTTTGACACGTTGCTACAGTTTTTGTTGGTAAATGTGTAATTCTGACGGCAGTCTCAACTTTGTTTACGCTCTGTCCACCTTTTCCGCCGGAACGGTAAGTGTCAATTCTTAAATCAGCAGGATTGATTTCTATTTCTATTGTGTCATCAACTTCGGGTATTACAAAAACAGATGCAAAGGAAGTGTGTCTCCTTTTATTTGAATCGAAAGGTGAAATCCTTACCAATCTATGTACACCGTTTTCAGCTTTTAAATAACCATAGGCAAATTTCCCTTCCACTTGGATTGTGGCACTTTTAATTCCGGCAGCTTCACCGTCAAGAATATCAAGCAAAGACATTTTATAATTATTCTGCTCACCCCAACGAAGATACATTCTCATAAGCATATCAGCCCAATCCTGTGCTTCAGTACCTCCAGCACCGGAGTGAATTGTTAAGATACAGTTTCTTGCATCGTCATTTCCGCTTAGCATATTTTTGAATTCGACATCTTCTATTTCCTTCAACAATTCACCTATGTCGGAACCAATCTCTTGTGACAGAGACTCATCCTCTTCAAATTGTGCCAATTGGATAAACTCAACTATATTTTCACATTTGTTATTTAATCCTTTCCAAAGCAGTACCCACTCTTCAAGTGATTTTATTTTTTGAAGAATTTTCTGCGCTTCTTTATGGTCGTCCCAAAACACTTCGGCAGTAGTTTGAGATTGGAGAGTTTTTATCTTTGATTCTTTTTCATCGACGTCAAAGATAACCTCGTAGTTTATCGATTCGTAGTTTATAATTTTTTAAGGTCTTTAATTCTTCGTCGTACATAAAATAATCTCAAATTAGTTTATAAAAAATTTAGATTTCTATCACAATTCTAAGCATAGCTGAGGCTAGTATTTTACCCTGTGCATCGTATTTAAGTGAAACAGTTCCTCCGCCTCCTAAGGTGTTATGAAGTAAAAAATTAATAGCTCGTAGATTAGGTAATTCATACCTTTCAACATCACCAAAACAAATACCTTTAAAATGTTCTTTTACTCTTTCAACAGTTAAATATTTTTTAATTATTTCATATTCTTTATCACTATAGGCAATTACTCCAACATTTCCTGTATCTCCTTTATCGCCGCTTCTTGCGTGTGCAATATCTTTTAATTTTATTTTCATCTTATAGCTCGTAAATTTTTATTTCAGGTTTAACTAAATTTTTTGGAATTAAAGCCGGCCAATATGCAACAACTTCACTTGGTTTTGGTCTGCCTCCGGCAAATCCGGTTACACTGGGAGGACCCGTTAAAATTAATGGGGCAATTTCTTTTCCGAACCTTTCTACAGAAGCGTAATCATTAGATCTTACTCCAATTCTTAACATGATTTCATTTATTTTATCCTCATCAATTTCGGTAGACAGCGGTCCTTGAGTTGCGTTGTAACCAACAAATTCAGTTTTAATTTCATCAAATTTTAGGTTAAGGTTTTCCAGTCTTTTTCTTAGAATTTTATCTGCTGCTTTAGCTTTAGTTAATGCTTGTGGCCACGAATAAGCTAAGGTACCTACAGCAGAATATCCGCTGGAATATGAACACGACACTTTGTAAGTAGGTGTATCCTTTTCACCTTTTACATCAAATACTTTAACTTTGTTATTTCCCAAATCTTCAAGTTTAATGGTAGTAAAATCCGCGATACAATCAGGCGTAATATAAGATTTAGGGTTACCGATCTCATATACTAATTGCTCTGCTATAGTTTCAAAAGAAATTTTTCCTCCTGTATTTTCGTGCTTTGAAATTATAACTTCACCGTTTGGATGAGCTTCTGCAATAGGGTAACCGATTTCTGCCATATTTTCAATTGATTGCCAATCCCCTAAAAAATTACCGCCTGTTGACTGTGCTCCACATTCTAAGATATGTCCGGCTACAGTCCCGGCAGATAATAAATTATAGTCATCTATTTTCCACCCAAATTCATAAATCATTGGTGCTAATGTTAAACCGGTGTCTGTTGTTCTGCCGGTAATTACTATATCTGCTCCCTGCTTAAGTGCGTCTACTATCGGGAAAGCACCAAAATATACATTTGCACTTAGTAGTTTTTCTTTTATGATTTTAATGGAATCACCTGTTTCCATGTTATTTAGTTCGCATCCGGATTCAATTATTTCATCAATTCTATCATTAATATCATCTCCTACTACTATCCCTATTTTCAATTTTTCAATTCCAACTTCTTTTGCTGAATCCATAATAGCTTCTGCACAAGCAATTGGATTAACTCCACCGCCGTTTGTAATTACCTTAATATTTTTTTCTTTGCAAATAGGTAAGATCCTCTTCATCAAAGCTGGAATATCTCTCGCATAACCGAACTTAGGGTTTTTATTTTTTTGTTTTTGAAGAATAGACATTGTAACTTCTGCCAAATAATCCATAACCAAGTAGTCAATTTCTCCTTTTGTTACTTGATTATATGGAGCATCAATCAAATCACCCCAAAACCCTTGTCCTGATGCAATACTAATTTTATCTTTCATTTATTTTGCACTTTCTTGTAATAATTTATTCATAAAGATATTTAAATCTTTTTTTGAATGGATATCAACCCAGTGATTATTTTTATTTTTTCTAAACCAAGTTAATTGTCTTTTAGCAAATCTGCGAGTATTTCTTTTTATTAATTCAATTGCTCTTTCTAAAGAAATTTCATTTTCCAAATAGGAGATAATTTCTTTATATCCAACTGTGTTTAAAGAATTAAGATTTTTTGAAAACCCTTTATTTAAGATCATCTTAACTTCATTTACAAAACCAGATTCGATCATTTTATCAACACGCGTTTCTATATTTTTATAAAGAATTTCTCGCGGCCAATTTAACACATATTCTTCAAACTTATATTGATGTGCATCAATTTGTTCCTTATGAAATTGACTTATTGGTTTACCTGTTAAATAATATACTTCCAAAGCACGAATTACTCTTTTCCAATAAGAAGGATGCATTTTAGCCGCACTTTCAGGATCTACTTTCTTTAACTTATCATAGATAAACTCGTTGCCGAATTTTTCTTTTTCTAGTACTAATTTTTCTCTTAATTTCTCATCCTTACTGGGAGTCTCTACTATTCCATCTGTTAATGCTTTTATATATAAGCCCGAACCACCAACAATAATAGGTATCTTATTATTATTAAATATTTCTTCAATTCTTAAATTAGCATCTTTTTCAAACTTGCTAACATTATAATTTGCATCAGGTTCAATTTCGCTTATAAAATGATGTTTAATCTTGTCTAATTCTGACTTTGTTGGTTTAGCCGTTCCAATATCTAAATATTTATAGATTTGTCTACTGTCGGCTGAAATTATTTCACCACCCAAAGACTTGGCAAGTTTAATTCCCAACTTCGTTTTCCCGGAACATGAAGGCCCTGCAATTACTATTATTCTTCTTTCCACCCCTCCCTACCGATTAGTGGAACAAATTTAAATTGGGGATAATCTTTTTCTGTAAATATTTCTTCGTCTTGCCTGGTAATCACCTTTAGAATTTGTGTTTCTCTGTCACCAACCGGCACAACCATTTTTCCCCCAATAGCTAACTGATTTTTTAGCTCGTATGGTACTGCTGGTGAACCCGCTGTAACTATGATACCATCAAAAGGAGCATATTCTTTCCATCCTAATGTCCCGTCACCGCATTTACAACCAACTCTAATTCTAAGATCATCAAATAATTTTAAGGTTTTAGAATAGATGTCAAAATTTCTTTCAATGCTATAAACTTTTATGCCCATATCATAAAGTAGTGCAGCCTGGTATCCCGAACCTGTACCAATTTCGAGTACTTTAGATCTAGGTTTTAGTTCTAGTAATTGAGTCATAAAAGCAACTGTGTAAGGCTGTGATATTGTTTGTCCGTAGCCAATAGGTAAAGCTACATCTTTATAGACATAATGTTTAATCACATCAGGAATAAACTTTTCTCTTTTAATTTCTCCAATTGCTTTTAGAACGTTTTGGTCAGTTATTCCTTTTGTAATAAGTTGTTTTATTAGTGCTTTTCTATCAGATTTATACATTAATAATTAGTTTTAATAATGATCTATAAATTAGCGATAATGCTTTTTTAATATGAAAATAAAATTTGATAACTATTATAAATATTATTTTATTAATAGAGAAATGTTCTACAATTTTAATATTTGATTGTAGTAATTATAGGTATGTGTCAGGAAATTCTTTTTGTATATTATTAATTGTTTGAATTACTTTGTTTTACATGAAAACCATTCTCATCTTCCCTACCGAGTGGAGATTTTATAAGTAGAATTGTCATTGTAAGGAATGAAACCAATAAAATCACACCATAAATTATAAAAAAGATATTCATAAAATCCTCCCTAATATGAATTATATCAAACAATTAGCATCCAACTATTAATGAAATGCAATTATTGTTCCATTAAAGAAATGTAATAATTTTTGAAAATTAGAAAGTTTTATTTAATTCTGAAGTCTTATTATGAGATTTATAAGAGGATTTAATTTGTTTAGAGGAAATTTATTAGAGGCGCTGGTCGGATTCCTCCGTAGAAGTTCCTTTTGGAGAACCGACGAATAAAGCTTTTGCAGAGCTTCGCCTTAAACCACTCTTGCCCGCCTAAGGCAGGTGAAGCCACAGCGTTAAAATTATAATATCTTATTTAGAAATTCTCTACCTTTGCCTGATTTGAAGAATTTTTCTCTTTTTGCTGCATCACTTCTATCTTCAAATTCTTCAAAATAAATAAGGTTAAATGGACTGCGATTTTTAGTAGATTTTACTTTCCCGCTGTTATGTTGGAGCAATCTTTTTTCTAAATTATTAGTTAGTCCAATATATCTTTTACCATCTTTTTGACTTTTTCAAACATATACAAAATTCATTGTAAAACATTTCAATTTAAAGAAAGGATTATATTTGAAAAATATTGAGGCGCCGGTCGGATTCGAACCGACGAATAAAGCTTTTGCAGAGCTTCGCCTTAAACCACTTGGCCACAGCGCCAATAAGCTGTTTTAATAGAGCGGGAAACGGGGCTCGAACCCGCGACATTCACGTTGGCAACGTGATGCTCTACCACTGAGCTATTCCCGCATAACTTTATTTCTATAAATAATTATATAACAGTAATTTTTAAGAGTTCAAATATAATATGAATCACCAATTGTTGCAATTATTTTAGGGTTAAAATTTTTTACAAAGATAGAATAGTTTTTTTTATTAAATTGCAACTGTTAAAAAACCCACATTTATATGCAATATTTAATAAGTATTATAATTGGATACCTTTTAGGCTCAATACCAACAGCTTATTTTTTACTAAAAATAACAAAAGGTATTGACATTAGAAAAAGCGGCTCAGGTAATGTAGGAGCATATAATTCGATAACTATATCCAAATCAAAATTCATAGGTCTTATTGTTTTATTAATTGATTTTTCAAAAGGTTTTTTAACAGTATATTTGATCAATTATTTCTACCAGGACATATTCCTTTTACCTGCAATTGGAATTTGTGTTGCTGTTTTTAGTCATAATTACAATCCTTGGTTAGAATTTAAAGGCGGTAGAGGATTGGCGACCGCAGCAGGTGGGTCAGCTGCAATATTTCCATTTTTATTATTAGTTTGGTTGGCTTTATGGGTAATTTCATATTTATATAAAAAGAATATAATTATTGCTAATGTATCTGCAACTGTTCTATCTTATTTACTTGTAATTTCTACTGTTAAAATTGCTGTTAAATTTACATATCCTTCTTCAATTTCATATTTTGAGTTGATTATATTTACAACTATTCTTTTGTCTCTGATATTAATAAAACATATTATTCCATTTAAAGATGAGATTAAAAAACTAAATTTATCTGCAAGAGGAAATAATAATGCAAATTAAAAGACGTTTTATTTATTTGTTTATATTTATAATAATTTTATTTGCATCCGTATTTTTGATATATCAATCAAAACAACATAAGCCCTACTTTTACAAATCTGATGTTATTACTTCACCTACTTTAACACCTGCTAAACAAAAACAACAAGTAACTAAAAAAATAGCAAATGACAGAAATAATGTTATAACAAACGCCGTTAAGAAAGTAAGTCCTGCCGTAGTTGGTATAAATGTTATTGAAATAAGAAAATATAAAAACCCAAATAACCCATTTTACAATGATCCTTTTTTCAGACAATTTTTTGGAAACAGCGGAGAGTACAGACAAAAAGTGAAGGAGCTCGGCTCGGGATATATAGTCACATCTGACGGTTATATTGTAACAAATGATCACGTAGCTGGTAATGCAGTACAAATTACAGTTACACTTACAAACGGTAAAAACTATTCGGCTAAATTAGTCGGTACTGATCATGCAACTGATATTTCTTTACTTAAAATTAAAGGAAATAATTTCCCAACAGTTAAGCTCGGTAATTCTGATAATATAATAATCGGTGAATGGGTAGTAGCTTTAGGAAATCCGTTTGGTCTTTTTTCTCTTAATTATAAACCTACTGTAACTGTGGGGGTAATTAGTTCAACAGGATTAAACCTTAAACCGCTTAACCAAAGATACTACTTAAACATGATTCAAACCGATGCAGCAATTAACGGAGGTAACAGCGGTGGTCCTTTAGTAAACAGTATGGGTGAAGTTATCGGTATGAATACACTTATTTTTACAGCCGGTAGTAAAGGAAGTATTGGCCTGGGTTTTGCAATTCCTATAAATAAGATAAAAAGAACGATTCGTGAATTAAAAGAATACGGGACTGTAAACAGAAATTTTGATGTTGGACTCGGTGTTCAATCAATAGATGAAGGAATTGCACGTGCTTACGGTTTGTCATCTACAAAAGGGGTTATAATAACTCAAGTTTACCCTGCCACACCTGCTTACAAAAGCGGCTTGAAAGTAAGAGATATAATTGTTCAAGTTGAACAATATAAAATAATTAATGAGGAAACTTTGATAAGTGTTTTCCAAGAATTCAGAGCCGGACAGATTATTAAAATAAAAGTTTTTAGAGACGGTAAAAAATATACATTAAAAATGAAGTTGGAGAGAAGTGAATGATAGCCCGATATACACGCCCTAAAATGGGAAAAATATGGGAAGACCAATTTAAATATGAAACTTGGTTGAAAATTGAGATTTTAGTTTGTGAAGCAAGAGCAGCAGCAGGTGATATTCCGAAAGAAGATGTGCAAACTATAAAAGACAAAGCTAATTTTGAAGTTGACAGAATATTAGAAATAGAAGAAACAACTAAACACGATGTTATTGCTTTCTTAACTAATGTTGCCGAGTATGTCGGTTCTACATCACGTCATATTCATTATGGTATGACCTCATCTGACATTTTGGATACCACACTTTCTTATCAAATGAAAGAAGCCGGAGAAATTTTACTAAAACAATTAATTGAATTAAAAAATGCTTTAAAAGTTAGGGCAGAAGAATTAAAATACACCGTTTGTGTTGGAAGAACACATGGCATTCACGCCGAACCGACTTCAATGGGATTAAAGTTCGTACTTTGGTATGAAGAATCAAAAAGAAATATAGCGAGATTAAAAAACGCAATTGATACAATTAGCGTGGGACAAATATCTGGTGTTGTCGGAACATTTGAACATCTTTCCCCTGATGTTGAAAAATATGTATGTATAAATTTGGGATTGAAACCTGCTTCCGTCTCAACCCAAATTATTCAAAGAGACAGGCACGCTGAATATTTAACAACACTTTCAATCATTGGTGCAAGTCTTGAAAAAATTGCATTGGAAGTAAGGCATCTCCAAAGAACTGAAGTCTTGGAAGCTGAAGAATATTTTTCAAAAGGACAAAAAGGCTCTTCAGCAATGCCACATAAAAGAAACCCGATAGTAAGCGAAAGAATCTGCGGACTTGCGAGACTTTTAAGAAGCAATGCTATGGCATCTTTAGAAAATATTGCTCTATGGCATGAAAGGGATATTTCCCACTCCTCAGTTGAAAGAGTAATAATTCCTGATAGTACAATAACATTAAATTATATGTTACATTTAATGATTGAACTCGTGAAAAAATTGATAATTTATCCGAAGAATATGAATACTAATCTTAATTTAACTCGCGGGTTGGTTCTTTCACAAACTGTGTTGCTTAACCTTGTAGATAAAGGTTTATCACGGGAACAAGCTTATAAGTTAGTACAAACTGCGGCTATGGATGTATGGAAGGATAAAAATAAAAATTTAAGAGGTGAATTAATAAAATCAGAAGAAATAAAAAAGTATATTTCAATTGATGAGATGAATAACATTTTTGATAACAAAAAAATGTTAAAAAATGTTGATTTAATTTTTGCAAGAACTGTAGAAAAATAATATAAACAAATTGTAAATTATCAGGCGACAAAATATTCTTTCTTTTTTTAAACTCTTTTCACACAAATATTTTTTTTAAAGGAACTTAGAACTAGTGCTACAGTACAATTTTATAAACTGAAAAATAATACAGATTAAATATTTATGAAGAAATTAATTTTTACACATATCTTTTTTTTACTCGTAATATTTATCATCTCATCTAATTTTACTCATTCTCAAAATAAAATTGAGATTGATTCTATAAAAAAATGGATACCGGAATCCTACTATCCTGCTGAAGACAGACTTGTAGTAACATTAATGCAAAGATATCATTATAAGAAAATAATATTAGATGACTCCCTTTCGGTAATTATATTTAACCGTTATATAAAATCGTTAGATTATAACAAAATGATATTCTATAGATCAGACATTAATAATTTTAGCAAACAAAAATATTTAATGGATGATTATATCAAAAAAGGGCAACTTGAACCGGCATATAATATTTTTAAAATTTTTTACAATAGATTAAGTGATAGAATAAAATATGTAAATTTACTTTTAGATAAAGGTTTCGATTTTAATATTGATGAGTATTATACTGTTAAAAGAGACAGTGCTGATTGGCCCAATAATATAAAAGAAAGTAATGAGTTATGGAGAAAAAGAGTAAAATACGATGCACTTAATCTTTTGTTAGCAGGTAAAAAATGGGAGGCTACAAAAAAAATTCTGAAAAAAAGATACAACAATTATAAAAAAGTTTTTTATCAGTTTAATACCGAAGATGTTTTTCAAAATTATATGAATGCATTTGCATCATCTATTGACCCTCATACAAATTATTTGTCCCCCATAGCCTCACAAAACTTTAATATAGATATGAGCCGATCTTTGGAAGGAATTGGTGCCAGACTAATGACAGAAGATGAATATACTAAAGTAGCAGATATTATTGTTGGCGGTCCGGCATATAAAAGTAAACAATTACACAGGAATGATAAAATTATTGGGGTAGCACAGGGTAAATACGGAAAAATGGTGGATATAATTGGGTGGAGGATTACAGAAGTTGTTCAATTAATCAGAGGGAAGAAAGGAACGATAGTTCGATTGCAAATTATTCCGGCATCAAATGATGATACAATTGAATCAAAAGAGATTGAACTTGTGAGAGATAAAATTCACCTTAACGATATTTCGGCAAAAGAAAATGTTTTAGATATTACCAACAAAAAATTGAGCTACAAAATTGGCATATTATCCATTCCGGCTTTTTATAAAGATTTTGAAGCTGCCATAAGAGGTGATCTAAATTATAAAAGTACAACAAGAGACGTTAGAACATTACTCAAAAAATTAAAAAAAGAAAAAGTTAACGGTGTTATAGTTGATTTACGCAATAACGGGGGCGGTTCTTTGCAGGAAGCTATTTCGCTTACTGGATTATTTATTAAAAAGGGTCCTGTTGTTCAAGTAAAAAACTCTAACGGTTCTATTGATGTTAGTAGAGATCTTGACCCTAGAATTATATATTCTGGACCATTGGCAGTATTAATAAATAGATTTAGTGCTTCAGCATCAGAAATATTTTCCGGAGCTATTCAAGATTACGGAAGAGGTATTGTAATTGGAGAAACAACTTATGGTAAGGGTACTGTACAAAATATGATAGACCTTAATAAGTTAATGCCTAACTCCAATATAAAACTCGGACAGGTTAAATTAACAATAGCTAAATTTTATAGAATAACCGGGGAAAGTACGCAAAATTTAGGTGTTACTCCTGACATACAATTCCCTACCGCCTTTGATCCACAAAAAATAGGCGAAAGTGCTGAATTTGCTGCCCTTCCTTGGGATAAGATAGATTCCGTAGAATATCAACCTTTCGGGAATATTAAACCATATCTTAAAACTTTAAGAGATAATCATTTAGAAAGAATCAAGAATGATTATGAATTTCAAAATTTAATTGCAAATATAAATGAATATAAAAGAAATAGGATAAATCTAAAGATATCTTTAAATAAAACTATTAGAGAAGAGGAAAAGAAAAAAAGAGAAGAAGAAAAGTTTAAAAAGGAAAACGAAAGGAGAATAACAGCCGGACTTAAACTTGTAAAAAAAGGTGAGAAGCCATCGCCCAACAATAAGAAAGTTGATGCTGAATTAAATGAATCCGCACACATTCTTGCTGATTACATTTTTCTAACAATAGGTTAGAACAAACATTATGTAAAAATGTTTAACTCGTTTATTTTGAAGGATTAAACATCTCTGTAATCTGTAAATTATATTTCAAATTTAATACCTTGTGCTAAAGGCATTTCAGAGCCGTAATTTATTGTGTTTGTTTGTCGTCTCATATAAGCTTTCCAAGCATCTGAACCTGATTCTCTTCCCCCGCCTGTTTCCTTTTCACCACCGAAAGCACCACCAATCTCTGCACCCGATGTACCTATGTTTACATTTGCAATTCCGCAATCCGAGCCTGAATAAGATAAAAATCTTTCCGTTTCCTGCAAATTATCGCTGAAAATTGCAGAAGATAATCCTTGGACTACACCGTTATGTATTGCAATTGCATTTTCTACCGTACCTGTATATTTTATTAAATATAAAATAGGTGCAAATGTTTCTTCCTGTACAATCTCATATTCATTTTCGGCTTCAACAATTGCAGGCTTTACGTAAGTGCCTGATTCATATCCTTCGCCTTCCAATACCTCACCGCCATAAATTATTTTACCGCCTTCTTCTTCTACTTTTTTCAAAGCTGAAGTAAACATTTCAACAGCACTTTTATCAATTAATGGACCAACGTGATTTGTCTCATCTAAAGGATCACCTATTTTCATACTCTCATAAGCTTTGATTAAAGAGGCTTTAACCTTATCATAAATTGAATCGTGAATAATCAATCTTCGTGTTGAAGTACATCTCTGCCCACAAGTACCGACTGCCCCAAAAACAATTGCCGGTATTGCCATTTCTAAATTTGCATTCGGTGTAATTATAATTCCGTTGTTTCCACCTAATTCCAAGATTACTTTTCCGAACCTCTTTGCAATAACTTCATTTGCATGTCTGCCAACTTTTGTTGAACCTGTAATTGATATTAGCATTACTCTTTTATCGTTTAACATTTTCTCTCCTATAATTGAACCCCGACCTATGATTAAAGAAAATATCCCTTCCGGTAATTTATTTTCTTCCAATACATCAGCAACTATTTTTTGACATGCAATAGCCGTTAAGGGAACTTTTGAAGAAGGTTTCCACAGAACCACATCTCCGCAAACCGCTGCTATCATTGCGTTCCACGCCCACACAGCAACAGGAAAGTTAAATGCCGATACTACACCAACGATCCCCAACGGATGATATTGATCGAACATTCTATGATTTGGTCTTTCAGAGTGAATTGTAAAACCATACAATTGACGTGATTGTCCAACAGCAAAATCACAAATGTCTATCATTTCTTGTACTTCACCCAATCCTTCTTGAAGAGATTTTCCCATTTCGTAAGAAACTAAAGTACCAAGTTCTTTTTTATATTCTCTTAATTTCAAACCGATTTGTCTTACAATTTCGCCCCTTTTTGGTGCAGGAATTTTTCTCCATTCTATAAAAGCAGCCTGTGCTTTTTCAATAACTTTTTCGTAATCATTTTCAGAGCATTGATAAACAGTAGCTATATGTTTTGCATCAACAGGTGAAGAAATTTTTAACTCTCCGTTACCTTTAGTTTCATTCCAATTTCTACCTGTACATGATCCGAAATTCACTGAATCAATTCGTAATTTCTTTAAAAATTCCATCTTATCCTCTCACTTATAATTTATTATTTTTTATTGTTTTTAGTATTTCTGCTAATGTTATTTTTCTCATCTTATCTTCAATTTCTATCTGAATATTTTCAAATAAATTCAAGAAATAATTGTTGATTTCAGAATCATAAAAACTATTATTTTTGTTTTCCGAAGAAGAATGTAAATCGAATGCTTTTCTATCTTCTATCGCACAATATATTTCTTGCAAATGAATTTCTGCTGCATTTTTCTTTAACGAAAACCCTCCAAAAGCTCCTTTATTGCTTTGAACAATTTTATTCTTACACAATAATGAAAGAAGTTTTCTCAACTTTGATGCATTTATACCTGTCTTTTTTGATATTTCAATGCTGTTGGAAGGCTTTTCCGAGTCAGCCAAATAACAAAGTGCTTTTACTGAATTTGATAATTTTGTAGATGAAGACATAAAATATTTTAATTGTTACAGTAAGTGTAACAACTAAAACTATAAATATCAAGGAAATATTTATTCGTAGAACTGTGAATTAAATTGAAATTGAAATATCGATTAATTTTTGTTAAATTGAATATTAATAATTGGCCAATTCCAATGATTAATATTCAAAATATACTGTCTAAATATCTAATAACTTCACACAGGAGTTATTTTGTGTCAAAATTTGAAAATGTATTTTAATCATTTTCTTCTCCCCTATGCTTTTCAAATAAACTTTATCAATTTGCACTAAACAATTTTTGAATATGGAGTATATTTATGGAAAATAATACAATAATTCATAAACCAATTAATGATTATAATAAATACAATGTCAAACCTGAAGACGTACACCCGGTTATCAGTAAATATATGCTCGCGGACGGATTTGATATAGTATTAGATTTAGAAAAAAGTAAAGGTGTTAGATTAATAGATGCAAAAACAGGCGACAAATATTTAGACCTATTTACATTTTTTGCTTCAAACGCTTTAGGATTAAATCATCCAAAAATTAACAACCCTGAATTCCGCGAAGAATTAGCAACCGCCTCTGTAAACAAACCTTCAAACTCTGACATTTACACACAACAAATGGCAAGTTTTGTAAATACTTTTGCTCATATTGCAAAACCTGATTATATGAAGCATTTGTTTTTTATTTCGGGTGGAGCATTAGCGGTTGAAAACGGTTTAAAGATTGCATTCGACTGGAAAGTGCAGAAGAATTTTGAAAAGGACATTAAAGAAGAAAAGGGATTTCAGGTCATACATTTTAAGGAAGCTTTTCACGGTAGAACAGGTTACACAATGTCACTGACAAACACTGATCCGTCCAAAGTGAAATACTATCCTAAATTTGATTGGCCAAGAATAACAAATCCAAAGGCGATTTTCCCTATTGAGAATAATTTAGAACAAATTATTGCATCAGAGAATAAAGCAATTGCAGAAATAAATGAAGCAATAAAAAATAATCCCGATGATATTGCAGTAATAATTATTGAGCCTATTCAAGGAGAAGGCGGTGATAATTTATTCAGAAAAGAATTTTTCTTAAAGCTACGAGAAATTGCGGATGAAAACGAAATTATGCTAATGTTCGATGAAGTACAAACCGGTTTTGGTTTGACCGGTAAATTTTGGGCATCAGATTATTACGTACAGCCGGACATAATTTCTTTTGGTAAGAAAGCACAGGTTTGCGGAATTATGGTTTCGGAAAGAGTAGATGAAATTGAAAATAATTGCTTCAAAGTTTCAAGCAGAATAAACTCTACATGGGGAGCCAACCTTACGGATATGGTTAGATCGAAGAGAATTCTTGAAATTATTGATGGGGAAAATCTTGTTGAAAATGCCAGGTTACTAGGAGATTATCTTTTAGATAATTTGCAAAGCATTCAGAATGATTTCCCAAGTTTAATCTCAAATGCTCGCGGACTTGGACTTATGTGCTCCTTCGATTTGCCCGATGGTACTACTCGTAATAAATTTAACATAGCATGCCTAAAAGATAAATTAATTATACTTGGCTGTGGAGTGAAAACAATCAGATTCAGACCCCCACTGAACATTACAAAAGAAGAATTAGACGAAGGATTTACAAAAATAAAGTCAATTTTAAAATCTTTATAATTTCTTATTTCAAAGATGACATCTTTTTAAAAGATGTCATCTTTAATATCTTTTAAAACGATCCCTCCATTTTATACAATAAAATTCTATTTTAGTACATCAACCATAATGATAATATTATTTAAATGAACGGGAAACTATATATTGTAAGCACTCCAATCGGCAACTTAAAAGACATAACTTTGAGAGCATTAGAAATATTGAATGAAGTGGATTTTATTGCATGTGAAGATACAAGAGTTACTTCAAAACTACTTAATCGTTTTGATATAAAAATAGAATTGACATCGTTGAATGCGGTAAACGAGAATAAAAAAGCTGCAAAAATATGCGATAGAATTTTAATGGGAGAAAATTGTGCTTTGGTTTCCGATGCCGGTACACCTTCTATATCGGACCCGGGTGTAAGACTTGTATCTCTTGCAATTAAGAAAAATTTACGTGTCGTACCAATACCCGGCATTACTGCTTTGATTACAGCTCTTTCGATTAGCGGACTGCCCACGAATTCATTTGTGTTCGAAGGATTCCTTCCTCAAAAGAAAGGAAGACAAAAAAAACTTAAACTGCTTGCCGAGGAAGAAAGAACTATTATAATATACGAGTCCACTTATAGAATAGAAAAACTATTAAATGAACTAAATGAATATATGCCAAGTAGAACTATTGCTGTATGCAGAGAACTTACCAAAAAGTTTGAGGAAGTCTGGAAGGGAAAACCAATTGAAATTTTAAATTATTTAAATGAAAAGATAACAAAGGGCGAATTTGTAGTTGTTATCTCTCCAAAGAATTGGAAGGTTAAATAATTATACTTAAAATAAAATAAACTTGCACCATTTAAAGGGACCTCCGCTTTTGTAAAATATAAATATTGAAATTAACTAATTGTCTTCAGATACATTTCGGCTAATATCAATCTGTTTTCTGCTCTTTTTATTGCAGCTTTTGCCCTTTCAACATCAATTTCTTTATTCTCTTTATCACTAATTCTTTTTTCGGCTCTTTCTTTTGCAGATTTTGCCCTGTCAACATCTATGTCTTTTATTAACTCAATAGCATCAGCCAAAATTAATATTTTATTATTCAATACTTCAATTGTCCCGCCTGCAGTTGCACAAAATTGAACATCTGAGTTTTCCGAAACAATTTTAATTGTTCCGATTTCAAATGTGCTTATTATTGGTGCGTGATTAACCAATACTTGAAATGAACCTTCCGTTCCAGGAATAGTTACTGAAGTTACTATTTCCGAAAAGACCGTTTTTTCAGGCGACGTAATTTCTAAATTTAGTTCTGCCATATTATTTCATATTCTTCGCTTTCTCTACAGCTTCTTCGATAGTTCCTACATACATAAAAGCACCTTCAGGTAAATCATCGTATTCACCGTTAATAATGCCTTTGAATCCGCGTATGGTATCTTCCAACTTCACGTATTTTCCGTCATAACCGGTAAATTGTTCCGCAACGTGGAATGGCTGGCTGAAAAATCTTTGAATTCTTCTTGCTCTTCTCACTACAGTTTTATCTTCGTCGGAAAGTTCGTCCATACCGAGAATATTTATAATGTCTTGTAAATCTTTATATTGCTGAAGAATTTCTTTAACGGTTTTAGCAACATTGTAATGCTCTTCACCGATAATTGACGGTTCCAATATTCTCGAAGTAGAATCTAAAGGATCTACAGCAGGATAAATTCCAAGCGCAGAAATTTCTCTGCTGAGAACAGTTGTAGCATCTAGGTGAGCAAAAACCGTTGCAGGAGCAGGATCGGTTAAATCATCCGCAGGTACATAGATTGCCTGGACGGAAGTAATGGAGCCTTTATCCGTAGAAGTAATTCTTTCTTGTAGTGCACCCATTTCACTGGCTAAGTTAGGTTGGTAACCAACTGCAGAGGGCATACGTCCTAAAAGTGCGCTCACTTCAGAACCTGCCTGCGTAAAACGGAAAATATTATCGATAAATAAAAGCACATCTCTTCCCTCTTCATCTCTAAAATATTCGGCAATTGTTAAACCTGTTAAGCCTACTCTCAACCTTGCACCGGGTGGCTCGTTCATTTGTCCGAATACCAATGCCGTTTTGTCTAGCACACCGGATTCTTTCATCTCTAACCAAAGGTCGTTACCTTCACGGGTTCTTTCTCCCACGCCGGCAAAAACAGAATAACCTCCGTGCTGAAGAGCAATGTTATTTATAAGTTCCATAATGATAACGGTTTTACCAACACCGGCACCGCCGAATAATCCTGTCTTTCCTCCTTTTGAATAAGGTTCAAGTAAATCAATTACTTTAATACCTGTCTCAAACATTTCATTTTCGGTAGATAAGTTTTTAAATTTTGGAGCCGGTCTGTGAATAGGATATCTTTTTTCGGTTTTTATTTCAGTTCCAAGTCCGTCAATACCCTCGCCAATTACATTTATCAAACGACCTAATGTGGCAGGACCAACTGGCACTGAAATAGGCTCACCAGTATCGAATGCATCTGAACCTCTGACCAAACCGTCAGTAGAATCCATTGCAATAGTTCTTACTCGGTCTTCACCAAGGTGCGATTGAACTTCAACTATTAGATTGTCTTCTTTTCCATCGTTAGTTCTACGTGGAATTCGTATTGCATTGTATATTGCCGGCAGATGTCCTTCTTCAAATTCAATGTCAACTACGGGACCAATAACCTGTATAATTTTACCTTTTACTTCGCTCATTTTTACCCTTTTTTCGTTTAAAATTTATCTTACAAATTTAAGAAATTGAAGTTCTTTAACCAAATAATTTGTGTCTTAAAGTTCACCTTTTATAATAAATCTCTCGCGTGTTTGTCTGCGTGATATGAACTTCTTACAAGTGGTGATGATTCAACGGCTTTGAATCCCATATTTATACCTTCATCCCTGTACATTTTGAATTCATCAAGTTCAACATACCTATCAACAGGGAGATGATTTTTTGTAGGCTGTAAATACTGACCGATTGTTAAAATATCACATTCATGTTGTCTTAAATCTTTCATGAGAGTTAAAACTTCTTCCGGTCTTTCTCCAATACCTACCATTATACCGCTTTTAGCTCTCAGTCCCTTATTTTTAAACCACGAAATCAATTCCAAGCTTCTTTCAAATTTTGCTTGTGGTCTTACAACGTGATACAATCTGGGTACTGTTTCCAAATTATGATTCAAAATATTTGGTGGGTTTTTCATAATAATTTCAAAAGCATGTTTTTCACCTTTAAAATCCGGAATTAAAATTTCGACAGTACAATCCGGAATTTTTTTATTTATTAGTCTCACAGTTTCACTAAAAATTGAAGCTCCTCCGTCTTTTAATTCATCACGATTAACCGATGTAATTACAACGTGTCTTAAATTCAACTGCTTAACTGATTCAGCAACTCTTCTTGGCTCATCTAAATCAAGTTCTATCGGTAACCCTAATTTTATATTGCAAAACCCACAACTTCTCGTACAGATATCCCCAAGTATCATAAAAGTTGCGGTTCTTGCATTCCAGCATTCAGCGATATTTGGACATCTTGCTTCTTCACAGACTGTGTGAAGTTTCTGCTCTCTCATTAGTTTGAGAACATCCGAGTAATTTTTGCCTGAAGGCAATTTTACTTTCAGCCAATCAGGTCTTTTACCCAAAGGTACTTTTGTCTTTTCAATTTTTTCTTTAAATGCTTTTTGATATTGGTTTATTTTGTACATAATATTTTTTAATTAGAAGTAGAAATATTAGCCACATTAATTGATAGAATGTGACTAAAGCCCAGGCATTTAGTGTTAATCTGGTCCCCGACATAAATGTCGGGGCTATTTAGCAACATACAGTGCATAACATAAGTGATTAAAACATATTTTCGTTAAATGATTCCAAAGTATCCTTTAAGTATTTCAAAAATTGTCCGCCAAGCATTCCGTCCACTAACCTGTGATCGTGCGATAAAGTTAACGTCATAGTCGGCCTTATTGCAATTACATCAGACCCATCTACCTCAATAACAGCAGGCTTCTTAACTACTGTACCTACTCCTAATATTGCAACTTCTGGCTGGTTAATAATAGGCGTACCGAATATAGTACCGAAGACACCGTAATTAGTAATTGTAAATGTTCCGTTTGTAATATCATCATGTGAAAGTTTTTTATTTCTTGCGCTAAAAGCCAAATCATTAATTGCTTTGGCAAGACCGAGTATATTTCTTTGTTCCGCACCTTTTATATTCGGTACAATTAAACCGTGAGGCTCCATTGCTACAGCAATACCCAGGTTTACAAAATTTTTCTGTAATATTGTTGAGCCTTCTATTGTTGAATTTACCAAAGGATATGTTTTTAACGCTTTCACACAGGCATCGGCTATAAATGCCATATAAGTAAGTTTGATGCCGTTTTCATTAAGAATTCTTTCTTTATTCTTTTTTATGAAATTATAAATTTTAATTATATCTACTTCAAGCATTGCAGTTACGTGAACTGAAGTATCACGACTGTTAATCATATGCTGCATAATTTTTTGTCTAATATTATCCATTGGTATTTTTGTAACACCGGTACCGGCTTCAAATTTTACTGGTTGCTCAGAACCTTGAAATAAGACAGTTTTTCTTCTCTCAAGTTTTGAATGTGCTTCTCCCGCTCCTGTTATTCTTATTTCTATGTATTTTAAAATATCTTTTTTTGTAACTCTACTGTTAAGACCAGTTCCCTGGATATTATTTAATTCATCAAAACTTATATTTTCCTTTCTGGAAATATTCAGAACAAGCGGAGAAAAAAATGTCGATCTTTTTCCTCTTTCGCGTTTTATTGAAGTTGTATTAACTGTATTATCTGCAATAACCTTGTGCATTGTTTGCGGTTCTGGTTGTGCATCTTTTACTGTTTTAATTGTTTCTTTAGGTTGAGAATTTTTAACTTCAGGTTCATTTGTAGAAGATATTTTTGCAACAATAGTCCCAACTTCTACAGTTTCCTGCTCGGCTACTAATATTTCAGTAACGGTACCATCAACCGGCGAAGGAATTTCTGTATCAACTTTGTCTGTACTGATTTCAAATATCGTTTCGTCTTTATTAACAGTATCACCAACTTTTTTAAACCACTTGATAATCGTACCTTCCATAACCGATTCACCCATTTTAGGCATTGCAATTTCAATAACATTTCCGCTTCGTTTTGATTCAACTTCAGAAGTTATGCTTTCAACCTGAAGTGTAGAAGCATTCAATTTTTCCTCTGAAATATCTTTTCCCTCATTTGTATCAATTTCTAAAGATCCATTCCCATCGATAGTTGCTACAACAGTCCCTACTTCAACTGTGTCTCCCTCAGGTACTTTAATGGACGACAAAGTCCCTTTTATTGGAGATGGAACTTCAGTATCAACTTTATCTGTGCTTATTTCAAATATGATTTCATCCAGTTCAATGGTATCTCCAACATTTTTATACCATTTAATAATAGTTCCTTCAGTAACACTCTCTCCCATCTTTGGCATTACTATTTCCATTTATAAACTCCTAATATTCTTTTATTAATATTTTAATAGTTCTTTTATTCCTTCGTAAATTCTTTTTCTGTTTGGCAATATGGCATTTTCCAATATTGGTGAATACGGTATGTGAGAATCAATTGCAGCAATTCTTTTTACGGGACCGTCTAAATATTCAAAACATTCATCACTTATTCTCGATACAATTTCAGCACCGAACCCTCCTGTTAAAGTATCTTCGTGAATTACAACTACTTTATTTGTTTTTTTCACTGAATTAAAAATTGTTTCAACATCAAGTGGTATTATTGTCCTTAGATCAATTACTTCAACAGCATAACCTTCATCAGCTAATGTTTTTGCAGCCAACACAGAATCCCACATCGAAACTCCGTATGAAATAACAGTGATGTCAGTTCCTTCGTTTACAACTTTTGCTTTTCCGAAAGAAAGTAAATAATTCTCGTCAGGTTCAGGGGACATTGCAGAACTTTGTCTATACAATCCTTTATGTTCACAGAAAATTACCGGGTCATCAATTCTACAAGCAGTCTTTAATAATCCCTTGGCGTCGGCAGCATTAGAAGGATAAGCAATAAACAGTCCCGGAATGTGTGCAAAAATGGATTCAATGTTTTGACTGTGATAGAGACCGCCGTGAATATAACCACCTACAGGCACACGGGTCACAACAGAGGTAAACCAAGTATTATTAGAGCGATATCTCATTGTTGCAATTTCACTTTTTATCTGCATTAAACCAGGCCATATGTAATCACCGAATTGAATTTCTACTACAGGTTTCAACCCGGTTAAAGCCATACCTGCTGCAACACCCATTATACTAGCTTCGGCTAATGGAGAATTGAATACTCTTTCTTCTCCAAATCTTTTTGATAATCCCTTTGTGGCAGTAAATACACCACCTTTTCCGTCAGCAATATCTTGTCCAAAAACATAAAGATCTTCGTTATTCTCCAACTCCTCCTGAAGTGCATGGTTAATTGCATCAACCATTACAATTGGAGCTCCATCCGGAATTGATGATTCGTAATTTAGACTTTCTTTTTTATCACTTTCATCAAAAACATATCTTCCTGCAGTTTCCGGTAAAGGATCCGGCATACTAAAACTTTCATCTGCTGCTTTATTTATTTCTTTTTTTACATCTTCTTCCATTTGCTTAAATTCATCTTCTGTTATAATCCCTTCATTAATCAATTTGTTTGATAATTTTAAGATAGGACAATTTAGCAAATCCTCTTCTAATTCTTTTTTATCTCGATATTTTTTTTGATCATCTGAAGAAGAATGGGAAAGCAATCGAACAACGTGAGCCTCAATTAAAACCGGTCCTTTACCGCTCTTTATGTATTTAAGTGCTTCTTTAACCCCATTATGTGATTCGATATAATCTGTACCATCAATTGATAATCTTAATAAATTGCTATATCCACTCATCATTTCTGCAATTGAATTATTTTTACCCCCGCTCTGTTGCTTTACGTTTACGGAGATAGCATATTTATTATTTTCAATTAAAAATAAAACGGGTAATTTCTCTCTGCTTGACCAGTTAACAGCTTCGTGAAATTCCCCTTGACTTGTTGTACCTTCGCCGCTACTAACATAAGCAAAATTATTTTTATTTTGTCTTTTGAGTGATAGTGCAACACCAACTGCTTGTAGAAACTGGGTACCTGTAGGACTTGACTGAGACGGTAAATTAATTTTTTTTGCACCCCAATGACAAGGTAGTTGACGAGCACCGCTGCTGGGATCATCAGCTTTGGCAAAGCATTCTAAAAAAAAGTCCACAGGAGTTACCCCTACTGCTAAAACAACGGCTAAGTCTCTATAATATGGAAACAGCCAGTCATTTTTTGGATCAATTGCCTTGCCCACTACTGTTTGAATAGCTTCATGCCCGGCACCAGCAATATGAAAAAAAGTTCTTCCCTGCTTTAATAAATTCATTGCTTTAGTATCAATGCCTCGTGCTAGTACCATTAACCTTAAAGAACCAAGTATTTCCTGTTTATTTAATCCGGTACTTTTTAACATCGATATATTTTTTTTATTCAGAGTTCCCTTTTGTTTTAAAGGTTCTTTTACAGCCTTTTCAATAGATACATTAGCGGATTTAATCTCTTTCGCCATCTTTTTCCTCAATTGTTTATATTGTCCATTACTGATAGTGAAAACTCATCATAGTTAATATGTCTTATTTGATTATAACCGAAAACTTCTTTGAAATTCAAGAGTAAAATTTCTTTCACTTCTTCAATTTCTATTTTTTTTCCTAACTCTTTATTTAATGAAGTTACTTCTTTGTCATCTATTCCACAAGGAATAATACCTTGGAAAAAGGATAAATCGGTATTAATATTAAATGCAAAACCGTGCATTGTAACCCATTTTTTAACTTTAATCCCAATTGCAGCTATTTTTCTATTATCAATCCAAACACCAGTGTATTTGTTATTTCTTCCTGCAGTAATTCTGTAATGATCACAAGTATTTATAATTACTTCTTCTAAGGCTCTTAAAAATTTATGAGTATCTTTCTGCCAATCACTTAAATTTATTATAGGATATCCAACAATTTGTCCATAACCGTGATAAGTTATATCTCCACCGCGGTCAATTTCATAAACTGAAATTTTATTTTGCTTTAAAAATGAATCAGAACTTATTAAGTGTTTTTTATCGGCAACTTTACCGAGAGTATACGTATTATAATGTTCGAGTAAAAAGAATGTATCATCAATTAAATCATTACTCCGTGCTTCCAACACATCTTTCTGTAAATCCCAAGCTTCTTTATAATCAATTAGAGCAATATTACAATAATTTAATTTTCTCAATTTACTTTTAGCCATTTAGAATATTTTCTTTATGTTAAATATGGATTGCTTTACCATAAGTTTGAGCAGCTGCTTCCATTAGAGATTCAGAAAGAGTTGGGTGAGCGTGTACTGTCTTAATTATTGACTCCCCGGTAGCTTCCAATGACTTGGCTAAAACTGCTTCGGCAATAAGTTCTGTTGCCTCCGATCCGATAATATGCGCGCCTAATAATTCACCATATTTTTCATCAAAAACAAATTTGACAAAACCTTCTCTTTCACCCACGGCAAAAGCCTTACCGCTTGCCATAAACGGGAATTTTCCTACTTTCACTTCATAGCCCTTTTCTTTAGCTGCTTTTTCTGTTAAACCAACACTGGCAACCTGTGGTTGGCAATATGTGCAGCCGGGAATATTTTCATATTCAATATCGGGTGGATTCAATCCTTTCATTTTTTCAACACAATGAATTCCTTCAGCGGATGCTACGTGAGCTAACAAAGGTGGACCGATTACGTCACCAATTGCATATATCCCTTTTACATTAGTTTCGTATGTAGATTTATCCACTTTAATGTGATTCTTAAAGAGTACGATTCCTAATTTTTCAAGCCCGAATCCTTCAACATTTCCAATTAGACCAATTGCAGACAAAACTTTGTCAGCTGATAATACTTCCTGTTTTCCGTTTTTGGTAATAGTTACATTTACATTTTTACCTTTAATTTCGGCTTTATCTACTTTTGTGCCGGTGAATATATCAATTCCCCGTTTTTTAAAACTTCTTTGAAGAGCAGCGGAAACTTCATGGTCTTCAATCGGTAATATGGTGTCCATCATTTCGATAATTATTACTTTAGTACCTAAAACAGAATAAAAATAAGCAAATTCAATCCCGATGGCTCCAGCACCAATTATAATTAATTCTTTGGGTTGTTCAGGTAAAATCATAGCTTCCTTACTAGTAATAATCATTTTTCTATCTATGGGAATAGTATTGAAGGTTTTGGATCTTGCACCGGTTGAAATAATAATTTTATCTGCTTCTATTTTTTCAATTTCCTTCTGTTTTTCATTAAAAACAGATAATTGAGTTTTAGATGTTAATTTTCCATAACCTCTTATTCTTTTAATTTTATTTTTCTTTATCAACATTTCCACGTTTGAGGAAATTTTTTCAGAAATATTACGGCTTCTTTTTATAATAGTATTGAAATCAAATTTCAGTCCTGTGGCAGTAATTCCAAATTCTTTCCCTTTATTTTTAACTAAATCGTAAATCTCAGCATTTTTTAATAACGATTTTGTTGGAATACAGCCCCAATTTAGACAAATTCCTCCTAAATTTTCCTTATCAATTAAAACAGTTTTATATCCTAATTGTGAAGCTCTAATTGCAGCAACATATCCGCCGGGACCGCCACCAAGTATAGCTATATCAAATTTTTCATTCATAAGAATTTTAGACTAATAATTATTGTGGACGACAAATATAATTATAAAATAGAAAAATAAAATGTAAACAGTCACATAATATGACTTGTCAGTCAGCTTAAACTGCTTGATTTTGTTGAAATATTACCTCCAGGCGTAGTACAGCATCATATTACTTTTAGTTTTACTAAAAATATTTGATGCTCAAATAAATTTAGTATGTACCTTATGTAAGCTCCTAATACTTCAGTAATAGAACCAAATCCATTAGAAGTATCAAATCTAAGCAAAATTATTAAAATTGAAATGAATCAATTCCAAGTTGAAATTGGCTACGCTTTCAATTAAGTGATTTAATAAAATTGCATTAAAAAAAGCATTAAACAATATTCTGTTTAATGCTTTTTGTTTTTAAAGAAATTTTATTATTAGGATTTCAATCGACTAAATGAGTATAACTTGTTACAGCTTCATCTATATTTTTATAAATCTCAAATATTCTCATCATACCAGTAATTTCAAAAAGAACTAAAGTCTCTGAATGTAAATCAGAAATTTTTAAACTACGCCCAGACTGCTTCAATTTACGAGCTGCAGATACTAAAGTTCCCAAAAAAGTAGAGTCCATATATTTACATCCTTTTAAACAAACAACAATGTTAAGTTTACCATCATTAATTCTTTGATCGAGAATGTCTTTAAATTCTTGGGCATAATTATAAGTAGCTCTTGAAATGTGAACCGATTCAATAGCAATCCCCTCTTTTACCTTTGAAGAAAATTTCATTACATAAACCTTTTATTAGTTACATTAATTTATTCAATATTTAATATAAATATCAATACAATTTTTAATTTTTTTTAAATATTTTTTCATATTCTACCAATGAATTTGGATTCATTAAAACATCTTTATTTTTTACTTTTTCTCCGTTACTCATTTTAGATATTGCAATTTCAACTTTTTTATCGCTAATAGTCCGAGGAATTTCTTTTACCGAATATATCAGGGCAGGAACATGACTCGGAGATGCTGACCTTTTTATTTCTATTTTTATTTTACTTTCTAATGTTTTATTAAATTCATAATTTCTTTTAATAACAACAAATAAAATAATCCGAATATCATTTTTATATTTTTGTCCTATTACAAGACTGTCATTTATCTCATTTAACGATTCAACAATCCTGTAAATTTCAGCAGTTCCAATTCGAACACCCCCAGGATTAAGTGTTGCATCGGATCTTCCGTAAACAATTACACCGCCAGTTTTTGTAATTTTAATGTAGTCACCGTGATGCCAAACATTAGGATATTTTTCAAAATATGCTGACTCATATTTTTTATCATTTTTATCGTTCCAAAAATATATTGGCATACATGGAAAAGGTTTCGTGCATACAAGTTCTCCTTTTTTATTAATAATTGTTTTACCTTCTTCATCAAATGTTTCAACTTTCATCCCCAAACCTCTGCACTGAATTTCTTCCGAATAAACAGGTATGATAGGACAACCGAGCATAAAACAAGAAATTATATCTGTTCCTCCTGAGATTGAAGAAAGTTGAACATCTGATTTTATATTTTTGTAAACCCATTTAAAATTATCCTTTGAAAGTGGTGAACCTGTTGAAAGAACTGCTTTAAGTGAATACAAATTTGAAATCGATTTCGGTATTACTTTATTTTTTTCACAAATGCTTAAAAATTTGGGGCTTGTACCAAATACAGATATTTTTTCTTCTTCAATCAATTTCCATAGTTTATCTAATTTAGGATATGCCGGGCTTCCGTCAAATAAAACTACCGTTGCCCCAATGCTCAGTGAACTTACCAACCAGTTCCACATCATCCAGCCGCAGGTTGTAAAATAAAAAATATTGTCACTACTTTTTAGATTTGTATGTAAAAATAGTTCCTTAAAATGCTGAAGTAATGTCCCACCGGCTCCATGAACAATACACTTGGGTACTCCGGTTGTCCCGGAAGAATACATAATGTAGATAGGGTGATTAAAATCAGCTTGAACAAATTTTATTTTTCTTGCATTGTTCTTTATTAATTCATCAAAATAAAAGTAATTTTTATTTCTTTTCTTTTTTACTTTTTTATTTTGTACAGGTTTTTTGAAATCAAAGAATTTTGAGATCAGTATAATGTTTTTGATTGCTGGAATTCTTTTTTTTATCCCTTCAATTTTACTCAAACAGTTAATAGATTTCCCGTTATAACTATATTCTTCAATTGCAAAAAGAACTTTTGGTTTAATCTGATTGAAGCGATCATAGATGCTATTTATTCCAAAGTCAGGTGAACACGAAGACCAAATTGCTCCTAAACTTGTAGCTGCGAGCATAGCAATAATTGCTTCCGGAATATTGGTCACAAAGCCAGCAACCCTATCCCCCTTTTTAACTCCTAATTTCTTTAGTGAATATGCTAGTTTAGCAACAAGCAAATTCAATTCTTTATAAGTTAATTCAATCCTATGATAATTTTCCCTAATACTTACAATTGCTTTCTTTGCATCATTATACCGTAATAAATTTTCTGCAAAATTCAGTTTAGCGTCTGTGAACCATATTGCACCAAACATTTTATCAGCGTTTAAAACAGAATCATATTTCTTGGAATATTTTATTTTACTGAATTTCCAAATAGATTTCCAAAAATCTTCAATATTATTAACAGACCAATTGTATAATTCATTATACGAGTTAAAAGATTTTTTATATTTCTTATTTATGAATTTTATATATGCATTGATATTTGAAGTATCGATTCTTTCTTGTGAAGGTATCCAAAGAGGTTTTTTCAATTTTATACTTTATTAAAAGAATTGATTGTTTAAACGAACTAAATAAGTTATTTAAATTGATCTACCATTAAAGCAGATTTCCAAGCAAATTTTTTATCGTTATTCTGCAAAGCATTCTTTGCTGTCAGTTCTAAATACTTAGTTTCTTTTTTATCTTTTTGTAAGATCGTCAATGCTAATTTCAACATATGTTTGTAGTTATTTAAAACTTGGTATTCAAAAAAAGTTTCAACTAATGGTAAATTAATTTTTAGCCTTTCATCTTCAATATTCTTTTTCAGTTCAAATGCTTCCTTAGATGAAGGTATTTTTGAAATTCCGGCAAACTTCGCTAAATCATTTGCAGAATATATTTCAGAAATTTTAATAAATTCAGGAATATTATCAAAGCCCACGCCGAGAGACGTCCCCGGTTTTTCTACAACAAAAACAGAATCTCCATTTGCTCTACAATAATAATTTGCAGACATTCTCGCAACAAGGTCAATTAAATCAGGTTCAATAATCCCATCTTTTATAATATCTTTTTTAACGTGAAGTTTAACAACTTCGCAAATGGCTAAATTAGCGCTCCCCCCACCTTCCCCATAGCTTATCATATCTTTTAAGATACACTCCATCTGGAACGGGGATTGTTTTACTCTAGGTGGTTTTACTTTATCAGATTCAATAGGAGTTAAACCTGACTTAAAAAATTCATCAACATCGGATGGATATTCCGAGGAAGCAAGACTGATCTGTTCTACCATTGAATAAGTAACAGCTTGAACAACACACTCTTTAGTTTGCATTAAATTATTGTAAGTGTCTTTTAAACTTCCGTCTTTTCCTCTTCTTGCCGCAGAAAATGCAATTATAGGGGGGTTGACACCGAATGCATTGAAAAAAGAAAAGGGAGATAAATTAGGTTTACCATCTTCTGATAAAGTAGAAACCAAGGCAATAGGTCGTGGTGCAACTCCGCCCAATAGCAGTTTATGGAATTCCGGGACACTTACATCTTTTGGTTCAATATGTAACATCATACATTCTTCTTTTTTGCAAGTATTGAATAATCATTGTTGGAAAGTATCAACCTGTTTTTTAATCTGCCCAAACCTTCAATTTCCAGTTCCATCGTGTCACCCGTTTGAATCCAAATTGGTGTGAACTCTTCATTTTTCTCTTTTGCTTCAATTGCCCAGGTACCGTTTAATTCTAAATAGCAACCGCTCCCCACGGTTCCCGAGCCAATAACATCACCCGGTATTAGCTCAACACCGTACGAAGCTCGTTCTATAATTTCTGCAAATGACCAGTTCATATCTTTCATATTACCGTCTGATACTTGTTTGCCGTTATGAAAAGCAGTCATCCGTAAATTATATTTATCGCCTGAATCCGTTTCTATTTTAAATTTTTCTAATTCATCAGGAGTTACAAGCCAGGGACCGATTGTTGTTGCAAAGTCTTTTCCCTTTGCCGGCCCAAGATTTAATTTCATCTCTTCCATCTGAAGACGTCTTGCACTTAAATCATTCATGACCATGTAACCTGCTATATATTTATCTGCTTCTTTTGCCGAAATATTTTTGCCTCTTTTCCCAATAACAACGGCTGCTTCAAGTTCAAAATCTAATTTTTCAAAATGATCTTTTTCAAGAAAGATATCACCTCCGCCAAATATTGCATTATGATTTGTCAAATAGAATATCGGAAATTGATCAAACTCGGGAATCATATCCACTCCCCTGTTTCTTCTTGCAGTCGCAACGTGCTGACGAAATGCATAACCATCCCGGCACGAAGTTGGATGTGGGACAGGTGCTAATAATTTCACATCATTTAATTCTATAGATTCGAATTCACCACCGTTTTTAATTTCTGTTTCCAAGGTGCGAGCTATGTTCATATTTTCATCTTCACCTTTGAGGAATTCACCCATTGTTGAGGGTAATTGTTTGCCTAATTTAGAAGAACAATTTTCCAGATCATAGATTTTATTTTTTATTAACAATCCAACTCTGTCTGTTTTATTGTGTTCATAGGAAACAAATTTCATTTAATTCTCCATTTACGAATTTATATGTTTGGTTGTAAATTATATTCTTTTAATAATTGATTTTGAACTTGTGAAATTACATTTATAGCAAATTCGGTTTCTTCATCAGTCCCCGAATTTATTCTTATTCCGTTTGGAATGCCGAACGATTTTACATGTCTTAGAATCAATCCTTTCTTCAAACATTCATCTTTAAATTTTACCGTATAATCTTCATCTGCGAAAAGCATTAAAAAAAAGTTTGCCGACGAAGGTAAAAATTTTATAGATAATTCATCAAATATTTGCTTAAATTTTTTCAATGATTTATTGTTCAGTTCAACTGTCTTTCTCAAAAAATCATCATCGTTAAGTGCCGCAATTGCAGCAACCTGAGCCAATGAATTAGGTTCGAAAGGTAATTTCACTTTGTATAATATTTTAATCAACTCTTCGTGCCCAACAGCAAAGCCGATTCTAATTCCAGCTAGTCCGTAAGCTTTTGACAGTGTTCTTAAAACTATCAAGTTTTTATTATCGTATTCTAATCCATTGGGGTAATCAGGATTTGATTGTGCATAAACAGTATAAGCTTCATCCAAAACTATTAAAATATTTTCCGGAACTTTAAGAAGGAAGTTCTCAAATTCTTGTTTTGTAAAGATTGTGCCTGTAGGGTTGTTGGGATTTGCAAGATAAATAATCTTAGTTTTTTCTGTTATATTTTCGGCAATTTTTTCGAGATCAAATCTGTTATTATTCTGCTCAACTTGTTTTGAAATTCTACCGTATTTGTTAACGTTTACATACCAACCAATAAACGATCCTTTGGAAGTTATGAGTTCATCACCTTCTTCGCTGAAAGCAGAAATGATGTACTGAAGCAAAGAATCAGAACCGCTACCCGTAACTATTTGATTAGGTGATTTGTTTATCTTTTTTGCAATTGCATTTACAAGATCAAATGCTGCGGGGTTTGTATATCGATGAATTTCAATGATGTGCTTTTTAATTGCTTCCATCGCTTTTGGAGATGGTCCTAATGGATTTTCATTTGATGCAAGCTTTACAATTTTTTTAAGTCCATATTCGCGGAACAGTTCATCAATTGGTTTACCGGCTTTGTAGGGTTTAAGGTCTTCAACATACTTAGGAATTTTAATCATTACCGTTTTCTAACCAGGATTGAGAATAATTATCATCCATTGTTTCTTTTACATTAGTAGTTAATTGCAAGGGCGCAAAAGTGTCCACCATAATTGCATATTCGTCTGTTGATTTTTTACCTACGGATTCTTCTATCTTCCCGGGTTGAGGTCCGTGAGGAATTCCCATTGGGTGAAGTGTGATAGAACCTTCTTTTACGTCTTTTCTTGACATAAAATCTCCGTGTACATAATATATAACTTCATCGCTGTCACAATTAGAATGATAGTACGGAGTAGGAATTGAATTAGGATCAAAATCAAAAAGACGAGGACAAAAAGTACAGACAACAAATTGCTGTGTTTTCAAAAACAAATGTACAGGCGGAGGAAGATGAAGTTTTCCAACTTTGGGTGCGTAATCTTTAATATTAAAAATATAAGGATATAAGTAACCATCCCATCCTACAACATCAAAAGGATGGTGTGGAAGTTTGTAATCAAAAATTCTGTTTGATACTTTTAATAAAAGTTTGAACTCTCCTTTTTTATCTATCGGTTCTGTAAATTCAGGGACACGAAAATCTCTTTCATAATACGGTGCATCTTCGGTTAGCTGTCCGTATTCGTTTCTGTAATGTTTAGGAATATCAAATGGTGTGTCAGATTCAACTATGAACAACTTAACATTTTCATAACTATCAAAATAAATTTGGTATGTAGTCCCTTTCGGAACAATTATAAAATCCCATTCATCAAATTTCAGACTTCCGTACTCCGATAAAAATTCACCTTTACCGTGATGTATAAAAATAAGCTCGTGCATATGAGAATTTCTATAAAAGAAATCTGCTTCTTCACTAATGTGAGCAGTAGACAGAATGCAGTGGCTATTTTTTAAAAATTCATTTCTTGATGAAAAAATATCACCCTTTGATTGTTTATTGTCAGTGAAAAAGTGATAATATTGCAATGGTGCATCGTACCAAATATTATCTTCTTTTTTGTCGAGTTCGGAGATCTGTTCGACTTGTGTTGGCATATAAATGTGATATTTATTTGAATAAATGCCGGAAAATCCAATTGTGCTAAACAATTCTTCACGGTAAAGTGATTTACCGTCAGGTTTATAAAATGTTGTGTGTCTCTTTGGTGGTACTTTTCCTAATTTAACATAAAAGGACATACTTACCTCGTCTCAATAAATTATATAAATAATTCAATAGTTTGGGTAACCTCCGAGGTTAACCAAATAAATGTTTTTTACCCATAATATTTTCTTAGTTTCTTAAATATTGTAACCTCGGAGGTTGCTAATATTTTTAATCCCTATCAAAATTACCCCTTTGAATTTGATCTTTTTCAATTGATTCAAATAGTGCTTGGAAGTTACCTTGTCCGAATCCTTCTGCACCATTTCTTCTTTGTATTATTTCATAAAAAAATGTCGGTCTGTCACCAATGGGTTTTGTAAATAACTGAAGTAAGTAACCTTTACTTTCAGTATGATCGCAAAGAATCCCATTCT
Organism: Bacteroidota bacterium; assembly: GCA_022573715.1. Classification (GTDB taxonomy): domain Bacteria; phylum Bacteroidota; class Ignavibacteria; order Ignavibacteriales; family Ignavibacteriaceae. The sequence continues at coordinate 90,777 of JACZTL010000009.1, forward strand.
CTTGAAGATCAGCAATATCTTCGGTAATATCTATATTCTCCTTACGAAGCATTTCATAATATGAATCAGGCGGTTCTAAAAAATCCACACCATTTTTTTTCATATTTGCAATAGTTTCAATAATATTATCTGTTGAAATTGCAATATGCTGAATTCCAGAACCAAGATATTCATCAATATACTCTTCTATCTGTGATTTTTTTAATCCTTCGTATGGTTCATTTATCGGGTTTTTAATATCAGCTTCTTTTGAACGAACCACTTTTGAAAGTAATGCAGAATATTTAGTTGAAATATCGCCCATCCCAAATTCAAGGAATGTTTCAAAGTTAAGTGTCTTATTCAAATAATTTACCCAAAAATCCATCTCATTAATTCTTACATTACCAACTATATGGTCAATTTCTTTTAATCCGGTTTTATGAGCTTCAATGTTAATATGTTGTATAGGTTCTATAAAATATGGCTTGAACTGTCCTTTATAATTATCTCTTTTAGAAAAAACAATTTCAGCATCATCGTATAGTTTTACTGCAGCTTCTTCAATATAACCATTTTTATCTTCGATTTTTTTATAAGTGCTTACAGGTACTGCTCCGTTTTTAACTGCGGTATCGAAAGCATATTCTACGTCTTTTACTTTTAGTGCCCATCTTTTAACACCGTCACCGTGTTTTTGTACAAATGAAGAAATTTTGAATTCCGAAGGATCTACTGCTGAAGTAACAACTATTCTAAGATTATCACCTTCTATTAAATAGGATACTTTTCCTTTTACACCTGATTCAGAACCGCTGTATGCTGTAATTTTAAGTCCCATACTTTTTGCATGCCAGTATGCGCACATTTTAGCAGATCCAACATAAAATTCGACATAATCATATCCTAAAATTCCTAAATTATTTGCCATAAATTTTTCTCCTAATAAATAATACAGATGAGACTTTAGTTTACAAAACTAATTTAAATAAGAATTATTGTAAAGGAATATTCCTTAGGCTATAGTAGTTGAAACTTAATTATTTTATTCTATGCTGTCAAGTAGCATAAACTCTCTTTCCTTACTTTTCTTTGTCTCACCTAGATTTTTATTTTCATATTTGCAGATTTTTAACAAAGGACAAATAACACACTTTGGCTTTTGAGAAAGACATATTTCCCTTCCCAATCTTATTAAATTTGTGTGAAATGAATGTGTAGTTTAAGGCTGTCACGGAATGCTCCTAGACAGCCTAGATAATATTTATAATGAATAAATATTAAAGTACCGTGATAATAGGCTCTCCTTAATACCACGGCACAATAAATAATTATCGTTTATAGTTTAGTATCATTTGATACTATTTCAATAATACTTGTCCGCCATATTTCTATTTTAGGAGGATCATTTTATTAGATTGCGCATAATTACCTGTCACAATTCTGTAAATATATGTCCCACTTGCTACAGGGCTACCGTAATTATCCTTTCCATTCCATTGTACATTATACACGCCGGCACTTTTATCACCACTTACAAGTGTCTTTATTTCCTGTCCAAGCATATTGTAAATCTTAAGAGTTACAAATGATGCCTCAGGCAATGCATATTTTATTACTGTACTTGGATTAAACGGATTGGGATAATTCTGGCTTAATGTGAAGTCAATCGGCATATTTGTTGTATTATCAAGAGAGATGCTTTCATTATTGTCTGTCACACTTGCTACTGCCGCCTTCTTTGTTGCTTTTTGTGCGTGTTTCCAAGCTTTTTTATAATGATCTATTGCTTTGTCATATTTATTTTTGCTTAGTTCAACCAGCGCCTTAGCCATTTCTTTGTTAGCTTTTTGTAATTCTTTTTCACATTTTGAATTACCGCCACATACCACTTCATTGATTGCTACTTGTGCAAGATTATTATCGGCTGTGAGCAGAAAATTAATTGCCTCTAATGCATCAACACTGAACGGTGGGGTGAATTTCTTGTTTTTTAATTTTTTGACTGCTTTCTTTTCTTCGTCAAATACTTTTTTACCTTTTTTGGTTAAGTGATTTACATCTACCCAAAGCTTAGACTCAAGACTTTTATCGATATGCTTTATTGCTTTTTTAGCAGCCTTACGAATTTTTTTATCAGGATCAGTTAGGTAGGGAATTAATAAATCCTTGGCAGCTTGTTTCATACCAAATGAAGATATCTTAAACTCAACAGAACCAATATCGAAGGATGCACCTTGAGGACGCGTAACACCGCGCTGATCAGTTGTAATAGGATTACCATTGGCATCTGTACCAAAGGCGAGTGGCACTGCGTCTATAACAGGACTTCCAGGTAGCGGGGCGTGCGTCAACGTTGGGCCTCCATTATCAGCCAATGGTCCGAGCATTGGATCCACGCCGCCGATGTCACCTGTTCCGCTCCCAACGATGATACCGGCACCAGGGTTCTCAAACAGGTTGTGCCCCAGTGTAGTGAATATGCCTTGGAGGTCGCTAGGGCTGTTATTAGCAACGATCGTATTCTTCAAGTTGTTCAAGTTGGCGGAGCCTCCAAAGTTCCAAATTCCACCGCCTTGTGCGGTTGCGGTATTGCCACTGATTGTACTGTGGGTAAGTTGTATTTGGCCGAACACGTTGAAAATAGCGCCGCCATTGAGTCCAGTGTTTCCACTGATGGTGCTGTTGATGAGAGTTAGACTCTGGTTTAGGTTGTAAATGCCACCACCTCGGTTGAGAGTAGTGTTACCGCTGACAGTAGTACCTATCAGCGTCATCGTGCCTTTAGTGTAGATGCCACCGCCCCCCGCACTTTGGCCGGAGGGGTTGGCGACCTCAGCGTTACCACTGACCGTGGTATTGGTGAGCGTCATCGTGCCTGAGTTCCAAATTCCACCGCCTGAAAAAGTGCCGGTGTTGCCGGTAACAACACTGTTGTCCAGAGTCATAACTCCTCTATTTCTGATGCCACCGCCTCTTCCTATACATATACCTGG